>NZ_JBFAUM010000003.1:615096-708053 GCF_040679195.1 Actinoallomurus sp. NPDC052308 | reverse complement strand
CCCGGCCAGCCCCTCCCGGTGCGCCGCCTCCCCGCCCCCCCCCCGCCGGCGGGCGCCGCCGGCCGCTCCGCCGGGGTGCCCGGCGGTCCCGCCGGCGAGGGGGCCGGCGCTCCGCCGGCCGGGGGCGGGTCGCCCGGCGGCCCCGGGCCGTCCGGCGCGGCGTCGCTCGACGAGATCCGCTCGCTGCTGGCCGGCCTGACCGAGACCGTCGGCCGGGAGCACGAGCGGGCGGCGCACCGCGAGCGCGTCATCGACCGGCTGTACGAGGACAACCAGCGGCTGCGCCACGGCGAGCTGCAGGCGGCGTTCGAGCCGGTGCGCGCGGCGCTGTACCGCCTCTACGACCTGGTGCGGCGGGAGGCCGAGCGGGAGACGGTGGACGCGGCCCACACGCCGGTGCTGCTGGCGGCGATCGCCGACGAGCTGGCCGAGGTGCTCGCCCGCACCGGCGTCGAGCGGATGCCCGTGACGGCCGGTGAGGCGTTCGACCCGGCGCGGCACCGTCCGGCGGGCGTCCAGGACGTGGACGACGCGGAGCTCGACGGCACCGTCGCCAGGGTGCAGCGGGCCGGCTTCGTCCGAGGTGACCGGATCGCACGACGTGCCGAGGTGATCGTCGCCCGGGTGGCGGCCGAACCCGTCGGAGGAGATTGAGATGGCTGTCTACGGTATCGACCTGGGCACGACCCACTCGTGCATCGCGCGCATCGACGACGTCGGCCGCCCGGCCGTGCTGCGCAACATGGAGGGCACCGACACGACGCCGTCGGTCGTCTACTTCGAGTCGGCCGACAACGTCGTCGTCGGCGCGCCGGCGAAGGACACCGCGGTGCTGTTCCCCGACCTGGTGGTCAGCCTGATCAAGCGGGACATGGGCCACGAGGTGCCGCGCGAGCTGCACGAGCGGGACTACTCCCCCGAGGAGATCTCCGCGTTCGTCCTGCGCAAGCTGGTGGCCGACGCGACGTCGACCACCGGCGAGGAGGTCCGCGACGTCGTCATCACGGTGCCGGCCTACTTCGGCGCCGCCGAGCGGGACGCCACCCGCAAGGCCGGCCGCATCGCCGGCCTGAACGTCATCGACATCATCTCCGAGCCGATCGCCGCCGCCATCACGTACGGCGTGCTCAACCCCTCGACGGCCGCCGACGGTCTGGACGCCGACGGCGGGTCCGCGGACCGCACGATCCTGGTGTACGACCTCGGCGGCGGCACCTTCGACACCACGGTCATCACCCTGCGCGGCGGCGACATCTCCGTGGTCTGCACCGACGGCGACCACGAGCTGGGCGGCGCCGACTGGGACGCCAGGGTCGTCGAGTACCTCGCCGGACGGTTCGCCGAGGAGCACCCCGACGTCGGCGACCCCCTCGACGACAAGCACACCGAGCAGCAACTGCGGCACGACGCGGAGGAGGCCAAGAAGGCCCTGTCGCTGCGCACCCGGCACGTCGTCCGCGTCATGCACGAGGGCCGGGTCGCGACGGTCGAGCTGACCCGCGACAAGTTCGAGGAGATCACCAAGGACCTGCTCGACCGCACCATCGAGATCACCGGCCGCACGCTCGCCACTGCGGCGGGCAAGGGCGTGTCCGACTACGACGACCTGGTGCTCGTCGGCGGCTCCACGAAGATGCCCGCCGTGCAGCGGCGACTGGCCGGCGAGCTGGCCCTCAGCCCCCGCCTGCAGGACCCCGACCTGGCGGTCGCCAAGGGCGCCGCGCTGTACGCCTTCGAGGAGACCTACCGTCAGCTCCTGGCCAAGGGCGAGACGGACCAGGCCCTCGACCTGGCGACCCGGGCCGGCCTGTCCGAGACCGAGCAGGAGCGAATGGCGGCCCGGCAGATCACGACCGTGGCCTCCCGCGCGTTCGGCATCATCGCGCTGGACCCGGACACCGAGCAGGAGCACGTCGTCCACCTCGTGCACGCCAACGACGCACTTCCCCGCGGCAAGACCCGCGAGTTCGGCACCGTCGAGGAGGACCAGACGATCGTCAAGATCATCGTGGTCGAGCAGGCGGGCAGCACGGAGTCGACCGAGGTCGCCCACAACACGCCCATCGCCGACGGCGAGCTGAAGATCCCGCCCGGCAAACCCGCCGGCTGGCCCATCGAGGTGACGTTCGCCCTCGACACCTCCGGGCTGCTGCACGTCACGGCCGTGGAGAAGGAGACCACCGAGGAGCTCACGCTCGAGGTACGGGTCGGCGGCATGTCCGACGAAGAGGTGCACCAGTCGCGCACCGACCTGGCCCACATACGCGTCGACTAGTGGTCTTTGACGAACGGCGCTATGTCCGGGAGGTGCTGGAGCCCGCCCGGGCGGCCGGGGACCAGCCGCCCGACGACCTGCGCCTGCGGTACGCCCTGCCGGATCCGCTGGTCGCCCGCGAGGTGGCCGACCGGGTCAAACGCGTGCGCACCTGCTGGCGCAAGGCACGGGGCCAGCTGCGGTTCCGCCGGCTGGTCGACCGCCTCGAAGGCGAGCATCTGAGGCTCGCGCCGCTGTTCGAGCGGGCGGCGGCGGGCGACCTGGCACCGCTGCGCGCCGAGATCGCCGCCGCGGGCGACCGGGCCGGACGCCGCCGTGCCGAGCTGCGGGACCGGCTGCTGGACGCCGCCGGGGACCTGCGCATGCTGTCGCCCGCCGACCTGCGGGAGATCGGCGGCGAGGCCGCGGACGTCGCCCGCGCCGCCGGCATCGAGATCCGGGAGCCGGACCCGCTGCCGGCCGCACCGCCCTACGCCGGGTACGCGCGGGCCCGTGACGCGCTGGACGCCCTCGGCCTGCGGCACCTTCGCGAGTTCCTGACCGGCGAGCCGCACGCCGGCCGGGTCCTCGGAGGAACCCCCGACCTGCGGCCCGCGGCACAGCGGGTCGGTGAGCAGTGGAGCCGGCGGCCGCACGACGGGAACCGCACCAACGCCGACACGGTCCTGGTCGCGGTGCGTCAGGTCGGCGCCCGACTGGCGGAGCTGGTGCGGTACGACGTCGTGGCGCGGCTGCGCGAACGGCACCAGCAGCGGGCCTCGGAGGGCGCGCTGCTGCGGTACGCCGCCGACGAGCTCGGAGTGGACCGCGACGACGCGCGCCGCCTGGTCTTCGCGGTCCGGCGGGAGACCGCCCCGGCGGGCGGCCTGGCCGCGCGGCTGCGCGACCTCATCGACGCCGGCGAGGTGCAGGCGGCCGCCGAACTGGCCGAGCTCGCCGGCGAGCCGGCCGGCGGCGGGCGGGCCCTGGCGGACGACGCGCGGGTCCTCGCGGACGAGGCACGGCGGCGGGTGGCCGCGGCGACGGCGCTACGCCAGGAGGCGGCGTCCCTCCTGCTGTCCGACCCCGACGGGGCGTGGCTGCGGCTCGCCGACGCGCTGCGGCTGGTCGGCGACCTGCCCGGCGCCGCCGAGCTGCAGGCCGGGCTGCCGCCCCGGGCGCCCGGACGGCTCGAGGCGGCCGTCGACGGCGCCGCCGTCGCGCTGTCCTGGTCGCCGTCACCGTCCCGCGTCGGTGAGATCGGGTACGTGGTGCTGCGCTGCCTCGGGCGGGTCCCCCGGCACCCCGGTGACGGGGAGCGGCTCGCGGCGGAGGCGGCGCACGCCCGTGACCCCGCGCCTCCCCTCAACGCGCCCGTCTACTACGCGGTGTTCGCCGTACGCGGCTCGGCGGCGTCGGCGCCCGCGGTCGCCGGGCCGGTCCTCGTGCGTCCCGAGCCGGCGGACGTCACCGTGACCGCCGCGGACGGCGTGGTCGCGGCCCGCTGGTCCTGCCCGCCCGAGGCGATCCGCGTCATCGTGACCCGGGACGGCACGCCCGTCCCGGCGGCGCGCACCGGTTTCCGCGACGAGACCGTACGCAACGGGACGACCTACCACTACCGCATCGCCGCCGCGTACCTCGGCGCCGACGGCGGGGAGACCGTGACGGCCGGGGTGCACGCCGCCGCGACGCCCGCCGCCCGGCCCGGCCCCGTGACCGGGTTCGACGTCGAGCACGACCCCGCCGGGCGGCTCGTCGTCACCTTCGACCCGCCGGCCGACGGCGAGGTCGAGCTCGTCGCGATGGACGGGCCGCCGCCCTGGCCGGCCGGCACGACCCTGCCGCTGGAGGACGTTCGGCGGGTGGGCCGGGTGCTGCGCGCGGTCCCCGCTCCGGGCGGCCTCACGGTCGAGACGGGCCCGGGCGTGCTGCTGTCCGTGTCGGTCGCCGGGGACCTCGCCACCGTCGGCGCGTACCGCGAGCACGTGAGCCTGACGCCTCCACGCGAACTGATCGCCCAGCGGCGCGGCGAGATGATCATCCTGGGGTTCGACTGGCCGCCGGACGTCACCGAGGTCGAGGTCGCCTGGTGGTCGGGCACCGGCGACGCGCGCCGCCTGCCCGTCGGCCGTGCCGGGTACGACGCCCACGGCGGGGTGCGCCTCCCGGCGCCCGCGGACGAGACGGTCACCATCGAGGTCGCCGCGGCGGGGACGGCGCGGGGACGGCGGGTCACCGGCTCGCCCGTGACCACCGTGGTGCCGGGCCGCACCGCCGTCGGCTACGAGGTGCGCCGCCCCCGCCTGCGCGGCCCGCTGACCGTCACCCTGTCCGCCGCCGTCCCCGTACGCCTGCGGCGGCTGGTCCTGGTGACCAGGTCGGGCCCCATGCCGCAGCGGCCCGGCGACGGCCGGACGGTGATGGCCTGGGACGACGTCGACGTGCCCGCGCGCCTCGAGGTCGCGCTGCCGCGCCTGGCCCGGCCGTACTGGCTGCGCTGCTTTGCCGAAGACGACACAATCGACCTGCGTGACCCCCCGGTCCGCCACCTGAAGGTGGGCTGAGGATGGGATACGACGTGGGACACGACCGCCCCGGCTCCCGCACGGCCTCCGGGCGGGGGGACGCTCGACCGGAACGCGAGGGCTGATGCCGTCGATCACTTGTCCCTACTGCTTCGCGCGGGTGGAGCGCGAACGGATCGCGTTCCGTTGCGCGGGCGGTCCTGGACGCGGCCCCGGCTGCGCGCCGCGGCTCGACGAGCGGCTCGCCGCTTACACCGGCTCCGCGGCGGCCGCCTCGCTGCCCCCGGTCTTCGGCCCGCCGGAGTCGCCGGCGCGACTGCGGATCGGCCGGGCTCCGGCCCGCCGCGCGGTCTGCCCCGAGTGCGGGCAGACCACGGCCCGCCGCGCGTGCCCGGAATGCCACAACCCGCTGCCCGCGGCGTACTGCGAGACGCCGGGCAAGATCGTGGCCCTCGTCGGCGCGAAGAACTCCGGGAAGAGCACCTACATCGCGGTGCTGCTGCACGAGTTGTCGCACCGGATCGGCGCGGAACTCGGCACCTCGCTCGTCGCCTGCGACGACCGGACGATCGAGCGCTACAAGCGCGACTTCCACCGGCCGCTGTTCGGAGAGCGGCGGCTGCTGCCCGCGACCGCCAGCGCGGTGACGACGCCGCGCGACCCGCTGGTGTACCTCCTCACCCGGACCCGGCGCCGGCGGCTGCGGCAGCGGGACATGTCCCTGACGCTGGTGCTGTTCGACACGGCGGGTGAGGACCTGCGCAGCCGGGACGTCACCGACCTGCACCTGCGCTATCTCGCGGCGGCCGACGCCATCATCTTCCTCATCGACCCCCTGGAGCTGAAGACCGGGGACGGCGACCCGGACGGCGACCCCGTCAACGTCATCGCCCGGGTCACCGAGCTGTTGCGCGCCGGCCGGGACGTCCCGCACGGCAGGCGGCTGCCGGTCCCCGCCGCCGTGGCGCTCACCAAGGTCGACGCGTTGCCGCTCGACGGGGCGCTGCAGCGCCACCGCGAGCGGACCGACGCGCTCGACCTGGACGACCGGGAGGCCGTGCAGGAGCAGGTCCGCGCGCTGCTGTACGACTGGCAGGCCGGCGAGCTCGACCGCTACCTGGGGCACGAGTACGCCGAGTACGGCCTGTTCGGGGTCTCCGCGCTGGGCGGTCTGCCACGCGACGGCGCGGTCGGTACGGGGGGCATCCGTCCGTACCGCGTCGAGGATCCGCTGCTGTGGCTGCTGTACCGGTTCGGGATGCTCGACGGGGCCCGCGGATGATCTGGCGGCTGGACTACACCTCGGTCGAGCGCGGGCCGACGGGCCGGTCGGGCTTCCAGTTCGTCGAGATGAGCCCGGACACACCGCCCGACGTCATCGGCGCGGTCACCTCGTACATGGCGTACCGGCCGCCGCCGGGGGCGCCGTCCGCGCCGGGCCCCGAGGAGCTGGCGGGCTTCCCCACCGCGCTGACCTACGGCCGCGCGGACAAATACGCCGTGCTGGCCCGCTGCCGGTACACCGGCCGCGACTACTCGGGCCGGTACGGCAACTTCCTCGGACAGGCGATCGTGGCCACCCCGGAGGAGATGGAGGGACTGCGGCCGATCGAGTTCTGGGACTCTCCCCTGTGGGACGCCGCCGTGCCGGCGGACGATCCGGCGGCGGCCGTCCTGACGCCCGGCACGGCGTTCGACCCAGAGTCGCTCGTCGGACGGCTCGGCGGCGAGCGGGCGCACGACCGCCTCACCGCGCTTCTCGACGCCGTCGCCACGGTGGTGGACGCGGGCCACGGCCGGGTGGTCCTGGTCGCCGAGGACGTCGAGGTCGTCGCCCGGTGGATCGCGGTGGCGTCGTACTCGCTGCCCGCGGACCTCGCGGCGCGGCTCTCGTTCACGACATACGCCGCCGACCCGGACGCCGCGCCGCAGGTCATAGTCGGCACCGTCCCGGCCGCCTGCCCGGACGGCGGCTTCCGCCTCGACGAACCGTTCGCCCCGGACGGCGCGCGGCCGGGCCGGTTCGCGCGGGTGATCACGGACTGCTGGCGGACCGGTGACCTGGACGGCATCGACGCGGTCGGGGAGCTGATCGCCGACGGACCGCAGGGCCCCGGCGCGCTCGAGGACGCGGCGGCGCGGGACTCCCGGCGCTCCGCCGACGGGGAGGCCTCCTCGCCCGGCGGTACGGCGGGCGCGCCGCGCCACTTCCAGGACGGGGAGGTGCCGCCCGACGGCGCGGCGACGGGCGGCGCGCATCCGAACGGGAAGGCCCCCTCGGCCGGCTCTGCGGCGGCGGGCGGCGCGCGTCCCGCGCGGAACGGAGAGGTCCCCTCGCCCGACGGCGCGGCGGGCGGCTCCCCGCACCTCCGGGACGGCGGGGTGTCCGCGCTCGACGGCGCGGCGGCGCTGCTCGCGTTGTGCCGAGGGGACACGGCCGTCTCCGCCGGTGAGCAGGCGGTGGCCGCCGGACTGGTCCGCGCCCGCGGGGTGCCCGGCTGGACCTGGCCGTCGCTGCGGCCCGCGCTGCCCGCGGTCGGCTTCGAGCTGGCGGCGGCGCTGGCGGACGCGGTGCCGGAGGCGGCCGAGTGCTGTGTCCGGCTGGCCCTGGCCGACCCGGCGCTACGGCCACGGCTGACCGGGGTACGGCTGCGCGACGGGCTGCCGGAGGACTTCCGGGCGGCGATGACCGGAGCGCCGGACCTGCGGGCGCTCGCCGGGGTCGTCGACCTCGCGGTCCAGGTCGGCGGCGCGGTGGACGCCGACCATCTGGTCGCGGCGGCGGCCGCCTGCGCGCGGCGTGGCGCGGGTGACGTGGCCGCGGCGGTCGAGGCGACTCCGCCGCTCTGGCGGGAGGCGATGGTCTCCGGCGTGGTGGCCGGGCTGGAGGCGAGCCTCCCGGTGGTCCGGCGGGCGATGCTGACGCCTGAGGCGTGTGCCGCGCTCGGGGACCGGGACTGGACGCGTGCCCCCCGCACCGGAGGCCTGGTCCTGTCCGCGCGCGCCGACCGCCTGACGGCCACCGCCGCGCTGGTCGAGCTCGAGCCCCACGGCCTGCCCGACGTCGAAGACCTGCTCGGCGTGCTGTGGACGGAGCCGCCGACGGTGCCGGAGTGCCGGTGGCTGGTGGAACGGCTGGGCCCGGCGATGCGGCGGTTCGCCGTCCTGCACGCCCTGCCCCGCCGGGTGTTCGACGGCCTGCCGCTGGAGGCCGAGGAGGGCGTACGGCTCGCCCGGCTGATCCATGACCGGCTGCCGACCCTGGCCGGCGCGGCGCGCATGGTCCTGACCTACGAGCGGGCGCTGCGCGTCGGCTCCGAGGAGGACGTCGCCGGGTTCCTGACCACGTTGCGGCGGGGCGAGCCGCTGCACGAACGCGCGCTGGCCGGTGTCTCCCGCGTCTTCGCCGGCCGCTCGCCCGCGGCGCGGGCCCGGATGCTCGTCGCGGCGCCCGAGGCCGTACGCGACGACCTGGCGGAACCCTGGCCGGCCGCCGACCTGGACCGGCACGGCCGCACGGACCTGGCGGAGGTCGAGGCACGCCTCACGGAGGCCGGGGTGACCGTCGCGGCCCTCGCGGCGTGGGCGGACGGGCTGGGGAGGTTCGCCCGGCGGCAGGTCGAGTCGGCGCTCACCGATCGCGACCCGCGACTGGCCGCGGCATGGCGGCGCGCGCGGCGGGGGGCGTGACGCGATGCCCGTCGTCTACGTATTGCTGTTCTGCCTCTGGGCCGGCCTGGTGTGGGTCGAGTTCGTGTTCGTCGTCCCGGTCGCCGTACCGGTCGCCCTGGTCGCGGCCACCGGCGCGGGGATCGGCCGGTTCGCCGTCGTCGCGTGGCGGACCCTGACGGCCGTCAGGCTGGACGGGCCGTCCGCCGTGCCGCGGCCGGCGGCCGACGCACCGGACCCGGTGTACCCGCAGTACCTCCTCGACCAGGTCTGGCGGGACGTCCGGACGCTGACGCTCCGGACGATCCCCTGGTGCCTGGCGGAGGCGCGCGGGGCCGTCACCACGCTGACGGCGCGGATGCTGCCTCTTCCCCAGGGGCTCGCCGTGTTCCCGATCTGGCTCGGGTTGTGCGCCGGGATCCTGCTGTCGGCCCTGCCGCTGGCCGTCGCCGCCGTGGCCTTCGCCGTGGTGACCGTGTCGGTGGCGGCCGCCGGCCTGGTCGCCTGGTCGGCCTGCGTCCTGGTGCTCGGGACGGTCGAGCGGCTCTGGACGGCCTACCGCCGGATCCTGCTCGCCTGTCCCCATCCGGGCTGCTACGAGCGGCTGGCGCTGCCCGCGTACGCCTGCCCGAACTGCGACGCGCGGCACTTCCGGCTGGTGCCGAACCGGCTGGGCGCGTTCCGGCACGTCTGCCGGTGCGGCGCCCGGCTGCCCACGACGATCCTGCTCGGCCGGTTCCGGCTCAGCGCCTACTGCCCGCACTGCGGACGCCCACTGCCCGGGCGGATCGGCCGGGCGCGGGTCGAGCCGCTGCCGTTCGTCGGCGGGCCCGCCGCCGGCAAGACCACGCTGATGTTCCTGGCGGTACGGGCGCTGCGCGCCGGCGCCGCCGCGTCCGGTGGGCGGGCGGAGTTCGTCGAGGCGCGCGACGCGGGCGCCTACGCCGACGCCCTGGCCGAACTCGACGCCGGCGGACGCCTGGCCAAGACCGGGCCGGAACTGCCCGCCGCGACGATGCTGGACGTGACGCTGCCCGCGGGCCACCGGATCCTCTACCTGTTCGACCCGGCCGGTGAGCTGCACACCGGGGCGACGCGGGTCGAGCGGCTGCGCTACCTCGACCACGGCGAGGCGCTGCTGTTCGTCATCGACCCGTTCGCCCTGCCCGAGCTGCGCCCGGCGCTGTCCCGTGAGGAACGGCTGCTGGTCGAGGCGACCGCGACGTCCGAGGAGGACCCCGCCGACACGCTGCAGCGGCTGCTGGCCGACCTGCGCTCCCGCGCCGACCAGGGCCGGCATCGTCGCATCGCCGTGGTCGTCACCAAGGCCGACGTCCTGCGCCGGACGTCGGTCGGCCGGGACGTCGAGGAGGACGTTCGCGGCTGGCTGGAGGGCGTCGGTCTCGGCAACACGATCCGCACGCTCGACCGCACCGCCGGGCACGTCCGCTACCTCGCCTCCGGCCTCGACACCCCGTCGGCCGCGCTCGCCGACCTGTTCGGCTGGGCGGTCGGACTGCCGATCGACGGGCCGGACCGCGGCCCGGCGGAATCGGACGCGCCGGGGTCGATCGCGCCGGAATCGGGCGCGGCAGGGGCGGGCGCGGCGGAAGGGCGGGGCGCGTGGCGTGCCCCCGGCCGGTCCGAACGGCTCGTTCCCCTCACGTACCAACTGGGCCGCGGTGTCCTGCTGACCGCGCTCGTCGTGCTCGGCCCCACGGCACTCCTCCTGCTGGGGCTGGCCGGCTACGCCCGGTTCCGCTGAGGACAACGCGCTCCACGCCGGGCCGCCCCGGAAGGGGCCGCTCCCGGCGCGGCCCGGCGCCGATCGAGGTGTTAGCGAGCGGACGCTGGTAAGGCTGGTGGTGTGAAAGCGATAACGATGCACCGCTACGGCGGCCCGGACGTACTCGAACTCACCGAGGCGCCCGATCCGAAGGTCGGACCGGACTTCGTGCTGGTACGCGTGAAGGCGGCCGGGGTGAACCCGGTGGACTGGAAGATCCGGGAGGGGAACCTCGACGGTCTGTTCACCACGGACTTCCCCGTCATTCCCGGCTGGGACATGGCGGGCGTGGTCGAGCGGGTCGGCCCGGCCGTCAGCGAGTTCTCCCCCGGTGACGAGGTCATCGGGTACGTCCGGGAGGACCACATCGGCCGCGGCACGTACGCCGAACTGGTCTCGGCGCCGCTGCGCACGCTGGGCCGCAAGCCGAAGAGACTGTCCTGGGCCGAGGCCGCCGGGCTCCCGCTGGCCGGGCTGACCGCCTACCAGGCGCTCACGAAGGCCCTGGCCATCACTCCCGACGACACCGTGCTCGTCCACGCGGCCGCCGGCGGCGTCGGCTCGTTCGCCGTGCAGATCGCCCGCGCCAAGGGCGCCCGCGTCATCGGCACGGCCGGCCCGCACAACCACGACTACCTGCGCGAGCTCGGCGCCGAACCGGTCGCGTACGGGCCGGGCCTCGCGGACGAGGTGCGTCGCCTGGCACCGGGCGGCGTGAACGCCGCCCTCGACCTCGTGGGCGGCGAGGCCATCGACGTCACGCCGGGGCTGCTGACCGACAAGGGACGCTGGGCGTCGATCATCGACCCGTCCGTCCGGGACCGCGGGGGACGGTACGTCTTCGTCCGGCCGGATCCGACCGACCTCGCCGCGCTCGCGGGCCTGGCCGACGACGGGCGGCTGAACGTCACCGTCGCGAAGACCTTCCCGCTGGGCGAGGCGGCCGAGGCACAGCGGCTGAGCGCCGAGGGCCACACCCGGGGGAAGATCGTGCTGGAGATGGGGTGAGGAGCCCGGCCGGCGGGCCGAGGGAAGATCTTCAGGGCGTCGGCACGTTGGGAAGCGCATGAGAATCGTGATCGCGGGAGGACACGGCAAGATCGCCCTCCTTCTCGAAGAGCTGCTGGCGGCACGCGGTGACGGCGTCGTCGGCCTGTTCCGCAACCCGGACCACGCCGCCGACGTCGCGGCCACCGGCGCCGCCCCGGTCGTCTGCGACCTGGAGTCCGCGAGCCTGGAGGACGTCGCGGTCCACCTGGACCGGGCGGACGCGGTCGTGTTCGCGGCGGGCGCGGGACCGGGCAGCGGTGCCGCCCGCAAGGACAGCGTCGACCGCGCCGCGTCGGTGCTGCTGGCCGACGCGGCCGAGCGGGCCGGGGTCCGCAGGTTCGTGCAGATCTCCTCGATGGGCGCGGGCAGGCCGCCGGAGCCCGGCCGCGACGACGTCTGGGCCGCCTACATCGCGGCCAAGACGGCCGCCGAGGAGGACCTGCGCGGGCGCGACCTGGACTGGACGGTCCTGCGCCCGGGCGGCCTGACCGACGACCCGGCGACCGGCCGCGTCCGGCTGGAGGAGTCCGTGCCGCGCGGTACGGTGACCCGCGCCGACGTGGCGCGGGTGATCGCCGCGCTGCTCGACACCCCTGGCACCGCCGGGCGGACCCTCGAACTCGTCGGCGGTGACACGCCGATCGAGGACGCCGTCCGCGCCGCCGCCCGAGCCTGACGAAAGGGCGCGCGCCGTCAGCGGATGGTGCCGCCGTCGGGCGCGGACAGCAGCGCCAGTTCGGCGCGGGTGGGCAGGCCCTCCCAGTCCCCGGCGGCGGCCACCGCGAAGGCTCCGACGGTGACGGCACGGTCGAGCCGGTCCTCGATCGGCAGGTCGTCGAGGGCGGCGGACAGGTAGCCGGCCGTGAAGGCGTCACCGGCGCCGACGGTCCCGGTCACCGGGACGGTGCGCGCGGGCATCCGTACGGCGCCGGCGGCCGACCAGACCCGCGCCCCCGCGCCACCGTGCTTGACGACGACCTCGCCGATCCCGGTGTCGAGGAGCTGGCCGGCCGCACGCTCCTCGCCGGTCTCCCCGCCCGCGACGAGCGGAAGCTCGTCCTCCGAGGCGATCAGGATGTCGACGCAGGGCAGGAGCTCGCCGAGCACCCGGGCCGCCAAATCGGGCGACCACAGCCGGGATCGGTAGTTCACGTCCAGGCAGATCCGGGTGCCGGCCTCGCGGGCGCGGCGCACGGCGCGTTCGACCGCGAGGCGCGGATCGGGGCCGAGGGCGGGGGTGATGCCGGTGACGTGCAGGAACCGGGCCGGTTCGGCGGCGGGCAGCGCGGCGTCGGCGTCGTCGGCGCGCAGGGCCGATCCGGCGGAACCGGATCGGTAGTAGTGCACGCGCGTGACGTGAGCCACCCGATGCTCCTGCAGGAGCAGGCCGGTCGGCGCGGTCGGGTCCTGCCGTACCGTTCCCACGTCGACGCCCTCGGCCCGCAGGGTGCGCTGCACCAGCTCGCCGAGTTCGTCGGCGCCCACGACACCCGCCCACCGGACACGGTGGCCCAGGCGGGCGAGTCCGATCGCGACGTTCGCCTCGGCGCCGGCCATCGAGAGGGTGAGCGGGCCGCCCAGCCGGAGCGGGCCGTCGCCGCGCAGGGCGGCCATGGCCTCGCCGATGGTGACGACCTCGAGTGTGCGGGCGATGTCATCCTGACGGCCGGTGGGCCGGCGGCCCCCCGCCGCGGCCCGCCGCCGCGTCATGCTCATGTCCTGCGCTCCGAGAGGGGGTCGGTCCGGCCGAGCGCCCGACCGGACCGGTCCCCTGTCCGGTCCGTCATCCGGTCGGCTCGGTCGGTCGTCCGGTCGATGGGTCCGTGCGCCGTCATGCCCTGCCCTGTCACGTCGTCCAGGGTGCCACGGCCTCGCTCGGTCCGGGGTGCCATGGCCTCGCTCACCACTCGGCCAGGGAGCCGTCGTCGTGGCGCCATACGGGGTTGCGCCAGGCGTGCGGTCGCCGGTCGGCCTCGCGTACCGCCGGCTCGTCCACCGAGACGCCGAGACCGGGCAGGTCGTTCCGTATGGCGTACCCGTCGACGAAGGTGAACGGCGCCCGGTCCAGGACGTAGTCGAGCAGGTCCGCGTCCGTGTTGTAGTGGATGCCGGCGCTCTGCTCCTGGATCAGGAAGTTCGGCGTCGCGAACGCGACCTGCAGGCTGGCGGCGAGCGCGATCGGGCCCAGCGGGCAGTGCGGCGCGAGTTGCACGTCGTACGCCTCGGCGACCGCCGCGATGCGCCGTGTCTCGGAGATCCCGCCGGCGTGTGAGAGGTCGGGCTGGGCGATCGACAGCCCCGCCTGGAGGGCGGGCAGGAAGTCGGAGCGGGAGTACAGCCGTTCGCCGAGCGCGACCGGCACCGTCGTGCCGCTCACCAGGTCACCGAGCCGGGACAGGTGCTCGGGGGCGACGGGCTCCTCGACGAACATCGGGTGGAACGGCGCGACGGCGGCGAGGATCCGGCGGGCCGCGGGCACGGTCGCCCGGCCGTGCGCGTCGAGGGCGAAGTCGCGGGCAGGGCCGAGCACCTCCCGCGCGACCTCGGCGCGTTCGACGATCCGCCCGATCTCCGCCGCGGTGGGCATGCTGGACAGCAGGCCCGAGGCGTTCATCTTCACGGCGGTGAATCCGGCCTCCACCTGCTCGGTGAGCGCGTCCCGCAGCCGGGCGGGCTCGTCGCCGCCCACCCAGGCGTAGACGCGGACCCGGTCGCGCACCGGTCCGCCGAGCAGGCGGTGCACCGGCGCTCCGTAACACCGGCCCGCGATGTCCCACAGCGCCTGGTCCAGCCCGGCGACCGCGCTCGACAGCACCGGGCCACCCCGGTAGAACCCGCCCTTGGTCAGGACCTGCCAGTGGTCCTCGATCCGCAGCGGGTCACGTCCGATGAGGTACTCGGCGAGCACGTCGACGGCCGTCCGCACCACCTCGGCGCGGCCCTCGACGACCGGCTCGCCCCATCCGACGAGGCCGTCGTCGGTCTCAACACGGCAGAACAGCCATCGGGGCGGGACGAGGAACGTCTCGATCTTGGCGATCTTCATTCCTGTGCTCTGCCCCGAATCCCGCCGTGTTCGCCTCGTACGCGGTGCAGATCCCGCCAGGCGCGCAGCAGCAGCGCCCGCATGGCCTCCTCGGCGGCGTCGCCGTCGCCGGCCCGCACGGCCTCCAGGACCGCCCGGTGGTTCGGGATCGCGTCGGCGCCGCCGACCACTCCGTGCACCAGGGCGTCGCGACCGGCCAGGCCGGCGCCCATCATGACGTCCATCCGGATCAGCAGTTCGTTGCCGGTGGCCACGAGCAGCGCGCGGTGGAACTCGACGTCGGCGGCGGTCACCTCGGTGTCCCCGCGCGCCCGTTCCATCCGCTGCAGCGCCCGCTCCAGGGCGATGAGCTGGACGGTGTCGCGGCGGGAGGCGGCCAGCCCGGCGACGCTCGGCTCGATGATGGACCGGATCTCGTGCAGGTCGCGGAGGAAGGCGTCGTCCGGCCCGGCGGCGAACTTCCACCGGATGACGTCGCCGTCCAGGAGGTTCCAGTCCGACCGGGGCCGGACGAACGTGCCGCGTTTGGGCCGGGCGAGGATGAGGCCCTTGGCCGTCAGCACCTTCAGCGCCTCGCGCAGCGCCGTGGAGCTCACGCCGAGCCGCGTCTGCAGGCCGGCGACGTCGATGCCGTCGCCTTCCTGGAACTCCCCGGCGAAGATCATGTTGGCGACGGCCTCCACGGTCTGACCGTGCAGCCCGCGGCCACCGTAGAACGCCACGGGTCACCCACCGTCCCGTTCGCCGGCACGGCCCCTCACGCGGAGTCCCGCGCGATGCTCCAGCCGCCGTCCACGGTGAGGGCGGCGCCGGTCACGAAGGAGGCGTCCGGCGACGCGAGGTAGGTGATCGCCGCGGCCACCTCCTCCGGCTCGCCGAACCGCCGCAGGACGGTGGCCTGGACGCTCTTCGCGCGGTCGGTCTCGTCCACCCGCTCCCAGGCCGCGGTCATGATCGGGCCGGGGATCACGCAGTTGACCCGCGCGGCGGGGCCGTACTCGACGGCGAGCTGCCGGGTCAGCGCGACCAGCCCGCCCTTGGCGGCGGCGTACGCGGGGTGACCGGGCAGCCCGACGAGGGCGTGCACCGACGAGGTGATCACCATGGCGCCGGCGCGTTCGGCGATGCCGGGCAGGAGCCGCCGCGCGCCCAGGAACGCCGCCGTCAGGCACACGTCGATCTGGCGGCGCCAGGACTCCGGGGACAGCTCGTGGGCCGGTGCGACGTCCACGACGTACGCGTTGCTGACGAGGACGTCGACGGGGCCGAACGCCTCCTCCGCCACGCGGGCGGCGCGGTCCCAGGTGTCCTCCCGGCTGACGTCCCCGGCCAGGTACCTGGCCCGGCCCCCGGCCTCCCGGACGCGCGCCGCGACGGCCTCCCCCTCGGCGGACACGTCGACGATCAGCACGGCGGCGCCCTCGGCCGCGAGGCGGACCGCGGTCGCGGCGCCGATACCCGAGGCTCCCCCGGTCACCAGGCCGACCCGCCCGGCGTACCGCCGGGGCGCCGGTTCGCCCGGGACCGAGGGCGCGGCGTCCGTGCCGGGGGCTCCCCCGGCGGTCATCGGCCCCACCGTCCCGCGCGACACCCCGTCGCCGGCCGTCCCGGGACCGAGGGCGTACCTCCTGCGCCGGAGGCTCTCGCGGTCACCGGCCCACCCGCCCGGACGTCGTCTTCCTCATGACCGCGGCCTCCTCCGTCACCGGCACCCTCCATCTCCCCGGTCCCTGATTCAAACAGGAAGACGAACGGCCGCTGATCCCCGAACCAGGGGATCCGCCGTCCCGTCCGGCCGGACGGGACGGGCGGCGCTGACGCGGGGCCGGACCGCCGCGGCGGCTCCCGGACGGCGGAGCCCGCCGCGACCGGTGGCGGCCGGGCGCGGGGACACGGCATCCGACCTGCGCCGACACGGAACGTACGGTGACGGGCGGACCGCCGCCCGCGACCGGCCGGGATCCGATGTGGGGGCACGGGCGGCGTTTCGCCCCCTGAATCCCACAGTGACCGGTTCCGGCCATGTGGGTGCCGACTCAGAACGGCGTGAGGGTCACCGTCACGGACGTCGGCGCCTCGTCCTGAATGTAGGAGGCGTGGCCGGCCACGTCGTCGAAGGCGAAGCCGTACGCGGCGCCGTCCGCGCTCGCCTGGTGCATCGCCCGCGCGTAGTGGTTGGTCACCGGCACCCGGTAGTACCGGGCCGGGTCCGCGGCCGGCTGGCGCGGCTCCGAGAGCAGGGTCGACCGGTTGAAGGCGGCGCCGAGGATCGCGGCGACCGGCCCGGTGACGCCGTCGTTCGGCGCCGCGAGCGCGCCGTCGCAGAACAGCACGTCACGGGTCGACGGCCGGGCGATGGACGCGGGGGTCCGGGCCCCGCCGGTGAAGGACAGCCGCTCCCCGGTGACCGTCCCGGTGTACGTGCCGGCGTCCGTGCGGACCGTCAGCGGCGTGCGCCGGTACTCGTTCCAGACCGCGTCGATGTAGGAGTCGTAGTAGTCCGCCGGGAAGAGACCGGCCTCGACGCCGTGCCCGGGCGCGATGACCCGCAGCCGGTCCCCGACGACCAGCCGGGCGAACTCCGGGCGCGCGGCCACCGCGGCGAAGATCCGGTCCCTGCCCCCGTCGACGAGGGTGCCGGTGGTCCGGGTACGGGCGCCCGCGAGCCGGATGGCGAGCGGGACGCTGAACATGTCGACCATCGTCGTGTTGCAGAACATGCCGGCGTCGTTGTGGGTGAACTCGATCCAGTCGTGGAGGATCCGGTAGTTCGGGTCCGCGCCGACCCAGCCGGCCGGATACTGCAGGGCCGGCCTGCCGTTCCCGTCGGTGACGACCTTCAGCCGCAGCCGGTCGCCGATCGAGAAGTAGACCCGGCCCGACATCTTCGGCAGGACGACGGTCGCTTCGCCGGAGTCCCGGAACGGGATGGCGTAGTCGGTGAACCCGCCGGGCCCGTTGTCCGACGCCGCGCACGGGACGAACGCGCCGTCCGCCGTCACGCGCCCCTGGGCGCCGGTCGCCGGGTCCACCCCGACGACGTACATATGGATCGACGCGTCGGCGTACCTGCCGGTCCGGTTCACCGCGGTCAGCGGCAGGCCGCCCGTGGTCGCCGCCGTGCTCCGGGCCCGCGACGACGGCGCGCATCCCGTCGTTCCGCCGCCGAACGCGAGTGCGCCGAGAGCGGCGGTCGACGCGAGGAACGACCTTCTGCCGATCATTCTGCTGTGCACGAGTTCCCTCTCCTGTCCTGAGACCGCGTCCGGCGTTCAGCGAAGCGGCCGGGGAACCGCCGTGGCAGGTGCTTAAGGCCCGCTTCAGGATTGGTTAAGGACGTGATGAACGAGGACGCGGCGGAACAGGGCCGGGAGCGGCCGTCCGGCGAGGATGGACGGGCGTGCCACGGCGCCGCAGGCCGTTCGCGGCCTGCGGCGTCGCAGACCGCCCCCGAGGAGGTATGTGACGACCCCGCGCACCCTGTCCCTGTCCGTCCTGGCCGCGGCCACCGCCGTCGTCACGATGGCCGGCCCCGCCCCCGCCTGCCCACCCGGCGGCGACGACGAGACCCGGACGAGCGAGCCCGCCGTCCAGCAGGACGTCGTCGCCCACCGGATCCGCTCCGTCCCGCTGCCGCCCTCCGCCGCCGTCAAGGGAGTGCGCCTCGCGGCCACTCTTCCCGACGCCAAGGGCGCGATCTCCCTCGGCTTCCTGACGTACGGGCACCGCACGGTGATGTACGTCTCCGGGACCTTCGGGCTGAAGACGTACGACGTGACCGACCCGGCCGCGCCGAAGGCCCTCGGCGCGCTGTCCATGCCGGGCATGTGGGAGACGGAGGACACCGAGGCCGACCCGCGGCGGAAGCTGGTCTTCATGGCCCGCGACCCGCGCGCCTTCGGCGGCAACACGCACACCGGCGAGTCCGGGATCTACATCGTGAGCCTCGCCGACCCCGCGAAGCCGGTGCAGCAGGCGTACGAGAAGGTCCCCGCCGGGCACACGACGAGCTGCGTCGACGACTGCCGTTACCTGTGGACGGGCGGCCCCGCCAGGGCCGACTGGATGCCCGCCGACTGGGGCGGCCGCCCGGTCTGGGTGACCGACGTAGCGGACCCCCGCCATCCGCGGACGTTCCCGCAGCCGATCGAGCTCGGCCGCGACGACGGGAAGACCGACTACGTCCACGACATCCAGGTCGACGCGACGGGGGTGACGTGGGCGTCCGGCGCCGGCGGCGTGCGCGGCTACTGGACCCGGGGGCGCCACTGGGACCCCGTCCGGCGCACGACGCGCGTGGCGCGCGCCTGGGACCCGGTGCCGTACGCGGGCGGCGGTGTCAGCGAGACCGCCGCGCCGTCGAGGTTCATGCACAACTCCTTCCGGCCGGTCGGCTCCACCGCCGATGAGGCGCCGGGCCACGGCGACCTCGTCTACATCACCGAGGAGGCGTTCAACCCCGGCTGCGCCGACGACGGCCGGCTGGTGATCGCCTCACTGCGCGGTTCGTACGACGGGGAGGGCTGGCGCTCGACGCCGGAGGAGCCGTTCCGCCTGCGGACGGTCGGGACGTGGAGCGTGGCGGGCCAGGAGGGCAGCCGGACGGACACCGGCGACTGCTCGGCCCACTACTTCGACGTCCACCACGGCCTCCTGGCGCAGTCCTTCTACACGCAGGGGACCCGTCTCCTCGACGTGCGCGACCCGGCCCGTCCGAAGCAGGTGGCCTATTACCGGCCGGCCGACGCGATGTCGTGGGCGCCGTACTGGCACGCGGGATACCTGTACGTCGCGGACAACGATCGCGGCATCGACATCCTGCGCCCCGAGGTGCGCTGAGCCGCATAAGGGCGGTTTTCGGACGGGCGGTCGCGGCGTCGACGCGCCGCCGCCCGGACCTCGGCTGAGGAGAGCCCGACCCGAGTGCCGTGTTCGTCACTTTTTCCTGGTGGCGGGCGCGACACTCGCCTTTCCCGCCCGTCCCCCCTTTCCGGCTTCGCCGCACGTGAGAGTGCCTTTTCGGACGTTACCCGGCTGGACGCACCCACGCCCGGCTACGCTCGGTGAGCGAGCGATGCCAGACTTTCGTTTCCGAACGCGTTGCCGTTGTTGCGAGAGTTCGGCTAGATTGCGCCGAGATCGGGCTGTGACCAACCTCCAACCAGGGGGTTGCAGACCGACCGCCGAGTCCCGGCGACGCAACCAGCGTCGTGGGAGCCGGGGACCCATCAGTCCCTCGGGGTGAATCCGTCACGCACGGTAGGGCTACCTCTGGCCCGAACCCGTCAGCTAACCCGGTAGGCGGTAAAAGGGGAGCGAATGGATTCAGTAGGTCAGAAACTGCTAGAGGTCGCCAAGGGCCAGCTCGGCTATCACGAGAAAGCCAGCGGTTACACCAAATTCGGCGACTGGTACAGCAAGCATGTTGACAAGGACCCCGTCTACAAGACGTCGGCCTGGTGCGACATGTTCCTCGCGTGGGCGGCCGACAAGGCCGGCGTCGAGGACTGGACCGGCCAGTTCGCCTATACCCCCGACCATGCCAAGTGGTTCAAGAAGCAGGGCGCCTGGGGCCACAAGGCCGAGCCCGGCGCGATCGTGTTCTTCTCGTGGTCGGGCGGCAAGAGCATCGGCGACATCGAGCACGTCGGCATCGTGGAGCGGGTCGATGGCCACACGCTGCACACCATCGAGGCCAACCACAACAACGCGCTGATGCGCGCCACCCGGGACATCAGCCAGGTGGTCGGGTTCGGCTATCCCTCCAAGGTGAAGGTGAAGGCGGCGCCGGCCGTCGAGCAGACGGCCCAGACCGACCAGAACTACGCCCCGAAGCACGCCGCGCCGCCGCCCGCCGTCAAGGAGATCGGCAAGGACGTCCAGGCGCAGGTCGACGCGCACACCACCGCGGCCCACGACCCGGCCGCCCCATCGTCCCCCCTGCCGGACCAGCAGGCCGCCCTGACCGGGCTGCTCGCCGTCGTGCTGTTCGGGACCGTGGCCCTGGCCGTCGGCAAGTCGAAGGTCAAGGTGCCCGTCTCGGCGCCGAACGTCCGGGTCCGCAAGCGCGGCAAGCACCACCGCACGCCGGTCGAGCTGCCCGCCGAGGTCAGCGTGGCCGACCTGGAGGCGGCCGACGCCAGCACCCAGCTCATGCCGGTCCTGTCCGCCGAGGCCGCCGCGAAGGCCGAGGACCAGGAGTTCTGGGGCAAGATCTCGGAGCTGGAGGAGGACGTCGAGCTGGCGTTCTGGAACACCCTGCACGCCGCGGTGTCGCAGAACGGCTCGATCGAGTCCGAGACGGAGTCGGAGTCGGAGTCGGAGTCCGTCCTGTCCTGAGCCTCGCTCGCCCGAGCCGCGCCGCGCGCGGCATCGTCCGTACGGTCCCCGTCCGCTCCCCTTCCGGAGGCGGGCGGGGATCGCGGTGTCTAGGCGCAAAGGACCAGCCGCCCATCACCCGGAGTGACCATCCTGGGATCCCCCGGGCCATCTCCGCATGTTCTCGTTGGACGCTCCGTCACCATCCGTTAATCTCCAGCGAGTCGTCACCGGCCGAGAGACGGCCGGACCGCCGAATCGCCCGTCGCGCCGTGGCGCGCCGGGGAACCGGGGACCCATTCGCGGAGGCAGGGGGCGTCTCCTCGCCTGCGCATCGGGGTGAATCCGCGTCCGTCGCCGACGGCTCGCGGTAGGGCTCCTTCTCGTCCGAACCCGTCAGCTAACCCGGTAGGCGGCCTGAGGAGAGGAGCACCTGGATGGATCGATTCCGCACCGCGGACACGCACGACCCTCTTCATCCCGGGAAGGGAACGGCCCGCCGTACGGCGGTCGCGACCTTCGCCCTCGTCATCGCCGGACTCACGCCGCCCGCGTCGGCCGCGCCGGCCGACGCGGCCCGGCCAGGCCCGCGCATCGACGCGCTCCGGCAGCAGGCCGGCCAGTTGAGCGACCGGCTCGAGCAGCTCACCGAGCAGTACAACGGCCTCAAGGTGCGCCTGGAGCAGGCCCAGCGCGCGGCCGTCATCGCCGGTCAGACCTCGGCCCGCGCCGCCGAGGCGCTGAAGGCCATGCAGCGCAAGGTCGGCCGGTTCGCCGCCATCCGTTACATGAACGGCACGCACGACGACGCGCCCGCGCTCCTCGCGTCCTCGAACCCGCGCGCGCTGCTGGACCGGGCCACCACCCTGCACTACTTCACCCAGCAGGACGACGGCGAGATCCGGCAGCTCACGCAGGCCATCCAGAACGCCCAGTGGACCGGCCAGGACGCCCGCGACCGCGCCGCGCAGGCGGCCCTCCTCAGGAACCGGCTCGCCGGGCAGCGCGCCACCATCCGCACCGCGCTGGAGAAGGTCCGCAAGCCGCTCCTGCAGGACGCCGTCGAGCGCGCCGGCAAGGGCGAGAAGGTGCCCGCCATCCCCGGCGGCCCCGGCAGGGCGGTCGGCGCCGTACGCGCCGCACTGACCCAGCTCGGCGTCCCCTACGTCTGGGGCGGCGCGACGCCCGGCCAGGGGTTCGACTGCTCGGGCCTGACCATGTGGGCCTACCGGCAGGTCGGCGTCAACCTGCCGCACTACGGCGGCGACCAGTGGAACGCCGGCGTCCACGTCTCCCGGGACCAGCTGGAGCCGGGAGACCTGGTCTTCTTCTACTCCGACATCCACCACATGGGGATGTACATCGGCGACGGGAAGTTCATCCACGCGCCGCACACCGGCGACCACGTCCGGGTCGCCGACCTGTCGACCCGGCCCTTCGCCGGCGCGGTCCGCGTGGTCTGAGGCGACCACGCGGACCGGGGCTCACTTCCCAACGCGGTACATCTCCGCGACCATGAACGCCAGGTCGAGGGCCTGGCCGCGGTTGAGGCGGGGGTCGCAGGCCGTCTCGTACCGCTGGTGCAGGTCGTCGTCGACGATGTCGTGGCCGCCGCCGACGCACTCGGTGACGTCGTCGCCGGTGAACTCGAGGTGCACGCCGCCCGGGTGGGTCCCGAGCGCCCGGTGCACCTCGAAGAAGCCGGCGACCTCGTCGAGCACGTCGTCGAACCGGCGGGTCTTGTACCCGCTCTCCGACTCGAAGGTGTTGCCGTGCATGGGGTCGCAGATCCAGGCGACCTGGGCGCCGCTCGCGGTGACCTTCTCCACCAGGGCGGGAAGGTGCTCGCGGATCCGCTTGGCGCCCATGCGGGTGACGAAGGTGAGGCGGCCGGGCTCACGGTCGGGGTCCAGCCGCTCGATGAGCGCGAGGGCGTCCTCGGCGGTCGTGGTCGGGCCGAGCTTCACCCCGATGGGGTTGCGGATGTGCCGCATGAACTCCACGTGCGCGCCGTCGAGCTGCCGGGTGCGCTCGCCGATCCACAGGAAGTGGGCGGAGACGTCGTACGGCAGGCCGGACCGCGAGTCGATGCGGGTCAGGGCGCGTTCGTAGTCCAGGAGCAGCGCCTCGTGGCTGGAATAGACCTCGACCCGGTGGAACTCCTCGGGGTCCGCCCCGGCGGCGTGCATGAACGCCAGCGCCCGGTCGATCTCGCCGGCCAGTCGCTCGTAGCGCCGGCCCGCGGGGCTCTCGGCGACGAAGTCGTGGTTCCAGGCGTGCACCTGGCGCAGGTCGGCGTAGCCGCCCTGGGTGAAGGCGCGGGTGAGGTTCAGCGTGACCGCGGCGGCGTGGTAGGCGCGCAGCAGCCGCTCCGGGTCCGGCACGCGGCTCTCCGGCGTGAAGTCGAACCCGTTGACGATGTCGCCCCGGTAGGCGGGCAGCTCGACGCCGTCGCGCACCTCGACCGGCTTGGACCGGGGCTTGGCGAACTGGCCCGCCATCCGGCCGATCTTGACGACCGGGACGCTCGCGGCATAGGTCAGGACGACGGCCATCTGCAGCAGGGTCTTCAGCTTGTTGCGCACGTCGTCGGCGGTCGCGCCGGAGAACGTCTCGGCGCAGTCGCCGCCCTGCAGGACGAAGGCCTCACCGCGTGCCACCGCGGCGAGATGCCCCTTGAGCTGGTCGCACTCGCCGGCGAACACCAGCGGCGGCAGCTTGGACAGCTGCGCCGCGACGTCTTGGAGCCGGGCGGGGTCGGGCCAGTCGGGCTGCTGGGCGGCCGGAAGGTCACGCCAGGATTCGAGGAGGTCCACGAGACCCAAGGGTATCGAGCGGGTCACAAGCCCGGGTCATGCAACCTGCGTATTCCGCCCTGTTTCCCGCATCTCCGCCCCTGCTACGGCGATCCGCGGTATGACGGACCTCGCATCACTACGGCGATCCGCGGTGTGACGGGCCTCGCGTCGGCCGCCCCGAATCTCTGAGATGATGGGCCGATCCCGCAGATCGCCGACGACGCATGAGGTTCTGACATGAGCACGAACGGCCGCGCCTATGACATCTGGCTCCGCAAGCCCGAGGAGGCCCAGCAGCTCCTCGAGTCCAAGCGGGCCGATCTCGACGGTGACGGTCTGTCCCTGCTGTCCTGGCTGGTCCTCACCAACGAGCGTGACGACAGGAAGGCCGAGCAGATCGCCCACCAGGCGATCGCGGCCGGTGGCGACACCCGGTTCGCCACGGCGGCGCTCGCCGAGGCCTTCAAATGGCGTGGCGACTATGGCCGGGCCGCCCAGATCGTCCGGCAGGCCCGCGAGAAGTACCCGACGATCCCGTGGTACGCCCTGACGCTGGCCGACGTCCTCAAGGACGGCGGGTGGATCGACGACGCCGAGGCCATCCTCGAGTCGGTGGTCAACGACTCCCAGCTGCGCCGGCACGCGCTCAAGCGCCTGTCGAAGTGGGCGGTGGACCGCGGTGACAAGCCGCGCGCCCTGAAGTACCAGACCGAGCTGATCGCGCTGGCCCCCGACTACCTGGTGTACGCCTCGGACTACACGCTCCTCGCGTCGCTCCGGCTGGAGGCCGGCGACCCTGCGGGCGCCCGGGACATCCTGCAGCGCGGCGCGGCGATCTACCCGCGCAACAAGCCGATCAAGGAGATGCTGCACCAGCACTTCGGCGAGCTCGCGCCGGAGAAGGCGCCGAACATCCCGCCGGTCGACGAGCGCGCGGTCGGTGCCCAGCGCGTCCCGATCAAGACGAAGATGATCACGCTGCGCACCGGCATCCTCCCGATCATCCAGGAGGCGACGCAGGGCATGCTGCGGCCGGACGACATCCTCGCCCTGTCGGAGAGCCCCGCGTCGGCCGGTCAGGGCCGGATGATCCCGCTGGAGCTCATCACGCCGGAGGGCATGGCCAAGCAGCTCAGCAAGTTCGTCGGCAAGATCGGTCCGCTGCACAGCCCGGCCGGGATGCAGGGCGCGATCCTCGAGGCGGGCCGCGCGAAGGTCCTGCTCGGCGCGGCCGCGGGCGCGGCCGGCAAGCTGGTCGGCAAGCGCGGCTGGTTCTACCGCGTCGCCGGCCCCGGCGCGGCCATGATCGACGACGTGGCGGCGGCCCTCCCGCCGCACGACCACCACCTGCTGTTCGGCCCCGGCCGGCCGGACAAGCTGTCGGAGGACCTGTCCGCGGCGCTCGGCTGCCACGTCTGCGTCGTCGACGCCAACCACCTCACCGGCGCGTGGGTGGTCGGGGCCTCCAAGGGCGTCGACCGCAAGTGGGTGGAGAAGGTCCTGTCCGACAACCCGGCCGGCAACGAGGACGAGCAGACCCCGATCGTGCTCATCCGCAAGATCTGACCCCGCGATCCGGCTCCGCGCCGCGGCTTGCGGCCGCGGCGGCCCGGGGTCGTCGCGAACGGCACGGAAAGGCGCCCACCCGGTCTCCGGGTGGGCGCCTTTCGGCGTGCCGCCGGACTCCACCGGCGGCGCCGACGCGGAAGTGGACCGGCGAGGGCGCGGGAATGGCGCCCCTGTGAAAGGCCGGTGAAATCGAGCCGCCGCGGGGCGGCGTCCTCCCGCCTGCGCTCTAGAGTCGTGGAACCGCTCACACGGGGAGGGTCCACGGGCGGCATGCTGACCATGATCCAGGCGATCGCCGAACTTATCGCGCAACGCCAGGAGAACGTTCTCCTGGGGCTTCTCATCATCCTGCTCGTGACCAGTCCCCTCGCCGACCGGTACCTCGTACGGCGCAGACGGATCACGTACCGGGTGCTCTACAACTCGAAGATCGGGCTCAGTCCCGTGGCGCTGCACGACGGGGACGACCACTCGACGGTGACGGACCCGAGGCTGCGCGAGTACGCGCGGACCTTCGACCGGCTCAGCATCGTCATCATCCGCGTCCGCAACACCGGCGGCTACGACATCGAGCCGTCCGACTTCACCAGGCCGCTGTCGTTCACCTTCAAGGGCCGCGTGATCTGGAACGCGCGGATCTCCGACGCCAGCACCGATCGGCTCCACGACGCGGTACGGGACCGGCTGGAGTTCTTCGCCACGACCCCCGGAGGCGGGGTTCCGAGCAGTGGGGCACCGGGCAACGGAGGTCCCGACGTGCGGACGCTCCGCGGATTACTGGCCGACCGCCTGACGGCCCTGGTCAAGAGCCCGGCCGCCGCGCAGCCCGAGGAGAACATCCGGCAGTGGAACGGCGTCCGGCTGACGGGCCTCTCCCTGGAGCGCCGGCAGCGCTTCAAGCTCGTCGTCGTACTGCGCGAGGAGGGCGACCCGGCCGAGGGCACCGTCAGCAAGAAGATCCAGGCGGACGGCGCCCTGACCAGCGGCTGGGTGAAGGACGAGAAGCGCCAGCGGAGACTGGGCTGGCCCGTGGCGGCCATCGCCGCCGGCGTCGTGCTCACCCTGGCCCTGACCGGCAACGTGGTCGCCAATTACTACCAGCGGAGGTCGGACCCCGCGCTGCACTGCGCGAGGGGGCACCTGCGCCTGGAGGGATCCAGCGCCTTCTCCGACCCGCTCACCGAGATCGTACGGCAGTACCGGCGGGCGTGCACCTCGGCGACGATCGATCTGCAGCTCGCGGGCAGCCGCGCCGGCATGCACGACCTGTCCGCGATCGGCGCCCAGGAGCGCGGCGCGCTCGCGGTCCTCAACGACGGACCGGACACCACCCACCCGTCGATCGACCTGAGGAGTCATCCCGTCGCGGTCGTCGTCTACAGCGTGATCCTCTCGGACACCACGGGGGTCACGGACCTCAGCCTGACGCGGCTCCGCGACATCTACCGAGGCCGGTACCACCGGTGGAGCGAGCTGGGCGGCAACGACGTCCCGATCCGGATCGTCGGCCGGGACGGTGAGTCCGGCAGCCGCCAGATCTTCCAGAGCAGGCTGCTCGGACGGTCGGAGGGCGCGGCGTCCTCGACCGAGTGCCGGGAGAGCAGCCCGCCCCTGCACGCGCCGACCATCCGGTGCGAGCTGCGGACCACCGGCGAACTCATCGACAAGGTCGCCCAGACACCGGGCGCGATCGGCTACGCGGACGCGCCGACGGCCAAGGCCGAGGCCGCCCGGCTGCAGAAGTTCCACGTGGTGACGCTCGACGGCCGGACACCGGAGGCCACGAGCATCGCGCAGGGCTATCCGTTCTGGACCGTGGAGTACCTCTACACGGCGGGCGCTCCGGAGGACTCCTCGCTGCTGAAGAACTTCATCGCCTTCCTCGGCAGCGCGAACGCGCGCGCCGAGCTCAGCATCCGGGGCTACCCGCCCTGCATCGACCGGGGCGGCGACCGGAACCCCCTCTGCGTCCGGACGCCGTGAGCCCCGGCCCGGTCACCGGTGGGCGGCGGTGATGGCCTCGCGGGCGGCCTTGGCGACCTGCTCCATGTGCCAGTCGGACAACCCCTGGTGCACCGGGAGGGCGAGCATCTCGTGGCGCAGCGGCTCGAGCTCGGCGAACCGCCGGCGGTCCAGGAGCGGGTGCGGCACCGGCCAGATCTCGATGGAGCGCACGCCGCGCTTCTGCAGCTCGGCGATGGTCCGGTCGCGCTGCGGAACGCGCACGGGGTAGTAGAGCGGCGCCACGCCGTCCGGCAGGCCGCGGAAGCGAGGGGGGCACACGTCGGGCAGGGAGTTGAGCAGGATCGCGTAGTTGCGGCGGCGGTGCCGGCGGATGGCCTCACCGTCGGCGCCGTGCACGGCCCACTCGGTCATCCGGGAGGACTTGGAGGCGGCGACCTCCAGGTCGGCGACCTCGAGGTTCCACTCGCCGATGACGACCTCGGTGAGCGTGCCCTCCTCGACCGCCTGCTCGGCCTTGCTGACCTTGCGGAAGACCTTCGTGGCGGGGGCCCGCAGCACGCCGGCGCGCGACTGGGCCGCCCATCCCATGCTCTGGGACGCCATCGACCGGGCCATGCGCTTCCACGGCGGCCGGCCCTGGGCCTCGATGTGACCGCCCCGGATCAGCACGGCGCCGCCGTCCGGGACGCCCAGGGACTTGCGCGGGCAGAAGATCGCCGCGGCGCCGCGCGAGCCGATGGCGGCCCCGCCGTCGTAGGAGAAGAGGGCGTGCGCGGCGTCCTCGATCACCAGCGTCCCCGGCGGCAGCGGCGGCATCGGGAAGCCGTAGTAGGAGATGAGGTAGGTCGCGTGGCACTGCTGCGACACGCGGAACAGGTCCTCGTGGTCCGCCTCGAGCGTGGGGAGCACCCGGTAGAACATGACCTCGATGCCCGCCAGCCGGGCGGCCTCGACCTCTGAGCCGCAGTGGTACGCGGGCATGGCCAGCCGGTGCCCCGGTCCGAGGCCGAGGGCCTTCAGCGCCAGCCAGATCGCGCCGCGCCCGAGGTGGGTCAGCGTCAGCCCGTCCGAGTTGAACGGGAACTGCAGAGACCGCCGGGTGACCAGCGTCGCCGGCTCCAGCGGTGGATAAACGCTCATCAACGGGTCGCTCATAGGTCCCCTACCCTACTGTCCGCCTCCGAGGAGAACACCGGTTCGCCCGTTCGTCGAAACTTCGCCGCGGCGGGAGACGTCGTACCTCGTACGAGGCGGTGAGCAGGGATGAGGAGAGGTGGAGCGTTGGACACGGCATCGATCGGCGGCGTCTGGCACGAGGTCGTCGGCACGCAGCCACACCCGTCGTGGTGGCTGGTCTGTGCGACCGGGGCGGCGGCGCTCGTGGCGGTGTCCGTCCGCTCGGTGTGGCACGTGCTGCGCAACATCGTGACCATCGCGCACGAGGGCGGGCACGCCTTCGCGGCCCTGGTCACCGGGCGGCAGTTGCGGGGCATCCGCCTGCACTCCGACACGTCGGGCGTCACGGTGTCGCGCGGCAAACCGTACGGGTTCGGCATGATCGTCACCGCGTTCGCCGGGTACGTGACACCCCCGTTGCTGGGCCTGTGCGCGGCGGGTCTGCTGACCCTCGGGCACATCACGGCCCTGCTGTGGGCGAGCATCGTCCTGCTCGCCGCGATCCTCCTCATGATCCGCAACGCGTACGGCGTGCTGTCGGTGGTCACGACCGGCGCGGTCGTCTTCGTCGTGTCGTGGTACGGCTCGGCCGCCGTGCAGGCGGCCTTCGCCTACGCGTTCACGTGGTTCCTGCTGTTCGCGGGGGCGCGGCCCGTGATGGAGCTGCAGAGCAAGCGCTCCAGGGGCCGCGCGCCCGACTCCGACGCCGACCAGCTCGCCCGCCTGACCGGCATGCCCGGCCTGCTGTGGGTGTTCGGCTTCGCCCTGGTCGCCGTCGTCGCGCTGCTGGCCGGCGGGTACTGGCTGCTGCACGACGCGGTGCCGCCCCTGCCGGGCCGGTGAACGACTAGTGCTTGGTGATGGGAGCACCCGTGTCGGCGCCGACGACGTACCACGGCGCGCCGAACGAGGTGACGCCCTGACCCTTCGTGTCGCCGGGCGACGTGTCCTTCGAGTAGTAGTACAGCGGCCAGCCGTTGTAGACGACCTGCTTGGTCCCGTCCGCCCGGGTCGTCGTCGACAGCATGGACGACTTCACGCCGGGTCCCGCGCTGGGCGACGCGCCTGGCGCCCCGGTCGCGGTCCCGCCGGGCGAACCACCGGGCGACGCGCCGGGCGAACCGCCGGGCGACGCGCCGGGTGAACCGGTGGACGCGCCACCGCCGCCGGCGGTGAACGGCGGCCATTCCTTGGCACAGGCGCCCTCACAGGCGGACTTGCCGCCCTGCCCCTTGTCCTTCTCGAAGGCGTAGAGCGTCCGGCCCGTACCGTCGACCAGAATGGTGCCCAGACTCGTCTTCTTGGCGTTCAGCACCCCGGCACCGGCGCCCGGCGCCGGTGACTCGGTCGGCGCCGGCGACTCGGTCGGGGCCGCCGTCGCGGCACCCGTCGGGGACGCGGCCGGTGTGGAGGGCTGGGCGTACGGTCCCCCGCCGCCCTGCGATTCCGGCGTGGTCTTGCTGCCCTCGCCGCAGGCCGAGCCGAGCAGGCCCAGTGCCAGCACTCCGGCGGCAATGACTCCGTTACGCATTGTCCGTTCCTTTCCCCCGATGACGTAGGCGGGCACGTACGGACGCACGCCGTGATTCGCCGTCCATCCCCCGCGTCCGCGAGCCGGGAACGTGTTCTCCCGAGGCCGCCCATGTGCCCCGGCAATTCGGTTACCCATCGCGGCGGCCCATGAAGTGGAAACGGTCGACTTCTTTAACAGGCGAGGCTGATGCTTGACCGGGCATGCCGGAAGCGGACACGAAGATGACGGGTTTCAGAAAGACATCTGCGACGGCATCGTCCAGACCGTGTCCTCCGGGCCGCGCCGTCCGGCGGACGCGCGGACGCGCCGGGGCCGAACGTGGCGCGCCCGTCCGCCCGTGGGACGCCGGATCAGTCCGACAACGCGTCGACGCCCCGGCGGAAGAAGTCCAGCGCGGTGGCGCGCTGGTCGTCGGCGGCCATGAGCGCGGCGTACGGGAGTGACGCGCCGCCGAACGCGTCGTCGTTCCAGTACGCGCCCCTCCGTTTCACCCAGGGCGCGACGTAGAGATAGGGCTCCCGATGCTCGGCGTCGCCCGGCGACGCGCCGAACGCGGCCCGCCGGCCGGCGGCCTCGTCCCCGGCGTCGAGGGCGGCGTCGAAGTGCTCCGGCCACAGCTGGACCCGGCTCGGGCCGAGCGCGCGGGCGTCGAAGCGCACCTGTTCGAGCACCGACCAGGCGAAGCCGTACCACGCGCCGAGCGCCTCGGCGGCGGGCGGGCTGATCGCGAGGGCCAGGCCGGGGTCGGCCGGGGTCTCCGGGAGATAGACGTCCGGCGGCATCCCGAGCGGAACACCGGTCAGGTCGGCGGCGTCGCCGAGCGTCTTCGGAGTCTCGGCGACGTCGTCGACGACCAGCCGGCCGTTCTCGACGCGGACCTGCCGGTCGTCGCCGAAGTAGGGCGTGCCGAAGCCGCCGCGGGTGAACCGCAGGCCGATCTTCCCGTTGGCGGCGTGGCGGGCGGCCGCGACGACGTGCTCGGCGAGGGCGTGCAGTGACCGGCGGGTCTCGGCGAACCCGCGGGGCAGCGGGGCGAGGCGATGCCAGGCCCCCAGCCAGCGGTCCGCGCAGAAGCCCGCCAGCCCGGGCCGCTCCCGGGCGAGGTCGTCCCAGGTGCGGCCGAGCCCGCACACGGGGGTCACGAGCTTGGCGCCGTACGGGCCGGCGAGAGGGTCGTCGGCGTACCACGGCGGTGTCGTCACGGCGGGCGGGGACGGCTCGAGCACCCGGACGTCGTACTCGCCGCCCAGCAGGTCCCATGCCTCCCACCGCGGGTTCATCGCCCTCCGTTCGGCTGCGGCGCCCCGGGATCACGGGGCGGCGCGCGAAGGCCGGGCCGCGACCGCGGCGGGCCGCCCCCAGTTGACCACGGATCCGACCGCGAAGGAACACCGAGGGCCGCCCGGTGGATCTCGACACAGGGCTTGTTTATTTTTCCTACTGAGAAAGTATATATTCCGGTCCCGGGCCTGCCGTCGCAGGACCGATCCGTCGTTCCCTCCCGAATGAGAAACCGCCGATGATGCCCAGAGTCTCCGTCCTGCTCACCGCCGCCACCCTCCTGGCCGCCGCGGCGGCCTGCTCGAGCAGTGGCCCGGCCTCCTCCTCAGCCGGATCGGCGTTCGACCCGAAGAGCTGCCAGGGCGGGACGCTGTACATCCTCAACCAGACCTCGGCGACCGACGAGCACTTCGACCCGGCGCGGATCTACACCTCCGGAGGCGGCGCCGTCCCGTCTCTCGTCTTCCGGACCCTGACGACGCGTAAGCGGGTCCCCGGCCAGGCGAGCACGACCGTCGCACCGGATCTGGCCACCGACACGGGCACGCCCAGCGACGACGCGAAGACCTGGACCTACCACCTCCGCGACGGCCTGAAGTTCGAGGACGGCACGCCCATCACCTCGAAGGACGTCAAGTGGGGCGTGGAACGATCGTTCGCGCCCGAGCTGCCGGGCGGCATCCCCTACCTGCGCGACTGGCTGATCGGCGGCGCCGACTACAAGGGCCCGTACAAGGGCGAGGATCTGGACTCGATCCAGACGCCCGACGACAAGACCATCGTCTTCAAGCTGCGCAAGCCCGAGGGCGACTTCCCGTACGTCGCGACCGCCACGCAGTTCACCCCCGTGCCCAAGGCCAAGGACGGCGGCACCGCGTACGAGAGGCATCCGGTCTCCAGCGGCCCGTACAAGGTGCAGACCCACGTGCAGGACAAGAGCCTGACACTGGTCCGCAACCCCTACTGGTCGCGCACGGTCGACGACCAGCGCCTGGCGTGCCCCGACCGGATCGAGGCGACGTACGGCCTCAGCGCGGCCGTGATCAACCAGCGACTCAGCACCAGCGCCGGTAAGGACGCCGACGCGATCACCACCGACACCGACCTCAGCCCGGCCGAGCTGGCCCGCATCTCCAGTGACCCGAACCTGAAGAAGCGCACCGTGCGCGGCCAGTTCGGCTACACGAACTTCATCGCCTTCAACACCAAGGTCAAGCCGTTCGACGACGTCCGCGTGCGGGAGGCGATCGCGTACGCCGTCAACCGCCAGGCGGCGGTCAACGCCGTCGGCGGCAGTTCCCTCGCCAAGCCGGCCACGACCTTCCTGCCCGACCAGGCGGCGTTCGGATACCAGCCGTACGACGCCTTCCCGGCCGGTCCCACGGGCGACCCGGCCAAGGCCAAGGAGCTGCTGGCCCAGGCGGGACAGCCGAACCTCACGATCACCCTCGCCCACCGCAACGGCGACGCGAACCAGGACGGCCCGGCGGTCGCCACGGCGGTGCAGGAGGCCCTCAAGCAGGCGGGCATCACCGTGAAGCTGAAGGCCTACGACCAGGCGAGCTACCGGTCGGTGCAGACCAAGCCGGCCACCGAGCCGGGCGTCTTCCTGTCCGGCTGGGGCGCGGACTGGCCGACCGGCGGCCCGTTCCTGGCCCCGATCTTCGACGGGCGGCAGATCCTCAAGGACGGCGGCAACTACAACTTCGCCCAGTACGACGACGCCAAGGTGAACGCCGAGTTCGACGCGATCAACAAGATCTCCGATCCGCTGCAGGCACGGCCGCGCTGGGGCGCGCTGGACGCCGAACTCGGCCGGCAGGCGCTCACGGTGCCGCTCTTCCACCCGATCTACCTGCGGCTGTACGGCAAGAACGTCAAGAACACCTACCTCGACGAGTGGCGCGGCTCGTACGACGTGGCCATGGTCTCGGTCAAGTGAGCGAGCGCAGCGAGCGAGCCATGAGCACAGCACCTCTGGTCACGCCCCCGACGGAGGAGGCCACGTGACCGAGCTCGTTGCGGAGATCGGCGATCCGGGTGCTCCGGCGCCCGGGTCGCCGACCCGTGCCCGCCAGGTGCTGCGCCGCCTGCGGTCGGACCGGCCCGCGATGGCCGGCGTGGTCGTCACGACCGTGCTCGTCCTGGCCGCGGTGTTCGCTCCGCTGCTCGCCGCGCTCGAGGGACAGGACACGACCACCTTCCACACCCAGCTCCTGGACTCCGCGCGCGGCGGCGTGCCGCGCGGCGCGCTGGGCGGCGTCAGCGCCGACCACTGGCTGGGCGTGGAGCCGACCACGGGACGCGACCTGTTCGCACGCGCGCTGTACGGCGCGCGGATCTCCTTCACCGTCGCGTTCGGCACGCTCGTCGTTCAGCTGCTGCTCGGCGTGGCGATCGGGCTGGCCGCCGGGTTCGGCGGCCGGCTGGTCGACGCCACGCTGGGCCGGCTGATCGACCTGGCCATCTCGTTCCCGCAGCTGATGTTCGCGATCGCGCTGCTGGCGATCGTGCCGCAGTCGTTCCCCCGGCCGGTGCTGCTCATGCTGGTCATCGGGCTGTTCAACTGGGGCGGCACGGCCCGGCTCACCCGCGGGCAGGTGCTGTCCCTCAAGAGCCGCGACTACGTCGCCGCCGCCCGGCTGTCGGGCGCGGCGCCGGCCCGGATCGCCCTGCGCGAGATCCTGCCCGGCGCACTGCCCCAGGTCCTCACCTACGCGGCGATCCTGTTGCCGGCGAACATGGTCTCCGAGGCCGGGTTGTCCTTCCTCGGCGTGGGCGTGCACCCGCCGACCTCATCCTGGGGACAGATGCTGTCGACCGCCACCACCTGGTTCCGCGCCGATCCGATGTACGTGCTCGTCCCGGGCCTGTCGCTGCTGACCGCCGTGCTGGCGTTCACGCTGTTCGCGGACGGGCTGCGCGCCGCCCTGGATCCCAAGGCGTCCCTGCGAGGCGGCCGGTGACCCGCTACCTGCTCCGCCGTCTCGGCAGCCTGCTCGTGCTGCTGGTCGTGATGACGGCCATCGTCTACGGCATCTTCTACGCCATCCCCGCCGACCCGGCGGTGCTGGTCTGCGGGAAGGGCTGCGACGGCGGCCAGCTCGCCTCCATCCACCACAAGCTCGGCCTCGACCAGCCGATCACCACCCAGTACTGGCACTTCCTGGAAGGCCTCGTCGTCGGCCGGGACTACAGCTCGGGGCCGGACGTCAGCCACTGCGCGGCGCCGTGCCTGGGCTACTCGTTCCAGACGGACCTGCCGGTGCTCTCGCTGATCGCCCAGCGGCTGCCGGTGTCACTGTCCCTGACCGCGGGCGCCCTGGTGCTCTGGACGGTCACCGGCGTCTCCCTCGGCCTGGTGTCGGCCCTGCGCGAGCGACGGCTCACCGATCGCCTCGTCACCGTCTTCGTCCTCGGCGGTCTCGGCACGCCGGTGTTCGTGAGCGGCCTGCTGCTGCTCATGGTGTTCTGCGGCTGGCTGAAGTGGCTGGACTTCCCGGTGTACGTGCCGCTGACCGACGATCCGGTGGGCTGGGCGCGGAACCTCATCCTGCCCTGGCTGACGCTGACGATCCTGCAGTCGGCGATCTTCACGCGGCTGACGCGCACCGGCATGCTGGAGACCCTGTCGGAGGACCACATCCGGACCTTCCGCGCCTACGGCCTGCCCGAGCGCCGCGTCATCGGGCGGCACGCACTGCGCGGCGCCCTCACCCCGCTGATCTCGATCAACGCGGTGGAGTTCGGCACGGTCCTGGTGAACGCCATGCTCACCGAGACCCTGTTCGGACTGCCGGGCATCGGGCAGCTGATCGTCCAGTCGTCGAACAACGTCGACCTGCCGGTGGTGGCCGGGCTGACGCTCACGGCCGGCCTGGCCGTCGTCCTGGCCAACACCGTCGCCGACCTCCTGTACGCGGCGGTCGACCGAAGAGTGGTCCTGTCATGACCGAGCGCGGCGAGGGAATCAAAAGGCGCAGCCCCACGAGTCGTCCCTCCGACGAAGGAGGGCCCGTGACCGGCGAGGAGCGGCGGGACGGCGGGGACGTCGTCCTGTCGGTGCGCGATCTGAGCGTCGAGTTCCCCGCGGGTGACGGCGCGATCCGCGCGGTCGACGGGGTCTCCTTCGACCTGGCCGCCGGTGGCGCGCTCGGCGTGGTCGGCGAGTCGGGGTCCGGCAAGAGCACGACGGCGCTCGCCCTCCTGGGCCTGCACCGGCGCACGGAGGCCCGGGTCGGGGGCCGGATCCTCCTCGGCGGCCCGGGCGGCGTGGAGGTCAACGCGCTCGGCGACGAAGAGGTCCGCCGGCTGCGGGGCCGGCGCATCGCGATGGTCTTCCAGGATCCGATGACGGCGCTCGACCCGTACTACCGGATCGGGGACCAGATCGCCGAGGTCTACCGCGCCCACTCGGGCGCCGATCGCCGGGCCGCGTGGGCACGCGCGGTCGAGGTGCTCGGCCGGGTCGGCATCCCGGACGCGGCGCGGCGGGCGCGGGCCCGCCCGCACGAGTTCTCCGGCGGAATGCGGCAACGCGCCCTCATCGCCATGGCGCTGGCCTGCGAACCGGAGATCCTGGTCGCCGACGAACCGACCAGCGCCCTCGACGTCACCGTGCAGGCCCAGATCCTGGACCTGCTGGACGAGCTCCGCGCCGATACCGGGATGGCGCTGCTGCTCGTCACGCACGACCTCGGCGTCGTGTCGAGGTCGGCCGACGAGGTCCTCGTCATGCACCGGGGCCGGGCCGTCGAGCGCGGCCCGGTGCGCGAGGTGCTGCGCGCGCCGGAGCAGCCGTACACCCGGGCCCTCCTGGACGCGGTCCCCCGCCTCGACGCCCCCCGGACCGCCCGGCGCGAGCCCGGCGAGCCCCTGCTGACCGTCACGGACCTCACGCGGGAGTTCCGGCGGCCGGGACGCGGTCTGCGACGCGAGGCGACGCGCGCCGTGGACGGGGTCTCGCTCGACGTACGGCGCGGAGAGACCCTCGGCGTCGTCGGGGAGAGCGGCAGCGGCAAGACCACGCTCGTACGGATGATGGTGGGGCTGCTGCCCGCCACATCGGGCCGGATCGTGTTCGACGGCGAGACCCTCACGGGCCTGCCGGACAGGCGGCTGCGTCCCGTCCGGCGCGACATGCAGATGGTGTTCCAGGACCCGGCGTCCTCGCTCAATCCCCGGCGCACCGTCGGCGACAGCATCGCCGACCCGCTCCGGGTCCGCGGGGTGCCCGACGGCGAGGCGCGCCGGACGGCGCGGGCGCTGATGGAGCGCGTCGGCCTGGACCCGGCGCGGCATGACCGCTACCCGCATGAGTTCTCCGGCGGGCAGTGCCAGCGGATGGGCATCGCCCGGGCGCTGTCCCTGCGGCCCAAGCTGCTCGTCTGCGACGAAGCGGTGTCCGCCCTGGACGTCTCGACACAGGCACAGATCCTCGAACTGCTCCGCGACGTCCAGGAGGACTACGGCCTGACCATCGTCTTCGTGTCCCACGACCTCGCGGTGATCCGCCAGGTGAGCGACCGGGTGGCGGTGCTGCGGGCGGGCGCGCTCGTGGAACTCGCCGACGTGGAGAAGCTGTACGCGTCTCCCGCGCATGAGTACACCCGATCGCTGCTCGCGGCGGTGCCCGTCCTGGCCTGACCGGCCGGGAACGCGGACGCCGGCCGCCCGGAGGAACGGGCGGCCGGCGCCGGACGTCACGCGGGTCTCCGGCCCCTACCCGGGGACGGCGGCCCGCGGCCGGATCATTACGCGATCAGGACGCGCAGATCGCGTAGACGCTGATCCCGACCGTGCTGTAGCCGATCTGCCGGCCGAGCGCGATCCAGCCGTGGCCGTCGGGAGTCGGGAAGCTGCCGACGAGGATGGCCCCGTTGCCCTGGGCCTCGCCGCCGCCGCCGATGACGTGTTTGCCGGCCGGGCAGTAGACGGTGCGCCGCTGGAAGGCGGGGACGTTCGCGTTGGGGAGAACGACGACCTGGTACCCGTCGAGCGCCGCCGCCTTGTGGGTGGCCGGCCGTGCGGGGGCCTCGCCCTTGTCGGCGTGGGCGGCGAAACCGGTCGCCACGACCGCGGCGAGAGCCATCGTTCCCGTTCCGAGCGCGTACATCTTTCGCATGCAGATCTCCGTTTTGAGGTAGCAGGAACTGCGTTGCTCGGACCTTTTCGGTCGCCTTTATCGGCGGCCTATCGATCCATCGCCACTACTACCCAGAGAGCCTTTGATCACACTCGGTAATCCTCGAATACCGCGCGTAGCCCCGAATGGCGTCGCATTCCTGGGGAGATGCTGGAAAGATAATGATCGCGACGCGGACCGGAGATGCCGAGAAAGCCGCCAATGGTCGATTAGAGCTGCGGCCGTCTCGGCATCTCCGGCGTTTCACCCCGAAGTTCGGATGGTCAGCGCGCCCACGTCCAGGCGTAATCGGACGCTTCGACGGACAACGCCTCTCCGCCGATATTCAGCGGGCGGAACGTATCGATCATCACGGCCGTTTCCGTCGTGGTCGTATGACCTTTCCCGACCGCCTCGATGACGCCCTCCACCGCGCCGGGCGCCGGCCCGTGGGTGAATCCGGAGGGATGCAGGCTTATCGACCCGATGTCGATTCCCGACCCCCGGCGCGCCGTGTAATCGCCGGCGACGTAGAACATCACCTCATCGGAGTCGACATTGTGGTGGTTGTACGGGATCGGGATCGCCGCCTCATCGAAGTCGAGCGGCCGGGGGCAGAAGGAGCAGATGACGAAGTTCGGCCCCTCGAACGTCTGGTGCACCGGCGGCGGGGCGTGGGTCCGCTTCACGATCGGCTCGAAGTCGGCGATGTTGAAGACGAACGGGTAGAGGCAGCCGTCCCAGCCGACGACGTCGAGCGGATGGTGCCGGTAGGTCAGCCGGGACAGGCCCGCGCGGGTGCGGACGAGCACCGGCACGTCCTCCCCCTCGAGGACGAGCGGCTCGGCCGGGCCGCGCAGGTCGCGTTCGCTGTACGGCGCGTGCTCCAGGAACTGGCCGTACTGCGACAGGTAGCGTCTCGGCGGCCGGATGTGCCCGGACGCCTCGAAGACGATCAGGCGCAGCGGCTCGGCGGTCTCGGTGCGGACGAACCGGTGGATGGTCCCGGTCGGGACGACGACGTAGTCGCCGGGGCCGACGTCGAGCGTCCCGTACGTCGACTCGAGCCGCGCGCGTCCGGTCTCGACGTACACGCACTCGTCACCGACCGAGTTGCGGTAGAGCTCGCCGTCCGTGTCGGCGGCCGCGTACGAGATGCGGACGTCGTCGTTGGCGAGCAGCAGCCGCCGCCCGAGCACCGGGTCTCCCCCGGTCGTCAGCTCGTGCGCCTTGAAATGGCGTGGCAGGAGCGGGTGGTTCGGTGACGTGCGGGTGGCCTGGGCCGGCACGTCCACGCCCTCGCTCTTGACGATGGCGGTCGGCGGGTGCACGTGATAGAGCAGCGAGGAGTCGGATGAGAACCCCTCCTCCCCCATCAGCTCCTCGGCGTAGAGTCCGCCGTCCGGTCTGCGGAACTGGATGTGCCGTTTGCGGGGGATCTCCCCGACGGCGCGGTAATAGGGCATCTCCACTCCGGATCTCGGAAAAGCGTCGATCACCTTCACTGCCGACTGTAGGCCGTGCCCCCGGCCGCCGCCAGAAGGTCACGGCGCTGGTCGGGCGCCCGCGGAGCGGGCGTGGTCACCGGGGCCTCCGCCAGCGACTAAGGTTTTGCCGTCGCTCAACGAGGAGGAAGAATGCGCGGAGGCGTACGCCTTCCGGCTTTGATCGTCGCGCTCGGGCTGCTGGCCGGCTGCAGCGACCCGGCCGGCGCGGCCCGGCGCGAGCAGGCCGCCGCCCGGAAGAGGTCTCCGTCTCCGCGGGCCTCCGCCTCGCACTCGGCCGCCAAGCGGCACGCCAAGGCGGCGGTCTGGTGGCAGGCCGCCGGCACGACGAAGAGCACGGGCGGCCTTCGTGTCCGGGCCGGCGCCGTCCACGCGGGGCAGGTGACGGTCGTCATGACCGACGTCTCCGGCCACGCCAGCCGCAAGATCACCGCGTCGGCGACCCCGCAGTCCGTCACGGTCGGGCGCTTCACCCTCACCGCGGTCAAGCTCAGCAGGTCCGTGAAGCTCGCCCGGTACGGCGTCGGCTTCCACTACCGGTTCTGAGCCGCCCGCGCCGAACGGCGTCCGCAGCCGGATGGTCTCGCCACCGGTTCCGAACCGGGCCGCGCCAGGGAATCACGCCGGGCGGCGTCCGCAGCGGCATGGTCCCGCGCCTCCGGGGCAAGAGGACGGCGTGACCGCACTGAGTGATCTCGATCCGTTCGACATCTTCGACGCCGAGGCGGAGCGTCTCGACCACTTCTTCACCGGCCTGAAGGACGACGACTGGACCCGGCCGTCCCGCTGCGCGGGATGGACGGTCCGCGACGTTCTCGCCCATCTCGCCGGCGAGGAGGCGTACAACCACGCCTGCCTCAACAACGACCTCGACGGACTGTGGTCCCGCCTGGAGCGGAACGGCGTCTCCGGCCTGGCGGACTTCAACGACTGGTGCGTGCGTACGCGCCGGAGCATGCCCGTGGCGGAGGTGCTCGACGAGTGGCGCACCCAGAACGGCGACACCCGCCGGCGGATGCGCGAACTCGGCCGTGACGCGCGGCTGCCCACGATGGCCGGGCCCTACCCCGTCGGCCTGCAGGCGTTCCACTACTCCTCCGAGTACGCCACCCACGGCGACGACGTCGGCGTGCCGGTCGAGGACGCCCGGAAGCGTACGGCCTGGCGCGTGGCGGTCGGCCGGTTCGCGCTGGAGGAGAAGGGCGCCCCGGTCGAGGTGGCCGAGGACGACGACGGCGACCTGATCGTCCGGACCCCGCGGGCGCTGGGCCGGCTGACCCCGGCGGAGTTCGTCGAGGCGACCGTGGGACGCCTGCCCGACGACCACCCGCTCGACCCGGGCCTCCGCGACGCGCTGCGCGGCCTGGCCTGATCGGTAGTGTGAGGCCATGCCCACTGCCCTCATCACCGGCGCCACCGCGGGAATCGGCGCGGCGTTCGCCCGGCGGCTCGCCGCGGACGGCTTCCACCTGATCCTGCTCGCCCGCGACGCCGAGCGGCTGGCGCGCACCGCCGAGGAGTGCGGCGACGCCGAGGTCGTCGTCGCCGACCTGGCCACCGACGAGGGCCTCGCCAAGGGCGAGGACGCCGCCCGCCGCGCCGACCTCGTCGTCAACAACGCCGGCTTCGGGCACAAGGGACGCTTCCTGGAGGTCCCCCTCGAGGACGAGCTGACGATGCTGCGCGTGCACTGCGAGGCGGTGCTGCGGCTGACCCACGCGGCCCTGCCCGGGATGCGGGAGCGCGGCCGAGGCGGCGTCATCAACGTCGCGTCGGTGGCGGCGTTCTTCTCGCGGGGCACGTACGGGGCGTCCAAGGCGTGGGTGGTGGGGTTCAGCCAGGGCGTCGCCGCGGACGTCCCGGGAGTCCAGGTCATGGCGCTGTGCCCCGGCTTCGTGCACACCGAGTTCCACGACCGGGCGAGGATGAACGTCTCCGGCATCCCCGAGCCGTTCTGGCTCGACGCCGACCGCGTCGTCGCCGACGCGCTGCGCGACTTCCGGCGCGGCGTCACGGTCAGCGTGCCCGGCACGCAGTACAAAACGCTGGTCGGACTCGGCAAGTTGATTCCGCGCAATCTCGCGGGCCGCCTCTCCTCGCGCACCGGCCGCAGGTACGACTGATCCGGCCGTCGTCGCGGCCCGGCGGTCCCGGATCGTCCGCGATTTGCGGCCTATGCCAGGAACACGGCACTTCCCGGCATTCCGGCGGACGCCGGTGGAGCACCTCGCCGACTCGCGCGGCGCGCCCGGGTGCGGTTAGGTTTCAACCGGACCGGCGGAGGTGTTCCCCCATGCCCCTGTTCCCACGCCGTATCACGGCGGTCGTGCTGTCGGCCCTGGCGCTGTGCGCCGGCCTGGCCGCACCCCCGGCGAGCGCCGTCGTCGGCGGCTCGCCCGCCGATCCTCCGCCGTGGCTGGCGGCGATCGGCACCCCGGCGTTCCTCATCCGCCCCTCCGGGCAGTTCTGCGGCGGCGTGCTCGTCGCGTCCGACAAGGTCGTGACGGCGGCGCACTGCGTCAACTTCCTGCGCCAGGTGCCAAGCCTGCTGAGCGCCGTCTTCGGCCGCGCCGACCTGACCAAGAAGGACGGCGAGACCGTGCAGATCAAGAAGATCTGGGTGCACCCCGGCTTCCACGAGACGTCGTTCCAGGGCGAGACGGTCGAGCACGACGACGTCGCGCTGCTCACGCTGGCGCGGCCGGTGAGCCGCCTGCCGCTGCCGCTGATCGGCTCGTACGGCGCCTACCCGCCGGGGGCCGGCGCCCGAGTGCTCGGCTGGGGCACGACCTCGGAGAAGGACCTGTTCAACGCGCGGCTCCGCGCGGCGACCGTGCCGATCGTCTCGGACGCGCGGTGCGCGTCGGCGTACGGCCACGACGCCTTCGACGCCAAGGGCATGGTGTGCGCGGGTTCGCCGCAGGCCGACACGTGCCAGTTCGACAGCGGCGGCCCGCTCATCCTGCAGGGCCGGCTCGCCGGGCTGACCTCCTGGGCGTACGGCTGCGCGCGCCCGGGATATCCGGGCGTCTACACCCGCCTGTCGGCGTTCACCGTGCCGCTGTGAGGCAGGGTGGACGGAAATCGACGGCGACGACGTCGACGACTTGATCACCGACCGCTCGGACCGGCTGCGGATCATCCGCGCGGACGGGTTCACCCTCCCCCGCCGCCGTCACGCGGGTCACTGACGCCCCGTCCGCCCCGGAGGCGGCGACGGTCAGAGGTAGAGGCCGGTGCCGTACTCGGGGCGCTCGTTGGCGACGGCGTGCAGGTCGCGCTCGCGCATCACGAGGTACTGCTCGCCCTGCACATCGACCTGGAACTGGTCCTCGTCGTGGTACAGCACCATGTCGCCGACCTTGACGGCGCGCACGTTGTGGCCCACTCCGCAGACCTCGCCCCACACCAGGCGGCTGGACTGCTCGGCGGTCGCCGGGATCACGATGCCTCCGCTGCTGCGGCGCTCCCCCGACTCCTTCTCGGGGCGCACCATGACGCGGTCGTGCAGCATCTGTATCTCGAACTTGGGCTCGGCCACAGTCGGGATTCTACCGAGATGACACCCTGTGTTCCGGACCGACCGGAGCCGACGTCCCCGCTCGGCGGAGTCATCCGCTCCAGGCCGCGTCAGCCGAATCCGCGAGGAGGTAGGAAGCCATGTTCCTGATCACCGGTGCCACCGGCAACGTCGGCCGTCCCCTGGTGAGCGCCCTGCTCGCCGCGGGAGCCCCCGTCCGCGCGCTGACCCGCCGGCCCGCCGACGCCGGGTTCCCGGAAGGGGTCGAGGTCGCCGCGACCGAGGACCTGCCGATGGACGGCGTCACGGCGATGTTCCTCCACCCCGCCGTCGCCTGGGGCGGGGCCGGTCCGCTGCTGACGAGGGCCGTGGACCACGGCGTGCGCCGGGTCGTGGTGCTGTCGTCGCAGGCCGCCCTCGACGGCGACGCGGACAACTGGATCGCGGTGACGCACCGGGACTTCGAGCGGGCCGTCGAGGAGTCCGGCCTGGAGTGGGTGTTCCTGCGGCCGGGCGCGTTCGCGTCGAACACGCTGCCGTGGGCCCGCACGATCCGCTCGCAGGGCGTCGTCCGGGCGCCGTACGGCGCCGCGCAGGTGAACCCGGTCCACGAGAGGGACATCGCGGAGGTCGCGGCCCGAGCGCTGCTCGGCGACGACCTCGTCGGGACCGCGCCGGTGCTGACGGGCCCGGAGTCGCTGTCCCAGATCGACCAGGCCCGCGTCATCGGTGAGGCGATCGGCCGGCCGGTGCGCTTCGAGGAGCTCACGCCGGACGCGGCGCGCGCGGAGATGATCGGCGGGCACGTGCCGCCGTCGGTCGCGGACGCCCTGCTGCGGATGTTCGCCGACGCGGTCGGCCGTCCGGCGGAGGCGTCACCGGACGTGGCGCGGATCATGGGCAGGCCGGCCCGCACGTTCGCTCAGTGGGCGGCGGATCACGCCGCCGACTTCCGCTGAACGATCAACCAGAACCGGCGGATGACGCCGGCCGATCGGCCCGGGTCGGCGGGATCACGCCGCCGGCCTCCGCCGGGCGATCGGGCAGGCCGGCGGGATCGCGCCGCCGGCCTCCGCCGAGCGATCAGGCCTGGTCGGCGGCGAGCCGTTCGAGCAGGGCGATCGCCGCCTGGCGTACGTCGGCCGGGACGACGCCGCCCAGGACGGTCCGCGCCTGCTCGACGTCACGGGTGGTCGCACAGGTGACCGCGACGGACCCGGCGGCGGCCTTCTCCAGCGATCCGGCCGGCGCGCGATCGGCCAGATCCCGCGCGTGCTCGGCGAGATCCAGGTTGTCTTTGGTACTCGGGCTGCTCAACGCTTCTCCTTGGAGTGGCGGCGGTGCGGGCCGTCTACGGCACGGTCACCACCGCGGATGCCGAGACGCAAAAATCGTAGACGAACGGCCTGCGCGGGGCGGCGTCCCCCCTCCCCCGACCGGATGATCGGCCGGCGGCGCGCCCGCCACGTGCGGCGTTCGGCTCCATCATTCCCCGTCAGTCGGCGAACGTGTCGAGATAGGCGAGGAAAGCCGCGCGTTCTTCGGCCAGTTGCGCGTGCACGTCGGCGTACACGTGGTCGAACATCTCCCGCGGGTCCGGATCCGGCAGCGCCCGGCATTCGGCGCGGACGCGGGCGCCGAGCTCGTCCGCCTCGGCGTCAAGCGCCTCGAAGAAGTCCGCGTCGGCCAGTTCATTCTTGGTCAGGTAGGCGCGGACCCGCTCGAGCGGGTCCTTGAGCCGCCATTCCTCGACCTCGGCGTCGGCGCGGTAGCGCTTCGGGTCGTCCGAGCTCGTGTGCGCGCTCATCCGGTAGGTGTCGGCCTCGATGAGTGTCGGCCCCTCCCCGGCCCGCGCGCGCTCCAGCGCCGTACGGGCGACGGCCAGGCAGGCGAACACGTCGTTGCCGTCGACCCGCACGCCGGGAAAGCCGAAGCCCGCCGCGCGGCGGTAGATCGGCACCCGGGCCTGCGTCTCCAACGGCGCGGAGATCGCCCAGTGGTTGTTCTGGCAGAGGAACACGACGGGTGCGTTCTGCGTGGCCGCCCACACGAACGCCTCGTTGACGTCGCCCTGGCTGGTCGCGCCGTCGCCGAAGCAGGCCAGCACCGCCTCGGCCGCCCCGTCGCGCTGCGCGCCCATGGCGTACCCGACGGCGTGCAGCGCCTGGGCGCCGATGACCAGGGTGTACCCCATCATCCGGAACTTCTCGGTGTCCCAGCCGCTGTAGGAGGTGCACCGCCACAGCTCCAGGAGGTTCGACGGCGGAACCCCACGGCTGTACGCGATGCCGTGCTCGCGGTAGCTGGGGAAGACGAAGTCCTCCGGCCGCAGGGCACGGGCGGTGCCGATCTGCGCCGCCTCCTGCCCGAGGAGCGGCGCCCACAGGCCCAGCTCGCCCTGCCGCTGCAGCGCCATGGCCTCGAGGTCGAGCCGCCGTACAAGCGTCATGTCGCGGAACAGGGCCCGGGCCTCCTCCGCACTGATCTCGAAGGGATACCCGGGATGGTCGATCCGCTCCCCCTCGGGGGTGAGCAGCTGCACGAGGTCGGTCACACGAGCTGATTTTGCCAGCATCGGCCGCGCTGTCTCGTCACCCGGGTGCGTTAGCGTCTCCAGAACCTCGTTCGGCTCACTGCTTCAACAGCGCCACTCAGGGCCGGCACCCAGGCCACGGCCTCGGACGCCGCCGAATTCTCCATTGATCCGCTAGGGAACTTCAGGGAGGATGAATCCGTAAGAGCGCCTGCACGGTGAGTGACGGCATCGCCGTCCGAAGGAGCGTGACATGGCTCTGTGGAGACCGGATCCGACCTTCTATCCGTCGCCCCGGGAAGCGGTGAACGCCCCGCCCGAGACACTCGCGTACATCGCCGCGTTCGACCGGTCGGCCCAGCGCCCCGACGCGATCGCGGTCGTCGACGTCGATCCGGACTCCACCTCGTACGGCTCGGTGGTGGGCTGGACGGACCTGCCCTACACCGGTGATGAGCTGCACCACTTCGGGTGGAACGCCTGCAGCAGCGCCCTGTGCCCGAACGCCCCGCATCCCCACGTCGAGCGGCGATACCTCGTCGTGCCGGGCCTGCGCTCCTCCCGGATCTACATCCTCGACGTCAAGGACGACCCCGGAAAGCCGTCGGTCGTCAAGGTCATCGAGCCGGAGGAGCTGGCCGGGCGCGCCGGCTACTCCCGGCCGCACACGGTGCACTGCGGCCCCGACGGGCTGTACGTCTCGGCGCTGGGCGGCGCGAACGGTCACGATGGTCCGGGCGGCATCGCGGTGCTCGACCATGACTCGTTCGAGGTGGTGGGGGCCTGGGAGGCCGACCGGGGTCCGCAGCACCTCGCGTACGACTTCTGGTGGCACCTGACGCAGGACGTCATGGTCACGTCCGAGTGGGGCACGCCGTCGATGATCGAGGACGGCGTGAACGCGGAGCTGCTGCTCGGCCGCAAGTACGGCCACGCCCTGCACTTCTGGGACCTGCGCAAGCGTCGCCACGTCCAGACGGTGGACCTCGGCGACGAGCACCAGATGGTCCTCGAGCTGCGGCCCGCGCACGACCCGACCAGAACGTACGGTTTCGCCGGCGTCGTCGTCAGCGTCGAGGACCTGTCCGCCTCGGTCTGGGTCTGGTACCGCGAGGACGGCGAGTTCAAGGCCCGCAAGGTCATCACGATCCCTGCCGAGCCCGCGGAGGCGAAAGACCTGCCGCCGGTGATCGCGCCGTTCGGGGCGGTGCCGCCGCTCGTCACCGACATCGACCTGTCGGTGGACGACCGCTACCTGTACGTCTCCTGCTGGGGCACCGGCGAGCTCAAACGCTACGACGTGTCCGACCCGTTCAACGCGGTGGAGGCCGGATCGGTGCGGATCGGCGGGATCGTGCGCCGCGCCCCGCACCCGGCGGCGCCCGACCTCCCGCTCGCCGGCGGCCCGCAGATGGTCGAGGTGAGCCGGGACGGCAGGCGGGTCTACGTCACGAACTCGCTGTACGGCTCCTGGGACGACCAGTTCTACCCGGACGGCGTCGGCGCGTGGGCGGCCAAGATCGACTCGGCCGACGGGTTCACCCTCGACGAGAGGTTCTTCCCGCACGGCGACGACTTCCGCGGGCTGCGCCCGCACCAGACCCGCCTCCAGGGCGGGGACGCGTCCTCCGACTCGTACTGCTACCCGTGACCATGAACGATGGTTCGCTCGTGGCCCTGGTCGCCCTCGGCGCCTTCCACGGGCTGAACCCCGGCATGGGCTGGCTGTTCGCCGTGGCCCGTGGGCTGCAGGAGCGGTCCCGGGCCCTGGTGCTGCAGTCGCTGCCCGCGATCGCCGCCGGGCACGCCGCGTCGGTGTTCGTGATCGCGGCCGTGGTCACGCTCACCGGGTCGGTGCTGACCTCCCGGATCGTGTCGATCGGCGGCGGTGTCGTGCTGGTCGGGTTCGGCCTGTGGCGGCTGCTGTCCAGCCGGCACTTTCGCTGGGTGGGGATGCGGCTGTCGCTGTGGCAACTGGCCTGCTGGTCGTTCCTGATGTCGTCGGCGCACGGGGCCGGGCTCATGCTGCTGCCCGTGCTGACCCACGGCGCGGTCACCGTGCCCGGCCACTCCCACGGCATGGCGTCGGGGGCGGGCAGCGCGGTGATGGCAGCGGTGTTCGTGACGGGCGTGCACACGCTCGCCATGTTCGTCGTCGCCGGCACGATCGCCGTCATCGTGTACGAGGTCGTCGGCCTGGCCATCCTGCGCCACGCCTGGTTCAACCTGGACCGGCTGTGGGCGGCCGCGCTCATCGGCGCGGGCGCGGCCACCCTCCTGATCGCCGTGTGAGGACTAGTGGGCGCTGGAGGCGGCCCAGAGGTTGATGCCGGCCTCGACCGCGTCGCTGTCGATCGCGGCGAGCTCCTCGTCGGTGAAGTCCAGCCGGGCGAGCGCGCCGAGGCTGTCCTCCAGCTGCGCCACGCTGCTGGCCCCGATCAGCGCGGACGTGACCCGCTGGTCCCGCAGCGTCCAGGCGATGGCCATCTGGGCCAGCGTCTGGCCGCGTTCCTTGGCCATCGCGTCGAGCGTGCGGACGTGCCGGAGGGTCTCCTCGGTGAGCAGGTCCGGCGACAGCGACTTGCCCTGGCTGGCCCGCGATCCCTCGGGGACGCCGTTCAGGTACTTGTCGGTCAGCATGCCCTGCGCCAGCGGCGAGAACGCGATGCAGCCGGCGCCCTCCTGTTCCAGCGTGTCCAGCAGGCCGCCCTCGATCCAGCGGTTCAGCATGGAGTACGACGGCTGGTGGATCAGCAGCGGCGTGCCCATCTCGCGCAGGATCGCGGCGGCCTCGGCGGTGCGCTCCGGCGAGTAGGAGGAGATGCCGGCGTACAGCGCCTTGCCCGACCGTACGGCGTGGTCGAGCGCGCCCATCGTCTCCTCGAGCGGCGTCTCCGGGTCGAACCGGTGGCTGTAGAAGATGTCGACGTAGTCCACGCCCATCCGGGCGAGCGACTGGTCGAGGCTGGCCAGCAGGTACTTCCGCGAACCCCACTCGCCGTACGGCCCGGGCCACATGTCGTAACCCGCCTTTGTCGACAAGACCAACTCGTCACGGTACGGCCGGAAGTCCTCCCGGAAGATCCGCCCGAAGTTGGTCTCGGCGGAGCCGTACGGCGGGCCGTAGTTGTTCGCGAGATCGAAGTGGGTGACGCCCAGGTCGAACGCACGGCGCAGGATCGCCCGCTGGGTCTCCAGGGGCTTGTCGTCTCCGAAGTTGTGCCACAGCCCCAGGGACACGGCGGGCAGCTTCAGCCCGCTGCGTCCCGTACGGCGGTAGGGAATCTGGTCATACCTGTTCTCGGCGGCCACGTAACTCATGGCCGCCAGTCTGCCCCGCCGCTCCGGCCCGCCGGACATCGAGCCCAGCCGACCGCCTATCCCTGGCGAGCCGTCCTGCCCGAGAATGAAGTGAGGACGGAAGTCGGTTACCGAGAAGATGCGAATGAGCACACACCGCGACGGGGATGGATCTAGCATGCACGACGTGACCAGCGCACTGGAGTACTGGCCGTCCCCTCCCCCGTGGGGATGGACCGCCGACGACATGGACCGTCTGCCCTCCGACGGGCCGAACGGCGAACCCGACTTCTTCGAGCACGTCGAGCTCATCGATGGAGCCCTCGTCTTCATGTCCCCCCAGAAACGCTTCCACGAGCGAGTGATCCGCGGGCTGACCAACAGCCTCAACGACCAGGTGCCGGACGATCTGGCCGCGCTGCTGGAGATGGACGTCAAGCTCGGACATCGCATGCGCCCGTGCCCGGACGTGCTCGTCATCGACGCCGCCGCGGCGGATGACATGGACCGGACCTTCTACACGCCTGCCGAGGTGCATCTGGTCGTCGAGGTGGTGTCGCCCGAGTCGGAGGAGCGGGACCGGAAGCTGAAGCCGGCGCGCTACGCGGAGGCGGGGATCGCGCACTTCTGGCGGGTGGAGGAGAGCGACGGCAGACCGGTCGTCTACGTGTACGAACTGGACCCGGCGACCGCGACGTACGCCCTGACCGGCATCCACCACGGCAAGCTGAGCGTGCCCGTGCCCTTCCCGATCGACATCGACCTCGACGATCTGCCGCGATAGGTCCGCGGCCGGGCGGCCGCCGAGGCCTGGTCAACAGGACCGGCCCTCCGCGACCACCCGGTTCCAGCAACACCGGGCCGCCGAGGCGGCGGTGCCGGAATTGGCCGATCGTGGTCTGCTTTAGCGCCTTCCGCACAGAAAAGCGCGGTTCTACGCTCCGCGTGGCTCTGATCTTCACGTGGAAGGTCCATGATGCGACAAAGACGTCTGCTCATCTCGCTCGCCGCAGCCGCGACGCTCGTCGGCGGCGCGGTGCCCGCGCTCGCCGCACCCTCGCCGAAACCCACCCCGCCCGCCTCGGCTCGCCGCCAGTTCGACGCCAACCACCGGCTGCAGAAGACGCGCGAGCGCACCGCCGCCACGGACCGGGAGGCCGAGTCCGGCAGCGAAGTGCTCGAAGGCAGCGCGCAGTGGTCGGAGGCCCGGACCTCTCCGGGACTCCAGGTCCCCGGCGCCGCGCTCGGCGAGGCGGCCGCGCAGGCCGGCAGGCTGCCCGTCCGGGGTGGCACCTGGGCGCAGGTGACGACCGGCCCGTACGACAACGACGCCGCCGGTTACGCCGATCCGGTCTGGTCGAACTACGGCGCGGGCTGGGGCCTCGTGTCCGGCCGGAACACCGCGCTGGCGACCGACGGCGGATGGCTGTACGCGGGGTTCGCCGACGGCGGCGTGTGGACCTCCCGCGACGGCGGCCGGCACTGGAGCCCGACGTTCCAGCACGAGGTGACGTCCTCGATCGGCGCGCTGTGGGTGGACCCGGCGGACCACTCGCTGTGGGTCGGTACCGGGGAGGCCAACACCAGTTCCGACTCGTACGCGGGCCAGGGCGTCTGGCGCTCCACCGACCACGGCCGCACCTTCCGGCAGGTCGGCGGGGCCGAGCTGCGCAACGGCCTGACCTTCACCATCACCGCGAGCGACCGCTACGTCTTCGCGGCCACGAGCCGGGGCCTGTGGCGCCGCGGCCGGCAGGACCCGGCCGGCACGCCCTGGCGGCTCGTCCTCAAGCCCGACCCGAACCCGACCGACTCGCCGTACCAGACGTCGTTCATCACCGATGTGGCGATCCGGCCCGGCAGCGGCGGGCAGAGCGTCCTCGCCGTCCTCGGCTGGCGCGGCGGCTCGCAGTACAACGGCTTCTACCTGTCGGACAAGGGCGGGGCGGCGGGCAGCTTCACGCGGATCGCCCCGGCCGGTCTCGACGACTCCGACGTCGGCCGGACGAGCCTGTCCTACACGCCCAAAGGCGACGCGCTGTACGCGGTGATCCAGTCGCCGGACTACACCAACGACGGACCGCCCGCCCCCGCGCAGAGCACCGCGCTCAAGGGCGTGTACAAGTCGGCGAACGGCGACCCGAACGGCCCCTGGACGCAGGTCGCCGACGCCGCCGTGCTCGCGCGGTCGGGCTCCGCGCTGACCTTCCCCTCGACGTACGAGCCGGGCATCCAGGCCTGGTACGACGAGTACATCCGCGTCGACCCGGCCGACCCCCAGCACGTCTACCTCGGCCTGGAGGAGGTCTTCGAGACCCGCGACGGCGGGCGGACCTGGCACGCCATCGGCCCGTACTGGAACCTCCTACCGCAGTGCTACACGCCGGGCGGGCCGGACAAGTGCCCGTTCACCACCCACCCCGACCAGCACGGCATCGCCATCGGCGGCGACGGCACCCTGTACGTCGGCAACGACGGCGGCGTGTGGTCGCGCCCGACGTCCCTGGGCACCGTGGCCGGGTGGACCGACCTGAACCGCGACCTGCACACCCTGCAGTACTACTACGCCGAGACCGGCCACGACCCGCAGGGCGGCACCGGGATCTGGGGCGGGCTGCAGGACAACGGCACCAGCCTGCTGCCGGGCCGTTCCCCGGCGATGGTCTCCCCGTTCGGCGGTGACGGCGGCGACGTCCTGGTCGACCCGAACAGCTCCGACCGCGCCGCGGTGGAGTACACCGACGCCTCGATCGCGGTCACCGCGAACGGCGGGCGGTCGGACGGCACCACGCCGTCGTTCCGGCTGATCTCGCCCGCCTGCGAGTGGAACTCCACGCTTCCCGGCTGCGACCCGAGCCCGCGGTTCATCGCGCCCTTCGAGCACGACGCGACCGACCTGAACCACTGGATCACGGGCGGCCGCTACGTGTGGGAGTCGGCGAAGGGCTTCGACACGGTCTGCGCCGGAGCGACCTGCGACTGGAAGGCGGTGTTCGACGCCGGCGACGGCAGCTCGATCACGGCCGTGGAGACGAACCACGGGGTGAGCTACGCGGGCTGGTGCGGGCCCTGCAACCCGCTCGACGACGAGGGCACCGGGTTCGTCCGCGGCCTGGCCACGAACTACGGCGGCACCTGGCACACGATCAACGCGCCGAACCTGCCGAACCGGTACGTCGCGGCCATCACCACGGACCCGGCGGACCCGGCCCACGTCTACGTGGTCTTCAGCGGCTACTCCCGCCACTGGATCCCGGACGCGGGCGTCGGCCACGTCTACGAGTCGAGGAACGGCGGCGCCACCTGGACCGACATCAGCGGCGACCTGCCCGACGTGCCCGGTGACGACCTGGTCGTGTGGCACGGTCACCTCGTCCTCGCCACCGACCATCTGGTCTACGTCGCCGACACGCGGACGCCGGCCCGCTGGTCGCGGCTCGGCCGCGGCCTGCCGCACGCCGTCGCCGCCGACCTGGCGCTCTACCCGTCCGGCTCGGCCCTCCTGGTCGCCACCCACGGCCGCGGCCTGTGGCGGCTGACCCGCCTCTGACGGCCGGCCCCACGCGGGCCCGTGTCCCCGTCGGGGCACGGGCCCCGGCGCCGTTCAGGCCGCCGGTGGGGCGGTGGACTGGCGGGCGATGAGCTCGCCGGGCAGGGAGAGGCCGGGCGGGCGACGGCCGTCGAGGAGCTCCAGGAGGGCGGTCATGGCCGCCGCGCCGAGCTGTTCGGCGGGCAGCCGGACGGTCGTCAGCTCGGGTTCGAGGGCGGTGGCCAGCAGGACGTCGTCGAAGCCGGTGACGGACAGGTCGCCGGGGATGTCCAGGCCCAGCGCCCGGGCCGCCTTGTACGCGCCCGCCGCGATGAGGTCGTCGTCGCAGACGAGGGCCGACGGGCGGTCGGGCCGGTCCAGCAGCGCCAGCGCGGCCCGCCGGGCCGCCGCGACGTCGATCGGGGTCGCCTCGCGGGTGAGCGAGCCGGGAAAGGCGTCGGCGAGCGCCTCGCCGCGTACGCGGAACGTCCAGGCGTCGACGGCGGCGGCCAGGTGGCCGATCCTGCGGTGGCCGAGCCCGGCCAGGTGCCCGGCGATGTCCCGCATGCCCCCCGCGACGTCGAAGTTGATGGTCGGCGCCGGAGCGGCCGGATCGCTGTCCATCATGACGACGGGCAGGTCGCCGAAGTCGGTGACGCCGCCGACGATGGACGAGGCGAGAACGCCCTCGATGGCCTGGGTGTCGACGTGGCTGCGCGCCGGACCGGCGTCGTCCGGCCAGGGGTGGACCACCACACCGAAGCCGCGGGCGGCGGCGACCTCGGCGGCGCCCGCGTAGATGGGGCCGAAGACCGGGCCGGTGAGGGTCGGGACGACCAGCAGGACCGTACGGGTGCGACCGAGCCGGAGATTGCGGGCGGCCAGATTGGGCCGGTAGCCGAGACGCCGCGCGGCCTCGTGCACCGCCTGGCGCGTCTCGGGCTTGACCCTGCCCTCCGCCTTCCCGGCCAGCACGATCGAGACGGTCGACTGGGACACCCCGGCGGCCCGGGCGACGTCTCGGCTGGTCGGTCTCTTGTCCACGGCAAAAGATTAGACCTGCGAACCGATCGGTGATACGTATGACGGAAGCCTCCGTAATACGTATGACAAGGATCCGATGCGCGCCTACCTCGACTTCCTGCGCAAGCCGTACGCTGCCCGGCTGCTCGGCGGCACGCTCCTGGGCCGGCTGCCGAACGGCATGGCCGCACTGGCCATCGTGCTGTTCGTCCGGGGGCACGGCGGCGGCTACACCCTCTCCGGAGTGCTGTCGGCGGTGTACGGCCTCGCCATGGCGGCGGGCCAGCCGGTGCTCGGACGCGCGATGGACCGGTACGGCCAGCCCCGGATCCTGGCCTCCGCCGCGATGGCCGCCGCGGCGGGGTTCGCGCTGCTGGCGGCGTTCGACGTGCGATCGCCGGCGATCGCGACGGCCGCGGTCGTCCTGGCCGGGTTCGCCACGCCGCCGCTCGAAGCGGGCCTGCGGGCGCTCTGGCCGTCCGTCCTGAACGGCCCCGCCGAGGTCCAGGCGGCGTACGCCCTGGACGCCGCCGCCCAGGAGCTGCTGTTCACGTTCGGCCCCATGTTCGTGATCGCCGCCACCGTCGTCTCGACGGAGGCGGCGCTGCTCCTCACCGGCGCTCTGGGCGTCGCGGGCACGCTGGTGGTCACGACGTCGCGGCCCTCACGCGTGTGGCGCGGCGAGCAGGGCGGCGGGCACTGGGCCGGTCCGCTGCGCTCCCCCGGGATCCGCGTTCTGATCATCTCTCTGACCTGCGTCGGCGTGTCGCTCGGAGTGTTCAGCGTGGCGGTGGTCGCGTACGCCGACGCGCGCCACGCCTCGTACGCGTCCGGGCTGCTGCTGGCGCTCATGTCCGCCGGCGCGCTGACCGGCGGGATCACGTACGGGCTGCGGCCCCGCACCGGGCCCGCGCACCGGCGGCTGGTGCTGCTGATGGGGGGTCTCGCCGCCGGTTACCTCCCGCTGACGTGGGCGCCGGGGCTCCTCGTGATGCCGGTGCTGGCGCTGGCCAGTGGCGTGTTCCTCGCACCGGTGCTGGCGTGCACCTTCACGCTGGTCGACGACCTGGCGCCGCGCGGCACGGTGACGGAGGCGTTCGCCTGGCTGGTGACGGCGTTCGGGGTCGGCAGCTCGGTGGGCGCCGCCCTCGCCGGCCTGGCGAGCGACGCGGGCGGCGTCCACGCGGCGTTCGCGGTGGCGGGCGCGGGCGGCGTCCTGGCCCTCCTGGTCATCCTCCTCGCCGGCCCCATCGGCGGCAGGAGGCAGGCCGAGAACAGGGAGGTGCCGGACGTGGTCAGTTTCTAGAGATCGCGCGCCAAGGCGTGCCATCGCCGATCCAGGACGGCGGCGAAGTCCGCCCGGGCGAGCGTGCTGGATTGAACCGTCAGGCGTTCCGCTCCGTATGCCGGAGAAGGGTTGGTCCGTGTCGCCGTAGCGAGGGGGATGAGGCAGTGCTGTCGGATGAATCGCCGGGCGTGCGGGCCCAATGGCAGTCGTGCCGGGCGAAGACCCGCTGTGCGCGTGGTGCCCGGCAGGTCACCGGGGCGGACATCGTCCGGATCTCCCGCACGCTTGCCGTGGAGCCGTGGCATTTCACGCAGACCGCGCCCGCCGTGGCCGGCGACCCCACCGGGATCGTCCTTGACAAAGGTCGGCGCCGGGTCTTCCTCAAGCTCGCCAACGCCATGCACGGGTGCGTCTTCTCAGTCCGTACTCCCAGCGGCGCGACCTGCTGTGGCCTGGGAGATGTCGCTCCGGCCTCATGCCGGATCTTCCCGGCCGCCACGAAGGACGGCGCTCCAGAGGTACGTCCCGAGCCCGGATGTGACTGCCGGGAGTGGAAGCTGGAGGATCTGGACCAGGAGGCGCTGACCGAAGCCCTGCGCACCTGGTCGGCCGATCGCGACCATTGGTTCGAGGTCGTGGCGCGGTGGAACGCGCTGGCCACCGAGTCCGATGAGGAACTGGGCATCGAGGATTTCCAGCGCTACCTGCTCGAGGCGCAGTACGCCCGTGAGGCCGGCGCCGGGTGGCCCGAGGAGGTGACGGCATGAACGGCAGCGGTGCCAATGTCGCCGGCTGTGCCGGTTGCGCCGGCAAATGCTGCCGCTCGTACGTCGTCGGAATCACCGTCAGGGACGTGCGGGCGCTCGCCGAAGGAACCGCCATGCATCCCAGCGACTTCCTCAGGCTTAAGGACACCGACAAGGAGGGCTTCCGCCTTCGGCCGGGCGGGCCCGCGAAGGAAGTCTGCCTGCAACGCAGACCGGAGACCGGCGCCTGCGTGTTCCTCATGGAGATCGCCTCCGGCCGTGCCCGATGCGGTGTCTACGCCCACCGCCCGCTGGTGTGCAGCACCTTTCCCCTGCGCCTTCAACGTGGCGTGGTGACGACCCGCGAGGACACGGTTTGCGGTCCCGACTCGTGGAACCTCGCCACGATGGACCTTCCCGCCTACCGGCGCGACCTCACCCGCGACCGATCAGCCCGGGCCGAACATCGACAGGTCATGCGGGCCTGGAACAAGGTCGTCGAAGACCGCGGCTGGAAGGCGACGCCCCACGACCTTTACGAATATCTGCTGGACTGCCCGCTCGAAGCGGCGGCGCAAGGTCACGAAGACTGAACGCCACGGCCGCGTGTAGCCCCTTTTCCAGTTCGTCGCGCGTGACGACCTTCGTCTCAACGCGGCGGATCAAGCTACGCAGGGTGATGATGGCGAGCCGCGCACCACGTGCGCAGGGAGGTCTACCGGGAGCGCGCGTACGACTACTACCTCACCCAGAAGCGCTTCTCCCGCGTGGCGAACGGCTGGACCGTCGTCGCCGACGTCACCACGACACCCCCGAAGCTCGGCGACCTGACCTCCGGCTACTGGTGGTCGGAGCAGATGAAGTACTGGTAGCTCATGTTCGCCGACTGCCCGCGCTTCGACTACCGCGACAACTACCTGTCCACGGAGGGCGACGTCTTCAAGGGATTCATCCGGCACTGACGGACGTCGTGACGGCGGGCGTTCGTCCTCCTTTCGTGCTGTCGTCGTAGGCGTGGCGGGCGGCGGCGATGGCCGGGCGCGCGTGGCGGGCCCGCCCCGGGGGGACTTCGGCGCTCGCGGTCGTCGATGATGTGATCATGACCGACTTCGTGGAGCCGCCCGCCCGCCCGCTGCTGCGCCGGCCGGACGACGGAGAGTTGATCCCGGTGGCCGGCGTCGAGCATCTGTTCCGGCTCACCGCGGCGCACACCGGCGGGCGGTTCGCCTTCGAGGAGTTCACCCTGGGACCGGGGGTGATCGGCGCACGCCCTCACGTCCATCATGGCCACGACGAGTACTTCTACGTCCTCGACGGCGAACTGACCCTGCATGACGGCGAGGGCGAGATCACGGCCGGGCCCGGCCACGTGCTGGCGGCCGTACGCGGCACCCCGCACGGCTTCCGCAACGCCGGAGAGGTCCCCGCACGGGGTCTGTGCCTGTACACCCCGGCCGGTTACGAGGACTACTTCCGGCAGGTGCACGCCGAGGTCCAGGCCGGGGCGGAGGTCACCGACGCCCTGCTGACCGAGTTCCGCAGCCGCTTCCAGACGACGCCTCATCCCGCGTGATCACACTGTCCGAGGTTCCCCGCCTGAGTCCGGCCGACCACGTCGGTACGGGGGTTTCACCTGGCCGGCCGCTCGGCTCAAGATCGGTAGTGTTGGCGCCGTGACCGACTCCCCCACGCCGGCCAAGTCCCGGTACCTGGTCCTCCACGACTACGGGATGGGCGGCCTCTGGTGGTGGATCCGCGCCTCGTCGGCGCGGCAGATCATCGACACCTGCGCCGAGGTCGAGGTGATCACCGACCCGGAGGCCGTCGCGCGGGCCGAGACCTGGTCACTCGACGAGGTCGACATCGACGCGCTCTCGGCCGACCCCGCCCTGTCGGGCCTGCGGGACAAGCGGGAGGCGTACCGGCACGAGCCCGGCTACGGAGCGCTGGTCGGCCGGGACCGCGTCCACCTCGACATGCCGAGCGAGGACGAGGACGACACCCGGTACCTGGTGGAGTTCGGCCCCGACGGGCGATGGCTCCGCCAGGTCACGCTCACCGGCGACGGCCCCGGGATCAGGACCGACTCCGCGAACTGGCCGATCAACCCGCCCATCGACCTGTACGACCCGCGGTACGTCGCCATGGAGATCGACGTCTCCCGCTTCGAGGACGCCTGGAGCCGGGCGCTGCCCGATCCCGACGACCTGTGAGCGCGCGGCCCCCGCACCAAGGCGGGGGCCGCGGAGCGGGGAACGAACGTCAGGCGCGTGGGGCGGCGAACGGTCCGCCGGTGCCGAAGGCCCGCTCGGCGAAGCGTTCGCCGATGCGGCGGTGCGTGGCGGCGTCCGGGTGCAACCGGTCGGGCAGCGGCAGTTCGGCGAAGTCCGCCTCGCCGTAGAGGTCGCGGCCGTCGAGGTAGTACAGGTTCGGGTCGTCGGCCGCCCGCTGCTTGACGATGCGGGAGAGTTCCTCGCGGATGACGCCCAGGGTCAGCTTCCCGAAGGGGATCTCCGCGGGATCGCCTGCGGCCTTGAACCGCAGCACTCCCGAGCCGAGGTCACTGAAGTCCGGTGCGCTGGGGCCGGGGGTGTCCTCGTGGATGGGGCAGAGGATCGCAGAGACGACCAGCAGCGGCGTGGTGGGATGCCCCTCGCGGATGGTGTCGAGGAAGCCGTGCACGGCCGGGGCGAAGGCGCGCAGCCGCATCACGTCGGCGTTGACCAGGTTGATGCCGATCTTGACGCTGACCAGGTCCGCCGGGGTGTCCCGCAGGACGCGGGCGGTGAACGGATCGAGCATGGCGCTGCCGCCGAAGCCGAGGTTGACCAGCTCGACGCCGCCCAGCGCGGCGGCCAGCGCGGGCCAGGTCGTGGTAGGGCTCGCGGCGTTCGAGCCGTGGCTGATCGAACTGCCGTGGTGCAGCCACACCCGGCGATCCCCCTGCGGCACGGCCTCGACGGGCGCGTCGGTGCGCAGGGCGACCACCTGGGTGATCTCGTTGTACGGCAGCCAGATCTCGACGTCCTTCATCCGCTCGGGCAGACCGGTGAACCGGACGGTGCCCACCGGGCCGGGCCTGGTCTCGGCGGACCCGGTGGCCATGTCCATCATCAGGACGTTCCCGCCGGTCGTACTGGCCTGACCGGCCAGCCGGCCGTCGACGAGCAGGTCGTACACGCCGTCCGGGCGGGGCGGCGCGCCCTCGTAGGCCGGTTTGGTGCGGAGCGTGTCCAGCTCGATCGCCGTGGCCCGAGTCCGGAACACCGCCCGTACGCCGGAGGGCTGCGCCTCCGCCATGGCCACCTGCCCATCGGCGGCCTGGGCGCGGGCCCAGGCGGGCAGCCGGTGCGGCAGCACACCATGCTCGGTACGCTCCAGGTCGAGCGCGCCGCGCAGAAGTTCCTCGGTGATGGGCGTGGTGATCCAGTCCGTCCCCTCGGGCGAGCCGGAGACGGCGTCATGCTGGTGGTTCATACCATCACCCTGCCAACCGCCCGCCCGATCCGCACATCCTTTCCGCCCCGCGCGTCGCCCGAACCCGACGAGGATCAGGCTTGCCGCTTGTCCGTCAGGGCCACCTCGACGCACATTCCTCCGGTGTCGTTGCTACGGCTGGATTTGCGCCACTCCAGGTTGCTCATGTTCTCCAGAGCTCCTCTGCGATTCGGCGGATCAGGTCTCTCGACGTGTCCACGGGCAGGCGTCGGTCCGGATCGATTCCCAGATCGACACCACCGTAGCGAGATCCTCTTGCCGTGTGGAGACCGCGCCGCCAAAGGCGCTTTCGGCGTGCGCGGTCTCGTTTCCGTCCTCCGAGGTCGCGACGGCGAACGGCCCGCGTACGCCGCGGTGGGCTCGGGTGGGGACTATTCGGTCGTCACGACCGATCCCGCGATCAGCCGGCGTAACCGTGCGCGGTGGTCCGTAGATCGACGGACGTCAGGAGCGTACAGGCGTCGGGCCAGTCGGAAGGCGACCTCACCTCAGGCCGTTACTCATCGCACGTGGGCGGCAATGGTCCGGGCGCATTCCAGGGACTCGGTACTGGTGGTGTCCACCTGCAGGTCGTAGACGACGCCCTGGTGAACGATCTTCGCCTGGGACGCCGCCATTCCGATGACCCGATCGCCCCGGGCGATCTCGCGACCCGCGGCGACCGCGCTCTCGCACTGAACGCCGACCCACAGGACCTCGAGCGTGTCGAGCGCCTTCTGCCAGCGGCGCTGGGACTCGGCGCCGCCGAGGAAGACCTCATCGACGATGATCCGAGCGCCGGCGCGGGCCATCGCCGCCACGCCCTCGATCCATGCCGCCTCCAGCATGCGGAACTCCGGCCCGATGACGACCTCGCCGTCCGCGGCGATGTCGATCCCCGTTTCCGACGTCCGCGCGGCCGCGGGCATCGCCTGGATGAATGTGTCCACTCCGAGGGCGAGCCACGGATCCGGCAGGACCGCCTGCAGGCACCGGGCGATCCCGGACTTCCCCGCGCTGGACCCGCCGTTCAGAACGATCACCTGAGTCGTCACCGCGCCACAGTAAAGGCGCGCCGGCGACCTCGGAAAGGCGTTTTGGCGGCCTGGCCGACGGTGCGGTGGTGCCGAGGAGGATGTCGGAGCCCGCCCAGGGTGCCGGCTGCGAGGGGCTGTCAGGGCTTGCGGGCCTCGATGAGCGTACGAGTGGAATGCGCTATGAACGCGCCCCGCTCATGGATCTGTCGGTGGAGTTCGAGCAGCCGGTCGCGGTACTCGTCGACGGTGAAGCCGGGGACCGTCCAGAGGACCTTGCGAAGGAAGTAGATGACGGCGCCGACGTCGAAGAACTCCATTCGCAGGCGTTCCATCCGCACGTCGATGATCTCCAGCCCGGCGGCGCGGGCCTCGGCCGTCTCCAGATCCGGGTGGCGCCGGTGACGGGATTCCGACTGCGGGCCCAGGAAGTACTCGACGAGCTCCCACGAGGTCTCGGGGCCGACATGCTGGGCGAAATAGGTTCCCCCACTGCGCAGCACTCGGGCGATCTCTCCCCACCACACGGTGGCGGGATGCCGGGAGGTGACCAGGTCGAAGGCCGCGTCGGCGAAGGGCAGCGGAGGCTCGTCCGGGGCTGCGACGACGACAACGCCGCGTGGGTGCAGCAGCCGGGTCGCCTTCGCCACGTTCGGCGCCCATGACTCGGTGGCGACCATCGTCACGGGGAAGACGGGCGCCCCGGCGAGCACCTCGCCGCCCCCGGTCTGGATGTCCAACCCCGCGCTCGCCGACGCCAGCCGCTCACTCATGAGCCGCTGGTAACCCCACGAGGGCCGCGCCTCCGTGGCCCGCCCGTCGAGCCAGGAAAAGTCCCAGCCTTCTACCGAGACCGCCTCGGCCTCCGCCACGAGATCTTCGAACGACCTAGCCATGCCGACATTGTCCCGGAGAGCCACCGCCGGCGGCATCGGACTACGCGGTGCTGTCCGTAAGTCCTCGGGCCGTGCTGCGAGTGTTCTGCCCGAACGCCTCTCAGGCGCGATCGGTATCTGCGAGAAGGCCGGCGAGCTCGGCGTGGGAGCGAGTGCGTAGTCGGGAGCAGGCCGTCGCCAGGAGGGTCTCAACCGTCTGCGTCGAGAGGAAGAGCGCTTCGGCCGTCTCGGTGATCGTCGCCCCCTGGGCGGCCAGCCGCGCGACCTGGACCTCTTGCGCCGTCAACTTCGCATAGGCGTCTTTCGTAGATCGGCGGGGTCGTAGCCCGAGCGCCCGTTCGGTCTGCTGGAGCCACGGGACCGCATGGAGCTGTCGGAACAGGCGTCGGGCCTCCTCAAGGTGATCACGCGCGAGATTCGGCTGCCGCCCGGCCCTCATCAATGCCTGCGCGCACGAGAGCCGGGTGCGCGCCAGAGCGTACGGGTCGGTGCATCGGTCATATAGCTCGATCGCCGCCGTGAGATGTTCGTGGGCGAGGTCGGGGTCGGTCGCCAGCAGCCCCCGACAGCGCTCCAGTGCGGCATGGACCGAATCCTGCAGTGAGGAGCCGGCCTCGTCGGTGAGTCGTCTGAGCGCCTCCCACGCCTCATGGCGACGGTTCGCGTTCAAGCAGGCCTCGACCAATTCGGCGTGGTGGAGGAACATCGCGGCATTCCGGAAGCCTTGTGCCTCCCTGCGGCCGTCCAGCCGGAGGAAGAGCTCGGCGGCATCGTCGTCGCCTTGGCTCAGCGCGAGCTCGGCGAGCGGCACCCCGGCGTAGAGGGAAAGTCCCGCGTATTCGGCGAGCTCCAGGCGAGACCGGGCACCTTCGCCGTACTCACGGCATCGTCTGCTCTGACCCTGCGCGGCCTCGATACGTCCCAATGTGTACGAGGCGTAGCCGGAGAACGCGATCTGCCCCTGGACGTCGGCGAGCGCGACGCAGCGAGACGCTGTCGCGTATGCGGCGTTCCATCGCCCCCGCCGAAACTCCAGTTCGGCGAGAACGCTGGTGAGGCAGGCGACGCGCTCCATGGCGTTGGCCGCGGTAAGGCGGCGCATCGCCGTCTCAATGAAGCGGTACGCCGCGGCATGCTCATTCAGCCACATCAGGCAGAGAGCCGCGTAGCCGAAGACCTCTGTGCCGTGGGCGAGCGGGTCGGCTGCGAACAGCCGGTGGCCGTCGCGGCGGAAGACCATGGCGGCTTCGGCCGACCGTCCCGACACGATGAGAACGGTCATCCACAGCACCATCGATGCGAGAGTGTCCGACCCGATGGCCGCACATGCCAGCGCGTGACCAGCCGTCGCCGCGTCGATGGACTGGGGGATCAGCCCGCCCATGATGGCGGCTGAGGCGGCCGTAGCGTACATGGCCACCGCGGCCTCGGGCGTACGATCCCTGACGCCGGCGGCCGCAGCGGTGAGTTCGGCGAAGACCTCACCAGGTGCCATGCGGAGTTGCCGGATCTGGTTGCGGATGTAGTCGACCTCGCCGAGGACGCCCGGCTCGGTCGTGAGGTCGCAGACCTGGTCGAGCAATGGGATGGCATCGTCCGGCCGTCCCAGGAGGTAAGCGCTGGTGGCAGCGGCCAGCAGCCGCCGTGCGCGGGTCTCCGGCTGAGGAGTGAGCCCGGCGGCCCGTCGGTACGCCGAGCACGCCGCCGCGAGGGCGCCCCGTTGCCGAGCACGCTCCGCCGTGTCAGCGAGTCCGCTCGCCACCTCCTCGTTGGTGCCGAGCGTCGCCTCGGCCCAGTGCCAGGCGCGCTGGTCCGCGGCACTGACACCAGGGCCGTTCCGGGTACGGGCGAGGTGAGCGTGCGCGCCGCGCCGCTGAGCAGGCGCGGCCGCGTGGTAGACCGCAGCGCGGATCAGAGGGTGCGCGAACTCCACGTGGTTATCGGCGACCACGAGAAGTCCAGTGGTCTCCGCCGGTTCCAGATGGTCGAGACCTCCGTCACCAAGCGCCTCGGCGAGTTGGGCGAGATCCGTGCTGTAGCCGGCGGCGCAGACGAGCAACGCCCGTCGGGTGGCCGTGGGAAGTGACTCGAGGCGCCGCCGGAAGGACTCGGTCAGGACCTCCGGCAGCGCCGGAGGTGGTCCGTCGTCGGCCGCCCCGCCGAGTGGCCGGCCCGGTCGGCACAATTCACTGACCGCGAGCGGATTCCCGCCCGTATGACGCATCAGCCAGTCAAGTTCGCCGTGGCTGACCGGGCGGTCGCGGACACGATTCGCGAGTTCCTCGGCGGCGCTCCGGTCGAGACCGGTCAACTCCGCCGCAGGATGATCGGTCAGATCCATTGGGCAGGAGCCCTCCGAGCGGACCGCCACGAGGACGCCGACGCCCTCTCCGCCAAGCCGTCGGATGGCGAAGGACAGCGCCAGAGCCGAAGCCTGGTCCATCCACTGAACGTCATCCAGCACCACGACCGCAGGTGCCGAATCCGCGAGAAGGCTGAGCACGCCGAGGCCGATGGCGACGGCGCTGGGGGCGGACTCGCCGGGCTCAGGAGCGCTCAGCGCCAGGGACACCTCCAGCGCCCGCCTCTGCGGGCCCGGCAGCCGCGGAATGAGGTGGGTCAGCGGCCGCAGGAGTCCGCTGAGCGCGGAGAAGGCCAGTTCCGCCTCGCTCTGCACGCAGCGCATCGACAGGGAAGGTATCTCAGAGCCACCCGTGGCAGCGGCCAGCAGGGCGGACTTTCCGACGCCTGCTTCGCCCCGTAGGACCAGAACGCCACTGCGACCGGCCGCCGCGGCCTCGACCACGGCTTCGACACGCTCGATGTCGGTGGCGCGGCCGAGTAGGTCGGATGCCGGGCGGGATGGGCCTCGCGCCTGGCTGGGAGCCTCCTGCGCCGAGGCGTTCTGCCGGCTTTCGATGGCCGTACGCCGCTCGAGCCAGGGTTCAGGGTGCTCGCCCAGTTCCGTGACGATCGCCGCCAACAGCCTCTCAGAGGGCAGCCTGGTCCCTCCGAATACCTCAGAGACGGTCGTATTCCGGTAGTGAATGCGCCGGGCGAGTTCGCTACGCGTCAGTCCACGCACGTCGAGCAGCTTCGTCAGCTCCCGTGCGAGGTCCTCTCGGGCGCCTTCACCCGTGATCTGGTTAGGCCGACGGCCTTTGCGTCGCGGCCCGCCACGTCGTCCATCACCCGCATCCGGCAGTGCTGTTCTCCGATCCCCATCCGGGTAGGCAGGCACTTGTCCATTCCAATGTTCGAAGATGCGCCCACATCCTCACGGAGAAACGGCGGCGGCCGCAAGCTTGGGGCACCTGGCGCTTCACCCCGAGAACATTTCTCCGCACCTGAGAGGAAGATCCCTGTGTCGGAACCGGTCGAGTCTGTCGTCGATTCCTTCAGCACTCGGGTCGGGCGATCCGTCGGCAGAGCCGACGAGGCAGGCCGGCGGGCGTCAGCCGGGATGGATGAGCCGCTGGCGAGAGGTCCCGCCTTCGCATCCACGCCAGACCCGATCGACGTCCTCAACCGTCGTGATCTGGCGCGCCTACTTCGCCTTCTCAAGGAGTGCGGTCAAGCGACGACCATGACGGCGCTCCGCGAGACCGTCCTCGAAGGCCTCGCCCGGCACTTCGACTATCGCACCACCACTTTCTTCATCGGTGACACCCTCACCGGCGTCTCCACCGACAAGTCCCCCCTGGCACTCGGCCGCGCCATCCAAATGGTTCCCCGCTATGTCGAAGAGTTCCACCGCAATGACCCGTTCGCTTCCTTCGCGCACTCAGCCCGCCCGGCCAGTCTGGACGCCCTTCACTCAAGACTGCGTCCCGAACACCGGCGTTACCTGGAGCGTTTCCTGTTTCCCGGTGGCGTCCGCGCCAAGCTCGTCATCCCGATCCGAGGAACCATCAAGACGGGTCGCATCGGCCTGCTCGCCCAAGAGCCCGGTGCGTTCGGTCCCGTGGATCTCGCCCGGGCCGAACTCATCGGCCAATACCTCGCGCCCCTCCTCGACCGCCAGATCTGCCCCCGCACCACAGCGTTGCCGACCGCGGGGCTGACACCCCGGCAGATGCAGATCGCCCAGTTGACGGCCCTCGGCCTCCGCAACGACGACATCGCCGCTGCCCTCTACATCACTCGCGACACGGTCAAGAAGCACCTGACCCAGGTGTACGCCGTCACCGGCTGTTCGAACCGGGCCGAACTCGCCGGATGCTGGGAGCGCGGCTGACATCGAATGGACTTATCCGCGAGCGAGCCGCGGATCGACCAGAACCGCCTGCACGCTCGGACCATGGGCTCAGGAGAGCGTCACGGCCGTCCGGGGGGTCGGGGCGTCCTGGCCGGCGCCGGTGACGGAGAGGGCCGAGCCGGTGCGGGTCTTGCGGACCCGGAGCTGCGTGGGGATGCGGGTGCGCAGCTCGGCGACGTGGCTGACGATGCCGACCGCGCGCCCGCCGTCGCGCAGGCCGTCGAGGACGTCCATCACCTCGTCGAGGGTCTCCTCGTCGAGCGTGCCGAACCCCTCATCGACGAACAGCGTGCCGATCTCCGCGCCGCCCGCCTCGGCGGTCACCACGTCGGCGAGGCCGAGGGCCAGCGCGAGCGAGGCGATGAACGTCTCCCCGCCCGAGAGGGTGGCCGGGTCGCGGTGCTGCCCGGTCCAGCCGTCGATGACGCGCAGCCCGAGCCCGCCGGTGCCGTTGCGGCCCCGCTCCCCCGCCGCGCGTTCGACGGTGTGCTCGAGGATGTACCGGGCGGAGGACATGCGGGCCAGCCGGTGGTTGGCGGCGGCCACGACCTGCTCCAGCCGGGCGGCCAGGACGTACGCCGACAGCCGCATCCGCGCGGTGTTCACCGCCGGGTCGCCGGACGCGAGGGCGGCGAGCCGGGACACGAGCTCGTGGTGCCCGGCGACGGGACGCCAGTCGGCGGCGTGCCGCCGCAGCTCGGCCGCGAGCGCGGCGAGCCGGTCACGGCGGTGCCGGGCGCGGTCGCGCGCCGAGGAGACGGCCTGGTGGGCCTGGTCGGCGTCGGCGAGCGCGGCCTCGAGGGCGTCGAGGTCGGGCGGCGGCTCGGCGGCGGCCGCGGCGAGCTCAGGGTCGTTCAGCCGCGCCGTGACCCTGGCCTCCTCGTCGTCGAAGGCCCTGGCCCGCCGCGTCAGCTCCTCGTGGGCCGCGTCGTCGAGAGTGGCGGAGCGTACGGCCTCGACCGAGGGGAAGCCCTCGGCCTCGGCGGCGCCGGCGGCCTCACGCCGTGCGGTGTCGGCGTCGTCGGTGGCCGCGCGGAGCTGCTCGATCGCGGTGGCGGCGTCGCGGAGCACGTCGGCCTCGGCGCCGAGACGCCGGATCCGGGCCTCCAGGGTCGGGTCGCCGCCGCGCGCCTCGTCCAGGCCGGTGCGCAGGCGAAGCGACTCGGCGGTCAGGGAGACGCGCAGCGTGCGGTTCTCGGTGAGCGCGGTGTCGACCTCCCGCTGCCGGTCGCGGGCCTCCTCGTACTCGGCGTCGACCTGCCGGAGGTCCTCCTCGAGCCGTTCGACGTCGGCCGCGGCGGCCGTCAGGCCGGCCAGCTCCTCCTGCGCGGCGACGAGGGCGGCGCGCAGGTCGTCGACGGGATCGTCGCCGGCGTCCTGGGCCGCCGCCGCGTGCTCGGCGCGCAGCTCGGCGAGGCGGGTGGAGATCCGCTCCCGGTCCTCCCTGGCCTGCTCGTAGGCGGCCTGGGCGGCGGCCTCGGCGGCCTCGTCCGGGAGGTCCCGGTCCGGGGTCGCGGGCGCCGGGTGCTCGGTGGATCCGCAGACGGCGCAGGGCTCGCCGGGCGTCAGCTCCCGGGCGAGCCGGGCCGCCATGCCCTCCAGGATCGCCTGACGGATCTCCTGGAAGGCGTCCCGGGCCGCCTGGGCGGCGTCGGTCGCGACGCGGTGCTCCTCTTCCGTCCGCGCCAGCGCCGCCGCCAGCGTGTCGCGCCGCACCGCGGCGTCCAGCCGCCGTCGGGCCGTGTCCACGGCGGCCTCGGCCACGGGCCGGGCGGCGAGCCGGGCGCGTGTCCCCTCCAGTCGCTCGGCCAGGTCCTTGCGGTGGCGCGGAGAGTCGGTGAGGAACAGGGCGAGCTCGGCCTCAGCCGCTTCGAGATCCAGGCCCCTGTCCTCCGCCTCCTTCAGCTCCCGGCCGAGGGCGGCGAGCCGTCGCTCGTCGTCGCGGCGCTGTTCGAGGACGGCGGCCTCCTCGCGGCGGGCGCGCTCCTCCTTGCGCATGACGTCGGCGTCGGCGGTGTCGGGGACGAGCCTGGTCACGGCGTCCCGCTGCCGGGCCACCACGGCCGCCGCCTGGTCGCGGCGGGCGGCACGGCCCTCGGCGACGTGCAGCAGCGGGAGGACGCGGCGGGCCCGCTCGGCGTCGCGCAGGGCGCCGGCCAGCGCGGTCCGCTCACCGGCCCGCTCGGCCAGCGCCGCCGCGTCGGCCTCGGCGGCCGCGCGCTGGGCCCGCCGGTCGGCGACGGCGCGCCCCTGCTCCGCGGCGGCCCGTGCGGCCGCCAGGACCCTCACCGCGGCCGTGACCCGGTCCTCGGCGGCCGCGCGGACGTCGTCCATGTGGGCGGACAGCTCGACGGCCCACGCGGCGAGCGCGTCGGGGTCGAGGTCGGGCCGCTCGGCGCCGGCCGCCTCGGCCGCGCGGTCCGCGATGGATCCGGCGGTGGTGCGCAGGGCCTCGGCCGCGCGCCCGGTCTCCTGGCGCTTGTCGCGCAGCCACTTCTCGACGTCGGTGAAGATCTCGGTGGCGAACAGCCGCTCCAGGACCGCGCGCCGCTTCTCGGCGTCGGCGCGCAGGAAGGCCGCGAAGTCGCCCTGTGGCAGCAGCACCACCTGGCAGAACTGCTCGGCGGACATGCCGAGCAGATCCCCGATCTTCTGACCGGCCTCGTCGAACCGGGTCGACAGGGCCTCCCACTCACCGGCGCGCCACTCCTGGAGGAGGACCTTGGCCTTCTCCTCCGTGGTGCCGGTGCCGCGCAGTTTCGGCCGGTCCCACCGGGGCGACCGTGTGATCCGGAACCTGCGGCCGCGGATCGTCACCTCGCAGGCGACCTCGGGTGAGCGGTCGGGCGGCGCGTGGTGGCTGCGGAGGTTCTTCGCGTCGTTGCGGACGCTGGGCACCCGGCCGTACAGCGCGAAGCAGACCGCGTCGAGCACGCTGGTCTTGCCCGCGCCGGTCGGGCCATTGATGAGGAACAGGCCCGCGTCGGACAGCGCGTCGAAGTCGATCCGCTCGGTGCCGGCGAACGGCCCGAACGCGGTGATCGTGAGGTGGTGGAGTCTCATCGGGCCGCCTCCGCGCAGGACCTCACCGAGCGGGCACCGTCGTGGAGTCTCACCGGGCCGCCTCCTCGCGCCGGTAGTGCTCGAACGCCTCGTGCAGCAGCGCGCGCTCGGCCTCGTCCGGCGCCGCGCCGCGCACCTCGGTGACGAAGTCGCAGGCGATCTCGGTCTCGGAGCGGCCCTTGACCCGCTCCGCCCAGGTCCGCTCGCCGGTGTCCGCGGTCCGCTCCGGCTCGAAGGCCAGCGCGAGGACGTGCGGGAACCGCCGCCGCAAGCGGTCCATGGCGCCCACGGGATGCTGAGCGTCGGTGAGCGTGACCTGCAGCCAGTGGTCCTCGTACGCGGCGAGGTGCTCGGCGGTGAGCAGGTCGTCGATGCGGCCCTCGAGTCGCTTGATCCGGCGGGGCACCGGCGCCTCGACGAACTCGGCGTGCACCGTCTCGCCGAGGTCGACCAGCCAGGTGCCCTTGGCGTGGTTCTCCTCGGAGAAGGAGTAGGCCAGTGGCGAGCCGGAGTAGCGCACGGTCTCGGTCAGCGGCTGGGCGCGGTGCAGGTGGCCGAGGGCGGCGTAGTCCACGCCGTCGAAGACGCTCACCGGGACGTTCGCCACTCCGCCGATCGCGATGTCGCGCTCGCTGTCGCTCGCCGCTCCCCCGGTGACGAACGCGTGCGCCAGGACCACCGACCGGCCGCCGCGCCCCGCCAGGTCGGCGCGGATCCGGCGCATCGCCTCGGTCAGCGCGGCGGTGTGGCCGCGCTCGGCGAGCTCCCACCGGCCGCGGACGACCTCGGGCTCGAGGTAGGGGATGCCGTAGATCGCGGTGCCGTCGTCGAGGAGGACCGGCCGGCCGACCGTCTCCGGGTCGGTGCGCAGGTGCACGCCGGAGGCGTCCATCAGGTCGGCGCCGAAGCCGAGCCGCCGCGCGGAGTCGTGGTTGCCGCTGATCAGCACGACCCGGACCTTCTCGGCCAGGAGCCGCCGCAGCGCCTCGTCGCACAGGTCGACCGCGTCGACCGGCGGCAGCGCCCGGTCGTACAGGTCGCCGGACACGAGCACGCAGTCGACTCCCTCGGATCGGACCGTCTCGACGAGGTGGTCGACGAACGCCGCCTGCGCGCCGAGCATGTCCTCGCGGTGAAAGAACCGGCCGAGGTGCCAGTCGGAGGTGTGCAGGAGGCGGGGCATGCCCGGCAAGCTAACAGGCCCCGCCGACAACACGGACCTCACACGCCGCATCAGGTCCCTTTAGTGAGGAACATCCCGCTGGACGCGAAAGACCCCCGGCGAGGGACTCGCCGAGGGTCTGCGCTCGATGGGTGCTGCCGTGTCAGGCCGCTTCCCCCAGGTCGGACTTGGCGAGCAGCTGGGCCCGCTCCTCCGGGGTGGCGAGCCGCTCCCACTGCTCCAGGCTCTCCATGAGCCGGAGGGACTGGACGGTACGGCGATTGACGAAGCGGTGTACAACGCGACGGAACTTAGGCATGGCGATATCCACTGACAGAAGATGGTTGGTGGAAGCGAGGTACCCCTATTATCGCACGTCACACCTGTTTTACCGGTCACTGGGGTAGCGTGTCGGCGAGGCCGTCAGCGGGGTGTCGGAGTGACCAGCCCGGTCTCGTAGGCGACCATGACGAGCTGGGCGCGATCGCGGGCGGCAAGCTTGGCGAGAAGGTTCCCCACGTGCGTCTTCACGGTCGCCGGGCTCAGGTACAGATGATCGGCGATCTCGCCGTTGGACAGGCCTCGGGCGATGAGGGTGAGCACCTCGCGTTCCCGGCCCGTCAGCCCTTCCAGCTCCCGCGCGGGCTGCCGGGCGGGCAGGGGCCGGCGGGCGAACTCCGCGATCAGGCGCCGGGTCACGGCCGGCGCGAGCAGCGCCTCGCCGGAGGCGACGACCCGGATCCCGGCGAGCAGGTCGGCGGGCGGGGTGTTCTTCAGCAGAAACCCGCTGGCCCCCGCGCGCAGCGCCGCGTGCACGTACTCGTCCAGGTCGAACGTCGTGAGGATCAGCACCCGGACGCCCGGCGGCCCGTCCGGACCGCAGATGCGCCGGGTCGCCTCGATGCCGTCCATCTCGGGCATGCGGACGTCCATCAGCACCACGTCCGGCCGCTCGCGGACGGCGAGCTCGACCGCCTCCGCCCCGGTGCCCGCCTCGCCGACCGTGAGCAGGTCCGGGGCGGTGTCGACGAGGACACGGAAACTTCCGCGCAGCAGCGCCTGGTCGTCGGCGACCAGGACGCGAACGGGTGCGGTCACGGGACCTCCTTCGTCGGCCCCATGACCAAGGTGCTGTGCTTCCTGGTTCCCTCGCTTCGCTCGGTCATGGATCCTCCGGGGCGGGACGGGGCAGGCGGGCGGACACCTCGAACCCGCCCTCGGGGCGCGGCCCGGCCGTCAGCGTTCCGCCGTACAGGTGGGCGCGTTCCCGCATCCCGATGATGCCGTGCCCGGGTTCCGGGGGCACCCGGTTCCCCGGCCCGTCGTCGGTCACCCGGATCCGTACCTCCTTCGCGTCGCCCGCCACGACGACCCGGCAGTGCGCCGGGGCCGCGTGCCGGACCACGTTCGTCACCGCCTCCTGCACGATCCGGTACACCGAGCGCCCCATCCCCTCGGGCAGCCCGGCCACGCCGTGCACCGCCAGCTCGACGCGGACGCCGGCGGTCGCGGCGCGTTCGCACAGCTCGGTCAGCGCGGCGAGGTCGGGGGTCGGCCGCAGCTCGGGGGACGCGTCGTCGGAGCGCAGCATGCCGAGCATGGTGCGCATCTCGCCGAGCGCGTCACGGCTCGTCGTCTCGATGACGCGCAGCGCCTCGCGTACCTCGCCGCCGGCGGCCGCGTCCCCCGCGGCGCGCGACTCGAGGACGTAGCCCGCGACTCCGGCCTTCACCCCGATCAGGCTGAGGGTGTGGGACACCACGTCGTGCAGCTCCCGCGCGATCCGCAGGCGCTCCTCGGTCACGGCCCGGTCGGCGAGTTGCTCGGCCGCCCGCGCGGCGTACGCGCGGCGTTCGCGCACGGCCCGGCCGACCGTCCACGCCCCGCCGAGCACCGGCGGGCCGATGAGGACGAAGTCGGTGGCCCCCGAGCCGCCACGCTGCCCGGCGAGGGTGGCCAGGAGCACGCCGAAGACGCTGATCCCCGCGATGACGAGCGTGGGCTCCCTGGGATGGCGACGCTCGGTCAGCGCGACCAGGTACAACGCGAACGCCGCGACGAGCAGCGGGTTCCAGCCGACGCCGGCGAGCATCGCCGCCACCGACGCCGCGAACACGATCCCGAAGACGGGCAGCGGCCACAGGCGCCGTACGGCGACGGGCAGCCCGACCGCCCCGACGAGCAGGCAGGTCGCCCACATCGGCAGGTCCACCGGCCGGGCGAGGGCGACGCCGAGCAGGACGAGGGTCGATCCGACGGCGGCCACGGCGTCGAGGGCGATCAACCGGCCCCGGCCGAGCCGCCGGGTGAAGACCGGATCGGGTTCGCGCACCGTCCGAACCGTACCGGCCCTCGTTCGCCCCCGCCTCCGACCCGAGTCCCTCATCCCCTGGTCGGAGAGGACCGCGCTCCGCGAGCCGCCGTACGCGCCCGGGCGGAGGCCGCGATTCCACCACCGCTCCGAAGCGCCGGCGGCCCGCCGTACGAGAGCGTCGAGACCGTGATCGAAGTGCGGAACCTCACCAAGAGATACGGCGGCACGGTCGCCGTCGACCGATTGTCCTTCACGGTCCGGCCGGGCCAGGTGACCGGCTTCCTCGGACCGAACGGCGCCGGGAAGTCCACCACGATGCGGATGATGCTGGGCCTCGATCGCCCGGCCGAGGGCCGGGTTCTCATCGACGGGCGGCCCTACGAACGGCTGACCGAGCCACTGCGGCGGGTCGGGGCGCTGCTCGAGGCCACGGCCGTGCACCGCGGCCGCCGGGCACAGGACCACCTGCGGTGGCTGGCACGGAGCAACCGGATCCCGAAGACGCGGGTCCGTGAGGTCCTGGCGATGGTCGGGCTGGAGGGCGTCGCCCGGAGGCGGGTCAGGGGATTCTCCCTCGGCATGTCCCAGCGACTCGGCATCGCCGCGGCGCTGCTCGGCGACCCGCCGATCCTGCTCTTCGACGAACCGCTCAACGGACTGGACCCCGAGGGCATCGTGTGGATCCGGAATCTGCTGAAGGCGCTGGCGGCCGAGGGCAGAACGGTTCTCGTCTCCAGTCACCTCATGGGCGAGATGGCGCTGACCGCGGAACACCTCGTCGTGATCGGCCGCGGCCGGTTGCTCGCCGACACCACCGTGGCCGGGTTCGTCGCCGCCCACACCCGCTCGTTCGTACGGGTCAGGACGCCCGAGCCGGAGCGGATGCGGGACGCGATCGCCGCGGCCGGCATCACCGTGACCCGGGCCGCGGACGGCACCCTCGAGGCGGACGGGGCCGAGCCCGCGACGATCGGTGAGATCGCCGCCGCCAAGGGACTGATCGTGCACGAGGTCGCGATGCGGACCGCCTCGCTGGAGGAGGCGTTCATGCGGCTCACCGGGAACGTCGTCGACTACCGGGCCGGAGGGCCGCAGTGGTGAACACGGTCGCCGCGCGAGCGGCTCTGAGCGCTGAACTGATCAAGGTCCGCACCGTTCGGTCCACGGCCTGGGCCCTCGCGCTGACCTTCATCCTCAGCGTGGGGCTCGGTGTCCTCTTCTGTCTCGCCCTTCGCCAGGGCTTCGACCGGATGGACCAGCGGGCACGCGTCAACTTCGACCCCGTCGCGGCCGGTTTCTACAGTCTGACGCTCGGCCAGATCCCGCTCGTCGTCTTCGGCGTGCTGTGCGTCGGCACCGAGTACACCAGCGGCACGATCCGGGCCTCCCTCGCGGCGGTGCCGCGCCGGGGCGTGTTCTACGGCGCCAAGGTGCTGGCCGCGACGACGTCGGCCCTGGCGTTCTCCCTGGTCACCGTCCTCGTGACGTTCTTCACGGCACAGGCCGCCCTCGGCCCGCACGGCACCGCCCTCGGCGAGCCGGGAGTGCCGCGCGCGGTCGTGCTCGCGTGCGTCTACCTGACGCTGCTGTGCGCCTTCGCGATCGGCGTGGCGACCATGCTGCGCAGTACGGCGCTGTCTCTGGGGATCATGATCCCGTTGCTCTTCCTCGACTCCCAGGGGCTCGGCAACATCCCCAAGGTCCGGACGGTCGCGCAGTTCCTGCCCGATCAGGTCGGGCAGGTGATGATGCAGGCGGTGCGGCCAGATCACTCGTTCGTCTCGTACCGCCCCTTCGGACCGTGGACGGCGCTGGGCATCCTCGTGCTCTGGGCCGCGGCCGCCTGTGCCGGCGGGTATCTCCTCCTCCGCCGTCGCGACGCCTGACCCCACCGGCGTACGGGACGCGCGGTGACCCATGCCACGCTGGACAGGGGGCGACGGGATGGAGAAGATACCAAGCAAGCACTCGGTCAAAGCTCCTCCCGCCTCCGGAGGTACGGCATGCGTGAACACGATCGGCTCTACATCGGCGGCGAGTGGGTCGCGCCCGCCGGCACCGGCACCATCGAAGTCGTCTCCCCGCACACCGAAGAGGTGATCGGGCGGGTGCCCGAGGCGACCCCGGAGGACATGGACCGGGCCGTCGCGGCGGCCCGGGAGGCCTTCGACCACGGGCCCTGGCCGCGCATGGCGCCGGCCGAGCGCGCCGCCGTCGTCGGCCGCCTCACCGAGCTGTACGGCCGGCGCCTCGGCGACCTGTCCGAGCTGATCACCGCCGAGATGGGCTGCCCGATCTCGTTCTCCCAGCTCGGCCAGACCGGGCAGGCCCAGGCCGTCTACGGCTACTTCGCCGCGCTCGGCAAGGAGATCGCCTGGGAGGAGGAGCGCGCCGGGCTGATGGGGCCGGTCACGGTCCGCCGCGAGCCGGTCGGCGTGGTGGCCGCGATCGTGCCGTGGAACGTCCCGCAGTTCATCATCGCGCTCAAGCTCGCCCCGGCGCTGGTCGCCGGCTGCACCATCGTGATCAAGCCGGCGCCCGAGACGCCGCTGGACGGATACGTTCTCGCCGAGCTGCTGACCGAGGCCGGCGTGCCCGAGGGCGTCGTCAGCATCGTCGCCGCCGGACGGGAGACGGGCGAGCACCTCGTCCGCCACCCGGGCGTCGACAAGGTGGCCTTCACCGGCTCGACGGCGGCCGGCCGGAAGATCGGCGCGATCTGCGGCGAGCAGCTCAAACGCTGCACGCTCGAGCTCGGCGGCAAGTCCGCGGCGATCATCCTCGACGACGCCGACCTCGCCGCGACGATGGGCTGGCTCAAGATGGCGTCGCTGATGAACAACGGCCAGGCATGCGTCGCCCAGACCCGGATCCTCGCCTCCCGGAACCGCTACGACGACGTCGTCGACGCGCTCGCCGAGACCGTGCGCGGGATGACGGTCGGCGACCCGGCCGACCCCGCCACCGAGATCGGCCCGCTCGTCGCCAAGCGCCAGCAGGAACGCGTCGAGGGCTACATCCGGATCGGTCAGGAGGAGGGCGCCAAGGTCGTGCTCGGCGGGTCCGGCCGGCCGTACGACCGCGGCTGGTACGTCACGCCGACCGTCTTCGCCGGCGTCACGAACGACATGCGCGTCGCACGCGAGGAGATCTTCGGCCCGGTGCTGTCGGTGATCCCGTACGAGGACGAGGCCGACGCGGTGCGGATCGCCAACGACAGCGAGTACGGGCTGGCCGGCACGGTGTGGACGGCCGACGATGACCGCGGGCTGGAGATCGCCCGTCAGGTCCGCACCGGGACGTACGGCGTGAACATGTACATGATCGAGGCGTCGTCGCCCTTCGGCGGCTACAAGGGCAGCGGCGTCGGCCGCGAACTGGGCCCCGAGGGCCTGGCCGCCTACCTGGAGTACAAGTCCATCGCCCGGATGGGCTGACCCGGAGAAGCCCCGGGGCCGGCATTCCCCCCGCCGGCCCCGGCCCGTACGATCCCGGCCATGACGATTCGGTGGGGAATCCTCGGGACCGGGGGCATCGCGCGCACGTTCACCGAGGACCTGCTCCTGCTGGGCCACAAGGTAGCGGCCGTGGGCTCACGGGCCCCGCGGACCGCCCAGGCGTTCGCCGACCGGTACGGCATCGCGAGCGCGTACGGCTCCTACGCCGAGCTCGCGGCCGATGACCAGGTCGACGTCGTCTACGTCGCGACGCCGCACAGCGGCCACTACGACGCGGCCCGCGTCTGTCTGGAGGCCGGGCGCGGCGTCCTGGTCGAGAAGCCGTTCACGACGAGCGCGGCTGACGCGGAGGCGCTGGTCGCCCTCGCCCGCGACCGCGGTCTGTTCGCCATGGAGGCGATGTGGACGCGGTTCAACCCGATCGTCACCCGGCTGCGCGAGCTGATCGCCGACGGCGCGATCGGCGACGTCAAGGCGGTCTACGCCGACTTCTCCTTCGCCGCCGACTACGACCCGGAGCATCGGCTCTGGGCGCCCGAACTGGCCGGCGGCGCCCTGCTCGACCTCGGCGTCTACCCGGTGTCCTTCGCGTGGATGCTGCTCGGCGAGCCCGACAGCGTGCAGGCGGTCGCGACGAGCGCGCCCACCGGTGTGGACGCCAACACCGGCATCCTGCTCGGCTACGCCTCCGGCGCGGTGGCGCTGCTGCACTGCGGCCTGCTCGGCGACTCGCCGCAGACCGCGACCATCGTCGGCACCACCGGCCGCGTCGAGGTCGCGTCACCGGCCTGGCGGCCGACGGCGATGACCCTGCACCGCAACGGCGCCGAGCCGGAGACGTTCACCACCGACCTGCCGGGTCACGGCTACACCTACCAGGCCGAGGAGGTCGCCCGCTGCCTCGCCGACGGCCGCACCGAGTCGGCCATCATCCCCCTGGACGAGTCCGTCGCCATCATCCGCACCCTCGACCAGATAGCCGCCCGCCTCACCCCCGCGACCTGAGTCCCAGCAGAGCCGGCGGCAGCAGCAACCTTGCAGTCAGCGTCGACCGGACAGAAGACCCAAATAGGACGGAACCCGGTCCACTACGACGGCAAGGTGACCACTGCGGCGGCTAAGCGGGCGCCTCGACGGTGGACTCCATGCCATCGGCGCTGTGGCTGCTCGCAGCGGGTCCTGACCACTCTGCCTCGTAACGGGTACGCGCCGCCTCGTACGCCACGCCGGCGCCCGGTCGGCCCAGAATCTCAGCTCGCTTGTCGGCCCAGGTCTTTCGAGCGCTCATGTCACTCCCCGCCTTCGACACTGCGGAGGTCACAGGGTCGCGAGCTTGGCGGCCAGCTTGGGCGTGGGGGCGTCGGCGCAGGGACGCCAGGCGTAGCCGTCGACCTCTTCAGCCTGAAGTACGACCTTCGGCTCCTGTACCCGGAGCAGCCAGCGGAAGTCGGCGTGCCAGTGTTCGGGCTCGCCCTTGGCCGGGTTGGCCGGGATGGCGTGCAGGTCGATGTCCACTGGGGTCGCGTCGTGGCCGGACTGGGCTACCGCGTCGTGCCAGGAGATGCCGGTCTCCTCTTCCAGCTCGCGCAGGGCCGCCCCCGGCAGGTTGAAATCCTCCGGCTCCAGATGGCCTCCGGGCAGGAGCCACCGCCCGAGTGCCTTGTGCTGGATCAGCAGCAGGCGTCCGTCCTGGTCGATCACGACGGCCCCGCACGTGATGTGCCCGCCATTGAACTCCTTGCGTGAGGTCAGCTCGGCTCCGGCCGCCAAAGCCTCGGACAGGGGCCGAAGCTGGTCGGCCTCGTCGGGACGGCGGTCGAGGTAACGCGCCAGGGTGGAACGGATCTCCTCGATACCGATGCTGCTCATGAGGTCCCATCGAAGTAGCGCAGCCAGGTCGTCGCGATCAGGCTGCGTTCGGTCGCGTCCAGTTCGTGTAGTCCGGGTTCGTGGCCGGCGGCGGCCAAGGACCCGAGCGCGGCCAGGATCTCGGCCTGCACCAGGAAGATGAAAGCACCGACGCTCGCGCCGTGAAGGAAGTTGACGGCATTCCCGTCGGCCAGGACGTAGAAGTAGTGCCCGGTTCGGGCGTATCGGGTGATGTGTTCCTCGGTCGGGGTCCGCTCGTACAGTCCGTCGAGTGCTCCCAGTTCCAGCTCGTCATCGCTGCTGGTCACGCTGGCGATGTAGGCGCCGTTGGAAATCCTGGCGAAGTCGTCTTCGCGCAACGCCAGGTTTCCGGTGGCGCAGACGATCACTCCGGCTCCTGCGATGGCCTGGGCCAGGGTGGAGGTGGTACGGAACCCTTGGGAGAGGGCTTGTGCCCGCCGGATGGGGTCGGAGTCGTAGACGGTCACGCCGACGTGCTTGGCGTGCAGCATCGCCGCCACCGACCGGCCCAGCTTCCCGTACCCGATGACGGCCGCCGGGCGGCCCTGCAGGATGTCGCCCCGCGCCCGGATCAGTGCCTCGGCGGAGAAGGTGACCGACTGTCCCACGAGGTAGTCCTCGGGGTCCTTGAGCGGTGAGCGGGCGACGCTGAACACCGGGCAGGGCAGCTTGCCCAGCGCCTCGTACCGCTGGTGTCCGTTCTCGGTGTCCTCCACCACTCCGACGATCTGACCGGAGAACTCGGCGCACACGTGCTCCAGGGCAGGCGCGAAGTATCCGCCAACGTCCAGCAACACGATCTGTCGGCCAGCCGCCCGCGATTCGAGATACTCCAGCGCACGGGTCGGGTCGGCGAACGCCGCACGCTCCAGACCGTCCACCGGAAAGAAGGTCTTGACCTCCTCCAGTGCCCGCGCGTCGATCGACTTCGGCTTGGGCAGGACGGCGGCGACCTCGGCCAGCCGCCCGACCGCCCGCAGGAATGCAGGCCGTTCCCCCAGCAGGTGGGTGATCACCAGCGCGGATACCGGCTCGGGTACCTCGTATCGACTGGTGATCTTGCGGAAGAACGCGTCCACCCGCGACAGCTCGAAGTCCTCCAACGCGGTCATGCGTTCCCCCGCCACTTGTCCGATATCCCCATGGAGCTCCCCTTCTTGTCGAACGCCGAGCCGAAATGACCCGAACGCTTCGGGGCGAGGGCCGGTCGCCGCGCCGGCGGGTACGGCCAGGTGGCCGCCATCAGAACCGCCTGGGTCAGCTCGTCGGCGTCCACGGCCTCGACGAGCCGCCACCCTTGCGAAACCCGCACCATCGCCCACCACGAGCGCGTACGGAGGCCGTACCAGAACACCAGGCCGGGAAACCGCCGCCGAAGCACCATGCCCGAACCGGCCCTCATCGTCCCCACAGGACCGCCGGACAGGTGGGTCATGTCTGGAGCGTGGTACCGAGCCTGATCGGGTCTCATGGCCGACCGCCGGGTCCGGTGTCGCGGTTCTTCAGGTAGTCGGTCAGGTGTGCCGCCGCGCCGGCCGGGTCGTCCGCCGGATGCCGTGCCAGGTCGTCCCGCCGCCACACGAACGACCCTGCATCGATCTCGACCCACACCTTCCGGCCGGTGAGATCACCGCGAGCCGACAGCGCCGGCCGCGCGTCGCTGACCCCCACGTGCACGCCGAGCTTCGCCAGCTCCCGGCAGAGTTCGACCAGCCGGCACAGATCCCGGCTGCGGCCACTCTCGTTCACCATCGGTTGTCCCCTGTTCCCGGTCCTGTCGCACGATCCGTGCCGTCGCGACCGGTACCCGTCCCCATCGCGACTGGCCTCGAGCATCGATGCCGCAAGGCGCGGCCGAAACGGTCCGATGTTGTACTCGCGTTGCACTTTCGATGCATCAAGCAGGGGGAACATGCTTCGATCGGACTGGAGAGGAGGTGGTACGCGCGTGCCCACTGTGCGTCACTGGACTGGCCGGGAGGCCCGAGCGCTGCGCAGGGCCGTTCGGATGAGCATCCGAGCCTTCGCCGAGGAGCTGGGGGTCAACGTTCGTACGGTTGCCAAGTGGGAGAAACTCCAAGCCGCCATCGTGCCGCGCCCCGACACCCAGGCGATCTTGGACACTGCGCTGAACCGCGCAGACGCCGCCGCTCAACAACGCTTCCAATCGCTGCTGGCGGAAATCGGCCCCATGGCCGGCACACCGGCCGGTGAGGCAGGCGTGCATTCGTGGAGTCACGAAGCCTGGGCCGATGACATCGAACGAGCCGTCGTCTACCTGAGCCGACAGAACTTCCCGGCAGCCAGCGCGCTCATCAACCGCTGGTTACTCCGGTTCCCCGCCGACCGGCTCGACGCCCGGGGGCTATATCTCCGTGCCCGTTCGCTCGTCTTGGCCGGTGATGTGCAGCGCGATCAGGGCATGCTGGTCGGTCCCGGGTCAGCACAACGCTCCTACCGGAGGGCACTGAGCATGTTCGCCGATCTGGACATCCCATGCCGGATCGCTCAGGTCTCACTGTCGCTGGCGGTGATCGACGAGATGGTCGGTGATCTACATAGCGCCGCACGCCGCTATCGACTGTTCGCCGACGACGAGCGGCTCAGCGACCGCGACCGCGCCCGCTCGCTGCTGTGGGTGGGAACGGCGCTGAGCAAGGCCGGCGAGCACCAATACGCCGCTCGCGTGATGGCCGAGGCAACGAATGTTTTTGAAGACCTCGATGAAGCCGAGGACTGGTCGGTGGCCCATCAAAAGCTCGCACTGGCCTACCGCGGCGCCGGTGACATCGATCAGGCACTGCGCCTGATCGAGGCTGCCCGCACCGGCGGCGCTCAGGACACGCCCATGCAGCGCGTACGCCTCAACACTGCATACGCGCACATCCTGGTGTCCGATCGCGCCACACGCGACGAGGGTATTGCCCGGCTGGAGGAAACCGGCCGGCTCGCTCACGACTGCAGGCTGAACCATCAACTTCGCAGCATCGATGCCATCCGCCATGAGGTGGAGCACTTCGGCGGGATCAACGTAAGACGATGACTAAAAGGGAGACTTCGTGACCGACGCGCGAATCGCCGTCACCGATGCCCAGCGCGCCGACGCCGAGATCATCTGGGACTATCACCAGATGCGTCACCGGCTCCGGCCGTGTTCGGCGGCGATCGGGCTGGGCAGCCATGACCTGGGCGTGGCGGGCTTTGCCGCGGAGCTGTACCGCGCCGGTCTGTTCCCGGTGCTGGTGTTCAGCGGCGCCAACAGCCCCACCACCGCCGAGCGGTTCCCGCGCGGCGAAGCCGTCCACTACGCCGAACACGCCGTGGCCCTGGGCGTACCCCGCTCCGCGATCATCGTCGAACCGTGTGCGAAGAACACCGGTGACAACATCACCATGTCCCGGCAAGCGCTACAGCAGGCCGGTGTCGAAACCTCCTCGGTGCTGTTGATCAGCAAGCCGTACATGGAACGACGGGCATATGCGACCTGCCGCAAATTCTGGCCCCAGGTCGAACCCGTCTGCGCGTCAGAACCGTTGAGCTTCGACGACTACCTCAAATCCATCGGCGACGAACGCCTGGTGATCGACATGCTCGTCGGCGACCTCCAGCGCATCATCGAATATCCCGGGCTCGGCTTCGCCATCGCACAGGACCTTCCCGACCAGATCGCCGCCGCCTACGACCGGCTCGTGGACGCCGGATTCGACAGCAGACTTCTGAAACGCTGACCGCCGCCCACCGGAGACATTCACCGCCGCCCTGCCCGGGCTACGCCTTCCCCGGGCATCCGGGGCGGCCTTGCGGGCGGGAGCCGGGGGCGTTAGATGGGCGACTGGGCTTGGCGGATGGCGTGTTCGGGGCGGTGGGTGGTGGTGCCGCTGTCGATGACGATGGTCTGGCCGGTGATGCAGCGGGCCTCGTCGGAGGCGAGGAAGGCGACCAGCGCCGCGACGTCCGCGGGTTCGGCCGCGTACGGCAGGACGCGTTCGGCGGCCTTCTCGGCCAGCCGTTCGGGCGTCATCACGGCGCGGGCGACGTCGGTCAGGACGAGGCCGGGGGCGACGGCGTTGCAGCGGATGCCCCGCGCGCCGTACATGGTCGCGACGTAGCGCGTGAGCGAGGTCAGCGCGGCCTTGGCGGAGCCGTACGCCGCGTGGTCCGTGTCGCCGAGCAGGCCCGACACCGACGACGTGTTGACGATCGCGCCGCCGGTCCGCATCGCCGGCACGGCGTGCTTGCAGCCGAGCATCGCCCCGCGCAGGCTCACCGCGAGCGTCCGGTCCCACACCTCGACGTCCATGGCGGTGAGGTCCAGGTCGCGGCCGTAGACGTCGCGGCCGAGCGCGGCGGCGTTGTTGTGCAGCACGTCGAGGCGCCCGAACTCCCGTACGGTGTCGGCGACCATCCGCCGTACGGCCTCCTCGTCGCCGACGTCCGCCGCCAGGGCGAGGGCCGTGGCACCCGTCCTCCGCAGGATCTCGGCCGTCTCGCGCGCGGTGTCGTACCGGATGTCGGCGACCGCCACCCGCGCGCCCTCGGCCGCGAGTCGCACCGCGACGGCGCGGCCGATGCCCGACCCGCCGCCCGTGACGAGCGCGACGCGGTCCGTGAACCTCACCACTCGACCAGGAGGGTGGGGATGCCGCGGCCGACCAGGCTCTTGCGGTAGGCGACGTCCTGGTCCGGGACGAGGCGCAGGCCGGGCAGCCGGGCGGTGATGCGCTCGAGGGCGATGCGGAGTTCGAGGCGGGCGAGCGCGGCGCCGACGCAGTGGTGGATGCCGTAGCCGAAGACCATGTGGTCACGGGCGTTCGGGCGGCGGATGTCGAACCGCTCGGGGTCGGGGAACACCGTCTCGTCGTGGCCCGCGGAGTCGGCGTGCAGGAACACCTCCGCGCCCGCCGGGATCCTGACGCCGTGCAGGGTGACGTCCTCGGTGGTGCGGCGGAAGCTGCCGAGGCTGGCGCCGTCGATGCGCAGCGTCTCCTCGATCAGGTTGGGGACGAGCGCGGGGTCGGCGACGACGGCCGCCCAGGACGCGCGGTCCCGCTGCATGCGGTGGACGGCGTTGCCGAGGCTGTTCGGGACGGTGTCGTTGCCGCCGAGCAGCAGCGCGCTGATGGTCTCGACGACCTCCCGGTGCGACAGGCCGCCGGGGCCGGTGTCGATGAGCTCCGCCATGAGCCCGGCGAAGTCTTCGCGGGGTTCGGCGCGGCGTTCGGTGACGAGACGGTCGACGTAGTCGAGGTACTTCAGGAAGTCCTGGGCGAGTTCGCGCTGGCGGGCGGGCGGCTGCGGGGACAGGAACAGCTGGAACCAGGAGTACACCCACTGCTTGACCTGGTGCTCGTCCTCGGGCGGCACGCCGATGAACGCCGCCGTCAGCCGCGCCGACGGCGGATGCGCGAGGTCCGCGACGAGGTCGGCGTGCTCCCGGGGCTCGACGGCGTCCAGGACCGCGTCGACCTGGGTGGCGAACGCGTCCCCGAGCCGCTCGACGGCGCGCGGGGTGAACGCGCGGGAGATGGCCCGGCGGATGCGGGTGTGCTGCGGCGGGTCGACGTTGGCGGCGAAGTTGTCGAGGAACGACCGGTGCTCGCCGAGCGACTCCTTGACCTCGTCGGTGAGCGTACGGGAGATGGTGAGCGAGCCGATGGAGGAGAACCGGCGGGCGTCGCGGTAGGCGTCCCGTACGTCGGTGTAGCGGGTGAGCACCCACATGCGCAGGTGGTCGCTCCAGAACACCGGCCGCTCGTGGCGCAGGCGGGTCAGGAAGGGGTACGGATCGGCGACGTGCCAGTCCGCGGTGACGTCGAAGTCGGTCGCCGTCTCGGGTCCGCTCACGATGCGCCTCCCAGGACGCGCCGGGGGTTGTCGACCAGCATCTGGTGGATCTGCTCCTCGGTGACGCCGCGCCCGCGCAGGGCGGGGAGCACGTCCCGGGAGATGTGCAGCAGGTGGTAGTTCGGGTGCCGCCGCCGCACGACGTCGGGGTCGAAGCGGTCGTTGAAGCAGTACGAGTCGTGGGACAGCACCATCCGGCCGGCGTGCCCGCGCTCGCACAGCGCGGCGACGGTCGCGACCCGGTCCTCGAACGAGGTGAACTCGATGCCGAACCGGTCCATGCCGAGGTACGAGCCGTTCGCGATGAGCTCCTCCAGGTAGGCGAGGTCGGTGGAGTCGCCGGCGTGGCCGATGACGACGCGGCCCAGGTCGACGCCCTCGGCGGCGAGGAGCTTCTGCTGGTCGAGCCCGTTGCGGGTGGCGGACTCGCTGTGGGTGGTGATCGGCACGCCCGTGGCGCGGTGGGCCTCGGCGACCGCGCGCATCACCCGCTCCACGCCGGGGGTGATGCCCTGCCGCCCGGTCGCGCACTTGAGCATGCCCGCCCGCACGCCCGTACGGCCGATGCCGTCGGTGATGTCGCGGACGAAGAACTCGGCCAGCCGGTCCGGGCCGCCGAAGAGCGTGCCGGGCCCGCGGTTGCCGAAGTACGGCGGCAGCGCGTCGTAGGTGTAGAGGCCGGTCGCGACGACGATGTTCAGCTCGGTCCGCTCGGCCACGCGCTGGACGGCGGGGACGTACCGGCCGAGGCCGACCACGGTGAGGTCGACGATCGTGTCGACGCCCGCGGCCTTCAGCTCGTTGAGCTTTCCCGCGGCCTCGCGGGCGCGTTCCTCCAGGTCCCAGCCCTCGGGGAGGTCCGGCCAGTTCCAGAGGATCTCCGGGCTGAGCCCGAAGATGTGCTCGTGCATCAGCGTCGCCCCGGGGTCGGCCACCGGTCCGCGAACGGTCTGCACCATGTCACTCCACCGGGATGAGGGGGAACTTCGGGTGGTCGAAGGGCCGGTTGATCTCCAGGCCCAGCCCGTCGGTCTGGCCGTACGGCGCGCCGGTGTAGAGCGCGGCGGCGTCGAAGTAGGTCGCGGTGAACGACAGGCGCGGGGTGTTCCGGCGGTTCTGCGGCGCGCCGTGGACGGTCAGCGCGCTGTGCACGGTGGCGTCTCCGGCCCTCAGGTCGAGGGACGGGGAGAGCTCCAGGTCGCGCAGCCACGGGTGGCGGGTCAGCGCGTCGTCGCCCTCCCGGACGAAGGTGCGGCCCAGCGTGCCGTGCCGGTGCGACCCGGTGAAGAACCGCAGGGAGCCCATGTCGGCGGGCACGTCGGACAGCGCCAGCCACACGGTCAGCATCGCCGAGGTGTCCATCGGCATCCAGGGGAAGTCCTGGTGGAAGACGGTTCGACCGTGCCGGCCCGGTTCTTTGACGAGCACGTTGGTGACCTGCAGCCGTACCCGATCGACGCCCGTCAGCAGGCGCGCCGCCGCGCGGCCGAGTGCCGGGGACGTCGCCAGCGCCCGGAAGTCCTCGTCCCGGTCGGCGATGTCGCGATCCTGCCCGAACGCCTCGTCGACGAAGCCCGCGCCGGGTGCCCGGCGGCGGGCGGCGAGGTGGTCGAGGGCGCGCCGCCGCAGCCGGTCGACGAAGTCCGGTCCGACGAGGCCGGGCAGCCGTACCCAGCCGTTGGCGCGGAAGAAGCGGACCTCTTCCTCGGTCACGTCCCGTACGGGTGCAGCCATCGACACCGCCTCGAATCGCCGCCACGGGCCTGGCCGCGGACCCCGTCGCGTCGAACGGCCCGCCCGGCGACCACGCTCGATCACCGGAAACCGCTCGGTCGACGGACGCCGCGACGCCGTCCTGCCGCGACGATAGACGCTCGTCGGGCAGCGAGCAAGCGCTTGGTATAGCCTTGTGGGGTGAAGCGCCCGTTCCGTTTCGGCGCCGTCCTCCGCGACGCGGACACGGCCGCCGCGTGGGCCGCCAAGGCCCGCCGGCTCGAGGACTCCGGCTTCGACGTCCTCCTCGTCCCCGACCATCTCGTCGGCCCCCGGTTCGCGCCGATCGCCGCGCTGACCGCCGCGGCGTGCGCGACCACCCGGCTCCGGGTCGGCACGCTGGTCTTCGCCAACGACTTCCGGCACCCGGCCGTGCTCGCCAAGGAGGCGGCGACGATCGACCTGCTGTCCGGCGGCCGGCTCGAGTTCGGCCTCGGCACCGGGTGGATGGCCCGGGACTACGCGGGCGCCGGGCTGCGGCTCGACCCGCCCGGCACCCGCATCTCACGCCTCGCCGAGGCGATCCAGGTGCTCAAGGGGCTGTGGCGCGGCGGCCCGTACTCCTTCACTGGCGAGCACTACACCCTCAGCGGGCTGGAGCAGCGGCCGCTTCCCGTGCAGCGCCCGCACCCCCCGCTGGTCCTGGGTGGCGGGGGCCCGCGGATGCTGCGCCTGGCCGCCCGGGAGGCCGACGTCGTCAACCTCACCCTGCGGGTGCGCGCGGACGGCTCCGGACCGGACACCGCGGACGGCGGCCCCGACGCCTTCCGGCGCAAGATCGAGATCGTACGGGAGGCGGCGGGGTCCCGGTTCGAGGCGATCGAGCTGGGCACGTCGGTGCTGCGGGTCGGCCCGGGCCGTACGACCGAGGCGTGGAGCGCCGCCGACCCCGCCGCGCAGTCCGGAACCCCGCAGGTGCTCACCGGCGGGACGCCGGCCGTCTGCGACGCGCTCCGGCACTGGCGCGACGACCTCGGCGTCTCGTACTACGTCCTGCACAACGAGGCCGACCTCGACGCGTTCGTTCCCGTCGTGGAGCGCCTGGCCGGCACCTGACGGGTCAGGCGGGCGCGAGGCGGGAGCCTGGGTACGGGGACAGGAGCGTCTCGCGCCAGGTGCCGTCGAGGAACTCGCGGGCGCGCTTGCGCCAGGCGAGCAGGCGTTCGTCGGCGTCGATCTCGTCGTCCAGCCCGAGCGCGGCGTCGTACGACCGCTGCAGCGCGAGGTGGGAGTCGAGGTCGGTCGCCCAGACGGTGACGACCTCGGTGTCGCACAGCAGCACCTCGTACAGGCCGACGGGGCGGTGGCCGTGGTCGGCGAGCAGGGGGACGCGCTCCTCCCGGACCGCCGCCAGGTAGTCGAGCGCCGCGCCGGGGCGTACGCGGGCGCTCTCGAGGACGAAGAGCTCCGCGCCCGTCGCGTCGGCCAGGGCCGGGCCGCCCGGGGCGGCGCCGAGCGGCCGGGAGTAGGCGGTGAAGCGCAGGTCGTCGATGGAGGACAGGAAGAGGTTCTCCTTGACGCCGGTGTAGATCTCCAGCATCTGCCGCCACCCGCCGTCCCAGCCGCCGCGGCAGTCCCACAGCGTGACGACCTTGAACTGCGGATGCCCGGTGATGCCGACGGCGTAGAAGGCGCCGACCAGGTCGATGTCGCGCGAGCGGATCGACCGCCCCTTCGTGAGCACGTGCCGGCCGGGTTCGAGCGTCTCGTCCTCCTTCTTGTACGCGGTGAGCCACCGCAGGTACTCGAGCGGCCGCCGCGAGTTCATCGGATGGAACTCGACCTCTTCCAGCAGACAGATGCCCCGCCGCATGCGCCGCTCCCGTCGTTCCGGCCCGCACCCGCCTCTTGGCAAGCGCTTGCTTGGGACATTAGAGAGTCGGCCCGGCGACGGCAAGCCCGCCGTCATCGGGCCCGCGCTGCGTGCGTCCGTACACAGAGCGTCGGAGCCGTGGCCGTTATGATCACGCCGTGCCGACCGTCGTCCCCCGCCTCCGGAGCCCCGTTCGCGGTCGCCTGATCGTCTGCGGCGACACGCCGCTCGCCTTCCGGCTGGCCGACGAGCTGTCCACGCGTTACCTGCAGGACGTCACCGTCATCGTGCCCTCCAAGAGACGCAACCACGGGCCGCAGATCGCCGAGCTGCCCCGCGTCCGGGTGCACGAGGCGGCGGAGCTGGACGACGAGGCGTTCCGGGCCGTGCACATCGAGTCGGCGCTCGCGGTCGCCCTCGTGAGCAACAGCGAGGTCGGCAACATCCACGCGGCGCTGCGGGTCCAGGAGCTCAACCCCGACATCCGGCTGGTCGTCCGGATGTCGAACACCACCCTGGGCAACCGCATCCGCACGCTCTTCAAGGACTGCGCCGTGCTGTCCGACAGCGCGGTCGCCGCGCCGTCGTTCGTGGCCGCCGCCCTCGGGGACCTGCCGCCCAGCCACGTCCGCGTGGCGGGCCGCACCCTCTACGTCGCCCACCGCAGCGACCGCGTCCGCAACGTCATCTGCGCGCTCGCGGACACCCGCAGACCGGACGGGAGACCACGCCTGCTTCCGGTGGACCAGGAACGGGCCAACCTGGTGCTCGCGGTCGCCGACGGCACGTCGCCCACGTCCCTCTCCGGCCCTCCGGTGGCCCAGCGTCCGGTGTCCGGGCTCACCCGGAGCCTGCGCCTGGTGCTCAGCCGGCGACTCCTCCAGGTGGCGGTCGCCCTGCTGATGCTGGTCACCGTGGGGAGCACCGCGCTCAGCATCAGCGACGGCCACGGCTTCACGTACTCGCTGTACCTCGTCCTCCTCGACATCGCCGGCGCCGCCAACCCCGACCCGGACCTGAGCGGGGCGGCCAAGGTGACACAGGTGATCATCACGCTCGGCGGCCTCGCGCTGGTGCCCGCGATCACCGCCGCGGTCGTCGACGCGGTGGTCCGGGCCCGGCTCGCGGGGCCGCTCGAGCGGCTGCGCGATCCGATCAGCGGGCACGTCGTGGTCGTCGGCCTCGGCGGGGTCGGCCTCCGGGTCGTGTCGCAGCTCCACGACCTCGGCGTCCCGGTGGTCTGCGTCGAGGCCGACGAGGACGCGGTCGGCGTGCCCCTGGCCCGCCGCCTGGGGCTGCCGATCGTGTTCGGCGACGCCACCCGAGGGGAGACGCTCCGCGCGGCGTGGGTCGGCACCTGCCGTGCCGTCGTCACCGTCACGAGCGACGACATCGCCAACCTGGAGGCCGGGCTGAACGCCCGCGCCCTGCGGGACAACGTCCGCGTCGTGCTCCGGCTGTTCGACGACGACCTGGCGGCGCGCGTGCACCGCAACTTCAAGATCCCGGTGTCGCGCAGCGTGTCCTTCCTGGCGGCCCCGGCGTTCGCCGCCGCCATGCTGGAGCGCCAGGTCATCGGGACGATCCCGGTCGGCCGAAGCGTCATGCTGATCGCCGACATGCCGATCGGCGAGGGTTCCGAGCTCGACGGCCGGCCGCTGCGGGAGGCGAACCTCCCCGGCGAGGCCCGCGTGCTGGCACTCGGCCGCCGCGGCCGCCCGCGCTTCGACTGGGACGTGCAGGACGGCTACCTGCTGATCCCCGGCGACCGGCTCGTCGTGCTCGCGACCCGGTCGGGCATCGGCCACATCCGCGCCCGTACGATCGGGCCGCCCGACCTGGGCTCGGTCCCGTCGCCGCGCTGACGCCCGCGACCTCCCCTGGCCGGGCGCGCGACTCAGCGCGCGACGAACTGCTCGCGGCCGCCCTCGTGGCGCGGCGACACCTGGAAGGAGCCGGTCAGGGACCCGCCGTCGAACTGCGCCCGGTTCGACGACACCTGGCCCTTGGTGCCCTTGTCGCCGGTGGGAATGATCAGATACGAGCGGCCGTCGACCACCCCCGCGAGCACGGACGCCTCCTTGGCCTGGAGCGTCCCGCTCTTCAGCCGGAACGTGCCGGTGAGCCGGGCGAGGATCTCGTACGGGACCTCATGGGAGACGTAGTAGCCGCCCGCATCCAGGTCGCCCTCGGCCGTGTTCATCGGGACGAGGACGAGTGCGTGCCCGGTGTCCCGGTAGGCGGAGACGAGAGGGTTCAGCCGCGGGATCAGATCGGTGTTCAGCTTGCTGAGGATGTCCTGGATGGACTGCCGGAGCGAGTCCGGCGCCGGCTCGGCGACGGGGTTCACGCCCGTGAGCAGCAGGTCGACCGGCGTCTGGCGGCCCTGGGTGACCTGCCGCTTCCAGTCCTTGCGGGTCTCGTCGAGGAGCAGGCCGGCGACGCCGCCCAGCTCCGTGCTCTCCCCGTCCAGGGTGATCTGCCCGGGATCGAGCCTCCCCTCCAGCGGCCGGAGCTGCGCGTTCTTGCGGATCGCCGGGAGGTCCTCGCGTTTGGCGCCCATCGCCATGGCCATCGAGATGGCGCCGAAGTAGCCCGCCGCGCCGTCGCCGATGTCGGTGACCGCGGCCCGCTTCACCTCACCGGGGAACTCCTTGTGCCACCTCGACCACCAGTACGCCGCACCGGCCAGCCGCTGGTTCCGCTGCTTGGGCGCGTTGAAGGCGGCGACCATGTCGTTGTAGACCATGGCCCGGTACAGCCGGGGCGTGACGGCGAGCGGGACGTCCGTGCCGCGCAGCATCTCGCCGCTCTTCCTCCACGCCTGCCAGCTCTGCTGCGTGGCGTGGAAGAGCTCGTCCGTCGCGGCGGCGAACAACGTGGCGGACAGCGGCATCCCGGACGTCACCGAGTCCGACTTGTACGAGGGGTCGGCGACGTTCAGGATGACGGCGGGGTGCCCGTCCCAGGTGGCGTAGGAGGAGCCGCCGCGCGGGATGTCGATCTTCCTTTTGCGCAGCTCGGCCGCGCTCAGGTCCGTCACGCCGTCCACGCTGACCAACCGCGCCCGGCCGCCCTCGCCGAGGATGACCCGCCGGTCCTTGAGGACCGTGCCGGGCCAGATCTTCGCCGCCTCCGGCCACACCCGGGCCGCGGCCTCCTGCACTTCGGCGGCGACGGGCTTCAGGGCCGTCGCCGCGGTCATCGGCCCGCGCTGGTGGTGGGAGCCGCCGCCGGAGCATCCGGCGGCCGAGCCCAGCGCGACCGCCGTGACGAGGGCCGGCCACCGGACATTCGCGCCGGCCGAGCCTCGGCGGCCTGAACGGAAGGATCCCGACCCGACGTACCCAGTGAACACCGCACAACCCCCGTGCCGGCCGATCTCGAACATGGGCCGGGGGGTGGCTTGCCCATCTTGACGCGGGCGATCATTCCCCGTCGTCGGTCCGGTTAACGTCCTCCCACGTCGGCAACGGTTTTCAAGCCGTTCAGGAAGGCCACTCCCGCGCGGACGTCGGCGACGGGGCCGTCGCCGGGCGCCGGCTCGGCGGCCAGGACGGTGTCCTGTTCGAGGACGTACCAGCCCTGGTAGCCGGCCTGGTCGAGCGCCGCCACGATCCCCGCCATGTCCACGTCGCCGGTGCCGAGCGGACGGTACAGCCCGTCGCGCACGGCCTCGGTGTACGTGGCCCGGCCCGCGCGCACCCGGTCGGCGGCGCTCGCGTCGACGTCCTTGAGGTGCACGTGTGCGATGCGGTCCGCGGCCGACCGCGCCAGCGCGAGCGGGTCGGTGCCGCCGATCAGCAGGTGCCCGGTGTCCAGGCAGAAGGGTACGCCGGAGCCGGTCAGGACCCGGTCGACCTCGTCCGGGCCTTCGACGATCGTGCCGACGTGCGGGTGCAGGGCCGTCCGGCGTCCCAGCCCCGCGGCGTACGCCGCGATGCGGTCGAGGTTGGTCAGCAGCGTCGTCCAGTCACGGGCGGACAGCACCGGGCGCTCGTCGTACCCGTCCCGGCCGGTGACGGCCGCCAGCACGAGCATCGGTGCGTCGCCGAACCCGCGCAGCGCCCGCTCCACCTCCGGCAGCGGATCGCGCTCCGGCTCGTGCAGGACGACCGGGACGAAGCCCCCGACCGCCGTCAGACCGTAGGAGGCCAGCAGCGCCTCGCGTTCGGCCGGGTCGGCCGGCAGGAACCCGTCCGGGCCGAACTCGGTCGCGGTCAGCCCCGTGTCCCGCATCTCGGCCAGCACCCGGTCCGGGGACATCTGGTGACCCCATCCCGGTACCTCGCACACACCCCAGGAGATGGGCGCACCCGCGATCCTCACTTCCGGACCTCCTCGATCCTCACGGCGCGCCGCTCCCGGCGGGACCGGTCGCACGCCTCGGCCACGTAGAACGCCTCCAGGGCCTCCTCCGGCGGGCACGGACTCTCGGCCTGCCCGGCGGCGACCCGGAGGAAGGTCGCGAGCTCGGCCTCGTACGCCGGCCCGAACCGCTCGAGGAAGCCCTGGCAGGGCAGCGCGCCCAGCGTGGCGGCCGCCGGGCCGCCGTCGACCGGCGTCAGCGGCGTCCCGGTGTTCAGCCCGGCCGCGAGGCTGTCCTTGGCGCCGAACGCCTCGAAGCGGACGTCGTATCCGGCGCCGTTGTAGCGGGTCTCGGTGATGAGGGCGAGGGTCCCGTCGTCGAAGGTGAGCACGGCCGCGCAGGTGTCGACGTCGTCGCACGCGGCGAAGTACTCCTCCCCCTTGTTGGCCCCGGTCGCCGTGACCTCGACGACCTGCCGCCCGGTCACGAACCGGACCGCGTCGATGTCGTGGACGGCGCAGTCGCGGAAGATGCCGCCGGATACCCGGACGTACGCGGCGGGCGGCGGCGCGGGATCGAGCGTGCAGGACCGTACGGTGTGCAGCCGGCCGAGGCGGCCGGCCGCGACGGCGTCCCGGAGCGCGACGTGGCCGGCGTCGAAGCGGCGCTGGAATCCGACCTGCACGGGGACGCCCGCCGCGCGCACTTCACGAACGACTTGGAGCGTTCCAAGACTGTCCGGCGCGACCGGTTTCTCGCAGAAGGTCGGGATGGCCGCCCGCACGGCCCGGGTCACGAGTTCGGCGTGCGCGTCCGTCGCGGCGGCGACCACCAGGCCGTCCAGCCGCTCACCGAACAGGGCGTCGACCGATTCGGCGACCGACCCGCCGTACTCCTCTGCAAGCCGGCGCGCCCGCTCCCCGTCCGGATCGGCCACCACGAAGCCGTCGACAGAGGACAGCGCGCGGAGGGTTTCTGCGTGGCGGGCACCGATGCGGCCGGCCCCGGCGAGCCCGATTCTCATAGAGTCCTCCTGGTCGGCGATCTCTATCAGGACGCCCGCGACCTGACGGGAGGCGTTTTGGAACGTTCCACGTCGGATTGCGATTGTCAGGACATTTCAGACGTGCCACTTAAGCTAAACCGCGGCACGCCCCTCGTCCACGAATTGACCGGACAAGGCCGATCCGTTACTCGCGACCCCCTGCCACTCCTGCCTCGATCGGACACCAAGCGCTAGTTTGATCTCATGCGCGTTCTCGTCACCGGTGGTTCCGGATTCGTGGGCTCGTACACCGTCGCGGCGCTGCTCCGGGCGGGTCACCACGTGCGAGTGCTCGTACGCGACCCCCGCCGGGCGGCCACGGTCCTCGGCGGTGTGGGCATCGACGCGGAGGCCGTGGAGATGTATCCCGGAGACATGCTCGACGCGAAGGCGGTCGCCCAGGCCCTCGACGGCTGCGACGCCGTCGTCCACGCCGCGGCCGCGCTCGGCGTCACCGACCCCCGCACGAGCGTCCTGGAGGTCAACGTCGCCGGCACCCGCAACGTGGTCGGTGGCGCGGTCGCCCGGGGACTCGACCCGGTGATCCACGTGTCCACGGTCGCGGCGTTCGTCCCACCGGCGGGGCCGGTGATCCGGGCGGACGATCCCCTCGCGCACCCGCGTACGGACTACGGTCTGTCGAAGGTCGCGGCCGAACGCTACGTCCGCCGCCTGCAGGCCGACGGCGCGCCCGTCACCGTCTTCTATCCCGGCGGCGTCATCGGCCCCCGGCAACCGCACCTGGACGCGATGATGGCCGGCCTGGCCGGGGCGCTCAACCTGATCTGGCCGACGCCGGGCGGCGGTGTGTCGCTCCTCGACGTACGCGACCTGGGCGAGGCCGTGGCCCGTGCGACCGTTCCCGGTCTCGGGCCGCGCCGGTACATGCTGGGCGGGCACTACCTGACCTGGCCGGAGCTCGCCGACCGCTGCGACGCCCTCACCGGCGTGCGCTGCCGCCGGATCCCGGTCCCCGGAGCGGGGATGATCGCGCTCGGGGCGCTGCTGGACGCGGTCAAGCGGATCCGCACGTTCGACTATCCGCTGACCCAGGACGCCGCGCGGATCATGGTGACCCTCGTGCCCTCCGACGACGCCGCGACCATCGACGCGCTCGGCCTCACGCTCCGGCCGGTCGAGGAGAGCCTCACGGACTCCCTGCGCTGGCTCGCCGCCGCCGGGCACCTGGCCCCGGCCCGCGCCGGACGCCTGGCCCCGGCTCGGGCCGGACGCCCGGCTCCCGCCCGGGCAGGACGCCCGGCCACCGGCCGTTCCGGACGCCCGGCTCCCGCCCGGGCAGGACGCCCGGCCACCGGCCGTGCCGGACGCCCCTCCCCCGCCCGGGCCGCACGGTCGACCTCCGGCCGTACCGGACATCCCTCCCCCGCCAGAGCCGCACGGCCGGCGCCCGGTCCGGGCTCAGGCGACGCAGCCCCGAACGACACCACGAGTGCCGCCCGCAGAAAGGCAGGACCTGTCATGGCACCGAGCAGGCTCAAGACCGTCATCTCCCCGCCGGTCCAGCGGATGGCCGGATCCGCGTGGTTCGCCAAGGTCGGGCCGAAGGTGGTCCCGCCCCTGGACCGCGCGCTGCACCGGCTGTCCGGCGGCCGGCTCCTCCTGGCGCAGTACATCGTGCCCAGCCTCGTGCTGACGGCCACCGGGCACCGCAGCGGCGTGGCCCGCCGGACGCCGCTGGCCTGCCTGCCCGAACCGGACGGCTCCTACCTCGTGGTCGGCAGCAACTTCGGCCGCGAGCACCATCCCGCGTGGACGACGAACCTGCTGCACGAGCCGAACGCCGAGGTCGACCACCGGGGCCGTACGATCCCGGTCACCGCACGGCTGCTGGAGGGGACCGAGCGCGCCGAGGTCTGGCCCCGGCTGGTGAAGGTCTGGCCGACGTTCGACCGGTACGTCGAGCGCTCCGGGCGGGAGTTGCGGGTCTTCCGCCTCGAACCGCGGGACTGACCGCCCGTACGCGAGCGGCGGGGCCGCCCCGCCGGGGGGGGGGCGGCGCGGCGGGGGGGCGGGGCCCCCCCGGCGGGGGGTCTCGCCGACACCCCCCCCCGCGGCGGG
>NZ_JBFAUM010000003.1:0-615086 GCF_040679195.1 Actinoallomurus sp. NPDC052308 | reverse complement strand
CTGCGCCCCCGTGCCGGGCTCGTCGGCGAACACGTCCGCGTGGGGCCCGCGCTGCACCGCCACGGCCCCCCCCCCCCCCTCCGCCCCCCCGCCGGGGGGGGGCCCCGCCGCTCAGGAGTGCCGGATCGCCCAGCCGGTCAGGAGTACCGGACCACACGGCCCGTCAGGCGGCGACGGCGTTCCGCGTCGTCGCCGGCTCCAGCGCCAGTTCGAGCACCTCCCGGACGTCGCTGACCGGGTGGACGGTCAGCTGCTCCAGGACCTCGGCGGGCACGTCGTCCAGATCGGGCTCGTTCCGCTTGGGGATGATCACCGTGGTGACCCCCGCCCGGTGCGCGGCGAGCAGCTTCTGCTTGACGCCGCCGATGGGCAGGACCCGCCCGGTCAGCGACACCTCGCCGGTCATCGCGACGTCCGTGCGGACGAGCCGCCCGGACAGCAGCGACGCGAGCGCCGTCGTCATCGTGACGCCGGCGCTCGGCCCGTCCTTGGGCACCGCGCCGGCGGGCACGTGGACGTGCACGCCCCGGTCCTTCAGGTCGCCCACCGGGAGCTCCAGCTCCGCGCCGCGCGACCGCAGGTAGGACAGCGCGATCCGGGCCGACTCCTTCATCACGTCGCCGAGCTGGCCGGTCAGGGTGACGCCGGTGTCGCCGGTCTCCTTGTCGGCCAGCGACGCCTCGATGTAGAGCACGTCGCCGCCCGCGCCGGTGACCGCCAGGCCGGTCGCGACGCCCGGCACCGCCGTGCGCCGCTCGGACTCGTTCAGCGACGTCTCCGGCGTGAAGCGCGGACGGCCGAGGTAGTCGCGCAGGTCACCGGCGCCGACCGTCAGCGGCAGCTCCTGCTCCTCCAGCGCGACCTTCGCCGCCACCTTGCGCAGCACCCGGGCGATCGCCCGCTCCAGGCTCCGTACGCCGGCCTCGCGGGTGTACTCGCCCGCGAGCAGCCGCAGCGCGTCCTCGCCGATCGTCACCTCGTCGGCGGTCAGGCCCGCCTTGTCGAGCTGACGGCGCAGCAGGTGGTCGCGGGCGATGGCGACCTTCTCGTCCTCGGTGTAACCGTCGAGGGCGACGAGCTCCATGCGGTCCAGCAGCGGGCCCGGGATGGTCTCCAGCGCGTTCGCCGTCGCCAGGAAGACGACGTCGGACAGGTCGAGCTCCACCTCGAGGTAGTGGTCCCGGAACGTGTGGTTCTGCGCGGGGTCCAGCACCTCCAGCAGCGCCGCCGTCGGGTCGCCGCGGTAGTCCGCGCCGACCTTGTCGATCTCGTCGAGCAGCACGACCGGGTTCATCGTGCCGGCTTCGCGGATCGCCCGGACGACGCGGCCGGGCAGCGCGCCGACGTACGTCCGGCGGTGACCGCGGATCTCGGCCTCGTCCCGGACGCCGCCGAGCGCCACGCGGACGAACTCACGGCCCATCGCCCGCGCCACGGACTCCCCGAGCGACGTCTTCCCGACTCCGGGCGGGCCGACCAGGGCGAGGACGGCGCCGGACCGCCGGCCGCCGATCACACCGAGGCCGCGGTCCTCCCGCCGCTTGCGCACGGCGAGGTACTCCACGATCCGCTCCTTGACGTCGTCCAGACCCGTGTGGTCCTCATCGAGGATCCGGCGGGCGCCGGCGATGTCGTAGGCGTCCTCGGTCCGCTCGTTCCACGGGATGTCGAGGACCGTGTCCAGCCAGGTCCGGATCCAGCCGCCCTCGGGCGACTGGTCGGAGGTCCGCTCGAGCTTGTCGACCTCCTTCAGGGCCGCCTCGCGGACCTTCTCCGGCAGGTCGGCCGCCTCCACCCGCGCCCGGTAGTCCTCCTCCTCCGAGGACGGGTCACCGTTGAGCTCGTTCAGCTCCTTGCGGATCGCGGCGAGCTGCTGGCGGAGCAGGAACTCCTTCTGCTGCTTCTCGACACCCTCCTCGACGTCCTTGCGGATCGTCTCGGCGACGTCCAGCTCCGCGAGGTGCTCGCGGGTCCAGCCGATCGCGAGCTGGAGACGCTCGGTGACGTCGGCGGTCTCCAGGATTCGCGCCTTCTGCTCGGCGCTGAGGTAGGACGCGTAGCCCGCCCGGTCGGCCATCACCGACGGGTCCTCGATCTGCTGGATCATGTCGACGACCTGCCAGGCGCCGCGCTTCTCCAGCACGCCGACGACGAGGGCCTTGTACTCCTTGGCCAGTTCGGCGGCGCGGGCGCCGAGCCCGGTGTCCTCGACCTCGGTGCCCTCCACCCACAGCGCCGCGCCGGGGCCGGTCGTCCCGGATCCGATGCGCACGCGGGCGACGCCGCGGACGACGGCGCCCGGCCCGCCGCCGGGCAGCGTGCCGATCTGCTCGACGACGCCGAGCGTGCCGACGGCCGCGTACTTCCCATTGATCCGGGGCACCAGCAGCACCCGCGGCTTGTCCTCCGACCGGATGCCCGGCCCCCGGGAGACGGCGCTCGCCCGCGCGGCATCGATCGCCGCCCGCACGTCGCTCTCCGACAGATCGAGCGGCACGACCATCGCGGGCAGCACGACCTCGTCGTCGAGGGGCAGCACCGGCAGGGTGACGATCTTGCTCATCAGGCCTCCAAAAGCTTGAGTCATCCACACTCAAGAAAGAAGAGCCCGGATTAATTTCCGCCCGGCCGTTCGCCGTCAGCGATCACGCACCGGCCGCCGTCGGCCGACGTTCCTAGGCGACCGTGAGCACGATCTTGCCTTGGATGTGCCCTCGGGCGGCGCGTTCGTGCGCCGCCCGGACATCCGCGAGCGGGAACGTGCCGTCGATCGCGACGCGCACCGTGCCCGCGTCGAGCAGGCGTCCCACTTCGGCGAGCCGCTCATGGGCCAGACTCATGCGCCATGACCCGCCATCCACGACGTCATCCACAAAGAATCGCGGCGATCCAGCCGCCGGCCCCAATGCCACCAGCGGCTGTCGCCGTACGTTTCCTCGGGGCCGTTTTCCAGAGCACGGCGCAGATCTGTCCCGTTGCGCGAATCGGCATTTTATGGCCTCTGCCAGAGGTCAGTACGGTCGGATTCATGGAGTGGAACTTTCAGACTGCAGAAGAACTCGCGGCTGCCTTGCGTGCCGGTGAAGTGACCTCGGTGGAGCTGACCGACGAGGCGATTGCCCGTATCGAGCGGGACGACAAGGCGATCAACGCGATCTGTGTGCCGGACTTCGACCGTGCGCGGGCCGCCGCGCGCGATGCCGACCAGGCGCGCGCCCGCGGCGAGGATCGGCCGCTGCTCGGTATTCCGGTGACGGTCAAGGAGTCCTACAACATCGCCGGGCTGCCCACGACCTGGGGCATGCCGCTACACCGGAACTACATGCCGGCCGAGGACGCGGTACAGGTGTCGCGGCTCCGGGCCGCCGGCGCGGTGGTGCTCGGTAAGACCAATGTGCCCTTGGGGCTGCAAGACATCCAGAGCTTCAACGAGATTTACGGCACCACCAACAACCCGTGGAATCACGCTCGCACGTCGGGTGGATCCTCCGGCGGATCAGCGGCGGCCCTGGCGTCCGGGTTCGGCGCGCTGTCCATCGGCTCCGACATCGCCGGTTCGCTGCGCACTCCCGCGCATTTCTGTGGTGTCTACGCACACAAGCCGACACTCGGACTGGCGGCGACCCGCGGCATGGTCCCGCCGGCCACGCCGGCATTGCCGGTCGACCTCGACCTCGCCGTCGTCGGCCCGATGGCGCGCACCGCCCGCGACCTCACGCTCCTGCTCGACGTCATGGCCGGACCGGACCCGCTGACGCTCGGTAGGGCGTACGACTTGACGCTGCCGCCCGCGCGCCACGAGCGGCTCCGCGACTTCCGGGTCCTGGTCCTCGACGAGCATCCGCTCATTCCGACCGGGTCCGCTGTGCGGGCGGGTGTGAACCGGGTGGCCGACGCGCTTGTCGACGGCGGCGCCCGCGTCGAACGGCACACTCCGCTGCTGCCCGACCTGGCCGAAGCCGCGATGCTCTACAGGCAGTTGCTGTTCTCGGGCTCCGTTGCGCGTTTTCCCGTCGAAGCGCACGAGCAGTTGCGGACCCGCGCCGCCGGACTGAGCGCGGACGACCAGAGTCTCGATGCGGCGATGCTGCGCGGGATGGTGCTCAGCCACCGCGACTGGATCGAGGCGAACAACCATCGCGAGCTCCACCGCCACGGCTGGCGGCAGCTCTTCGCCGAGTTCGACGCCGTGGTGTCCCCGATCACGCCCACTCCCGCGTTCCCGCACGACCACAACCCCGATCCGAGGGAACGCCGGATCGACATCGACGGCGTCGAGTACCCGTACTTCGACCAGCTCGTCTGGGCCGGTCTGGCCACCATGCCCGGCCTGCCCGCCACCGCCATACCAGCGGGCCGGTCCCCCGAGGGTCTGCCGGTAGGAGTGCAGCTCATCGGTCCGATGTTCGAGGACCGCACCCCGCTGCGGCTGGCCGAACTGCTCGAGCAGAAGATCGGCGGCTTCCAGGCACCGAGGTAGGGCGTTGCCGACCGACGTTCCTAGGCGACCGTGAGCACGATCTTGCCTTGGATGTGCCCTCGGGCGGCGCGTTCGTGCGCCGCCCGGGCATCCGCGAGCGAAAACGTGCCGTCGATCGCGACGCGCACCGTGCCCGCGTCGAGCAGGCGCCCCACTTCGGCGAGCTGCGCGCCGTTCGAGCGGACTTGGGTGCCCGAGACGGTGACGCCCAGCTTCGCGGTCTCTTCGTCGTCGTACTCGCCGAAGAACACGGGGAACAGGGCGCCGCCGCGCTTGAGCGTGCGCAGGAAGCGGCCGCTGTCGCGGCCACCGACGGCGTCGAGAACGAGGTCGACGTCGTGCACGAGTTCCTCGGGACGGCCTCTGGTGTAGTCGATGAACTCGTCGGCGCCCAGCTCGCGCAGGAACGATTCATGCGCGCCCGATGCCACCGCGATGACGCGTGCGCCCTTCCACTTCGCCAGCTGTAGTGCGAAGTGCCCCACACCGCCCGCGGCGCCGTTGACGAGCACCGTCGTGTCGGCGTCGAGGGGCATCGGGCGATGCCGCGCCGCCTGAAAGGGCGAGGGGTGATCGTGTCCGAGTTCGATCAGGAACTGCCACGCCGTCAGCAGGGACATGGGCGCCCCGGCGGCATGCACGTGATCAATGCCGGCCGGCTTGCGTGCGAGGTCCGACGCGGGCGCGGCCACGTACTCGGCATACGCTCTGCCGTCGAAGCTGGGAAAGCGAAGGAGACCGAAGACCTCATCACCGACGGAGAAGCCCTCCACATCCGCGGCGACGGCCTCGACGACACCGGACACATCCGTCCCCGGTATCACGGGCAGGTCGAACTTCGGCCTCGTCTCCGGAGGTAGGTTGCTCAGCCCGTCGCGCAGGTACCAGTCCGGAGGATTGACGCCGACCGCGTGAACGCGAACGAGCACCTCACCCGCCCTCGGCCCGGGAATCGGCACCTCGTCGTAACGCAGAACCTCAGGGCCCCCGTGCTCATGCAGCCGGATGGCCCTCATCGTGTGTGTCGGCATCATTTTCTCCTGCCCCCTGCCAGGGGATACGCTTATCGGATCAGTGATCCGGATATCCGAACCACTGATCCGAATATATGGACCACCGATCCGGACAGTCAACTGGATCACTGATCCGGATATCCGAGAGGGACAGATGCGGGCCGACGCCAGGAAGAACCGCGACCACCTGCTCGCAGTAGCGGGCACCGCCATCACCGAGCACGGCGTCGACGTGTCACTGCGCGACATCGCGCGCAGGGCCGATGTCGGGCTCGCGACGCTGCTGCGGCACTTCCCGACGCGCGAGGACCTGCTCGACGCCCTGCTCCGCACGAGCTTCGACGAACTGACGGCAAAGGCGGGCGAGCTCGAGACGTCGAGCTCACCCGAAGACGCTCTCGTTTCGTGGCTACGCGACTGCGTCGCGTGGACGACCGAGTATCGGGGCGTGACCGTGCTGATGGCGGCCGCCATCGAGGACACCGAATCCGCGCTCCACGCTTCGTGCGTCACCCTGCGCGCAGCCGGTGCGCGGCTCCTCACCCGCGCCCAGACCGCGGGCATGGCGCGGAGCGATATCGATGGCGCCGATCTGTTCGCGGTGATCGCCATGCTCGCCTGGCTCGGCGATCAACCCTCGCTCGCGCCACGCGCCGACCATCTCTTCGAGGTCGTCGCGAGCGCCATCCTGACGAGCGCCATCTAGGACAGAAGGCGACCTACATGGCCTCTACCGTCGATCCCGTCATCGCGACACGTCGGGAGAAACATGCGTACCGAATTCCGCCCTTTCCAGATTGACATCGCCCAGGCCGACCTGGACGACCTGAACGATCGGCTGGACCGCACCCGGTGGCCTGAGCGACTGCCCGGCGACGGATGGAGCCGCGGCGTCCCCATCGCCTACCTCCGAGAGCTGGCCGGCTACTGGCGCGACGCGTACGACTGGCGCCGGCACGAGGCGCGGCTGAACGAGTTCCCGCAGTTCATCACCGAGATCGACGGTCAGGACATCCATTTCCTGCACGTACGCTCGGCCGAGCCCGGTGCCCTGCCGCTCATCCTCACGCACGGCTGGCCGAACTCCTTCGTGGAGTTCACCGAGCTCATCGGCCGCCTCACGGATCCCCGCGCGCACGGCGGCGATCCCGCGCAGGCGTTCCACGTCGTCGTGCCCTCCGTGCCGGGCTTCGGATTCTCCGCACCGCCACGCGAGACGGACTGGACCGCGACACGTGTGGCGCGAATCTGGGCGGAGCTGATGCGCCGTCTCGGCTACGGGCGGTACGGCGCGCAGGGCGGGGATTTCGGAGCCTACGTCGCGCCGGAGATGGCCAAGGCGGCACCGGACCACGTGGTCGGCGTCTACGTCATCAGCGGTCTCGGTTTTCCCACCGAGAATGACCTTCCGGACATGACCGAGGAGGAGCGGGCGGCCTTCGCCTGGCTCCAGGGCCAGGACTGGATGAACGGCGTCGACCACCACGCGCTGTTGCGCGCGGCACCCCAGACCTTCACCTACGGATGGCATGACTCCCCGGTCGCGGCACTGGCCTGGATGGCCCAGAAGTTCCACGAGTTCAACGCATCCGGCAAGCCGCTGGAACAGGTGATCGACCAGGACCTGTTCCTGACGAACGTGAGCCTGTACCGGTTCACTGGAACGTTCGGAACATCGGCCTGGCCGTACTACGACAGCACCGGCTTCGGCTGGCCGGAAGGACAGACGGTCGTACCGACCGGCGTTTACAGCGGACCGCCTGGAATCCGCCGGCTCGCCGAACGCCACAACACCATCCTCCACTGGCCGGAGGACAACCCAGGCGGACACCACTTCATCGCCATGGACCAACCGGATCACCTCGCCGCCGACATGCGCGCCTTCTTCGCGAAGGTCCGCTGACCGTCACGGACCGGCCGCGTCGTCCTCACCAGGCGACGCGGCCGCGCACTCTCCGCCTGTCGAACTGCCGGGCACGGCGCCCCAGGAGAGCTCCCTTACCGTGCGTTGCGCAGCTTGAGGATGTATGTCGCGGTGAGCGCGACGGCACGGTCTTCGTCATGTGACAGATCCGCGAGGGCACGTGACGTCATGATCCCCGGGATGTCCGCGAGCGCCTCGGCCAGCCGCCGACGCGCGGACGCTTCGATGGTGCCGTGGGTGAGGCGGTCGACGAGCCTGGTGGCGATCTGATCCGCCGACGCGGGATCACTCGCCAGCGCGCTCAGCGCATCGGTCGCATCGGCGTCGTTCGTCCCTTCGACGATCATGTCGATGAGCGTCGGGACCGCGTCGGCCACTCCACGTGCCCCGAGCGCCAGAGCCGCACACCTGCGGACCACGATGTCGGAGTTCGTGAGGGCGCCGTGCAGCAGGGCGGTCGCCACCCCGTTCGGAATCTCGGCGATGGACTGGACGGCGCGTTTCCGCACCTCGGCCGCTGGTGAGCCGAGGCCCTCCGCCAGCAGCGCCGACGCGCGATCGCCCGATCGCGCCAGAGCCCATCGAAGGGCTCCGGCGACGTTCGGGTCCGTCTCGCTCAACGCCGCCTCGACCAGAACCTCCACCGGCACCGGAACCTCTTCGACTGAGGACAAGGCCGCCCGCTGGCGCTTCCCGGCGCTCTCCGACCCCAACGCCTGGAGGAGCGCGACGATCTGGAGGACGTCCTCCCAGCCGGCGGGTTCCGCGGCATCGATCCGACGGAGTCGTGTGAGCAGCTCCGTCTCATTCGCGATGCGTTCTCGCGTCTGGCGGATGAGGTCGTCGATGAGCTTCGAGGGCGTGAAGCCGGGATCGTCCAGCGCACACCCGACTTCACGCAGCGACAGCCCCAATGACCGCAGGCTCTCGATATGGAAGATCCGCCGGATGTCCTCGCCGGAATACGCTCGATAGCCGGCCTCGGTACGACCCATGGGCCGCACCAGGCCGAGCGATTCGTAATGCCTGAGCATGCGGGCGCTGACCCCGGACCGTCGTGCCACATCACCGATCAACACCGCCTATCCCCCCTCCTGGCCGGTCGTGCCGAGGGCCATGAGACGCTTCGCCTCCTCGATCGCGGACTCGAATCCGGCATCCGGGTCGCGCAGCAGCCGTTCCGTGGCGATCGCGTGCCGGCGCACGCGAGGGTCGCGATCCGTCATCGCGGCGCGCAGGGTCGGCATGATCACCTCACCGAGCGCGATCAGCGCCCGGCTGAGGCTCAACTGCGTCTCACGCTCGCCGCGCCCGAACTGTGTCGCCAACACTCCGGCCAGCTCGGATTCTTCCCCTTCGGGCACGAGTACGACCGCTGCTCGCCACGCGCTTCGCGCCACCTCGTCGTCGGCGTCGGTCAGGAGCGCCCGGGTGATCGCCGGCCACGCCCGCCGGTCCCCGATCTTGGACAGCGTGTGCAACGCCTGGCTTCGTGCCTGCGCACGCTCCGAGCGGAGTTCGTCGATGAGCTTGGGAACCGTCGTTGGTGATGAGTGGCGGGTGAGTGCCCAGGTGAGCATTTCACGCACGAAGAATTCAGGCTCGATCGCGCATCGTTCGATCAGCTTGTCGACGAACCTCCGGTCCGGGGCGGTGCCGACCGCCATCGCCGCCCGCATCCGCACCGATGAACTGCTGTTCTCCAGCCCCTGGAGAGCCCGCATCGGGTTCGTGTCCTCTTTCGGCATGGTCATCGGGACCACCTCCTCGGCCACAGTGAAGGCCTTGTCACTGTGTCAAGGTCAAGCGGAGCCACGCCGTGCGATGGCCGGGCACCCTCTGCCCGGCACGTGACGTACGGCCTTCAGCCGGAACTGTAGGGGGTGAGGCCGTGCGGCCGACCGGTGTACGCGACCGGAGCCGCACCTAAACAAGATGGAGGACGAAATGACCCGAAGGTCGTTACGGGGCTCTCTCCGCCCGTTCTTCGTGAAGAGGGAGCCCGTCAAGCCGACCGACGGCGACGGTGACGGTCACCTCGCCCCCGAGCTGGTCCCGTTCTGGAAGCCCAGCGGGGACGCCGATCGGTACCGCGCCTACCAGGCGGCGATGGCCGCACCGTACGTCGGCGGCTCGCTGTTCGACGTCGGCGCGCAGACGGGAGAGGTGTCCGCCCGGCTCATCGAGCTGGTGGGTGCCAAGCTCCAGCGCCTGGTGCTGAGCGACCGGACCCAGAGCTGGGTCGAGCACCTGCGGCGACGCTTCAAGGACGCCGAGGTGCTCCGCGTGGAACTGCCGGAGCGACTCGACCTCGCACCGGTCGACACGGTGCTCCTGGTCAATGTCCTCGGGTACCTGGAGGACGACGTCAAGGCCCTGGAGGCCTTGGCCGAGGTCACCACGCCGGGCGGCCGGTTCATCGTCTGGGAGGCCGGCTACCCGAGCCTGTACAGCGCCTTCGACCGCGACCGGGCCGGCCGCCGGGTGCGCTACACGCCGGAGAGCCTGGCCGAGAAGCTTCGGCTCGCCGGTCTGGAGGTGGAGGTCTGCCGGCCCATCAACCTCGTGGGCGGGCTGTTCAACCGGGTCATGGTCGGCCGCACGGCCGACTTCGCCGACCCGCGGCTGGTGAGGCTGTACGACCGGCTGGTCGTACCGCTGAGCCGCCGGTTCGACCGGCTGCCCCTCCGCTTCGGGCAGAACATCTTCGCGGTCGCGAGGGTGCGGCCCACGTAACCGCCGGGCTCCGTCCACAGGAACCCGGTGCAACGCCGAGGGCGCGGGTGGATCCGCAGGATCCGCCCGTGCCCTCAAGGACTAGGCGAGACCCGCCGGGGCGAAGCCGACCGCGACGGCCTGCTCACCGAACAGACCCGGTACGACACCCATTTCGTAGCGAGCCCCGTCTGGTAGGACAGGACCGCCACTTCAGACACCGGTTGTCACCACCGGCGATACTGAAGATCGCTCTGCTCGCCTTGGAGGCCGACCATGTCCGCTGATCCGTCGTCGAGTCACCGGACGATCGAGAACCTGATCGCCCGCTACGCCGAACTCGTGGACGACGGGGACTTCGCCGGGCTGGACGCGCTGTTCGCCGACGCCACCTTCGTGGGGAGTGCGGCGCCGGTGAGCGGCCGCGGCGAGATCGAGAAGATGTTCCGGGAGACGCTGATCGTCTATGGCGACGGCACGCCGCGGACCCAGCACGTCACCACCAACCTCGCCATCGAGGTCGACGAAGAGGCCGGGACCGCGACCGCGCGATCGTACGTCACCGTGTTGCAGGCACTACCCGATCTGCCGCTGCAGCCCATCGCCGCCGGCCGATACCGGGACCGCTTCGAGCGCCGCCACGGTGAGTGGCGATTCCTGGAGCGCCGGGTCCGCATCAACCTCGTCGGCGATGTCAGTCGCCATCTCCGCCAGGCCGCCGCACCGGCGTAGTCCTCCCCCGAGGCCGCTTCACTCGCCCAGGTTCTCCGCGAAGAAGGCGGCGAGCTTCTCGACGGCGGGGTCGACGTACTGCTTCCGGTCGTACAGGTCGACATGGCCGGCGCCGTCGACCCAGTGGATCTCCTTGGGGCCGCCGGCGCGCTGGAACGCCTCGATGCTCATCCACGAGGTGACGGCGCGAGTGCCGACGACCATGAGCAGCGGCCGCGGTGCGATCAGCGGGACCGCGGCGAAGGCGTCGAAGATCGCCATCCTGTCGATGCTCGCCCAGGTCAGAGAGCTCGCCGAGCGAGGGTGCCGGCCGCGCGGGGTGCGGTAGTACTCGAAGCCCTCGACGCCGTGCTCTCCGCCGAGCGCGCGGGCCTGCTCGGCGGTGTCGGGGAACAGGGTCAGGACCGGCGGCTCCTCGCCACGGGCCTCAGTGGTCCGCGCGTGCGCCGCGGCGTCCAGCATGCTCTGGAAGACGGCCGGGTCCTGTGCTCCGTCGGCCCCCAGGCGGAACTGGCGGGCGATGTCGACCGCGCTGACCGTGCCGACGGCCTTGATGCGGTGATCGCCCGCCGTGGCGGAGAGCGCGTAGCCGCCCGAGGCGCAGATGCCGAGCGCGCCGATGCGTTCCGCGTCGACTTCGCGGCGGGTGGTGAGGAAGGAGACGGCGGCCTTGATGTCCTCGACGCGGTGGGCGGGATCCTCCAGGCCGCGGGGTTCGCCGCCGCTCTCGCCCTGGTAGGCAGCGTCGAAGGCGAGCGTGACGAAGCCCTCTTCCGCCAGCCGCCGCGCGTACAGGCCGGCGGTCTGTTCCTTGACACCGGCGCCGGGGTGGCCGACGACGATCGCCGGACGTGGGCGCTCCGCCGGGACGTCGGGGAGGTAGAGGTGACCGGCGAGGGGGGTGCCGGCGCTGTCGAAGGTGACGTCGATCTTCGCCACGGGGTTCTCCGTTTCGTTGTCTCAGGGGAACCGCACCGAGCGGTGGGCTCCGGGCCCGGGATCTTGCCGGGCATGTCTCCACGGTCGGCCCAACCCGGGGCGCGCGAAAGAGGCGCGTTCTTGCCTGGGAAAGAACGTGCCCTCTCAGATCCGTGCCGCCGGCGTGACAATGGAGGGCATGACTCCCGCACCTGATCGCAGCGAACTCGGCGCGTTCCTGAAGGCTCGCCGGGCACAGCTGGCGCCGGCGGACTTCGGCCTGCCGGGTACCGACTCCCGTCGCAAGGTCGCGGGGCTCCGCCGCGAGGAGGTCGCCCAGCTCGCCGCGATCAGCGTCGACTACTACACGCGGCTGGAGCAGGGCCGGGTCCGTGCGTCCGCGTCGGTGCTCGCCGCCCTCGCCCGTACGCTGCGCCTCGACGACGACCAGCAGAGATATCTGTACGAGCTCGCGGGCAAGGCCGACGCCCGGCCGCGCCGGCGGCGGCCCGCGCAGCGCGTACGGCCCCCCATGCGACGCCTGCTCGACCAGCTCACCGGCACCCCCGCCATCATCCTGGGCAGACGGCTGGACATCCTGGACTGGAACTCCGGCGCCGCGGCCCTGTACACCGACTTCTCGCTGGTTCCGGCGAGTCGGCGCAACTACCTGCTCCTGCTGTTCACCGACCCGGCCATCCGCGAGATGCACCGGGAGTGGGAGCACGACGCCCGCGACGCCGTCGCCGCGCTGCGCATGGAGGCCGCCGCGGACCCCGACGATCCCGAGCTCGCCCGGCTCGTCGGCGAACTGTCCGTCCAGGACGCCGACTTCCGCACCTGGTGGGCCGAGCACCGTGTCAACAGCGCCGGCTACGGCACCAAGCACTACCGCCACCGGCTGGTCGGTGATCTCACCCTCGACTGTGACACCTGGAGCAGCCCCGATGGCTCCGGGCAGCGCCTCATGGTCCTCACCGCCGAGCCGGGCTCCCCGTCGGACGATGCCCTGCGCATCCTCAGCGCGTGGACGCCCGAACGGACGGCGGAGGCGCACCGGGAGGGGGCCTCGGCGTCGAACGGAACCCCGGCTCGCCGGGGCCGATCGGAGAGACCGGCCAGGTGAGCGCCAGAGCGCGTTTATTTACCTATAGGTACAAAACGCGCTATGGTTCAGACATGGGAAGGCCGAGGCAGTTCGACCCACAGGTCGCCGTCGAGCAGGCCATGCAGGTGTTCTGGCGCAAGGGCTACGCCGCCACCACCCCGCAGGACCTGGTCGACGCCCTGGGCCTCGGCAAGGGCAGCCTCTACAACGCCTTCGGCAGCAAGCAGGCCTTGTTCCAGCAGGCACTCCGGCGCTACCGGGACAGCCAGACGGCGCTCCTCGTCGAGATGCTCGAGGAGCCCGGGCCCGTCAAGATCCGGCTGCGCGAGGTGCTGGGGTTGCTGACCGAGATGGATCTGGCCGACCCTGATCGCCGCGGCTGCATGGCCGTGAACACGGCCGCGGAGCTCGCGGGGACCGACGAGGTGGCCACCGAGCTCGTGCGGCGCATGCTCGACCGCACCGAGGACGCCTTCCGGGCGCTGATCCAGGAGGGACAGCGCTCCGGAGAGATCGCCCCCGACCGCGACGCGCACGCGCTCGGCAGCCTGCTCGTGAACACGGTGGTGGGGCTACGACTGATGGCGCGCGTCGCCGAGGGGCCCGATCGCCTGTCCCGCGTGATCGACGCGGTGATCGACTCCCTGTAACCCCTCCTACCCCACCGTCCGAGGTGACCGTCTCACTCGCCGACGGACGCCCTCATTTTGTACCTACAGGTAAAGAAGTGGAGTCTCAATGGAACTCGACCTCACCTCCAAGACGGCCGTCGTCACCGGCGCCAGCCGGGGCATCGGACTGGCCACCGTGCGAGCGCTGATCGACGAGGGCGTACGGGTCGTGGGAGCCGCGCGCACCATCACGCCCGAACTGAAAGAGACCGGGGCGGTCCCGATCTCGGTCGACCTGAGCACCGCCGCCGGAGCGACCACGCTCATCGACGGCGCCCTGGCCGAACTGGGCGGCATCGACCTGCTGGTGAACAACGCCGGCGGCGGAGACGCCGTGGAGCTCACGGGATTCCTCGACACCGATGACGCGCAGTGGAACGGGGTACTCGATCTCAACCTGCTCGCCGCGGTCCGCGTCAGCCGCGCCGCGCTCCCCAGCCTCATCGAGCGCCGGGGCGCCATCGTCAACGTCTCGTCCATCAACTCCCGGCTGCCCGCCGCCGGCCCGGTCGCCTACAGCGCCGCCAAGGCCGCCCTGGCCGCAGTGGGCAAGTCGCTGGCCGAGGAGTTCGGGCCGCAGGGGGTCCGGGTCAACACCGTCTCACCCGGAGTGGTCCGCACCGCGATCTGGGAGGACCCGGACGGCTTCGGCGGCAAGGTCGCGGCCGCCGCCGGTGCCGAGCACGCCGCGTTCCTGCAGCAGATCCCCGCGACGTTCGGCATCACCACGGGACGCATCACCGAGCCCGGTGAGGTGGCGGCTCTGATCACCTTCCTGCTCTCCGACGTGGCCGGCAACATCACCGGCGCGGACCACGTCATCGACGGCGGCACCGTCAAGACGCTCTGAGCCCGCCCCGAGGAGCAGGGCGCACGAGGGATCCTCACCGGACTCGACTCGCGTTCGAGACGGTGAGGATCCCGTCGATCCGTACGCGACCTGGAAGACCGACCGGGGCGACGTCTCAGACGAGGTGGTCCGCTCGAAGATCGTGCTTGTCCATCCAGGCGGCGATGGTCGTGGCGATCGCGTCGGGCTGGTCTTCCGGGGTGTGATGGCCCGCGACGAGGTCGTGGTCGGCGATCTCGAGGCCGGCCATGTTGGCGGCGCACCATTCGATCAGTTCCGGTCCCAGCATCGTTCCGGGACCGGGCTGGAAGGTGAGCATCAGCTTGGGCACGTCGGCGCTGCCCGCGAGCCAGTCGTCGTACCTGTCGACCCTGGCCACGACGTCGGCCGGCTCCCCGCCGAGGGGCATGGATCGCGCCCATCGGAGGAGCGGCAGGCGGCTGTCGCGCGTGGGGTACGGCCTGCGGTACGCGGCGAGGTCCGCTTCGGCGAGCGGACCGGCGGTGCTGCCGGGCAGCATCTCGATGAAGGCGTTCTGATCGAGCATCATGGCCTCGCCGACGCCCGGCGTCTTGATCGACCGGAACAGCTCACGCCCGCCTTCGGGGAACTCCTCCCAGGACATGGACTTCACGATCGTCTCGGTGACCGCGATGCCGCGCACCCGGCCGGGATGGCGGGCGGCCCAGTCGAAGGCGAGCGCGCCGCCCCAGTCGTGTCCGATCAGGACGACGTCGTCGAGTTCGAGAGCGTCGAACCACGCGTCGAGATACCGGGCGTGGTCGTCGAAGGTATAGCCGATGTCCGGCTTGCCCGACTCCCCCATCCCGATCAGGTCGGGCGCCAGCCGGCGACCGGGGTCGCCGACGGCCGGCAGGACGCGCCGCCAGAGGTACGAGGAGGTGGGGTTTCCGTGCAGGAAGACCATCGGCACCCCGGCGCCGGTCTCCCGGTAGTAGATCGTCGAATCCAGAACCTGTGCGACGGGCATGGTGTTCTCTCCGTGCTGATCGAGGTACGACCGATGAGGTCAGGTGTTGAGGGTCAGGACGCGGTCCACCGCGATCTCGATGACGACCCGCCCCGGTGGAGCGGGAGGCGGTGACTGGTAGCGCCTGGTGTAGCGGTGCGCGCCGTCGGCGACCTGACGTGGATCGCCGGACACGGTCGCCCTGCCTTCGAGCGTGATCCAGCGGAAGCCGGCCACCTGGCACAGGGCGGCGCGGCCGCCCGGGTTCGCCGTCAGATTGCGCGCCTTGCGCGACGAGGCGACCGTCATCACCCTGGCCAGCCCCGCGTCACCGTCCCAGGTGAAACGCACGGCCACCACGTGAAGCGACCCGTCCGGCCGGACGGTCGTCAGCGTGGCGAGGTGCGGCTCGGCCAGGAATGCCTGGGCCGAGGCCGACAATGCGATCTGGCGGGTCATCCTCGCTCCCCTCTTCGAGTTCCATGGGCGACTCGGCGAGGCTACTGTCGTGGGGCTAGTAGGTACCTAGAGGAAAGTGAGGGTGACGTGACCGAGATCACGACCGAGGTCGCCCCGGAGCAGGCCTGCCCGATCGCGCCCGTGGTCGACATCGTCTTCAGTCGGTGGACCACGCCGATCCTGTGGACGCTCCACGCGCACGGGCGGCAACGGTTCGTCGAACTGCAACGGCGCATCACCACGATCACGCCCAAGGTGCTCACCCAGCGGCTACGACAGCTGGAACGCGACGGGCTCGTCGTGCGCACCTATCACCCCGAGGTCCCGCCCCGGGTGGAGTACGAGATCAGCGACCTGGGGCGCAGCCTGGCCCCGCTGTTCGCCACACTCGCCGCATGGTCCGTCAACCTGGAGAAGGTCGACGAGGCCCGCCGGGACTACGACGCGAGGCGACAGACCAGCGGCCGCAGAGCCTGAGCGGTCACGAGGACCTCGTCGTGTTCACGCTGCTGCCCAGAGTCGGGGTCGAGCTTCCCCACCGAGCGGGGCTGCTCAGGTTCGGGATGACCGAGCGGCGAGCCCAGTGGGCGATCTCGACACTGGCCGACGTCCGCGAGGAGTGGGTCTGCGTCAGGGCACGAGCGACCGGCGTGGCATTGGCGTTCTTCGCCGAGTACGAAGATCTCACCATCAGCGTCCGCGGTGGCCCCGCTGCCGACGATCGGGTCCCCGGCCTCAACGAGATCCGCATCGCCCGGCGAGGCGATCCTCTCCCGACCGTCCCGGCGGCCGTCCCGGTCGTCTACGACGGCATCGACCTCTTCGGATACCCCGACTCCGAGGTGGAGGAGGCGCTGAGGGCGGTGCGTCCCCCTGCTGCGGGCGAGCAGACGCTCGCCGAGGAGTTCGGCTTGACGCTCGGCCGTCCCACCGCCGCCGTCCGTTCCCCGGGACCGGCCGGTCGCAGACCACGCCACCCGGATCATGGGGAACCGGCCGCGACGCGCTACCTGGCCTCCGCCACGCTGACCGATCCGGAGCGGTACCCGCTCATGACCGGGTAGCGGAGCGGACCGAGGCCGGCCCGCGGGGTCGATCCCGGCTGACCCGCCACTGGTCCGCGGTCCTCACGGTCGGCCGGCGGGCGTGACGCCGTGCGCGTCCTCACCGGTCACGGTGTCCGCGGCGCGTTTCCGGATGACGTACACGCGGGCCACGACGGTCAGGACGGCGGCGACGGGCAGCCAGACGGCCGCCACCCGCCAGAGGTCGTCCCCCCTGCCACCGACGAAGAGCGGGGAGAAGAGCCCGGCGAAGAACAGCCCGACGGCCAGGCCCATTGTGGCGACCATGCCCGGCGTCGGGTCCGGGATGGCGCGGCGCCCCAGCCGCCAGGCACACGCGGCGGTCACGAGCAGGCCGCTGGGAACCGTGACCAGCGCGAAGATCAGCACCCGCGCGCGCATGTCGGCCGGAGCGTCATCGGTCTGCTGGGTGAAGTCCCCGGACGAGATCTCGGTCAGCAGGCCGCGCCAGAGGGTGCCGGTGACCCGCTCGCCCTTCTCGAAGACGGGGCCGCCGGAGTCGTAGGTCGTCTCCCGTCTGGTGCCGTCCGCGCCGGTCAGGACCAGGCGGTTCGGCCCGCGCCTGCTGTTGCGCAGGATCATGTCCGCCACGGTGAACTCCTGCGTCCAGCGGCAGTCGGCGGGCGCGGACGGTGCCGCCGGGCAGCGCGCCGCCGCCTCGTAGGCGCGCAGGTCGCGCGCGCCGCCCGGCGCCTCGGTCGCGGCGAGGAGGACGCCGAGCGCCACCAGACCGACGCCGACCAGCAGGGTGAGGACGGTGGCGCCGGTGCTGCGCAGGATCCGGGTGCCGGAGACGTGGGCCATGTCCCGCATTGTCCCATTTACCGGATCTTGGTGACGCCCAGCGCAGGACGGTTCGCGCCAGGATGGGGCCATGATGCCTGCTGCTCATGACGGGACGTCCCGGCCGGTCGTACGGCCGCTGAGTCCCGAGGACCTCCCCTGGATGCGCGAGCTGTTCACCGAGCGGTGGGGAGGGGTCGTCTCCGTCAGCCGGGGCGTCGCGCACGACACGACCGCGCTGCCCGGTTTCGTCGCCCACCTCGATGGCGTGCGGGCCGGGGTCGTCACGTACCGCCCCGACGGACGAGAGTGCGAACTCGTCACCCTGGACTCCGTACGGCAGGGGACGGGCGTGGGCACCGCGCTGGTCGACGCCGTGGCCGAGGCGGCTCACGCCGCGGACGCCGTACGGCTGTGGCTCGTCACGACCAATGACAACCTGCGGGCGCTGCGCTTCTACCAGCGGTACGGCTTCGACCTCGCCGTCCTGCACCGCGACGCCGTGGCCCGGTCGCGAGCGCTGAAGCCGTCGATCCCGGCGACCGGACTGGACGGCATCCCGATCCGTCATGAACTGGAGCTCGAACTCGACCCGCGCCGGGCCGGCTCCGCGGCAGCGGGGTGAGCCGAGCGCGCGACCCGTACGGCATGGCGGTCGCGCGCGGGCGGTGACGGCCTCGCCCTACCGGCCGGCGCGTGCCCCGCCGTAGCGGGAGCCACGCGCCGGTCGGATCGGAGGTCTCCCGGGACGGGCGGCGCGACCATGGGCTCCGGTCAGGCGCTGGCGCCGCCGTCGAGGACGAGGTCGTGGCCGACGGTGAAGCCCGCCTCGGGCGAGGCCAGCCAGAGGACCGCGGCGGCGGCCTCGGCGAGGGTGCCGGCCCGGCCGATCGGCAGCGCGTCCTTCAGCCGTTCGGCACGGTCGGCCTCGGTCTCGCCGGGCCGCAGGGACATCGACGTCTCGATCGGACCGGGGCTGATCGCGTTGATGCGGACGCCGTCGCCGATGTACTCCTTCGCCGCCGCGCGGGTCAGCGTGCTCACCGCCGCCTTCGAGGCCGCGTACGCGCCGAGGAACGGCAGCCGCAGGTGGGCGCCCAGGTTGGACGCGGTGTTGACGATCACGCCACCGCCGTTGGCGCGCATGTGGGCGATCTCGTGTTTCATGCAGAGGAAGACGCCGGTCAGGTTGACGGCGAGCTGGCGGTCCCAGGCGGCCTCGTCCAGGTCCGCGAGCGGCCCGGCCTCGAGGACGCCCGCGTTGTTGAACGCGATGTGCAGGCCGCCATGGCGTGCCACGGTGGTCCGGACGAGCCGGGCCACGTCCTCGGAGGAGGACACGTCGGTCGGCACCGCGTCCGCCCGGCCGCCTTCGTCCTCGATCAGTGCCACGGTCCGGTCGAGCGCCTCGCCGTTCCGCCCGGCGACCACGACGGTGGCGCCTTCGCGGGCGAACGCCAGCGCGGTCGCCCGGCCGATGCCGGAACCGCCGCCCGTGACGAGGGCCACCTTGCGGGTGAAACGTACGGACATTCCTTCTCCTTCTCTCATCGGGTACGGCGCGGCAGAGCCGCGCACACGGCAATGGCCACCAGCGCGGCCGCGGCGACGCGCAGGGCGAAGGCGTAGCCGCTCGAGGCGTCCGGGGAGTGGGCGGCGGCGACGGGGATCAGCACGGCGAGGCCGAGGGGCGGGCCGATCTCCATCGCCGTGTTGACCAGGCCGCCGGCCAGTCCGGTCCGGTCGTCCTCCACCCCGTGCAGCGCGGTCAGCAGGGCGGCGGAGAAGGTCATGCCGGCGCCGAGAGGGAAGACGAGGAGCCCGGCGTACGGCGCGTCGAGGAGGCTGAGCAGGCCGAGGCCGGTCGCCGCGACGGCCGGTCCCGCCGCCAGGACGCGGCGCTCCCCCAGCCGGGCGATGAGCCGTCCGGTGAGCGGGCCGGCGGCGAGGAGGGACGGAGTGGACAGCAGGAAGACCGCCGAGGTCCGCAGCGGGGACAGGCCGCGTACCTGCTGGAGGTGAAGGGACAGCGTGAAGAACGCCGTGGCCATCGCCGCCGCGCAGAGCGTGACGGCCGCCAGGGGCAGCAGGCGCCGGGCCACGAACGGCAGAGGGGTCAGCGGGACCGTGGCACGCCGCTCGGCCAGGCAGAACAGGACGATCAGCAGGACACCGCCGAGGACGACCCGGCCGGAGCGCTGCAGGCCGTAGATCAGTGCGGCGAGGCCCGTCGTCGCGAGTACCGCGCCGGGCCAGTCGATCCGGTTCCCGCGGGCCGGCCGGTCGGCGGGGAACAGTCCCGGCGCCACGGCCACGGCGACGGCCGCGACGACCACCGGCGCCAGGAGGGCCCAGCGCCACGACACCCAGGTGATCAACACCCCGGACAGCACGGTGCCCGCGGTCGCCCCGGCGCTGCTCAGCACGCCCCAGACCGCCATCGCCCGGCCCCGTCGACGCGGGTCGGGGAACAGCGCGCCCGCCAGCGCCATCGCCGCCGGAGCCGTCAGTGCGGCGCCGGCCCCCTGGACGAACCGGGCGACCACCATGCTCCCCGCGTCCGGGGCCAGACCGGCCGCCGCCGAGCCGAGGCCGAAGACGGCCGCGCCGACGGCGAAGATCCTCCTACGCCCGAACGAGTCCGCCAGCCGGCCGCCGGGCAGCAGCAGCCCGCCGAACGCCACGCCGTACGCGGACGTGACCAGCACCGTTCCGGCGTCGTCCAGGTGCAGGTCCCGCCGCATGGCCGGCAGCGCCACCGTGATCACCGTGATCGCGGCGATGAGCGTGAGCTGGACGGCCCCGAGCAGAGCGAAAGCGATCTTCGATCTATTCGGATCGATCATTCTGTATTCGAGTTCCGCGTCACCGGCGACGCAGGGCTCAATCGCCGCTGACGGCTCGCCATCTCCAACCTCCCGCACGGCCGAAACCCTAGCCATATCTAGATCGAACGGTCAAATATCGACGAACGCTCGTCGGCTGGTGGCCCGTCGGAGGACTGTGCACGATTCGCCGATGCCCGAGAACACGCGCCACCGCCGCCAGGCCGCGATGCGCGGCTGTGACCGGATCCTCTCCGGAGCCCGGCCGGCGACGATGCGGGAGTTGCTCGCCGAGATGCAGGCGGCCGAGGACCTGGACGCCCTGCCCGACCTCTACGACGGCGGGCCGGTGACGGCGCTGGAGGAGCGCGTCGCCGGGCTTCTGGGCATGGAGGCCGCGGTGTTCTTCCCGACCGGCACGATGGCCCAGCAGATCGCGCTGCGCTACGGCGCCGACCGGACGGGGAATCCGACGGTCGCGCTGCATCCCCTCGGCCATCAGGAGCTGCACGAGCGGTACGCCTACTCCTGGGTGAGCGGCCTGCGCGCCGTCCGGCCGACCACGGCGCCGCGCAACCCGACGGCCGAGGAGATCGGCGCGCTCGCCGAGCCGGTCTCCACCGTCGTCGTCGAACTGCCGCTCCGCGACGCCGGCTTCGTGCTGCCGACCTGGGAGGAGCTGACCGCCGTGGCGGCGGCCGCCGCCGGCATCGGCGCGCGCCTGCACCTGGACGGGGCGCGGATCTGGGAGTCCGCGCCGTACCTCGGGCACTCGTTCGCGGAGATCGCGGGCCTCGCCGACAGCACGTACGTCTCCTTCTACAAGACGCTGGGCGGGATCAGCGGCGCGGCGCTCGCGGGGAGCCGGGAGCTCGCCTCGTACGCGCGGGTGTGGCGGCACCGCCACGGCGGTCAGCTGTTCCAGCAGTGGCCCGCCGCACTCGCCGCGATGGCCGGCCTCGACCGCGAACTGCCGCGGGTCCCTGAGTACGTACGGCACGCGCGGACGGTCGCCGCCGCCCTGGCCGGGCTGCCCGGCGCGCGGGTGTTCCCCGAGCCGCCGCACACGCACCAGTTCCGGCTGTGGCTGCCGTACCCGGCCCGGGCGCTCGATGACGCGGCGTTCGCGCTCGCCGAGGAGGAGAAGGTCTGGTTCGCCAGTGGGTGGCGGGACACCGAGGTCCCGGGCGTGGCGATGGCCGAGATCACCGTCGCCGCCCCCAGCCTGGAGTGGACGGCGGCGGACGTCGCCGAGGTCGGCGCGCGCCTCACCGACCGGGCCGCCCGCGCCTGACCCGGATCGCCGGACTTGTCGGCCGGGCCACCGGCGACCGGACGGGACCGACGCACCCCTGGCCACCGCGGCCCGACGACCGAGGGGACCGGCGCACCCCCGGGCGGCCGGGCCACCGGCGACCGAGCGTGGCCGGCGGGCCGGTGACGTGATCTTTGCGCGGTGGGTCCGGCCGCAGATTTCTCGCTTGACCTGTGTTTACGCCCGCATGGTCAATGGGTACTCACAGTAACGAGATCGCAACGGCACGTAATGGGAATCACGGGGGACACTCCGGGCCCCGCCCATCGTCTGCGATTCGAGGAGGGCCGGCATGACCGTACGACACCGGCGGGTGATTTCCCCCCACTCGTTCCGGGCGAGAGCGTGCGGCACCCGGCCCTCCAGATCCTCCGGCGCCGGTGCGGTACGCCCCCACGGCATCGGCGCCACACCGGCCGGGCCGGCGGTGTTCCCGAGTCTCACCGTCGGCCCGGCGCCCCGATCAACCGGCACGGCACGCGCGAAAGGAGTCCGGATGACCTGACGCCTGAAACCCTCTCGACTCGAACGGTCCCACTGGCCCGCGGCGAACCATACGACGCCGCGGGCCAGTGCCCTGTTCAGAGCTTCAGGCGCCAGGTCTGCTCCTTGAGCGGCGGCCCGAACTCATCCGACGGCTCCTCCTCGACCAGTTCGAAGCCGGCGCGCTCATAGAGGCGGCGGGCCCCCTCGAGGATGTCGTGGGTCCAGAGCACGAGCTCCTCGTACCCCGAGCGGCGGGCGAACCTGACGCACTCCTCCACGAGCCGGCCGCCCACGCCCCGACCGCGCGCGAACGGCTCCACCAGGAGGAGGCGCAGGCGCGCGACGCGCTCGCTGTCCCGTACGCAGAAGATCGCCCCGGCGGGCCGGCCGTCGATCTCCGCGATCCACGCGTTGTCGCCCGGCCCGTGCCCCTCGGCGTAGTCGGCGACGACGCGGGCGACGAGCGTCTCGAAGGCCGCGTTGTATCCGTGCTCGACCGCGTACAGCGCTCCGTGCCGCTGGACGACCCAGCCGAGGTCGCCGGGGCCGAGCGGGCGCAGCAGGTAGGAGTCGGGCCGGGGACTCTCGCTCAGCAGGCCCTCGATGGCGGCCATGGCGCCCAGCAGCCGGCGCTGCCCGTCCTCGGCGAGGCCGACCAGGATGCGCTCGATCTGGGCCGCCGACCGGGAGTCCAGCTCCTGGAACACGTCGCGGCCGCGGTCGGTGAGCCGGGCGAGCTGCCGCCGGGCGTCGTCCTCGGCGCGGCCACGGACGATCAGCCCGTCGGCCTCGAAGCGGGCCAGCATCCTGCTCAGGTAGCCGGCGTCCAGGTCGAGGGACCGGCGCAGGTCGGCGACCTCGCGGGCCTCACCACGGGCCAGCTCGAAGATGACCCTGGCCTCGGTGAGCGAGTACGAGGTCTCGACCAGTCCCTCGTTCAGCACGCCGATGACCGAGGTGTAGAAGCGGTTGAAAGCACGGACGGCGTCGATCCGGTCCGGCGGCACGGCACTCTTCATTGACCACCTCAAGCATTAAAGTTGACGCGGTCAAAGATAATGGCGCGAGACCGCACGGTCCAGAGGTGATCGTGGGTCACAGTCGCCCCGGCGCCCGGCGCCGGCGCGGTCCGCGGATCAGACCGTGGCGTCGGCGCTCGGGGCCGGGGCGGTCCGCTCGCGCAGCTCGGCGATCACGCGCCGCTCGACGTAGAAGGTCAGGAACGGGATGATCCCCGCCAACACGACCAGCACCATCTTCCCCAGCGGCCAGCGGACCCGGCGGTACAGGTCGAAGGCGGTCAGGAGGTACAGCGGGTAGCAGATCATGCCGTGCGGGATGCCCACGGCGGTGGACAGCACGCCGTTGTGCGCGAACAGCTTCACCGGCACCGCGACGAAGCACAGCACGATCAGCAGCACGCCCGTCACGTACGCCATGACGCGATAGCGGGTCACCGCTCCTTGCAAGGGTCGTCCCTCCGTGAGGCCCGCGCCGTCAGGGGCGCGCCGCCTCGTCGTTCAGTCGGGCGAGGCGGCGGTTGTAGGCCGCCAGCTCCTCGTCGTCCTCGTCGTCGATGTCAGCGATCACGGGCGACGGCGCGGCTCCCGGCGGGGTCACCGTCCCGGGGTCGGCGTTCGTCTCGCCGCGCAGCTCGTCCCGCACCATCCGGACCCACATGGCGACCACGAAGATCGCGAACATCGGCCACTCGATGACGTACGCCCAGCTTTGCAGATTGCCGCCCTGGGCGCGCTCCAGCTGCCACCAGCCGGCCAGCATGAAGATGCCGATCAGCACGATGGCGATCGAGTGCAGCCCGAGCCAGCCGGGTCTGAAGAACCGTCGCACGTCTTGAGCGTACCCGCCCCCGCGCGGGATCCCGGTCCGGGTCCGCCTCAGGCGGCGACGGCCCTGATCACCGGCCGCGCGGCGGACCCGTGTAGATGGCGCGCGGGCGCAGCGGCGTGCCCCGGGCGTACTCCTCCAGCGCGTGCGCGAGCCAGCCGGCCGTACGGGCGACGGCGAAGATCGCCTCCCCCGCTCCCCGGCCCATGCCCGTCGCCGCGCCGAGCGTCGCGAGCGCGAAGTCGATGTTCACGCCGGGCAGGCCGCGGCTCCGCGCCTCGGCCAGGACCGCTTCGGCGACGGCGAGCCGCTCGTGCCCCGGCGCGGCGGCGCGCACGAGGTCGAGCAGGCAGCCGGCCCGGCCGTCGCGGGCCTGGTAGACGACGCCGCCGAAGCCGGGGACGCGCTCGCCCCGGCGCAGGCGTTCGCCGATCACGCGGGCCGCGCGGCCGGGCGCCCCGATCTCGGCCAGCAGCGCCTCTGCGCCGAGCGAGGCGCCGCCGTGCAGGCCGCCCCCGGCCGCGCCCAGTCCGGCGGTCACCACGGCGTACGGATCGGCGCGGACCGAGGCGGCGACCCGGGCGGCGAGCGTGGAGGCGGCCAGTTCGTGGTCGGCCAGCAGCACGAGCGCGGCGTTCAGCGCCCGGATCGCCGGGGGCCAGGGCTCCGCCGAGGTGAGGCGCGGCCACAGCCGGGCCGCGATCGAGCTCTCCGCCGACCGTTGGGCGGCGGTCGCCTCCGGCGGCCGGTGGGCGACGGTCGCCTCCGGCGGCTCTCCGCCGCCGGCGACCGCGGGCAGGGCGTCGACCATGCCGGCGAGGAGCTGCCGGCCGACGGCGATGACGGCGGGCGGATCGAGGACGAGTCGCAGCGGGTCGGCCGCTGCGAGGGCGGCGGCGATCACCTGGAGCCGGTCCAGGGGCAGTGTCTCCTCCGGGAGCCCCGACTGCGCCGCCCGCGCCACCGCGACCACCTCCGGCCGCGACCGCCACCGAGGGCCGTCCGGCGCGGGGTCCGCGCCGGACCACAGCCACTCCGCGACGGCCTCGAAGGCGTGGGAGGAGGCCAGGCCGAGGGCGTCGCGTCCCCGGTAGTACGGACGGTCGTCGCCGAGCGCGGTGATCCGCGACTCGATAACCAGCTCGCTCGCGCCGGGCGGCCGTCGCGGCCGTCCTCGGCGGGCCAGCTCCTCGATCTCGTCCGGGTCGAACAGGCTGCGCCGCCCGTCCGGCGCGCGCCGCCGCCGCAGCACTCCCCGGCTGACATAGGCGTACAGCGTCGCCGGCTTCACGCCCAGGCGCTCGGCCGCCCGGGCCGCGTCGATCCACTCACCCGCCGTGTCCGTCACGACGTCACCGTAGTTGATCGGCCGTCAACATTGATCGACACGCCGGGCCGGCCGGCGTCTCAACGGAGACGCGATGTCGGATTCTCGCGAGCGTCCGGTGCCCATCGGTTGATAGGAAAGGAGGATGGACGTCGCGATCGGAGCACTGGAGACGCCGCTGGGCCGGCTGGCCTTCGCCTGCACGGCGGAAGGCCTGTGCGGGCTGTCCTTCCGGGACACGCCCCGCGCCCGCGCGCTGCTGCGCGCGAAGCTGCCCCTCATCGACGCCCCGGCGCGGACGGATCCCGTGCGGGAGCAGCTGAGCGCCTACTTCGCGGACGGGCTGCGCGCGTTCGACCTGCCGATCGACTGGCGCCACACGTCCGGCGCCCAGCGCGAGGTGCTGGAGAAGCTGTACGCCGGCGTCCCCTACGGCGAGACCGTCACGTACGGAGGGCTGGCGGACCTCAGCGGCACCGGCGTGCCCGCGCGGGCCATCGGCTCGATCATGGGCTCCAACCCGATCCCGATCGTCGTGCCGTGCCACCGGGTCGTGGCCTCCGACGGTCTCGGCGGCTACAGCGGCGGCTCCGGCGTCGAGGTGAAGCGCTGGCTGCTCACCATGGAGGGCGCGATCCCCGCCACCCTTGACTGGGACCCCTCCGCCGGGCCGCTCTCCTAGGATCTGTCCTCAAAGTCGCCGCTCGCTACGGGCGGGGACTTCGAGACGGGCCCTGAGCCCGCAGCCCGTCACGCCGGTCGCGGCAGCGCGTCGTAGGTGACGCCGGTGCGCTCCTCCGAGACCTCCCACAGCCGGCGGCCGAGCCCGGGGTCCTCGGCGCCGCGCAGCGTCGGCACCCGGCGCGGGGCGCCCCGGCTCTGTCCCGGCCCGCGCGGCCCGTAGCACTGCCCGCCGCGCACGTCCGAGGTGGTCGCCGCGTACAGCGTGGGCTGCGCGCCGGCGGCGTCGGACTGGGCGAAGAGCCTGTTGCCCAGGCCCTGGACGACCTCGCCGATCCGGCTGCCGGCCATCCGCGGCCCGGCCTGCTGCAGGTTCGTCGCGGCATATCCCGGATGAGCCGCGACGCTGACCAGCCTGCCGCCGGCCCGGCGGTCGAGCTCCTTGGCGAAGACGAGGTTGGCGAGCTTGGACCCGCAGTAGGCCGTCCACTTCCCGTAGCGGCGCTCGCCGTCGAGGTCGTCGAAGTCGATGCGCCCGAGCCAGTGCATCATGCTCGTGACGGTGACGACGCGCGCGCCGGGGCGGTCGAGCAGGGCGGGCAGCAGCAGGCCGGTCAGCGCGAAGTGACCCAGATGGTTCGTGCCGAACTGCAGCTCGAACCCGTCGGCGGTGGTCCGGCGCGGCAGGGCCATCACGCCCGCGTTGTTGATCAGCAGGTCGAGACCGTACGTCCCCTGCTCCTCGGCGAAGGCGCGGACGGACGCGAGATCGGCCAGATCGAGGGACCCGAGCGCGACGTCGCACCCGGGAACGGCCGCCCGGACGCGGTCGAGCGCCGCCCGGCCCCGGTCGGCGCTCCGGCAGGCGAGGACCACGGTCGCTCCGTGCCGCGCCAGCTCCAGCGCGGTCCGCAGGCCGAGCCCGCTGTTCGCGCCCGTCACGACGGCACGTGTCCCGGTGAGGTCCGGGATGTCATCGGTGGTCCACTTGGCCATGTCCGCACCTCCACTGGCCGCCCATACTAGAACGTGTTTCGGTTCCCTTGAACGGGAAGACGGCACCGTGCCCGTCCGGGGCCCCCGCCGTCCGTTCCGGGACGCTCGGCCCGCTGTCCGTTCCGGGACGCTCGGCCCGGCGTCCGTTTGACGGCGGCCGACCGGGTCGATAATTGGATCATGCCGTCGCAGGTCATCGTCCCGCACCGGCCCGGCCCGCTCATCGACCCGCCGGTGGCGGCGGACGGCCCCGGCCCGGCCGAGGACCAGGAGATGGGGATGGGAATCCCCGAGGTGGTGCTCGCGGCGAGCGGTGCCGTCCTGTTCGTCGCCGTCCTCGCGGTCGGCCTCCCTGCCTGGCTGAGCGTCGTGGCCGTCGCCGGTCTCGCGCTCGGACTCGCGCTGCCCGCCCAGGCGGCGACGCTGCGCGCGGTGCGCCGACGCCGGCTCCGGCGGCACGCGAAGGCCCTCGAGCGCGGCATTCCCCTGGACGTGTCCCATTCCTCGGTGCGCCGTCTCGTCACCGCGTACGACCGGCTGCGGCGCACCGCGGGGCCCGGCATGGCGGTGGACGCCGGCCATCTCGCGCTCGTCGAGGTCGCCATGCTGCTGGGCGGCCGCGCGCCGCGCGAGGAGGAGGTCGACTACGTCCTGCGCCGGGCCGAGGCGGTGTCCGCGCTGGCCGACCGGCTCGCCCACGGGCCGGTCCCGCCGATCGAGCTCGCCGGTCCGGACTCGGTCGCCCGCATCGAGGCGCTGCTGTCCTGAGGCGCCGGGGTCTCCCGCCGGACGGGGAGGCGCCGCCGTCCTGCTCCGGAGCCGTCCGGTCGCTCGCCCGACGGCGAGGCACGCCGCCCGAGCCCCGCGGCCTTCCCCCGCTCAGCCGACGGCGAGGCATGCCACCCCGAGCCCCGGAGCCTTCCGCCGCTCAGCCGACGGCGAGGCGTACGGCCTCCTCGGGGTCGGCGGCCCGCCTGATGCCCGGCAGTGGCTCGCCGCACTCGTCCAGGACCTGCCAGCCGCCCAGCTGCACGACCGGGACGTCGCCCCGGCGCATGGCCAGGGCCAGCTCGGACAGGGTCCCCCAGGAACCGCCGACGACGATGACCGCGTCGGCGGAGGCCACGAGCACGGCGTTGCGCGCCTCGCCCAGCCCGGTGGCGATCGCCGCGCTCAGCCCCGCCGTGGCGCCCTTCCGGTCGGGCCGGGACAGGACGCCGACCACCAGGCCGCCGGCGGACCGGGCGCCCTCCGCCACCGCCGCCATGACGCCGGTGTACCCGCCGCACAGCACGACGGCGCCGCGCTCGGCCAGCAGCCTGCCGACCTCGTACGCGGCGTCGCCCTCCGCGGCGGTGCAGTCGCGGGGACCGCACACGGCCACCTGGATCAGGACAGGGAGCTCTCGATCGCTCCGACGACCTCGTCGGTGTCCGGCTCCATGCGCGGGTCGAACCGCGCCACGACCGTGCCGTCCGGGCCGATGAGGAACTTCTCGAAGTTCCACCGGATGTCGCCGGTGTACCCGCTCGCGTCCGGGACGGTGACGAGCGCGGCGTACAGCGGGTGCCGGTGCTCGCCGTTCACGTCGACCTTCTCGGTGAGCGGGAAGTCGACGCCGTACGTCGTCGAGCAGAACTCGGCGATCTCCTCCGGACTTCCGGGCTCCTGACCGGCGAACTGGTTGCAGGGCACACCCAGCACGGTGAACCCGCGGCCGGCGTAGGTCTGCTGCAGTCGCTGAAGTCCCTCGTACTGCGGGGTCAGGCCGCACTTGGAGGCGACGTTGACGACCAGCACGCTCTTCCCGCGGTACTGACCGAGGTCCGCGGGGCCGCCCTCCAGGCGGTCGATGTCCACATCATAGATCGACACGACCCGAATCCTAGTCTGGAAGCATGGGAGAACTCCTGGTCGGCACGGCGTCGTGGACGGACAAGACCCTCCTGGCGAGCGGCTGGTACCCGCCGGACGTGAAGACGGCCGAGGATCGCCTGAAGTACTACGCCTCCCGGTTTCCGCTGGTCGAGGTCGACTCCACGTACTACTCGCCCCCGGCCGAGCGTACGGTCGGCTACTGGCGGGACCGTACACGGTGCGACTTCACGTTCAACGTGAAGGCGTTCTCGCTGCTCACCCAGCATCCGACCCGCCCGGACGCGCTCTACAAGGAGCTGCGGGAGCGGGTGCCGGACAAGAGGTCGCTGTACCTGCGGGACGTCCCCGGCGACGTGGTGGAGGAGGTCTGGCAGCGGTTCCTCGGCGCGCTGTGGCCGCTGCACGAGGCCGGCCGGCTCGGCGCGCTGCTGTTCCAGTTCCCCCAGTGGTTCCCGATCGGCCGGGCGAACAAGGAGTACATCCTGCAGGTGAAGCGCAGATGCGAGCCGATGCGCGTCTGCGTGGAGTTCCGCAACCGGACGTGGATGAGCGAGGACAATCAGGAGGAGACCCTCGACTTCCTGCGCCGGTACGACGTGCCGTACGTCAGTGTGGACATGCCGCAGGGACATCCGAGCTCGATCCCGCCGGTGCTGGCCGCGACGTCCGACCTGGCCGTCGTGCGCTTCCACGGCCACTCGGACAAGTGGACCAGCAAGAACATCTATGAGCGCTTCGGCTACCTGTACTCGGAGCGGGAGCTGAAGGATTGGGCGCCGAAGGTGCGGCGCCTGGCCGAGGACGCCGACACGACGCATGTTCTCCTGAACAACTGTTATCGAGACTACGCACAGCGCAACGCGGCCCAGTTGGCCGCGCTGCTCGTAGCGTCCCCGGGACAGGGCTCAGCGGTTAGGCAGGTCGCTGACGAATGTGGACAGTGAGTTGGCCGCGCCGCTGATGCCGCCCAGCGCTCCGTGCACGACGTTCGCCGCGCTGTGCGGCCGGCTGATGAGGTAGAACGCCAGGAACGCCAGGCCCCCCCACTTGAAGGCTTTCTTCATCGCAAGTCACTCCTCGTATCGAGTGAGATACAAGGAGTAACTTCCCAGTTATGGCGTCGGGCAGCAGCGGCTGCCCGCAAAGCGGTGTCCTCAAACGGCAAAAGTTTGCGGCGAGGGCCCGACCCGCCCGGCGCTGAGCCTCCTCGGCGCCGGGCGGCGGCGTGCCACGGGCGCAGCCCGGCCGGTCGGTCCGCTGCCCGGTGCCACCCGGCCGGGACGGTGGACTAGCGGGTGCCGAAGCTCCTCGGCACCGGCTGGTCCTCGCGCAGGTCGCGGAACAGGGTGCCGGCCCGCGCGGTGTCCCAGGTGATGTACTCCCCGACGCCGGCCGCGGAGCCGGTGCCGCCGATCGGGACCGTCGTGGTCAGGCCGTCGCCCTGGGTGACGCCGCGCATGGCCCAGGCGAAGCCCGCCAGGTTGTAGAGGTGGTCGTCCTGGTCGACCGCGAAGTTGTCGGTGGAGCGCAGCGCGAACGGGATGATCCGGAAGGGGTTCAGGAGCACACCCGGGCTGGTCGCCTTGTGCACCAGCGCGGCGAGGAACTTGCGCTGGTTCTCGACCCGCTCCAGGTCGGCGCGGGCGAACGCGCGGCTGCGGACGAATCCGAGGGCCTGGCCGCCCTTGAGCGTCTGGCAGCCCGGCTTGAGGTCGATTCCGGCCTTGGGGTCCTTCATCCGCTCGGGAATGCACATCTTCACCCCGCCGACCGCGTCGGTCATGCCGACGAACCCGGCGAAGCCGATCTCGGCGTAGTGGTCGATGTGAATCTTGGTCGCCTGCTCGACCGTGCGGACGAGGAGTTTCGGCCCGCCGAAGGCGAAGGCGGCGTTGAGCTTGTTCGGGCTGTGGCCGGGGATCGGGACGTACGAGTCGCGGGGCAGGCTCACCAGCGTCGTGCCGTGGTCACCGATGTGCAGGAGCATCATCGTGTCCGTCCGGCGTCCCGCCGCCTTGCCGGTCGAGAACTCCTTGCGCTGCGCCGACGACAGTCCCTCACGGCTGTCGGAGCCGACGATGAGCCAGTTGGTGCCCGGCGTGTCCCCCGGGCGTCCGGCGTAGTCCTCGAAGACGTCGATGCGGTGCAGCCGCGAGTCGAGGTAGAAGTAGGAGCCCACGAGCAGCAGCAGGAGGACGAGGAAGGCGATCAGCAGGCGACGCCCCCAGCGAGGCCGCCGTCGCGGCCGCACGCCGTCTCGGTCATGCGATCCCGGGGCGTCGGCGTACGGTGACGCGCCGACCCCTCCGTACTCGGGCCGATTACTCATGGTGGCCACGTTAGAGGGCTGAAAAGGGTGCTCGCGTCACCTTCCCGGATGATTCGTCCGCTGCGGATCATCATTCTTCCGAGTGCGGTTCAACCTTTCCGCGTCCGCATGCTGTCGGAGGTGGTGTGAACGCGGAAGCCGAAGAGCAGTTCCGGGAGTTCGTCACCGCACGATGGCACGCCCTCCTGCGGACGGCGTACCTGCTGACGGGCGACCACGGGCAGGCCGAGGATCTGGTGCAGACGGCGCTGGTCCGGACCCATCGCCACTGGACGCGGATCCGGCGATCCGACGCCCCCGAGGTGTACGTGCGGCGGATCCTGGTCAACCTCAACAACAGCCGATGGCGCCGGAAGAGGGTCGCCGAGCAGGTGACCGACGTCCTGCCGGAGCCGGCCGCCGCCGACGCGCTCGCCGCCTATGACGTACGGGACGAACTGTGGTCGGCGGTCCTGACCCTGCCGCCCCGGATGCGCTCCGTTCTCGTGCTGCGCTACTTCGAGGACCTGCCGGAGGCGGAGGTCGCCCGGCTCCTGGGCTGCTCCCTGGGCACGGTGAAGAGCCAGACCTCGCGCGGCCTGGACCGGTTGCGCGTCGCGTTGGAACGCGAACCCGAGACCGCGCGGAGGAACCGATGAGCATGAACCTGGAAGACGAACTGCGGGCGACGTTCGCCGCCCGCGCCGAGAGCGTCCCCCCCGGCCCCGACCCCTATCCGGCCACCGCGCGCCGCGTCGTCCGCGCTCGCCGGCGCCGCCGGGCCGTGGCGGCGGGGGCGCTGGCGGTGAGCGCCGTCCTGCTGGTCGGCGCGCCCGCCGGGATCCGGCAGCTCGCCGATCGCCCCGGTCCGGCCTCGGGACGGCACGCCGACGCGCTGAGCTGGCCGCTGCGCGGCTCGCTCGCCGGCGACAAGGCGTTCCTGGGGACGCTCAGCGAGGAGGCTCTGCGCCGTCAGCGCTGGGGCGACATGGTGCACATCCTCTACGCGCAGGACGACGGACGGCGCCGCGTCGCCGTGGTCGTCACCGTACGCGGACGGTCTGCGCGGGGCTCCGTGTGGCATGGTCCCTCGGGTGCCGAGCCGCGCGCCATGAAGGACGACAGCCTCTTCGCGGACGACAGCGTGCCCCTGGACCCCGAGCCGATGGTCTGGTACGCCGGGGGCACGGGCCCGCTCTTGGTCCTCGGCCCGCCGGCGATGACGGACGTCAAGGTCTCACCGGCCATCGCCCAACGCGAGGACGGTACCGCGTACCGCGTCGTGCGCACGGTCCACGCGGACCGCGGTGCCGTGCTGACCGACGTTCCCGGGGTGCGCCCGTGGCAGCTCGCGGTCGAATTCCGCATCGGCGGCCGGTACGGCCGTGCGCAGCAGGTGCCGTACACCACGGACTCGGAGAACTCCTCCGCCTACTGGCCCGCGGTCGGCAGGGCCGCCGCCAAGGCGACCGGTCACGTCGACGCGGAGCAGGCCCGCGGGCTCCTCGACGGGACGGCCGGCTACTTCGGGCTGGTCGGCGAGCGGCTCACCTACCGGTTCTGGTGGGGCGATCGGCTGCCCGGCGGCGCCGACGCCCTCGTCGCGACGCTGAGGGTCCCGTCCGGACCCGAGATCCGCGTCGTCCAGGACACCTACACCGACAGGGACGGCAGCACCACCCAGGATCGGTACGCGGTGCGGATGCGCGACGACGCCGACGCCCGGCGCCCGATCGGCTGGGTCACGACCGCGGCCCAGAACTTCCCCGAGGAGGAGGAGCACGCGACGGGTGCGGTGTACGTCCCGGATGGCGCGGGTGTCCGCGTGGAGCTGTGGAACCACGAGACGATGGTGACGGCGGCTCGGACGGGTACGACCGGCCTCGCGGTGTTCCAGACCCGGCTCCCGGCGGCCGAGCTGGGCGGCTGCGAGTACCGCGTCCTCGACGGCAAGGGCAAGATCGTCGCCAAGGGCCGGCTCGGCCTGCCGGACCTGGAGACCGTCCTCGGCTGGAACCTCAAATGGTGACGCGGTGCCGGGGCGTGGTCGAATAGGGACATGGCGGAAGAGCTGGAGACGCTGTCGACCAAGGAGCTGCACGACCGGGCCATCGAGCGCGCGGTGCGCCATCTCGACGTCGGGTTCCTGTGGCGGCTGCTGAAGGCGATCCCCGCGGCCGAGGCGGCCGCGGGTCACCCCGACCAGGCCGAGGCGGACGTCTCCCACCTGTCCGCGATCCTCAACGAGTTCGTGCACGCGGGCGACGGCGACGTCGCCGAGGCCCTGCGCCCCCTCTACCTCGAGTACCTCGGCCGGTCCGAATCCTGACCCTGGCCCTGACCGAAGGCTGACCGAATCCGGACACACCGGCTGCATGTGGTCCACATCGCCATTAGCGTCCTTTCCGAAACCTGAGTGACGCGGCGACAGAAGAGCGACCACAGCGGCCGGTGCGCGTGAGGTTCTCGCGCCCGATGCCGGCGTTCGGGCAGGGAGCTGCCCGGGATGGGAGCCCCATGACGGGCATCGGACGGCGGGATCTCCTGACGGGCGCGGCCGGTGCCGCGGCGATCGCGGGCATCGGAGTCGGCGCGGCGCCTCCCGCGGAGGGCGCCGCTCCGTCACGGGCGCCGGGGGAGGAGCCGTCCGGACGTCCGACGGGCCGCGCCGTACGGCTGCGCGAGGGCACGGATCTGGCCGCCCGGGTCTCCCCCGACGGACGGACCATCGCGATCGACCTCGTCGGTGTGCTGTGGACCCTGCCGATCTCCGGTGGCCCCGCGCACCGGCTGACCGACGACCTGTTCGACATCGCGCAGCCCGATTGGTCGCCCGACGGGCGGCGGCTCGCCTTCCAGGCGTACCGCGACGGCGTGTTCGACGTGTGGGTGATCGACGCCGACGGATCGAACCCGCGCCGCCTGACCGAGGGGCCGTACGACCACCGTGAGCCGCGGTTCTCCCCCGACGGCACCCGGATCGCCTTCTCGTCGGATCTGTCCGGCAGCTACGGCATCCACACGCTGCGGCTGGACACGGGAGCCATCAGCCCGGTGACCGACTCGGCGGCCGAGGAGTACGAGCCGGCGTGGTCGCCGGACGGCGCCCGCATCGCCTTCGTGGTCGCGAACACCCGCATCGACGTCGTCGAGGTGGCGACCGGCGCGCGCCGTACGGCCGTGACGGTGCCGGCGGACCAGGTGATCCACGGCCCGGCCTGGACGCCCGACGGTCAGGACATCGTCTACACCCTCGTCGTGGACGGCCGCAGCGAGCTGTGGCGCTCGGGGCACGCGCTGGTGACCGGTGAGGAGGTCTTCCCCTTCCGCGTGTCATGGTCGTCGGCGAAGGAGTTCGTCTACACGGCGGACGGCCGGATCCGCCGCCGATCGCTCACGGGCGGCCGGTCGCGCGACGTCGGCTTCACGGCGCCGGTCACCGTCGTCGCCCCGTCCTATCGCCGGCGCAGGCGCGACTTCGACTCCACGGTGCCCAAGCCCGTCGTGGGCATCGGCAGCCCGGTCCTGTCCCCCGACGGCGGGCAGGTGGCGTTCCGGGCGCTCAACGACATCTACACGATGAGGATCGGGCAGGCGCCGCGACCGCTCACCCGTGACCACTGGTGGAAGTGCGACCCGGCCTGGTCCCCCGACGGCCGATACCTGTCGTACTCCACGGACCGTGGCGGCAAGCTCGACATCTGGATCCGCGACCTGCGCACCGGGCAGGACCGCCGGCTCACGAACCTGCCAGGCGCCGCGGCGCTCTCCGGAACCTGGTCCCCTGACAGGTCGCACCTGGCGTTCCTCGACCAGACCGGGGCGCTGTACACCGTCGAGGTGTCGTCCGGGGACGTCCAGCGCGTCTACCCGGCGACGTTCGAGCCCGGCCGCCCCACCTGGTCCCCCGACGGCAACGTCATCGCCCTGGCGGCGATCAAGCCGTACTCGGCTCGGTACCGCGAGGGCCTGAGCAAGATCCTCCTCGTCGACCGCCGTACAGGGGCCGGCACCTATGTCGACCCGCTGCCCGACCGCTCGATCCAGACGCGCGGGGACGACGGGCCGGTGTGGTCGCCCGACGGGACGAAGATGGCGTTCGTCGTGGCCAGCGTGCTCTGGGTGGTCGACGTCCACGCCGACGGCACGCCGGCGGGGACGCCCCGGCAGGTGACGGACGAGGTCACCGACGCCGTGAGCTGGAGCGGCGACTCGTCCGAGCTGCTGTACCTCAGTAACGGCCGCCTCCGCCTCGTCTCCGCGGACGGCCGCCGCACCCGTACCGTCCCCGCCCCGCTGACCTGGACGAACACCCGGCCACGCGGCCGCACCGTCGTACGCGCCGGCCGGATGTGGGATGGCAGCGCCCGGCGGCTGCGGCACGACGTGGACATCGTGGTCGAGGGCCACCGCATCGTCGCCGTCGAGGCGCGCGGGCACGGTCACGGCGACCGGATCCTCGACGCCGGGGACTCCGTGGTCATCCCCGGGCTGGTCGACATGCACAACCACCGGGAGATGCAGGGCTACGCGTACGGCGACCGCCAGGGCCGGCTCTGGCTCTCGCTGGGCGTCACGACGACCCGCTCGCCGGGCAGCCCGGCGTACCACATGGTCGAGGCCCGGGAGTCGTTCCAGTCCGGCGCCCGCGTCGCACCCCGGTACTTCGCCACCGGCGAGGCGGTCGACGGGCCGCGCGTCTTCTACAACTTCATGCGCCCGACCTTCGACGCCCGCCAGCTCGCCCGCGAACTCGAACGCGCGGGCGCGCTCGACTACGACCTCATGAAGGCGTACGTACGGCTGCCGGCCGCATGGCAGCGGGAGGTCATCGAGTGGGCGCACCGGCACGGCGTCCCCGCCACCTCGCACTACCACTATCCGGCGTTCGCGTTCGGCGGGGACGGCATGGAGCACATCGGCGCCACGAACCGGCTGGGCTACTCCCGTACGGTCACCGCGCTCGGCACCGGATACGACGACGTCATCGACATCTTCAACGCCTCGGGCGCGGCCCGGACGCCGACGCTGTTCGGAGCCGTGACAATCCTCCGGGAGGACACCTCGCTCGTCACCGACCGCCGGGTGACGACGCTCTACCCGGCGTGGGAGTACGCCTCGCTGCAGGCGACGGCGACGACGGCCAGGACCACCGACCAGACCGTCACCCGGCAGAACCTCGCCCGTCAGGTCGCGCAGGTCGCCGCCATGATCCGTGGCGGCGGACGAGTCGTCACCGGCACGGACTCCCCCATCGCCAACACCGCCGTCAGCACCCACCTGAACCTCCGGGCCATGGTGAAGTACGGCCTCACCCCGTACGAGGCGCTGACCACCGCGACGCGGACGCCCGGCGAGGTCCTCGGGGAGCCCCTCGGGCAGATCAAGCCCGGGATGTACGCCGACCTGGTCCTCCTGGGCGGTGACCCGCTGGAGGACATCACACGGGTCGCCGACGTCCGGCAGGTGATGGTCAACGGGGAGGCGCACACCGTCGACGAACTGCTCGCCCCGTTCGCGACCGCGGAGCGCGCGACGGCCGCTCCGGTGGGACGGATGCTACCGCCCGTCCCCGAGCATCCGTCCAACCGACGGTACTGGTGGCACGACCCGCACTACCTGGAGGAGAGCAAGCGGTCCTGCTGCGTGGACTCCTGACCCGGGGGCCGGCGTGTCAGCGGTGCCGCGCCGACCCCTGAGTCACAGGCCCTGTCACAGGTACTGGCCGAGCCGTTCGTCGCGGTCGATGGGCGCGTCGGTCTCCGGCAGGTCCTCCTGGCGCAGCAGCCGGATCTCCTCCCGGTCCGGCGCCTCCTGCCCGGTGATGCGCTGCGCCTGCAGGGCGACGGCCCGGTCCAGGATGTTGCGCATGAGCCGGGCGTTGCCGAACGACTCGCCGCGGGCGGCCGAGCGCAGCCGGGAGCGTACGGCGTCGAGCACGCCCTCGGCCACCCCGAAGCCCGCGTTCGCCGCCATCACCTCGAAGATCGCGACGAGTTCGTCGTCGGTGTAGTCCGGGAACCGCAGGACGGTCGGGAACCGCGACGCGAGACCGGGGTTGAACTCCAGGAACCGCAGCATCGGCCCTTCGTAGCCCGCCACGATGACGACGAGGTCGGCACGGTGCTCCTCCATCAGCTTGAGCAGCTCGGCGATCGCCTCGTGCCCGTAGTCGCGTCCGGAGTCGGCGGGCGTCAGGGCGTACGCCTCGTCGATGAACAGCACGCCGCCCAGCGCCCGCTCCACCGCCGCGCGCACCTTCGGGGCCGTCTGCCCGACGTACTCGCCGACGAGGTCGGCGCGGGACACCTCGACCAGGTGCCCGGACGACAGAAGCCCCAGCTTGGCGTAGACGGCGGCCAGCAGCCGCGCCATCGTGGTCTTGGCCGTTCCCGGATTGCCGGTGAACACCATGTGCCGCGTGGGCGAGGCGATCGGGATGCCGGCGTCGCGGCGGAGCTGCTCGGCCTTGGCCTCGGCGACGAGCAGGCGCACCTCCTGCTTGACCGCGTCCAGCCCGATCAGCCGCTCGATCTCTGCGAGGGGGTCGCCGGGCAGGTCGATGTGGCCGCCGGCGGCCAGCGTGCCGGGGATGTCCTCGGCGAAGATCTCGTCGAGGGACTCGTCGTCGGTGAGCACGCCGTCGTCGAGGACCCGGCGGGACTGCATGGCCACGGCGCGGTCGAGCAGATTGATCATCAGGCGGGCGTTCCCCGCGGCCCGGTCGCGCGCCCCCGCGCGTACGAGGTCGCGGACCTTGTCGAGCACGCCCTCCCGCAGCGCGAAGCCCGCGTCGGCGGCCTTGGCCTGGAAGATCTCGATGAGCTCGTCCTCGGTGAGGTCGGGGAACCGGAGCTGCTTGGGGAAGAACGCCGCCAGTTCCGAGTCGCTCTTGAGCAGGCCGTTCATCGCGCCTTCGGGCCCGCACAGGACGACGATCAGGTCCTCGGGGTGGGACTGCACGGCCGCCAGCAGGACGTCGATCGCCTCCCGGTTGCGCGGCGAGTCGCCCGGCATGAGGTTGTGCGCGTCGTTGATGGCCAGCACGCCGCCGTGCGCGCGCTCGACCGCCCGGCGCACGCGCGGCCCGCTCTCGCTGACGTACTCGCCGACGAGGTCGGAGCGGTCCACCTCGACCAGGTGGCCGGAGGACAGGACGCCCAGGTCGGCGTAGATGCGGCCGAGGATCCGCGCGACCTTGGACTTGCCCGTGCCGGAGTTGCCGGTGAAGACCAGGTGCCGTGGCCGCGCGGCGACCGGCATGCCCGCCTCGCGGCGCATCCGGGCGGCCTCGGCCTCGGCGACGAGCAGGCGGACCTCGTTCTTCACCGACTTCAGGCCCACGCACGCGTCCAGCTCGGCCATCGGGTCGGCGTCGGCGGCGCCGCCGGGGATGACCCGCTGCGGCAGATCCGCGACCGCGACCTCCGTCTCGCCGCGGGCGGCGGCCGCCGCCACGCACTGCTCGGCGAGGTACTCCACGAGGCGCGCGCCCCGCAGGTTCAACAGCGGCGGGGTGCGGGACAGCAGCACCCCGGCGGTGACCGCGGCCTCCCGGGCGGCGGTCAGGCCGCGCCGGGCGACGGCCCGCCGGAACAGCTCCGCGTAGTCGTCCTCGGCGAACTCCCGCGTGCGGGCGACCCGGAAGTGCTGGTGGAGGGCCGGGTTGGCGTCGAAGATCCGCTCGTCGCCGCCCGCCCGGCACGCCGCGACGACGTGCAGTTTCTGGTGGCGTTCGAGGACGCGGCGCAGCTCCTCGGCGAACGCGCCGCCGCAGTGCTCGAGGGCGAGGATGCGGTCGAGGCCCTCGATGACGAGGACCCGCCCTTCGAGGCACTCGCGCACGCGTGCCAGCAGGTACAGGATCGTGTCGCTGACGTGCAGGTTGGCGAACACCTGGTCGGAGACCCAGACGGCCTCGCGGACGTCCCCGCGTTCGGCCAGGGTCTGCTCGACGAGCCGGACGGCCGTGCCCTTGCCCGTCGCGTCCGGTCCGCTGAGCAGGAGGCGCACCGGGCGCGGGGTCGCGCCGGCGCGCAGAACCTCGGCGAGCGTCGTCACGAGCTCGGGCTGGCCGACGAGGTCGGCGCCGGTCTCCTCGGCCGCGGTCGCGGTCCGCGCCTCCTCGGCGGGCGGCACACCGGCGAACGCCGCGGTCAGCGGGTTGACGACCGTACGGGCGCGGAAGAGGCGGCGCAGATCCATCTGGAAACCGCGGACCGGCAGCCGGCCCTTGGGGCTCACGGCGCTGTCGGGCAGGCCCTGTACGGAGCCGGTGATCCGCAGGCCCATGTCCAGCCAGGCCCGGCAGGCGTCGGCCTCACCCGCGACGAGGCCGCGGGCCAGCCAGGACCGCACCTCCGCCTGCCACGGATCGGCGCGGAAGCCCTCCCGCAGGTGCTGGAAGCGCTCCTGGACGCTTTCGTACCGCTCGACGCCGATGGCGAACGCGAGGTCCGCGGGCACGGCCTGCACGTCGGCCTGCAGCAGCAGCCGGGCCAGCCCGGTCACCAGCGGATCGCCGCCCGGGACCGCCGCGAGCAGGCGCTCGTGCGCGGCGATCCAGCCGGCGCACGCCCAGGTGAGATATCCGGTCGGGCCGGCCAGCTCCGGGAGCGCGGACAGGGTCTCGTCCGACAGGTCCGACGCCCAGACCCGCTCGAGGTCGCCGTGCGGCGTGGTCAGGTCGCGGGCCCGCAGCTCCGGGTCCTCCGCGTGCCGGTCGAAGATCGCGCGGAGGGCCTTGCGGCGCTCCTCCAGCGGCGTGATCCCGGCGAACACGTCGAGGGACTCGCGGCCCAGGGCGAACATCGTCTCCCGGAGCTCGACGTCGTCCCCGGCGTTCTCCACCAGCCACAGGCCGGGCGGCCGCAGCCGGCCGCCCTGGCTGAACCAGGCGACCGAGTCGCGGACGGGCGGCTCGGGCTTGGCCAGGAACTGGGTGAGCAGCTCGTAGTCGATGTCGCCGCGCGAGCCCGCCCGGATCGCCGCCGCCCCGAGCAGGAAGGTGAGCAGCGACCACAACTCCGCGCCCGCCGCGGAGGTGCCCGTCGCGTAGAAGTCGCTGAGCCCGCCGGTCAGCGCCCGGGCGCGCTCGTCGGCGTCGAACTCGCGGGCGCGCTCGCGGACCTCGTCGTACAGCCCGTCGGGGACACGCCACGGTCCGTACGCGTACACGTCCAGGACGGGTTCTTCGGTCAGCAGCAGTTCGAGGTGTTCCGGTAGGCGTGGGGGGCTCACGACGTAGACCTTACGACCCACCGGACGGCGGACGCAGCCCTCTGAAGATCCGCCGGACCGGCACTTCGCTTGACCGGGGACGAATGGGCACTTCCCGGATATGCCTCCTCCGAGAACTGGGGAACTCGCCGGATCCCGTCGCGGAGGCCGAAGGGCCCCGGCGGCGCCGGGGCCCTCTGCCGTACCGATGCCGCTTCTCTGGTACGGCGGCCCTTGGAGGGCGCGAACGACGCCTGTCAGTACTCCAACGACTTCGTGAGCCGTCCGATCATTTCCGGCAGGTGGTTCCGGAGGTAGAAGTGATCACCGGAATAGACGTGCGTCGCCACGGAGCCGATGGCCTGCTCGCCCCACCCGTCCAGGTGCTCGGGCCGGCAGAGCGGGTCGTCGTCGCCGGCGAACAGGACGAGGTGGCAGCCGAGAGGTCTCGATGCCGCCTTGTGCCGCCAGGCGCGGTACAGGGTGTAGTCGTAGGTCAACGCGCGCCTGGCGCGTTCGAGCAGGGCCGGTTCCTGCCGAATCTCCGGCGGGATGAAGGCGAGAGCCTGGAGAGCCTCGGGACTCTCATGGCGGAAGAGCCGTGCCGACAGTTCGGCCATTCCGTGGCCGTCGGGCGCCGGCATCGCCGAGAGCCCGAGCGTCACCGGCGCGATGCCGTGACCGCGCCAGAGCGAGCGAGCGGTCTCGAACGCCAGCAGGCTCCCGCCGCTGTGCCCGAAGAAGGTGAACGGGCGTGGGTCCGGATCTGCCGCGATCATCGACGCCAGCTCGTCGGCGAGCGCGAACAGGTCGGTGCGCGGTTCCTCCTCCGCGCGGTCTTCGCGCCCGGGCAGCTGCACGGCGTACAACTCGATGTGCTCGGGAAGCAGGTCGACCCACGGCAGGTAGGTCGATGCCGAACCTCCCGCGTGCGGGAAGCAGTAGAGCCGCATCGTGGCATCGGGCCGCGGGGCGAAGACCCGGAACCAGCGTCCGGTCACGTCTCCGGTGCCGGCGGCCGGAGCCTGCGTTCGCGCACCATGCGTTTCCTCGCCGTCGGCCGCCTTGACCTCCAGATCGAGATGTTCCAGGAGATGGCCGACCAGCTCTCCCGCCGTGGGGTGGGTCCAGACGATGGTCGGGGGGATCTTCACCTGCAGGTCCACTTCCAGGCGATTGCGCAGTTGCAACGCGGTGAGCGAGTCGAACCCCAGGTCGGACAGCACCGTGCTCGAGTCGATCGAGGCGCTGCTCAGCCCCAGGATCACGCGCGTGCACGTGCCGAGGTAACCCAGGGCTACCCTGCTTCGCTCCTCGGGCGACGCCGCCCGAAGCCGCGCGCTGATGCCATCGTTGCCGATGACGCCGGATTCGACGGCCGGCCGGACCGGCATTTCCGCGAAGAAGGCGGCGTCGGCCGCATGCGGAGCGGCGTGGAACCAGTGTCCCGGGTCGTAGACGAACACACCGGCGTTGGTCCGCTCATGGTCGATCAGTTCCGTCAGGGCGCGGAAGCCCTCGTCGGTGCTGAACGCGGCGTACCCGCGGCGCCCAAGCTCCGTGGCCCGGCCGGCCTCACCCCACACTCCCCAGTTGATCGCCTGGGCGGGCAGCCCACGGGCGCGTCGCCACCGGGCGAAGGAGTCGAGCCAGTCGTTGGCCGCAGCGTAGTTGCCCTGTCCCGGGCTGCCCAGCAGCGACGCCACCGAGGAGAAGAGCACGAACCAGTCGAGGGGGAGACCCGCCGTCGCCTCGTGCAACCGCCAGGCACCGGTCACCTTCGGCCGCCACACACGGTCGAGCCGCAGGACGTCCAGATTGCTCAGGGCGCCGTCATCGAGGACGGCGGCGGCGTGCAGCACGCCGGAGAGCGTCCGTCCGTCCGCGGTCGCCGCAGCGACCAGACGCTCGGCCACACCCGGTTCGGCGATGTCGCCGCGGACGATCTCGACCTGCGTACCGCCGGCCCGGATCTCGTCGAGCGCGGCGGCTGCGGTCTCCGAGGGCGCCGATCTGCCGCCCAGCACGATCCTCCCGGCGCCCTGCCCGGCGAGCCGACGCGCCAGTTCCAGGCCGAGGCCGCCGAGGCCGCCAGTGATGACGTAGCTCGCGCCGTGGCGCACGACCGGCCTGCCACCGGGGGGAAGCGCCGCGTCGATCTCCCCGTCCTGCGGCACGGTCAGGATCAGCTTGCCGATGTGCTTGGCGGCGGCCATGTGCCGCAGTGCCGTCGCCGCCTTGGTGAAGGGGAACTCCGTGCAGGTCGGCGGGGCGAGCCGCCCGGCGGTGAACTCATCGCGGAGTTCGTTCAGGAGCTCGCGGATCAGTGGACGGCGTTCGCGTCCGAGAAGGGCCAGATCCACGGCGGTCACCGTGATGTTGCGGCGGAGGGCCAGCAGCCCCAGCTTCGCATTGGCGTAGATGTCGCGTTTGCCGATCTCGATGAACCGTCCGCCGATGTTCAGGACGTCCAGGCCGGCGAACAACGCCGGCCCGGACAGTGAGTTCAGCACCACGTCCACCCCCTCACCATCGGTGGCGGCGAGGGTCTGGGCGACGAAGTCCAGCGACCGCGAATCCATCACCTGCTCGATGCCCAGCTCACGAAGGTACGCGCGCTTTCGCTCGCTGCCGGCGGTGGCGAGGACCTCCGCGCCGAGCGATCGGGCGATGGCGATCGCGGCCAGGCCGACGCCTCCCGTCCCCGCATGGATGAGGATCCGCTCACCGGCGGTGAGCCGGCCGACCCGCGTCAGCGCGTACCAGGCGGTCAGGTGGGCGGCCGGCACGCCGGCGGCCTGCACGTCGGTCATCCCGTCGGGGACCGGGACGACCGACTCGGCGGGCAACGTGACGAAGCTGTCGGCCGTGCCGTCCTGGAACGCCATCACCCGGTCACCGACTCGCAGATCGTCCACTCCGGGACCGACACGGGCGATGACACCAGCGCATTCCAGGCCGAGCCGCCCGGAGGTGCCGTGCAGCTCCGGGAACATGTCGAGCATGTGCATGACGTCGGCGAAGTTCAATCCGATCGCGCTCGTCCGAATCTCGACCTCGCCGCGCGCCGGCTCGTGACGCGACCGTGCCACCACGCCGATCGTGTCCAGGTCGCCGGGCCGGGCGATGTCCAGAGAGATACGGTCCCGGCCGTACCGCCGGACTCGCCGGGGCCTCGTCTGCCAGGTTCCGTCGCTGATGGGGGTGTTCACCAGCCGCGCCGTCCACCGCCGACCGTCCCGCCACGCGATCTCGTCGTCGGAACCGCCGGTGAAGAGCTCGGTGACGAGGTCGCGCACCGCGCCAGTACCCGGTTCGACATCTATGAGGGTCGTGCGCAGGCCGGGATACTCGCACATCGCCACCCGGGCCACACCGCGCAGCCCACCGTGGACGAGCGCGGGTGCCTCTTCCGCGGTGACGCTCTGAGCGCCCTGGGTGACGATCCACAGCCGGGGCGCACCGGCCTCCGCTTCGGTCAGGAGACCGACCAGATCGACCGTACGCATCACCTCGTCACGACACCGATCCGCGCTCTCCGGTTCAGCGGGCGCCGACGGGGACGGGAGGAAGACGACATCCGTCGTGGCGGCGAGCGTCTGTCTTACCTCAGCCGCAGGCCATGCTCCATCCGGGTCGTCGGCGTTCAGCGGCGTCGCGGTCGCCCCCGACGCGGCCAGTTCGGCGTGCAACGCCGCCGCCAGCGGGTCGTCGCCGGCACTGAGCACGAGCCAGGTGCCGCGGGGGGCGGCCGGCCGTTCCAGCGGCAGCGGCCGCCACCGGACCTCGTGGAACAGCCGGTCATGCCGGGAGGCGGGGGTCCGCCGTTCCATCGGCGCGAACCGTACCTCGGCGGCTTCGGCCACCACGGAGCCGTCCTCCGCCAGCAGGCGCAGCGTCCCGGTCGCGCCTTCCGCCGAGCCCGCCACCAGCCTCGCCTGGCAGTACGCGGCGGCTGGACCGCCGGCGAAGACGCGCAGCGACCCGACCCCGACGGGGAACAGCAGCCGTGATCCGGCGCTGCCGGTCGCGTCGATCGCCGCGATGAGGAGCGTCTGCAGGCATGCGTCGAGCAGGACGGGATGCAGCCGTACCGGGCCGGCGAGGGTCCGCGCCGCCGGCGGCAGTCCCACCCGTGCGAGCATCTCACCGTCGGCCGCCCCGTGAAGGCTCTCCAGTGCGGCGAAGGCCGGGCCGTGGTGGTAACCGTCGGCGCGTAGTTCGGCGTAGCGGCCTTCGACGTCGACCCTCCGACCCCGACCGACCGGCCCCGACCGACCTTCCGGCTCCTCGTACGCGGCGTGGAGGGCGGTCACGTCGACCGCCTTGGGACGAGCGCCCTGTGGCAGGTGGTGCAGTTCGCCGGTCGCGTGGGTGATCCACTCGTCGTCGCCGTCGCCCTTGGTCAGCATCTCGACGACCGCCGCGTCGTCGCCGCGCGGGGTGAGCGACGTGTACAGCGTCGTGTGCTCGTCGAGCGGCAGCAGCCGGACGAAGCGGATGTCCGAGAGCTCGAGGTCTTCTTCGGCGCAACCGAAGAACTCGGTCCCCGCGGCGAGCGCGGTCTCGCAGTACGCCGCTCCGGGCAGTACCGTAACGCCTTCCACCCGGTGGTCGGCGAGCCACGGCAGTGCGCCGGTGCCGACATCGGCCTGCCAGACATGTCTGCGCCCGGGCTCCGGAACGGCCGTGTGCGTGCCGAGCAGCGGGGGCCGGATCTCCTCCCGCGCCGCCTGTCGCGCCGGATGTGGCAGCGGCAGGTCGACCCAATGGCGTGTCCGCTTCCACGTGGTCGCCGGGGCGGCGACGAGCGAACCGGCCGCGTGGCGGCCGAAGTCGATCGGAACGCCCGCGCAGTAGAGGCGGGCCAGCTGGCCCGTGATCGTGCGCAGGTCGTCGTTGTCGCGCCGGATCGTGTGCGCGATGATCGCGTCGCCGTCGATCTCCTCGAGCGTGTCACGCATCGCATGGCCGACGATGGGGTGGACCGAGACCTCGAGGAAGACGGCGTAGCCGTCCTCGGCGGCGGCCCGGACCGCATTGGCGAAACGGACCGGTTTACGGAGATTATCCGCCCAGTAGGCGCCGTCGAAGGCGACCGTCTCCCTCGGGTCCTCGGTGACGGTCGAGTAGACCGGCACAGTGGGGCGCTCGGGCCGGACGTCGGCCAGCGCGTCGATCAGCCGGGGGGCGTACGGATTCAGGTGCGGCCCGTGCGCCGCCACGTCCGCGGCCACGAAACGCGCCATCAGCCCGCGTTCCTGCCAGCGCTCGACGAGGTGCCGGACCGGTTCCGGGTCTCCCGCGATCACCGTCGCCCGCGGAGAGGAGATCACGGCCACCGTGACGCCCGTCACCTGACGCAACTCCTCCTCGACCTGCTCGTAGGAAAGGTCCACCGACGCCATCGCCCCGGTGCCGGCCAGCGGGACCAGCTGGGCGGCGCGGCGGCAGCTGACCCGTACACCGTCCTGGAGCGAGAGGGCACCGGACACCACCGCGGCGGACACCTCACCCATCGAATGCCCGAGCACCGCCGCGGGGCGCAGGCCGAGGGACCGCCAGACCGCGGCGAGCGCCACCTGGGTGGCGAACAGGGCGACCTGGACGCGGTCGATCTCGGTCACCACCGTCGGAGCGCGCAGCGTGCCGGTCACCGAGAAGCCCGCCTCCGCGGCGATCAGCGGCTCCAGTTCGGCGATCGTCGCGGCGAAGACCGGATCCTCCTCGAGCAGGCGGCGCCCCATTCCGGCCCACTGCGAGCCCTGACCGGAGAACACCCAGACTGCGCCCACGCCGGCCGCGTCGCGTACGGTGCCGTCCCAGACGCTCTCCTCTTCGTCGCCGGCGGCGAGCCGATCGAGCCGGTCGATGAGCTCGTCCACGGAGTCGGCGACCACCGCCGTTCGCGCCCGATGATGCGAACGGCGCGCCGCCAGCGTGTGGACCACGTCGTCGAGTCCCACGTGGTCACGGACGTCCGTCAGCCAGTGGGAAAGCCGCGCGGCGGTCGCGCCCAGCATCTCCGGGTCCGTCGCCGACAGTGGGACCAGTGCCGGGCGTGGCGCGGAGTCCGCCGGTTTCTCCACGGCCGCGGGCCGGTCCGTGTACTCCTCCAGAACGATGTGCGCGTTGGTCCCGCTGAAACCGAATGAGGACACCGCCGCGAGCCGCGTCGGCGCCTCCACCGGCCATGGGGTCGGCTCGGTCGGCACGAAGAAACGGGTGCCGTCCGGAGAGATCTCGGGGTTCCATCGCTGGAAGTGCAGATTCGGCGGGATGACGCCGTGCTGGACGGCGAGCACGGCCTTGATGAAGCCCGCGATGCCCGAGGCGGACTCCAGATGGCCGATGTTCGACTTCACCGATCCCAGCGCGCAGCGTCCCTCACCCTCCCCGTAAATGGGGGACAGCGCCCGGAACTCGATCGGGTCGCCGACCGGTGTGCCAGGGCCGTGGGTCTCCACCAGCCCCACGAGGCCGGGATCGATGCCCGCCTGCTCGACCGCCGCGGCGTAGACCATGCGCTGCGCGTCCTCCGACGGGTGGACGAGTCCCTGGGACCGCCCGTCCTGGTTGATCGCGGAACCGCGGATGACCGCGAGCACCCGGTCGCCGTCGCGCCGCGCGTCCGAGAGCCGTTTGAGCGCGACGATGCCGACGCCCTCGCTCCGGACGAGGCCGTCGGCTCGGGCGTCGAACGCATGACAGCGGCCCGTGGGCGAGAACATCCCCCACCGGGTGCCGGAGAGCATGAACTCCGGGCTCAGCATGACGTTGACACCGCCGGCCAGCGCGAAGTCGGACTCCCCCGTCCGCAGGCTCTGGACCGCGAGATGGGTGGCGACCAGCGATGACGAGCAGGCGGTGTCGACGGCGACGGCGGGCCCGTGCAGTCCCAGCACGTAGGAGACGCGTCCCGCCGCCGTACTGTGCACGTTCCCGATGGTCCCGGCGTAGGCGTCCATCTTGTCGTAGTGCGCGCCCAGGCGTACGGAGTTGTCCTGGCTCCAGATCCCGACGAACACGCCACCCCGCGCCCCCGTGACGTCGCGCGGGGGGATCCCGGCGTACTCCAGCGCCTCCCAGGAGGCTTCCAGGAGCAGCCGGTGCTGGGGATCCATCGAGGCGGCCTCCGCGGGCGATATGCCGAAGAAGGCGGCGTCGAAACCGGTGATGTCGTCCAGCGTGGCGGCCCAGCGAGTGTTGGAGCGGGCCGGTACCTCCCGATCCGGATCGTAGAAGGCGTCCACGTCCCATCGGTCGAAGGGGCCCTCACGGACGGGGTCCCTCTTCTCGATGAGCAGTCGCCAGAGGTCATCCGGCGAGTCGACGTCTCCCGGCATTCGGCAAGCCATTCCGATGACCGCGATCGGCTCGTTCAACTGACGCTTTCCGTCCATGAGAAGCTCCGACTGACATCAGCACAAGGGGTGGGGATTTTCAGAGCGGAATGTTCCCGTGCCGCTTCGGCATGGATGTCTCTCGCTTGTTGCTCATGATGCGCAAGGCTGCGGCGATTCTCTTCCGCGTTTCGGATGGCGCGATCACCGCATCCACATAGCCGCGTTCGGCGGCGCGATAGGGCGTGCAATGGGTCTGGTCGTACTCATCGATCAGTTCGCTGCGGACGGCCGCCGGATCCACTGCGGCGGCGAGTTCCTCACGGTGCAGGATGTTGACTGCGGCCTCCGCGCCCATGACGGCGATCTCCGCGGTCGGCCAGGCGAAGCAGAGGTCCGCGCGCAGGTGCTTCGAACCCATGACGACATAGGCTCCGCCATAGGCCTTACGGATGATCGTGGTGATCTTTGGAACGGCGGCCTCCGCATAGGCATAGAGGAGTTTCGCGCCGCGCCGGATTATTCCGTTCCATTCCTGTTCGGAACCAGGCAGGAATCCCGGTACATCGACCAGGGTGACGATCGGAATGTTGAAGGCGTCACATGTCCGCACGAATCGCGCGGCCTTCTCCGATGCATCGATGTCCAGGCACCCGGCGAGTTTGAGCGGCTGGTTCGCCACGATGCCGACTGGATTCCCGTCGATCCGGCCGAAAGCGCAGATGATATTGGGTGCGAACAACTGCTGCACCTCGAGAAAGTCACCGTCGTCGACGATGGCACTCATCACGGCGTACATGTCGTACGGCTGGTTCGTGGGCCCGGGGACCAGCGAGTCCAGCACGGTCCCATCCGGGTCCTTCCCCGCCGCGAAGACGGGTGGGCCATCGTGGTTGTTGTCGGGGAGGAAGGACAGCAGATGCCGGACGTAGTCGATCGCGTCCTCCTCATCCGCGGCAAGATGGTGGGCATTTCCGGAGCGGGCATTGTGCACCCGCGCGCCGCCGAGTTCTTCGAGGCCCACCCGCTCGCCCATGGCGACCGCCAGGACATCCGGGCCGGTGACGAACATGTGCGATGTCCTGTCCACCATCACGACGAAATCGGTGAGCGCCGGCGAGTACGCCGCACCGCCGGCGCACGGCCCCATGATCATCGAAATCTGTGGAACGACGCCGGACAGGCGAACGTTTCGGAAGAAGATCTCGCCGTAGAGCGCCTGCGCGACGACCCCCTCCTGGATGCGCCCGCCGGCCCCGTCGTTGATGCCCACCACCGGGCAGCCCACCTTGGCGGCCAGATCGAGGATCTTGCAGATCTTCTCGCCGTGCGTCTTGCCGAGCGTGCCGCCGGCCACGGTGAAGTCTTGGGCGAACACGGCCAGCGGCCGCCCGTCCACGGTGCCGTGGCCGATGATGACGCCGTCACCGTACGGGCGGTCGTCCAAGTCCGGATCGGTCGAATGGTTCCGCGCGAGCGCGTCGAGTTCGACGAAGGAGCCGGGATCGAGAAGCAGTGCGATGCGTTCCCGGGCGGTCTTCTTGCCGCGTGAGCGTTGTCTGGCGATCGCCCGGGCCGTTCCCGAGGACTGCGACCGAGCCGCAAGTTCGCGGAACTCGGCAAGCCTCGCCGCCGTCCGGCCGGTGTCCCCGCTCCGCTCAGTCGCCCTCCCGCCCGTGACCTGGTCGCCCGTCATCGCGGGCGACCCGGGGTATTACTCGAACACCGGCCGACCGGGGCCGTTCGTCGCCGACTCATGGCCGTGAATGTAACGATCCAACCGAGTATGCGGGGCCAAAAGGGACATATTTAACCTGTCCGAAATACGTTGTCACCGTCCCTGTACGGCGACGGACGGTGAATTTTCCTCGAACATATCCGGGATGCACATGCCGGCCACCGGCCACGCCGGGAGACGGCTCCACCCCTGTTCGCAGAGGTACTCGACGCCTTCCCCGTGACGAGGCTCGCCCGGCCGCGTCGGCGCTTCGCCGGGAAGGGCCGGAGGCCTCCGCGCCGGACGGTCGGGCGGCGTCAGCGCTTCCAGCGGGGACGGCCGGACGGGCCCTCGTCCCGGTGCTCCGCGGCGATGCGCAGCGGGCCGGCCGCCGGGCGTGGCGGCCGCTCGGGCTCGGGTTCCGCCTCGGCGGGCAGCGGCAGGGTGAAGCCGATCTCCGCGGGCCGCCGCTCGAGCGCCTCGAGATCCTCCACCGGGACGAGGGCCGCGAGGGGCTTGCCGTGCCGGGTCAGGACGATCCGCTCGCCGGTGTAGCCGACACGGTTGACGAGCTCCGCGAGGTCGGCCCGGGCCTGCGTCACTGGGACCTCTCGTGTCATGCAGAGATTCTAGCATTCTGTACGTTCTTGCTATTCTGTACAGAACTCGAGCCGGCGCGCGGCAGAGCGCGCCGGCGCGTGGACACCCGCCACGCGTGCAGACGCGCGTGGCAGCGAAGGAGCACTGATGGACTTCCCGACCCTCGAACCGCGCGCCCGGGTCACCGAGATCCCGCCGGACGTGCACTCCCAGCAGCTCTTCCAGCGGCTGCTCGACCAGCGGATCGTCTTCATCGGCTCGGAGATCGACGACGACCTGGCCAACCGGGTGTGCTCGCAGCTGCTGCTCCTCGCCGCTCAGGACGGGGAGCGCGACATCAAGATCTTCATCAACTCGCCGGGCGGGTCGATGGACGCGATGTTCGCCATGTTCGACGTGATGCGGTACCTGCCGAACGACGTCTCGACGGTCGCCCTCGGCATGGCCGCCTCGGCCGGGCAGTTCCTGCTCACGGCGGGCACGCGCGGCAAGCGCTACGCGCTGCGCAACACGCGGATCATGATGCACCAGCCGTCCGGCGGCATCCGGGGCACCGCCTCCGACATCCGCATCCAGGCCGAGCAGAGCGTGCACATGAAGCACCGGTTCCTGCAGCTCATCGCCGAGCACACCGGCCGGCCGTACGAGCAGATCGAGCACGACGCCGACCGCGACCGCTACTTCACCGCCGAGGAGGCCCGCGAGTACGGCCTCATCGACCACGTCGTCACCAGCGCCCTCGAGGCCGGAGGCGTCGCCCCGTGAATGGTCCCTCGGCCCGGTACATCCTGCCGTCCTACGTCGAGCGCACCTCCTACGGGATGAAGGAGAGCAACCCGTACAACAAGCTGTTCGAGGAGCGCATCGTCTTCGTCGGCGCGCCCATCGACGACACGCTCGCCAACGACGTCATCGCGCAGCTCATCGCCCTGGAGGGGATGGACCCGGAACGGGTCATCAGCCTGTACATCAACTCCCCCGGCGGCTCTCTCACCGCGATGACGGCGATCTACGACACGATGCAGTTCGTCAAGCCGCAGATCGAGACGACCTGCATCGGCCAGGCCGCCTCGGCCGCCGCCGTGCTCCTCGCGGCGGGCGCGACCGGCAAGCGCGCCGCGCTGCCGCACTCGCGCATCGTGATCCACCAGCCGAGCACCGAGGGCGGCTACGGCCAGACCAGCGACATGGAGATCCAGGCCCAGGAGATCATCCGGCTGCGCGAGCAGCTCGAGACCATCCTGGCCCGGCACTCCGGCCGGCCGGTCGAGCAGGTCCGCGCCGACATCGAACGGGACCGCTACCTCACGGCCGAGGAGGCCCGCGAGTACGGCCTGATCGACGAGATCATCACCAGCCGCAAGCCGGGCCGGTGAGTCACCGCCGAGGATTTCCGTCGTCAGGGCGACGGAAATCCTCGGCGTAAGGGCCTCAGTTCGGCAGCGCCTGCGCCGTTCGAAGTGGCGAGAAGAACGTCGGCACCCAGACCAGGGCGAACAGCACCGCACCGGCCCACAGTGCCGCCCGGACGCCTACGAACTGGCCGAGCAGACCGGCGAGCGCGCCACCGACCGCCAGCGCCCCGGTCAGGACGAAGCGCATGGTCGCGTTCATCCGGCCCAGGAGCCGATCCGGCGTGACCGCCTGCCGAAAGCTCACCTTGATCACGTTGTCCACGCCGACCTTGAACGTGATGAGCAGCCAGGCGGTGGCGGCGAGCCAGAGCGCCGGACCACGGTCGACGAGTGCGACGCAGATTCCGGTCGGCGCGATCGCCAGGCCCACGAGCCACAGGACCCGGCCCGATCCGAGGCGGCGAGCGAGCCGGCGGGCGGACAGGGACCCCAGCAGCGTGCCGGCGCCGCCCACGGCGAAGAAGACGCCGATGGCGCCGCCGGGCAGACCCAGACGGACGAAGACGACGGGAAGCATCGTCTGGCACAGCTGGATGGCGAGGTTCGTGCACGTGCCGGCGAGGGCGATGGGACGCAGGACAGCGTGGCCGAACACGTAGCGGACGCCCTCCCCGATGTCACGCCGGAGCGCCATGGTGCCGGCGTGCCGCGACCGCGGCTCGGGCCGCCGGACGCGCAGCAGAAACACCGCCGACCCGAGGTACGTGGCCGCGTCGAGCCCGATCGCGGCGGGCGCGGAGACGAGAGTGACCAGGAGCCCGCCCACACCACGCCCGCCGATCTCCGTGACCGCACCGAGCGTCACCAGGCGGGCGTTGGCCCGGCCCAGCCGGCCGCGGCCGACCAGGTGAGGCAGATGGCTCTGGGCGGCCACGTCGAAGAAGACGGTGCACACCCCCGCGACCAGCACGACGCCGTAGAGCTGATAGATCGTCAGGACGCGGAGGAGCCAGGCGAGCGGCACCGAGCCGAACACGACGGCGCGGGCCAGATCGGCGGCGATCATCAGCGGACGCTTGCGCACGCGGTCGGTCCGGGCGCCCGCCGGCAGGCCGATGAGGAGGAAGGCCGACGTGCTGAGCGTCGCCAGCAGGCCGACCTGTCCCGGAGACGCGCGCAGGGCCAGCACCGCCGTCAGGGGCATGGCGAGGTAGCCGATCTGGGTCCCGAGTTGCCGACACTGCGTTACCCGCCACGCGGCATCGCCACGCTATGGGAACGACGGGGCGGAAAGCCCCCGGGTCACTGGCGGCGGTGCTCGGCCGGTCGAAGGCGCTGCTCCTCACCGAACTGGACACTCCCGCCTCCACCACGCACCTGGCGCACCGGATCGGCATGACCGCCGGCGCCGTCTCTCAGCACCTGACGGCCCTCCGATCCGCCGGACTGGTCAGCTCGCACCGAACCGGCCGATATGTCCTCTACACCCGTACGTCCACCGGCGAAGCGCTCCTCGCCACCGCGCAGTGACAGGTGCCTAGGAGACGACGGGCGGCCTGGAACCGGTGTGATCCGCGGGCGAGTAGACGGTCAGCCGGAGCGCCGGATCCTCGTTGGCCTGGAAGGTGGCGTACTCGAAGACGAGCGGGCCCTCGGACGGATGGTGCAGGGTCTTCCGCCCGGAGCCGGCGGGTAGGACGTCGTGCCGTTCCCACCAGGTGGCGAACTCCGGGCAGCCGCGGCGGAGCCGGTCGGCGAGCGCGGTGAACGCCGGGTCCGGCGCCCACAGGTCGTGCGCCGCGCGGAACTGCGCCGTGGCATGCCTGGCCTGGTCGGTCCAGCCGTCGCCGAAGAGGCGCCGGGCCTCGGGCGTGAGCAGCAGGTAGACGAGGACGTTGCGGTCGTCCGCGTCGAGGCGGCCGAAGTCGGTGAACAGCCGGGCCGCCTCGGCGTTCCACGCCAGCACGTCCCAGCGGCGGCCGGTGACGTACGCGGGCGCGCCGAGGCCCTCGACCAGGCGCCTGGTCCCCTCCGGCACCTGCTCCCGGACGAAGGGCTCACGCGCCGGAGAACATGCCAGTCTCCGCAAGTGGTCACGGTCGGTGGCGTCCAGGCGGAGTGCCTCGGCGAGGGCGTCGATCGTGGTGGCCGACGGGCTTCCGGCCCGCCCCTGCTCGAGGCGGACGTACCAGTCGATCCCGATACCGGCCAGTTCGGCGACCTCTTCCCGCCGGAGGCCCGGCGTCCGGCGACGTCGCCGCTCGGGGAGTCCCACCGTCTCGGGACTCAGCCGCTCCCGCCGGGACCGCAGGAAGTCACCGAGTCCGCGACCGGTCGGCTCGCGCATGATCGCCGCCTTCGCTGGGTGGTACTGACCGATCCCAGGACGATACCGGGCCTGGATACGCCCGCCCGCGTCGCCCACCATCGATCGCGCAATCGGCCGATCGAACGAGAGGAACCACCATGAAGGCCGCGGTGTTGCAGGAGTTCGGCCGCCCCCTGTCGGTGGAGGACGTGCCGGACCCGGTCTTGGGGACCGGCGAGGTGATCGTTGATGTCGTCGCGGCGGCCGTGCTGCCGTACGCGGCGGAGGTCTTCAGTGGCGAGCGAAGGTACCTGCTGACCCTGCCGGTGACGCCCGGCGCCGGCGCCGTGGGCCGGGTCCGCGAGGTCGGGCCGGACGCCACCCGCCTCACTCCGGGGCAGTGGGTGCTGTGCGACCCGACCATACGCTCCCGCGACCACGCGCTGACGCCGGACATCACCCTGCAGGGGCTGAGCGGCCGGGGCGAGGGCGGGCTGCGCCTGCAGCGGCACTTCGGTCAGGGCGCGTACGCCGAACGACTCCTGGTGCCCACCGAGAACGCCGTCCCGCTCGGTTCGATCGACCCGGCCGACGCGGCGCGGTGGGCCGCGCTCAGCCTGTGCCTCGTCCCGTACGGCGGGCTCCTCGCGGGCGACCTGCAGGCGGGCGAGACGGTTTTGGTCAGCGGCGCGACCGGCAACTTCGGCGGCGCCGCGGTGGCCGTCGCGCTGGCGATGGGCGCCGCCTGCGTCATCGCGCCGGGACGCAACGAGGAGGCACTGAGCGGGCTCGAGCGCCGGTTCGGCCCCCGGATCCGGACCGTACGGCTCTCCGGCGCGGAGGACCGGGACCGGGACCAGATGATGGCCGCGGCGCCCGGGCCGATCGACCTCGTCCTGGATCTGCTGCCTCCCTCCGCCGGGACGACGCCCGTGCGCGCCGCCGCGATGACCGTCCGCGAATACGGCCGGGTCGTGCTGATGGGCGGGGTCGGCATGCTGGGCGGCGCCGACCTCGCCCTCCCCTACCCATGGCTGATGCGGAACAACGTCACCGTGCGCGGCCAGTGGTTGTACCCGCGCCACGCCCCCGCCCGCTTCATCGAACTGGCCCGCTGCGGACGGCTGGACCTCGGCCTGTTCGGCGTCACCGAGTTCGCCCTCGACCAGGCGGACGAGGCCGTGGCCCACGCCGCCCGGCACGCCGCGCCGTTCGGCCTGACCGTCATCCGGCCCTGACCCGGCTCACCGTCACGGGCGCCTGCGGGCGCGCAGGACGGTGTCGTGGATCGTGACCTCGTTGCCGTCGTGGTCGGTGGCCGGCCGGGGCCTGGCGTCGGCGGCGACGACGTCCCAGCGGCCGGGGTCGAGGACGGCCACGACGTCCTCGGCGGTGAAGAACAGCTCCGGGATGGGCGGCCGCTGGATCGTGGTCTGCAGGTCCAGCGGGTGGTGGCCGACGATGAGCAGTGTGCCGCCCGGCGCGACGGACGCCGCCATCCGGCGGAAGAACGCCTCGCGGGACGCGGCGAGGTGCACGTAGTGGGTGGAGACCAGGTCGAACCGCTCCTCGGGGGGCGCCCACTCGGTCAGGTCGGCCTGCGCCCAGTCGATCCGCCCTGCGGCGTCGGCGTCGAGGGACTCGGCGTGCTCGCGCGCGCGGCGGAGCGCGGCGGTGGCGAAGTCCACCGCCGTGACCCGCCAGCCGCGGGAGGCGAGCCAGATGGCGTCGGCGCCCTCCCCGCAGCCCGCGTCCAGGGCCGTGCCGGGCGCGAGGTCCTCGGCCTCCGCGACGAGCTGCGGATTGGGCCGCCCGCTCCAGACGTGGGTGTGGCCGGCGTACCGCTCTTCCCAGAAGTCCTTGCCGAACTCTTCGGACACGATGATTCCCTTTCGTCGTTCAGAGAGCGCGTTCAGATGCCGTGGCGACGGTCGCCCATCGCCTGTTCGCAGAGGCGGGATTCGGGCTCGGCCGAGAAGGGATCCCGGCGGGCGGCGACCGCCTGGCGGGTCTCCTCGGCGATGAGGTCGGCGTTGATCTGGGCCCCCGCCAGGGTGCCCGCCGCGGCGGCGGCGCCGACCTGGGCTGCCGGATCGGTGACGTTCCCGGCGGCCCACACCCCGGGGACCTCGGTACGGCCGGTCGCGTCCGCGGGGATGTACTGGCCGATCCCTGCCGGGTGTTCCGCCGGCCGCAGCCCGAGTCCGGCCAGGAAGCCCGCGCGCACCACGATCCGGGACGCGACCACGAGCGCCTCGCGCGCGACGACCGTGCCGTCGCGCAGCCGTACGCCCGCGAGGCGGTCCCCGTCGATCTCCACCGAGGCGACCTCGCCGTGGACGATCCCGACGCCGCGGGCGGTCAGCTCCTCCGTCTGCTCGTCACCCGGCGGCAGGGTGTGGGCGAAGTACGTGACATCGGCGCTCAGCTGCCGGAACAGCAACGCCTGGTGCACCGACATCGGGCCGGTGGCCAGCACGCCGACGGCCTGGTCGCGTACCTCCCAGCCGTGACAGTACGGGCAGTGCAGCACGTCCCGGCCCCAGCGGGCGCGCAGGCCCGGGATGTCCGGCAGCTCGTCGACCGCGCCGGCGGCGACCAGCAGCCGGCGCGCGCGGACCGCCCGGCCGTCGGTCAGCGCCACCGCGAACCCGTCCTTCTCGCGGGTCACGGTGCCGACCTCGCCGGGCACCACCTGGCCGCCGTAGCCGCGAACCTCCGCCCGGCCGCGCTCCAGCAGCTCGACCGGTGGAATCCCCTCACGGGCCAGGAGATTGTGCACGCCCGCGGCCGGGACGTTGCGCGGCGAACCCGCGTCGACCACCAGCACCGAACGCCGCGACCGGGCCAGGGCCAGCGCCCCGCTCAACCCCGCCGCGCCGCCGCCGACCACCACCACGTCATAGCCGTCTTTCCGCAGATCGGTCACTTCGACCACCTCCACGGAGAGGATGCGGAGCCGCTGGCCGTTATCGCAAGCTCCGTTGCCGTTCTGGCAAAATAGGGCCATGGACGACGATCTCGACCAGGCGCTCGGCGCGGTCGGCCCCCGGCTGCGCGCGTTGCGGCGGCAGCGCGAGACCACGCTCGCCGAGCTGTCCGCGGCGACCGGCATCTCGGTGAGCACCCTGTCCCGGCTGGAGTCCGGCGCCCGCCGGCCGACCCTGGAGCTCCTGCTCCCGCTGGCCAGGGCCCACGGCGTCACGCTCGACGAGCTCGTCGACGCCCCGCCCACCGGGGATCCGCGCATCCACATACGGCCGATCGAGCGCGACGGCATGACGCTGCTGCCGCTGACCCGCCGGGCCGGCGGCATCCAGGCGTACAAGACCATCATCCCGGCCGGCAGCCGCCGCCGGAAGCCCGAACTGCGGACCCACGAGGGCTACGACTGGGTGTACGTCCTGAACGGGCGGCTCCGGGTCGTCCTCGGCGAGCAGGACCTGGTGCTCTCGCCCGGCGAGGCGGCCGAGTTCGACACTCGTGTACCGCACTGGTTCGGCGCCGCCGACGCCGAACCGGTCGAGTTCCTCAGCCTGTTCGGCCGGCAGGGCGAACGCGCCCACCTCCGCGCCCGCCCCAAGACCAGAGACCCCCGTCGAGACACGCCCTAAGAGCCGCTCTGCTCGACGGCGGGCTTCAGCACCTCCTCGCACCACTGACGGAAGCCGGTCGGGGTGGTGGACCGCGGGGTGTGCGGCCGCGCGTTGTACAGGCCCCGGTCGATCGCGGCGGTCATGTCGGCCAGCCCCTGGGCCCACGGCTCGCTGAGCCCGTTCCGCACCAGCGTGGCCTTGTACGCCGCACCGGAGACCTGCTGGAAGCGGATGGGCCGCCCCAGCACCTCCGACATGATCCGCGCCATGTCGTTCGGCGACAGATCCTCGGGTCCGAGGACCGGGACGCCCTCCTGCCCGCTCCAGGAGCCGTCGAGCAGCAGTTCGGCGGCGACGGCCGCGATGTCGCGGGTGGCGCACGTCGGGTTCTTGTGATCCCCGGACAGCGCCAGGTAGAAGGCGCCCTGGCTCCTGATCGCCCCGACCTGCTGGAGCAGGTTCTCCATGAAGCCCGGCATCTGCAGGGCCCGGTAGCCCACGCCGGTCCTCTCGATCAGCTCGTCCATGGCGAGCGCCGCGGAGATCTGTCCGGCGTTCTCGGCCACGCCGCGGCCCAGGGTCGAGACGCCGACGACGCGCTGGACGCCCTGCTTCTCGATGGCCTCGCAGAAGGGCCGGGTGAAGCCCAAGATGTGGCCTTCGACGCTGTCGGCACGGGGGTCGGGAGGTACGAGCCAGAACACGGCGTCGGCTCCGTCCAGCGCCTCAGTGATGACGTCGAGGCGGTCGTGCGATCCCGGGACGACCTCGGCCCGTTCGCGCACCCCCGGTGAGAGCCGGGACGGATCGCGTGCGATCACGCGGATCGACTCTCCGCGGTCCAGGACGTTGTCGACGACCTGCCGGCCGATCTGGCCGGTGGGCGTGGTGATGACGATCATTGAACCTCCAGGAGGAGTGGCGATGACACGGCCACATGGGCGTTCGCATCCGGGCCCGCCGAACTCGGCGATGGGGGCCGCCGGATGGCACTGAGCAGTCAATCCGGCCGGGGCGAGAACCTGAAGGATCGATCCGGTCCCCGTTGATACTCTGCGGGTATGAATGACCTGGAGTCGCGAGAGCTCCGGTACTTCGTCGCGGTCGCCGAAGAGCTGCACTTCGGCCGTGCGGCCGGGCGGCTGGGCATGGCGCAGCCCCCGCTCTCCCGGGCGATCCGGGATCTGGAACGCCGGCTGGGCGTGCGGCTGTTCGAGCGCACCACGCGTCAGGTGAGGCTCACGGCGGCCGGGGAGGTCTTCCTGCGGGACGCCCGGACCGCGCTCGACGCGATCGCCGCCGCCGGCCGGCGGGTTCGGAACGCCGGCCGGGCCGCCCCGGTGCTGCGACTCGCCCTCAAGGCCGACAACGACGCCGGGCTGCTACCGCGGATCCTGTCCGCCTACCAACGCGAGAGCGCGGCGATCGACGTCGAACTGGTGCTGGGCGGCCGGGGCGAACAGGCGCCGGCGCTGCGCGACGGGCGAGCCGACGTCGCGCTCCTCGTCAGTCCCTTCGACGACCGCGGACTGGACTTCGAACCACTGCGCACCGAGCCCCGCCTGGCCGTCCTCGCGGCGACCGATCCCCTCGCCGCCCGCTCCTCCCTGCGGCTGGCGGACCTGGCCGGCCGGAGCCTCCCGGACGGAACCCTCGTCGAGGAGGACGGGCCACCGCGCCCGCACGCTGAGGAGAACGCGCCGCCTTCGCACGCTCACCCGGGCGAGAGCGGCCCCACGTGGCCACGGACGGCGCCCCGCGAGCTCACGGCCGGAGCCCGCCGGCCGCCCTCGGACATCACCCAGATCTTCCGGCTGGTCGAGCTGGGGCAGATGATCTGCTTCCTCCCGGCCTGGGTGACGCGCCGTTACCCGCTGCCCGGAATCGCCTACCGGCCGGTCGGCGACCTCGAGCCCGCCACACTGGCCGTCGCGTGGCCGCGGGACGCCCGCTCACCGGCGGTCGCCGCCTTCATCCGCGCCGCCGTCTCGGTGCCGGCGACCGCCGACGCGGAGAACGGCGTACCTCAGGAAGCCCCTGCCTGACGGTCGCCGCCGTCGCGGCGACGGAGGCTCGCGGACCGCGTCGAACGCGGCTGACGGCCGCGGTGACGGGGGTTTACCGTGGGGCGATGCGGACGCTGACCACCGAACACGCCGCCACGACGACACCACCGGCCCCTACGGCGAAGCCGTTCGCCTCTACGTCCTCGAGCGCTCGGACTGGGTCACCGCGACACACCCCTGAGGCGCACGGTCGCCGCGGCACGGTGACCGATTTAGACCATCTATTGACGAATCTGATCATTCAGGCTCATAGTCCATTGACGTGAGCCTCCTCCCTCATTTGCGTGATGTCAGGGTTCGTCGGCGGCGCCTGCGCCGGCGGATCGGCCCCGGATCAAAGACGGTCAGAACCGGTCTCGCGCTGGCCGGAGTGGCCGGCCTGGTGGTCGCCGGTTCTCCACCCGCCACCGCGTCCCCCGCCGGCCAGCGGGCCGATCGGCACGCGGTCCGGTCGGGCGACGCCCGCTTCGAAGTGCTGTCCCCGACGCTGATCCGGATGGAGTACGCCGGCGACGGCGCGTTCACCGACGCGGCGACGTTCAACGCGGTCGGGCGGGACGGCTTCGGGCGGACGACGTACACCAAGAAGGTCGAAGACGGCTGGCTGACCATCGACACCGGGCCGGTGAAGCTGCGGTACAAGGTCGGCTCCGGCCCGTTCACCGCGGACAACGTCTCCGTGCAGGTGCGCGCCGCCGACCAGAAGGTGATCGCGCACCCGACCTTCCCGGGAGCGGTCACCTGTGCCACCGACACCCTCTGTGAGGCGGAGCGGGGCCTGCTCCAAGGGGTGAGCGTCGCCTCGGACCACGCCGGGTTCTCCGGCACCGGATTCGCCGCCGGGTTCGAGAGCACCGGCGCGTCGCTCGCCTACACGCTCGACGTGCCCAAGGACGGCACCTATGACCTGCGCCTGCGCTACGCCAACAGCCAAGGCGGCGACGGGAAGACCACGACCCGTACGCTGAGCGCCGCCGTCGACGGCGGAACGCCCGCGACGCTGACGATGCCGACCACCGCGAACTGGGACACCTGGGCGTTCACCTCCGCGCCGGGCCTGCACCTGTCCGCCGGCCGGCACACGCTCGTGATCTCCCGGACCGCGAACGACTCGGGCGACGTGAACATCGACAGCCTGGCGCTGACGGCGCCCGGCGCGCCGTACCCGACGACGGTGCCATCGACCGCCTGCGACTACGGCACCGTGTGCGAGGCCGAGGCCGGCGCGCTCGCCGGCGGCGCGAAACTCGCCGCCGACCACAACGGCCACTCCGGTGACGGGTTCGTCGCCGGGCTGGAGCGGGCGGGCGCGTCCGACACCGTCACGGTGCAGAACGTCCCCGCCGACGGCTCGTACGGGCTGCAGGTCCGCTACTCGAACGGCGGCGGAACCTCGCGGACGATCTCGACCGCGGTGAACGGCGGAACGGCCACGACGGCGAACCTCGCGCCGACGGCCGACTGGGACAGCTGGTCGACGGCCGTCATCCCGGTGACCCTGACCAAGGGCACCGACACGATCGCGCTCGGCTGCCCGACGGCGGACAGCTGCCACGTCAACCTCGACACCGTCGCCGTCGCCCCGGCCTCCTCGGCGGTGCTGCCGGCGCACAGCCCCCTCGGCGGGTACCGGCGCGGCCTCGACGGCGTCAACGGCAGCGCGGTCACCACGCCCGGCCTGCTCTACCGCGACGGGTGGTACCTGCTCGACGACACGCCCTCGGCCGTGTTCGACCCGGAGACCCGCACGGTCCACGCGCGGCCCGGCCACGACGGCAAGTCCTACCAGGACGGCTACCTCTTCGGCTACGGCCAGGACTACAAGCAGGGACTGTCCGACCTGAAGACGCTGACCGGACCGTCGGAGCTGCTGCCCCGGTGGGCGTACGGCATCTGGTTCTCCGAGTACTACGACTTCACCGCCGCCGACTACCAGAACGACCTCCTGCCGAAGTTCCGCTCGGAGGGCGTCCCGCTGGACGTCCTGGTCACCGACACGGACTACAAGGCGCCCACCGACTGGAACGGCTGGCAGATCGACGGCAACAAGTTCCCGGACCCGGCGGCGTTCTTCGCCTGGGAGCACGCGCAGGGACTGCACAGCGCGCTGAACATCCACCCGAGCATCGAGAGCGGCGACCCGGCCTACGCGCAGGCGCAGGCCACGGCCAAGAACAAGCTGACGCCCTCGAACTGCCAGGCGCCCTCCGGGCAGACCTGCTACACGTTCGACTGGGGCGACCCGGACCAGCTCGCGGCCTACTTCGGCGCGCACAAGAAGACGGAGCAGCAGGGCAACGACCTGTGGTGGCTGGACTGGTGCTGTGATGGCTCTCAGTCCTCGCTGGCCGGCGTCACGCCCGACGCGTGGATCAACCAGCAGTACGCCGACGACACCGCCAAGCGCGTCGGGCGAGGGTTCGCCTTCTCCCGGGCGTACAGCTCCCTGCAGGCCTCGGGCTACAGCGGTCAGGCCCCGGTGCCGACCGGCCCGTGGGCGGACAAGCGCACGACGGTGCACTTCACCGGGGACACCGCCTCGAGCTGGAACACCCTGAAGTACGAGGTCGGCTACACGCCGGGCGAGTCCGCCGCCACCGGCCTGTCGGCGGTCAGCCACGACATCGGCGGGTTCAACGGCCCATCGAAGCTCTCCGACGACCTGTATGTGCGCTGGGTGCAGATGGCGGCGTTCCAGCCGATCCTGCGGCTGCACAGCAACCACAGTGCCCGGCTTCCGTGGCAGTACGGCGACCAGGCCCGCGTCGCGGCCGAGAAGTTCCTCAACCTCCGCGAGAACCTCGTCCCCTACACCTACACGCTGGCCAAGGAGACGGCCGACACCGGCGTGCCGGTCGTCCGGGCCACGTACCTGGAGTACCCGGACGAGCAGGGCGCCTACGACGCGGCGGCCCGGGAGTACTTCTACGGCTCCGACGTGCTGGTGGCCCCGGCCACCTCGCCCGGCGCCACCGCCACCACGTCGGTGTGGTTCCCGCCCGGGCAGTGGACCGACTACTTCACCGGGAAGACCTACAGCGGCCCCGCCACGAGGGACGTCACGACCGACTGGAACTCGATGCCGGTCTTCGTCAAGGCGGGCGGGATCCTGCCGACGCGTACGGACGACGTGACCAACGACGTGCAGAACCCGCTGTCCAAGGTCACGGTGAACGTCACCGGCGGCGCCGACGGCTCGTTCCCGCTGTACGAGGACGACGGGCACTCGACCGACCCGCACGCCTCGGCGACGACCACGCTCCGGTACACCGAGCGCGGCGGCGACCACACCCTGCTCATCGGCCCGGCGCGCGGCCGGTTCGCCGGCCAGGTGGCGCGGCGGCAGTGGACGGCCGTCTTCTCCACCGCGACGCGGCCGACGGCCGTACGGGTCGACGGCAGACCGGTGGCCCAGGCGAACTGGGCGTACGACGGCGAACGAGGGACGTTGACGGTCACCGTCCCCGACCGGCCGATCGGCACCGCGACAAGGATCGACTACCGCTGATCCGGGCGGAGTACCGACCACGTCGGCCCCTGGTGCCTGCCGCCTCCTACGGGCGGCAGGCACCAGGGGCCGACCCGCGAACGGTCCCTCCAGGGGACGATCGTCCCTCTCCGGGGGGAGGTCTCCGGGGCCGCGCGGGCGGGATCTTGGTCGGGTCCACCTTCCGGATCGGAGATCCCGCAGTGAGCAAGAAGCTGAAGATCAAGCTATTGGCGGTGGCCGCGCTGACGGCCCTGATCGCCGGAGCCATGCTGGCCACGGGGTCGGGCGAGTCCCGGTCCGCCGCCGGCCGTCCGACCGCCGGCGGCACGCGATGACCGCCGTCGACGTGCGACGGGCCGGCGCGGCCGCCGGTGGGACCCGAGGGCCGGTGCCGCGCTGGGCCGACTGGGCCGCGCAGGCGACGATGTGGTGCGCGCTGCCGTCGGGGATCTGGCGGATCCTGTTCGGACTCGGCCTGCCCGCCGGGTTCACCGGCTCCCTGGATCCCCGGCACGGGCCGTCGTACATGCTGCCGTACGTCATCGCGCTGACCGCCGCCTCCGAGACGGTCGCGTTCCTCAGCATGGGCCTGGTCCGGCCGTGGGGCGAGATCTGGCCGCGGTGGGTGCCGTTCCTCCGGGGACGGCGGGTCCATCCGCTCGCGGCGATCGTGCCGGCCGCGCTGGGCTCGGCGGCGCTGATGGTGATCTGGACACGGCTCATCTCCGGCTTCCCGTCGGGCGATCCGGAGATGCCGCACGGCGCCAAGCGCCTGATCCTCGAGCTCTGCTACCTGCCGCTCATCGCCTGGGGGCCGCTGCTGGCGGCCGTCACCGTGGCGTACGCCGTCCGCCGCCGACGCCACGGCTGACCGGTACGGGAGCGTTGGCGAGCGCCGCGTCGTTGTCCTGGTCGTACGGACTTCGCGGCCGAGCGATGACTCCGCCCCGCCGCGGGGGGGAAATCATTCACCGGTGACAGCGCACGTTCCGTATCGACCAGGAGGACTCCGTGGATCCCATAACGACCGCGCCCGCCGCCGGCGGGACCCTCCGCGCGCCCGACGCGCGGCTGTACTACGAGGTACGGGGCGAGGGCCCGCTGCTGGTGCTCGTCGGAGCCCCGATGGCCGCCGAGGCGTTCGCCCCCCTCGCCGACCTGCTGGCCACCGGCCACACCGTGCTCACCACGGACCCGCGCGGCGTCGGGCGCAGCCCGGCCGACGACCCCGAACAGGACTCCACGCCGGAACTCCGGGCCGCGGACCTCGCCCGGCTCATCACGCACCTGAACGCCGGACCGGCCGCGGTGCTCGGCTCCAGCGGCGGCGCCATCAGCGCGCTGGCGCTCGCGCAGTCCCGTCCCGAGCTGGTGCACACGGTCGTCGCCCACGAGCCGCCGCTCGCCGAACTGCTGGACGACCGCGACGAACACCGGGCCCGGATCGAGGACGTGATCGCCACCTTCGCGTCCGGGGACCGGATCGGGGGCCACCGCAGGTTCATGGCCTCGATCGGCATCACGATGCCCGAGGAGATGTTCCAGCAGATGTACGGCGGGCCACGCGACGAGCGGGAGCTCGCCGAGGAACGCCGGTTCTTCCTGCACGAGCTGCGCCTGACCGTCGGCTGGCGGCCCGACGTCACCGCCCTCCGCGGCGGGACGCCCCGCCTCGTCGTCGGCATCGGTGCGGCGTCCGCCGGCCAGCTCTGCGATCGGACCTCCACCGCGCTCGCCGCCGGGCTCGGCGTCGAGCCGGTCATCTTCCCCGGCGGCCACGTCGGCTTCACCGAGGATCCCGCCCGGTTCGCCGCCCGGCTGCGCGAGGTCCTGGACGGCGCCCCGGCGGCCTGACGCCGGGCCGCGACGGCCGGTCCGGCGCCCTGCCCCATGACTCAGGGCGGCCGCCCGGAGACCCCCGGCGGTCTGTGCCGGGGGTCTCCTTCGTACCGGCACTGGTCAGCAGTTCTGCTTGTACAGGTACTTGGCGACGGTGGGCTGGTCCACGTTGTCCTTGGTGACCGCCACGAGCTGAGTCTTGATCTGCTTGGTCACGGGCTTGCCGTTCAGTGCGGCGACGGCCTGGTCGATGCCCTGGCGGCCGATGTCCAGCGGCTCCTGGCTGATCAGCGCCTGGATCGTGCCGGCCCGCAGGTCCTCGACCTGCTTGGGGCTGGCGTCGAACTCGATCAGCTTGACCGCGCCGGTCTTCTTCGCCTGCTTGAGCGCGGCCCCGGCGCCCTCACCCGTGACGAGATTGGAGGCGAAGATCCCGGCCAGGTCCGGGTTCTTGGACAGCTCACCGTTCATGATCTCGGTGGCCTTGCCCGCGTCGTCACCGGGGTACTGCTCCGAGACGAGCTTGATGTTCGGATGCTTCGCGATCTCCTCCTTGAAGCCGGCGACCCGGTCGTCGGTCGTCGCGATCCCCTTCTTGGGAGCCAGCACGACGACCTTGCCCTTGTCGCCGATCTGCTGGGCCAGCGTCCGGGCGGCCAGTTGCCCGCCGAGCCGGTTGTCCGAGGAGATCCGCGACAGGCCGAGCGACTGGTCGGACAGCTCGGTGTCCACGAAGATCACCTTGCTGCCGTTGCCGGCGAGCTGGCGGACCGGGCCGGCCATCGCGTCCTTGTCGACGGGGGCGATCAGCACCGCCTTGGGCCGGGAGGCGGCGACGGAGGTGACGACCTGCGTCTGCTGGGCGACGTCCCACTGCGCGGGCGCCTGGACGCTGAGCTGGACGCCCTGCTTGGCCGCCTCCTCCTTGGCGCCGCAGTACATGGAGATGTAGAACGGCTCGTTCGCGATGCCCTGGATGAGGGTGATCTTCTTGGGGCCGCTCGACGAGCCGCCGGACGAGGAGTCCGAGCAGGCCCCGGTCACGGCCAGCGCGAGCACCGATGCGACGACGACATACCTGTTCACCGACGAACCTCCCTCTATTCGCGTTCTCGCGCCCGACGGCGCAACTGGTCGAAGTAGACGGCGACGACCAGTACGGCTCCGACCGCCACGTCGAGCCAGAACCGCTGTGCCCCGAGGATGATGAGACCGTTGCGCAGGACGCCGGGGATCAGTACGCCGATCACCGTCCCGCCGATGCCGCCGACACCTCCGAACAGGCTGGCCCCGCCGATGACGACCGCGGCGATCGCGCCGAGGTTGTCGGAGGTGTGGCTGGCGATCGTGGTGGTGCTGTAGTGCGCCAGGGACAGCACCCCGGCGACACCGGACAGCAGGCCCGACAGCGCGTACACCTTGATCAGGTGCCGGTCCACCTTGATGCCGACCCGCCGCGAGGCCTCGGCGTTGGAGCCGATGGCGTACGTGTGCCGGCCGAACCGCGACAGCGCGAGCACCAGCCCGAACAGCACCGCGATCAGCCCGGCGATGATCACCAGCCAGGGCACTCCGGCCACGAGCCCGAAGCCGATCACGTTGGACAGCTTGGCCGGGATCCGGTTGACGTCGCTGCCGTTGGTGATGACCTGCGCGAGGCCGAGCGAGACGCCCAGCGTGCCGAGCGTCGCGATGAGCGAGGGGATCTTCGCCTTGGCGACCAGGAGGCCGTTGACGATGCCCCAGCCGAGGCCGCAGCCGATGCCCGCGAGCGCCCCGAGGAGGATCCCGCCCCAGCCCGCCGTCGTACCGCCGAGCGCGACCATGGTCTTGGCCGCCACGACGCCCGAGAACACCAGCACCGAGCCGACCGACAGGTCGATCCCGGCGGTGACGATGACGTACGTCATGCCGACCGCGAGCACGAGCAGGATCGCCGACTCGGTGAGGACGTTGCGGATGTTGAACGTCGTCGCGAACTCCGCCGGCCTCAGCACCGCGAAGAACAGGAACAGGACCACCAGGACGGCCAGCGTCCACAGCGTGTTGTTGCGCAGCAGCGCCGCGACCCGCCCCCGGCCTCCTTCGGCCGGGTCGTACGAATCCGTCATGGAGGTCACGCGGCGTCCTCCTGGTCCAGGCCGCCGGTCATGGCGGAGACGAGTTCCTCCACGGTGGTGTCGGCGGCGGTGAGGCGTGCGACGCGGCGGCCGAGGCGCAGGACCTCGACGCGGTCGGCGACGGCCAGCACCTCCGGCATGTTGTGACTGATCAGCACGATGGTGACGCCCCGGTCGCGTACTCGGCGGATCAGGTCGAGGACCTGCCCCCGCTGCACGACGCCGAGGGCCGCCGTCGGCTCGTCCATGAACACCACCTTCGACGCCCAGGCCACGGCCCGCGCCACCGCGACGCACTGGCGCTGCCCGCCGGAGAGCTGCCGGACCGGCGCGGACATGTCGGGCAGCCGGATGCCGAGCTCGTCGAACGCCTCGGCGGCCCGCCGGCGCATCACCCCTCGGTCCAGCAGGTGCAGCGGCGGGAATCGGGTCACCTCGCGGCCGAGGAACAGGTTCGCGGCGGCGTCGAGGTCGTGGGCGAGCGCCAGGTCCTGGTAGACCGTCTCGATGCCGCGCCGCTGCGCGTCGACCGGGCCGGCGAACTCCACGGGCCGGCCGTCGAGGAGGATCTCGCCGGCGTCCGGCCGCAGCGCGCCGGACAGCGTCTTGACCAGGGTGCTCTTTCCCGCACCGTTGTCGCCGATCAGGGCGACGACCTCGCCGGGATGGGCGGTGAAGGCGGCCCCGCGCAGGGCCTGGACATGGCCGAAGCGCTTGGTGACGCCCCGTGCCTCCAGTAGTGGATCGGTCAACGGTGCACCTTCCCTTGGGTCAGAGCGGCGGCGACTCCCCCGAGCCACGGACGATGAGGCGGGTCGGCAGCAGCACGCGCTGCGGCGGCAGGTCCTCGCCGTCCATGCGACGGCACAGCAGTTCGGCGGCGCGGCGGCCCATCTCGGCCGGGTAGTGCGCCACGACGGTGACGGGGGTGGCCAGCATGTCGGCGAGCTCGAAGTCGTCGAAGCCGACGAGGGCCGTTCTCGTGCCGGCCGCCTGGATGGCGCGCAGCGCCCCGATGGTCAGCCGGTTGTTGCCGGTGAACACGGCGGTCGGCGGGTCGCCCAGGGCCAGCAGCTCGGCCGTCGCGGCCTCCGCCCCGGCGACGTCGTGCGGGCCGAGGCGGACGAGCGACTCGTCGACGGGGATGCCGTGGGCCTGGAGCGCCTCGTCGTAGCCCCGGCGGCGCTCCCGTGCGGTGAAGATGCCGTGCAGGTCGGCGAGGCAGGCGATGCGGCGGTGTCCGTGCGCGATGAGGTGCTCGACGGCGGAGCGGGCCCCGCCGACGTTGTCGATCAGGACGACGTCGGCGCGGATGGCCTCCTCGGGCGGGCGGTCCATGAAGACCGCGGCGGTGCCCATGTTCAGCTCGGGAATCAGGTAGCGGTGGTCGGCCGCGGACGGCACGACGAGGAGCCCGTCGACGCGGCGCTCGCACAGGGACCGGATGAGGTGCCGCTCGCGGGCCGGATCCTCGTCGGAGCAGCCGGAGATCACGAACAGGTCGTGGAGGCGCGCGACCTCCTCCACGCCGCGGGCGATCTGCGAGTAGAAGGGGTTGGCGACGTCCTTGATCACCAGGCCGAGGCTGCGGGTGCGCTTCCCGCCCCGCAGGGCGCGCGCGATGTCGTTGCGCCGGAACCCCAGCGCCGAGATGGCCTCGTTGACCTTCTCCGCCGTGTCCGGGCGGACGCCCACCTCGCCGTTGACGACGCGGGAGACGGTCTTGAGACTCACCCCGGCCTGCCGCGCGACGTCACGCATGGTCGGACGCATGCGCCCCCTTCTGTCCGGTCCGGTCGCGACGACCGTCCAGGCTTGGTCCACTAAGACGACAACGTTGTCGTCTCATCCCCGGGAGCGCGCGTCAAGAGTGACGCCCGTTAAAGGGCGGCATGTACGGATCAGAGCGGCAGCAGGTCCGGCCTCTTGGCGACGACCTCGTCGCCCGACGACCGGCCCCGCAGCCGCCGCTGGATCCAGGGCAGGAGGTAGGCGCGCGCCCACCGCAGGTCGGCCCGGCGCGAGGTCAGCCAGTCGACGGACGGGGCCGGCGGCCACGGGTCACGCCAGTCGCCCGTCACCGGTACGCCCAGCGCCTCGCAGGCGGCGAGCCCGACCCGGCGGTGCCCCTCCGGGGACATGTGCAGCCGGTCCTCGGCCCACGCCCGGGGGTCGAGGAGCTGGCGCATCGACCACAGGTCCACGAGGTGGCAGTCGTGCCGGTCCGCGATGGCCCGCAGGTGCAGGTTGAACATGGCCGCCCTGCCGCGGATCCGGCGCAGGACCGGCACGTCACGGGTGTCGAAACCGGTGAACACCAGCACCTCGGCACCGGTGGCGCGCAGGCGGCGCACGGCTCCGTCGAACACCACGGCGAGCGCGTCCGGGTCGGCTCCGGGGCGCAGCAGGTCGTTGCCCCCGCCCGCGAACGTGATCAGGTCGGGCCGCAGCTCGATCGCGCGGGGGACCTGCTCGTCGACGATCTGCCGCAACAGCCTGCCGCGCACGGCCAGGTTGGCGTACTGGAGCCCCGGCCCGGCGGCGGCCAGATGCTCGGCGAGCCGGTCGGCCCAGCCGCGGTAACCCGCGGCCGGGACCCGGTCTTCCAGACCCTCCGTGAAGCTGTCGCCGATGGCGACGTAGGAGGTGTAAGTCGAGATTTCAGTCACGTCCGACCATGATGCAACACGCGGTCACCCGGCCGTCAACCGGGTTCAGTGGTTGATGGGCACGCCGCGCGCGCGCATGGCCAGCGCGTGCTCGACGAGCGTGATCAGCGTCACCTTGGTCGACTCGCGGTTCCGCGCGTCGCACGTGACGATCGGGACGTGCTGCCCGATCGTGAGCGCCTCGCGCACGTCCTCGATGCCGTGGTTGTACACGCCGTCGAAGCCGTTGATTCCGACGACGAACGGCATCCCGGACTCCTCGAAGTAGTCCACCGCCGGGAAGGCGTCGGCCAGCCGGCGGGTGTCGACCAGCACGACCGCGCCGATCGCGCCCTTCACGAGGTCGTCCCACATGAACCAGAACCGGTGCTGACCGGGCGTCCCGAACAGGTACAGGATGAGTTCCTGGTCGAGGCTGACCCGGCCGAAGTCCATGGCGACGGTCGTGGTCGTCTTGTCCGGCGTCGCGGACAGGTCGTCGACCCCGGTGCTGGCCGAGGTCATCACGGCCTCGGTCGTCAGCGGCATGATCTCTGAGACCGAGCCGACGAAGGTCGTCTTCCCGACGCCGAAGCCACCTCCCACGATGATCTTTACGGAGGTCATGCCGGGCGAAGCGCCCGGACTAGAGCTTGCGAAGTCCAACGAGAACCCTTTCCAGCAGCTGGAGATCGGGCTGTCCCTCGGTGAAGGGGGACTGGTGCACGCGTACCAGGCCTTCGTGTGCCATGTCAGCGATGAGCACACGCGCGACGCCGAGGGGCAACCTCAGCAGCGCCGACACCTCCGCCACCGAACGCCAGTTCCGGCACAGATCGATGATGGCTTTGTATTCAGGAGTGAGGGTGGTGATGTCCCGGCGGGGATACGGCGCCGCCGAGATCAACGCCTCGATGGGCAGGTCGTACCTTGGCTTAGTACGGCCGCCGGTGACGGCGTACGGCCGCACCAGCGAGCTGCTCTGTCCCGTCTCCGAGGGCTGCGGGGGCGGCCCCGGCGGCGGGGTGTGGTGCCGGCCGGAGTCCGGCCCCGAATAGGAGCCGAAGTCCCGGTTTCCGTACCTGCCGCCGTCCACCCTTAACCGATCCCTGGTTCCGCGCGCAGCGCCGGAGTGAGCACCCGGCCGACGCGCTCGACGAGCAGTGCCATTTCGTAGGCCACCAATCCCATGTCGCAGTCGGGCGCGGCCAGCACGCCGAGCACCGAGCCGTCACTGATAGCCATCACGAACAGGAGGCCGCGCTCCATCTCCACCAGGGTCTGGGTGACCGCCCCGCCCTCGAAGATCCGCGCCGCACCCTGCGTGAGGCTGGTCAACCCGGAGGCGATCGCGGCGAGCTGGTCGACGCGGTCGGCCGGGAAGCCCTCGGAATACGCCATCGGCAGGCCGTCGGAGGAAACCACCACCGCGTGCGCGACGCGAGGGACGCGCTCGACGAATGTGGTCACCAGCCAACTGAGATCCTGGCGGCTGTTCACTGGTTCTCCCGTTCATCATCTTCGGGCCGGATCGCGGCGCGACCCCTGCGTACGCCCTGCTGGAAGCTGGAGAAACGGTTCCGTACCGTTTCGGCCTCCGGCGGCTGGAAGGCCGGCCGGGGCGGCGGCTGGACCGACGGCTGGACCGACGGCTGGACCGACTGCTGAGGCTGCGGCGCCGGCCTCGCCGAGGCGATCGATCCGGGGATCCGGTTGTTGCCCGGCACCCGTTTCGGCAGCCCGGCCGCGGTCTTCCCACCCACCGAGGGGGCGCGCACCGTCTCCGCGGCCCGGAAGCCGTCGTCTGCGGGCGAGGACCACTCGGGCGGAGGAGCCGACTCAGTTCTAGCCATTGATCCCGTCTTGCGGCGTTGGAACCATTCCGACTGCATTGCCTCGAAGATAGGGGAACGTCCTCCGTTCTGGTCTCCCAACCGACCTTCCTCGCGGGTGGAACCGGTCACCGGCGGCCGAGCCGGCTGCCTGGACGGCGGGAACGGCGGGTTCTGCGGCCGCGACGGACGCGCCGGGGGCGGAGCACCGGCCGGACTCCCCGACCGTCCGGGGGCCGACGGCGCGGCGCCTCTGCCGGGAGGCGAGGTGTTCGCCGGCTTCCGCTTGGGAAGGGGCGCGTCCTGCGGGCCCCGAGGCTGCTCGGCCTGGCCGTACGCCGGCTCCGCCGGCTCGGCCGGACGCCGTTCGGGTTCGCGCCGGCCCCAGACCGGCTCCGCCGGTTCGGGCTCGTCCCAGACCGGCTCCGCCGGCCTGCGCAGCGGCTCGACGGGGCTTCGCGGCGGCTCGCCGTCCAGCGGTGCGGGCTCGGAGGCGGTACGCGCCGCCTCGCGAAGGTTGCGGGCGGGCTCCCACGGCGTGTCGGGTACCGGCGCCGAGGCGATCGGCTCGGGGCTGCGAGGCAGTTGCCCGCGTACGGCGGGCGCCTCCACCCCGAGCGACCTGCGGGGGGCCGCCTCCACCGGCGAGTCGAGACGGCGGGGCGCGGGCGGGTTGCCGTCCTGGATGGCGCCGGCCGGCAGGATGACGAAGGCGGTCAGACCGCCCGAGAGCGCGGCGCGCAGTTCGACCCGGATGCCGTGGCGCTGGGCCAGTCGGCCGACGACGAACAGGCCCATGCGCCGGGAGATCGACACGTCGATCGTCGGCGGGTTGGCCAGCTTCCAGTTGGCCTCTTCCAGTTCCTCCGGCGACATGCCGACGCCGTTGTCGGAGATCTGCAGCATGGCGCCGCCGCCGCTGAGCAGGTGACCCGACACCGCGACCTTGGTGTGCTCGGGCGAGAACGTGGTGGAGTTCTCCACGAGCTCGGCGACCAGGTGGACGAGGTCGTTGACGACCCGGCCGATCACCGACACGTCGTCCTGGATCCGCAGGGTGACCCGCTCGTACTGCTCGACCTCCGACAGCGACGCGCGGACGATGTCGACCAGCGGCACCGGCTTGTTCCACCGACGGGTCTGTTCCTGACCGCCGAGGACGAGGAGGTTCTCCCCGTTGCGCCGCATGCGGGTGGCCAGGTGGTCGAGCTTGAACAGCGACTCCAGCCGGGACGCGTCCTGTTCGCTCTGCTCCAGATCCTCGATCAGCCGTAGCTGACGCTCGATCAGCGACTGGCTGCGGCGGGAGAGGTTGACGAACATCGCGTTGACGTTGCCCCGCAGCAGCGCCTCGTTCGACGCCAGGCGCACGGCCTCGCGGTGGACCTCGTCGAAGGACCGCGCGACCTCGCCGATCTCATCGGTCGTGTGCACGTCGATTGGATCGACGGTGATCGGCTCGTTGCCGGCCTCCGCGTCGCGCAGGCGGCGGACCAGGTCGGGCAGGCGGTGACCGGCGACCTCGAGGGCGCCCGCACGGAGTTTGCGGAGCGGGCGGACGAGGGACTGCGCCATGACCAGGGTGACGAGGAGGACGAGGATCAAGACGATGGCGATCGCCGCCGCGTTCATGATCGCCGACCGGATCGCGTCGGACTGGCGGTGCTTGCTGCCCGCGATGACCTGGCCGGCGAGCTTCTGCTCGACCTGGCGCATCAGGTCGATCTTGGCCGTCGACGTCTTCAGCCACTCTCCGGCGTCGTCGGTGGTGTCGGGATCGAGGTCGAGGCGCCTGGTGGCCTTGCCGCCGAGCCCGAGCGCGATCGCGCGCTGGCGCAGCACCGAGGACTCGTCGACATCCGGGCCGATGACCGTGTCGTCGTACAACTGGCTCTGGTCGAACGTCGCGGCCTCCCGGAAGGTGGCCACCTCGCTGTCCTCTCGGGCCTGGGCGGCGGCGAGGGACGAGACGTCGTTGACGGTCAGGGCGCCGTTCAGCGTGGCCGAGTACAAGAGCGCCCGCTGCTCGGAGGCCTGCTCCTTCGCGCGGGACACGGCCGCGAGCGCACGGACGTTCGCCGTGAGCGTCTCGTCCGCCGCGCCCTGCGCGATGACGTCGTTGAAGGCCAGCAGGTCGTTGATCGACTCGGAGTAGACGATGATCACCGAGGCCGCCGGCATCTTCGTCTTGGCCGCGTTGTCGCGCAGGTTGGAGATGGCGTCCAGCCGGTTGCGCATCCGCGTGGTGTTGGCGAGGACCTGGGAGCCGTACGACGCGTCGATCCCGGCCGACAGCCTCCGCACCTGGACCGCCGCGGAGTCCGCCTTCGGGTACTGCTGCTGAACCCGGCTGAGCAATGTCGGGTTGCGATTGTCCGCGATGTAGGCGGCCGTCAGGTCGCGCTCGCTGCTGAGCGCGTGCACGAGGGCGGTGATCTGGCTGCCGAGCTCGGCCAGGTGCTCCACCCGGCTGTACGTCTGGGCGCGGTCGACGGAGGTGGAGATCCGCAGTCCACCGAAGGCCACGGCGACCACCGTGGGGATCAGGATCAGGGCGATCAGCCGTCGCCGCACACGCCAGTTGCGCAGCCGGAGCCTGCTGCCGGGCCCACGGGCACCAGCAGACAGGGCGCCGCTCTCCTCCGCCGCCGGAGACGGCGGAGTGCGGTCACCAGGCTCGTCGTTTGGTTGTATCCGCACTTGGCGTTTACACCCTCTCACGGTAAGGATCCGCGCTGGTAAGAAGCTGGGGAGAAAAGGAGGCGCCGACAAGGGGTACATCGGGTCTGCCGTCCAGCGTCCGACATTGCAGCACACCGTAGGGACTGCTGGCAAAGAGATCGAAATACTGCGTCTAGTGTTGCTGTTGGAGTAACCTCACCGCCGCTCACAGTGACGGCAACTCGATGATGCGACATAACTCTTAGTAAGTCGCCATTCATTCTCTGTGATACTTGACTCATCCGGGATGGATGCGATCGCACTCGACAATGGCCGAGGGAAATTCACGTCGCCGCCAGGGCGGGGCGAGCGGCGACCACGCGACGAGCATGGTCACGCTCCCACGACTTCCCGGCGCCCCCTCCCGCCGGCGAGAGCGGAGCGCCTACAGCGCGTCAACCTTTCAAATCGCCCAAAACATGACATTTGCGCGTCAATCTCCCTTGACGACCGGTCAATCGGACCTCTTCTGCCGCCTGCGCACCACAGGGCGTGTGCTGTAACCTCCCCCCTGATCGTGACTATTCGGGCGTTGTCGCCTGACAACCGCTTGCCCACGGTCCCCACTTCCCCATGCCCCCGCAATGCTCCAGCCTTCTTCCCCTCCTACATAAGGAGCGCCATGAGACGGTTCGGGTCTCGCCCCGCCCTCCTCACGAGTCTTCTTCTCACCGCCGCCCTCGCCGTGGGCTGCGGTGGCGGCTCAAAGTCGGACAACGACGCGAGCGGCCTTGAGAAGAAGACCATCACCGTCGCCTCGCTTCCCCTCGTGGACGCCGCCGGTCTGCATATCGCCGTCAAGCAGAAGTTCTTCGAGGCCGAGGGCCTCAAGGTCAACATCAAGCCCGTCGCCCAAAGCATCCTCGCCCTGCCCGCGCTCAAGAACGGACAGGTCGACGTCATCGCCGGCGGCAACTACGTGACGTTCCTCCAGGCGAATGACACGGGTCAGTTGAAGCTGCGCATCCTCGCCGACGGCGCGGCCCAGGCGCCTCGCTTCATGGAGCTGCTGGTCCCGAAGGACTCGCCCATCAAGCAGCCGAAGGACCTCGAGGGCAAGACCGTCGCGGTCAACATCCCGAACAACATTCAGTCCTTGACCTTCAACGAGGTCCTCAAGGCGAACAACGTCGACCCGAACAAGATCAAGTACGTCAAGGTCGCGTTCCCGGAGATGGGCGCCGCGCTGCAGAAGCACCAGGTCGACGCGGTGCACACCGGTGAGCCGTTCGGCACCGACATCCAGCGGAAGCAAGGCGCGCGGATGGTCCTGGACGGCGGTGGCCCGCCGGTCACCGACCTCCCCGTGAGCGGCTACCTCAGCACGGAGGACTTCGTCAAGAAGTACCCGAAGACCGCCGCCGCCTTCCAGCGGGCCATCGAGAAGGCGCAGCAGCTGGCGTCCAGTGACCGCAAGAAGGTCGAGGAGGTCCTGCCCGGCTACACCAAGGGCATCGACGCCCAGGCCGCCTCGGTCCTCAGCCTGCCCGGGTTCCCGACCTCGTCGAACCCGACCCGGCTACAGCGGCTGATCGACCTCATGGAGCAGAACAAGATGCTCAAGAACAAGCCGGACCCGAAGACGCTGCTCTTCACGCCCTCGGACAAGTGACCAAGGCAGTATGACAACGCACAACCCGCGATCCCGGCATCTCTCGCGCACCGGCAGGTGGCTGCGGGGGATCGCCGGGCTCGCGATCCTCGTCGCGGCGAGTGAGGCGCTCGGGCGGGCGGGCATCGTCGACAAGACCTACCTCCCCCCGGCGTCGACGGTTCTCGCCCGCGCGGTCGGTCTGGCGGCCGACCCGGACTTCATGACGAACGTCCTCAGCACGATCAAGGCCTGGGCCCTCGGCCTGGCCATCGCGGTCGCCGGAGGTGTTCCGCTCGGCCTGCTCCTCGGCGGCCTCCCCGTCGTCGGCACCGCTGTCCGGGCGGTCCTGGAGTTCCTCCGCCCGATCCCGTCCGTAGCGCTGATCCCCCTGGTCAGCCTCCTCCTGGGTACCGGTCTCGCGACCGAGACGACCCTGATCGTCTACGCCGCCGTGTGGCCGGTGCTGTTCAACACCATCTACGGCCTCCAGGACGTCGATCCGGTCGCCAAGGAGACGCTGCGCACGTTCGGCTTCAGCAGGGTCGAGATCATGTGGCGGGTCTCCCTGCCGGCGGCGGCGCCGTTCATCGCCACCGGCGTGCGGCTGGCCGCGGCCGTCGCGCTGATCCTCGCGGTGGGCACCGAGATCCTGTCCGGCTTCGGCTCGGGCCTCGGCATCTTCATCGGCCAGGCCGAGCAGGGTCTCGACGGCGCTCGGGACGTGCTGGCCGGCACCGTCTGGGCCGGAGCGCTCGGCCTCGTCATCAACACCGTGCTGGTCCAGGGCGAACGCCGCCTGTTCCGCTGGCACGCCGCGCAGTCGGGAGGACGCTCGTGAGCGCCGCCGCCGTGGGCCGCCGCCCGGGTCGTTACGGCACGGGCCTGTTGACCGCCATCGTGCACCGCTGGATCGTCCTCGCCGTCGCGGTCGTCCTGTGGGAGGCCGGTACCCGGGTCGCGCACAGCCCCTCCTTCCCTCCGCCGTCGACGATCGTGGCGAAGATGTACCACCTGTGGTTCGCGGGTCCGGCCTCCCACCTGTTCCTGACCTCGGACGCCACGGGCAACCTCCTGCCGAGCCTGGGCCGGATGGCCGTCGGGCTGGCGGCCTCGATCGTCGTAGGGGTGGCCCTCGGCCTGCTGCTCGGCCGTTCGGACCGGGTGTTCGCCTATCTCGATCCGCTGTTCCAGTTCGCCCGCGTTATCCCGCCGCCGACTCTGGCGCCGGTCTTCATCGTGCTGTTCAAGCTGGGCTCCCAGATGCAGATCGCGTCGATCGTCTTCAGCGCGATCTGGCCGATCCTCCTCAACGCGGCGGACGGCGCGCGATCGGTGGACCAGCTGCAGATGGCCACCGCGCGGGTGTTCAGGCTGTCGTCCACCGACCGGCTGTTCAAGATCATCCTCCCGTCCACGCTACCCAAGATCTTCGCCGGGCTGCGGCTGAGCCTGTCGCTGTCGCTCATCCTGATGGTCTTCTCGGAGCTGCTTCCCGGCGCCACGAACGGGATCGGGTTCCTGATGAGCGACGCCCAGAGCCGGTCCGACCTGCCCACGCTGTGGGCGGGCATCGTGCTGCTGGGGATCCTGGGATACATCCTCAACACCCTGCTGCTGGCGGCGGAGCGCCGCGCCCTGGCCTGGCACCGGGCGGCCCGCCGCGTCGACGCGACATGAGAGGCCAGATGACCGACGGGCTCACCGTCCGGGACGCCGTGTTCGACTTCCTCCGCGGCGTCGGGCTGACCACCTTCTTCGGCAACCCGGGCTCGACCGAGTTGCGGATGTTCGCGGGGTGGCCGGACGACTTCGGCTACGTGCTCGGCCTGCAGGAGTCGGTGGCGGTCGCCGTCGCGGCCGGCCACGCGATGGGCACCGGGCACGCGTCCCTGGTCAGCCTGCACTCCGCCGGTGGAGTGGGACACTCCCTCGGCGCGGTGTTCAACGCCTACCGCGACCGCGTGCCGATCCTGATCGTGGCGGGCCAGCAGTCGCGTGCCATGCTGCCGACCCGCCCCTTCCTGTCGGCGGACGAACCAGCGCTCTTCCCACGGCCGTACGTGAAGTGGAGCCGGCAGCCGGAACGCGCCGAGGACGTTCCCGCGGCGTTCGCCGAGGCGTACCACGTCGCGATGACCCCGCCGCGCGGACCGGTGTTCCTCTCGGTGCCCGAGGACGACTGGGACCGGCCCGCCCGGCCGGTCGAGCCCCGTGAGGTCCGTGCCGGGTTCGTCGGCGAGCCCGCGGCGCTGCGGGAGGTGGCCGACGCCCTGAACGCCGCCCGGGAGCCGGCGATCATCGTCGGCGCCGGCGTCGACGACGACGGCGCGTCGCCCATCGTCACCGAACTGGCCGAGCGCACCGGCGCGGCGGTGTGGATCGGCCCGCTGTCCAGCCGGTCCGGTTTCCCGGAGGATCACCGGCTGTTCCGCGGTTTCCTACCGCCGGTCCGCGACCAGCTCGCGCGTGCCCTCGAACCGTACGACGTGATCGTGTCGATCGGCGCGCCGATCTTCACGTATCACGTGCACACCGAGGGTCCGTACCTCCCGGCCGGCGCGCGGCTGTTCCACCTCGACTGCGACCCCGCGCAGACGGCCTGGGCCCCGGTGGGCACCAGCGTGCTCACCACGATCCGGGCCGGGGTCACCGCGCTGCTGGAACTGGTCGAGAAGGCCGACCGGCCCGCACCGCCGCCCCGGCTCCGGCCGCCCGCGCCACCGGCCACGGACCCCATCGAGCCCGCGCTGGTGATCGAGACGCTGCGCGGCCTGCTGCCGGACGACGCGGTCGTCGTCGAAGAGGTCCCCAGCCACCGGGACGTGCTGCACGACCGCCTGCCGATCACCCGGCCCGGCGGGTTCCTCACGACCGGCAGCGGCGCCCTCGGCTGGGGACTGCCGCTCGCCGTCGGCCGCGCGCTGGCGGGTACCGGACAGCGTGTCGTCTGCGTCGTGGGCGACGGTTCCAGCATGTACTCGATCCAGGCACTGTGGACGGCCGCGCGTCACCGGGCGCCGGTCACGTTCGTGGTGCTGAACAACCAGGCGTACGAGGCCGTCAAGGCGCTCGGCCGCCGGATCGACATACCGGACGTGCCCGGCACCGACCTGGGCGGCATCGACTTCGTCTCGGTCGCCGCGGGGCTCGGGTGCCCGGGCCGCCGCGTCGAGCGCGCCGACGAACTGGGCGACGCGCTGTCGCAGTCCCTCGGCCATGACGGCCCGTTCCTCGTGGACGTGTCGGTGGCCGCGGGCACCTCCTCCGCCTACTCCTCCCCCACCGACTCCCGGACGAGGTGAATTCCGTGCTCCAAGTCGAGAAGCTCGGTCATTACTACGCCGATCACACGGCCCTGGAAGATGTGAACCTCGAGATCGCCGAGGGCGAGCTGGTGAGCATCGTCGGGCCGTCCGGCTGCGGGAAGTCCACGCTCCTGCGCTGCATCGCCGGGCTGATCCGCCCCTCACAGGGCCGGATCACGCTGAACGGCAAAGAGATCACCGACGTGCCCGACAACCTGGCCGTCGTGTTCCAGGACTACAGCCGTTCGCTGCTGCCGTGGCTGACCGTGCGCGACAACGTCGCGCTTCCCCTGCGCCGGCGCGGCAGGTCCAAGTCCGAACGTCAGGCGGCCGCGCTGGGCGCCCTCCAGGCCGTCGGCCTGGCGGACGCCGCGCACAAATACCCCTGGCAGCTGTCGGGCGGTATGCAGCAGCGCGTGTCGATCGCCCGCGCCCTCGCCTACCAGCCGGCCCTCCTCCTGATGGACGAGCCGTTCGGCTCGGTCGACGCGCAGACCCGCGAGGACCTGGAGGACCTCGTCCTGCGGGTGCGCAAGGACGGGATGACGATCCTGCTCGTCACGCACGACATCGACGAGAGCGTCTACGTCGGCGACCGGGTCATCGTCCTGGACCGGGCCCCGGGGCGGATCGTCGCCGACCTGGCCGTGGGCCTGCCGCAGGCACGCGACCAGATCACCACGCGGGAACTCCCGGAGTTCGTGCACATGCGGGCCGAGGTCGGCCGTCTCGTTCGCGGTCAGGCGCCGCCCGGAGCCGATCTCTTCTGAGAGCGGGCGGATCCCCCGGAGGGACCGCCGCCCGCCGAGCCCGGCGGGTCCCCGGAGGGACCACCGCCGCAGAGCCCAGGCGGGCCCCCCGGACGAACCGCCGCCCGCCGAGCCACGGGCGGATACCGACCATGAGTCGATCCGGCCCTCGCCGCCATCCCGATGGAGAGACCTTGAGCGAAGAATTCCGCCCCCGCACCACGGCCGAGCACCTGCTGTGGCTGCTCCACCAGCACGGCGTCGACCACCTCTTCCTCAATCCCGGCACCGACTCGGCCCCCCTCCAGGAGGCGGCGGTCACGCTCGCCGAGGTGGGCGCCGGGATGCCGAAGATCATCACGTGCACGTTCGAGTCGGTCGCCCTCGCCGCGGCGCACGGATACTGGCAGATGACCGGGCGCCCGCAGGCGGTGTTCGTCCACGTGGACGTCGGCACACAGAACCTCGGCGCGATGGTGCACAACGCGATGCGGGACCGGGCCGGGGTCGTCGTCATCGCCGGCAAGACACCCTACGGGGAGGACCCGGACTCTCCCGGCGGCCGTTCGCACACGATCCACTGGCAGCAGGACGTGCCCGACCAGGCGGGCGTCGTCCGCGGGTACGCGAAGTGGACGTTCGAGGTGACCCGCCCGGACGTCCTGCCCCGGGCCGTCGGCCGCGCCGTGCAGATCGCCCGCGGTGGCCGGCCTGGACCCGCGTACCTCATGGTCTCCCGCGACGTGCTGATGGACCCGCCCGCCACCGGGCCGGGCCGGACGGGCGGGTACGCCGTGCCGCGCCCGCCCGCGGCGGACGCCGAGACGGTGCGGCGGATCGCGGACCTGCTCACCACGGCCGAGCGGCCCCTGCTGATCACCGCACGGACGGGTCGCCGTCCCGGCGGCTTCGAGGCGGTGACCCGGCTGGCCGAACTCGCGGGGGTTCGCGTCATCGACACGCCGGAGAGCGGATGCGTCAACATCGCCACCTCCCACCCGATGCACGTCCGCTCCGCCGGGGCCGCACGTCGCGCCGTGGCCGAGGCGGACCTGATCATCGTCGCCGACTGCGACGTCCCGTGGATCCCCAAGTTCGTCCGGCCCGCCGAGGATGCCACGGTCGTGCTGATCGACGCGGACCCGGTGAAGGAGGACATGCCGCTGTGGACCTTCCCGGTCGACGTGGCCGTCGCCGCGCCCGGAGCGGTGGTCCTGGACCAGGTGGCCGCGGCCCTGGGCGACCTCGACCCGGCGGCGAAATGGCGCGGCGCCGGCACGGACGAGGAGCCCGCCGCCTCCGCCCGGGCGGGTGACGCGATCGTCGCCCGCGAGGTCTTCGAGGCGCTGAACGCCGTGCTCCGCGCGGACGACATCGTCGTCGAGGAGGCGGTCACCAACGCGGGAACGCTCCACGAGACCCTGGAGCGCAGCCTGCCCGGCACCATGGCCGGGACGGGCAGCCCGGGACTGGGCTGGGGTCTCGGCGGGGCCGTCGGCGTGAGCCTGGCGGCTCCCGAACGGCGCGTGGTCACGGTCGTCGGGGACGGCAGCTTCATGTTCGGTGTGCCGACGGCGGCCCTGTGCCTGGCCGCGGAGGCCGACGCCCCCATCCTCGCGGTCGTGCTGAACAACGACGGCTACAAGGCCAGCAGGATGCCGGTCTTCGAGCTCTTCCCCGAGGGACGCTCGGCCGCGCGGGGCGACGCGGTCGGCACGCGGTTCCAGAGCCCGCCCGACTTCGCGGCCGTGGCCCGCGCCTGCCACGCCCAGGGGGAGAGCGTCACCGACCGCGCGGACCTGGTCCCCGCTCTGCAGCGTGCCCTCAAGGCGCTGGAGGCCGGGAGCTCGGCGGTCGTGGACGTGCGCCTGGCGCCGAACTGACCGCGCGGGCCGGGGCCGGTCCGCCCGGTCCCGGCCCGGTCGCGCCCGCCCGCCTCTTCTTGGTGATACCTCTTCTTGGTGACACCCCGCGTCGAAGGAGGAACGCTCTCGTGGACGTGCTCATCGTGGGTGCGGGAATCGCCGGTCTGACGACCGCGCTCGCCCTGGAGAAGGCCGGTATCGGCACGCGCGTCGTGGAGGCGGCGCCCGTGCTGCGGCCGCTCGGCGTGGGCATCAACCTGCAGCCGCACGCCGTACGGGAGCTGACCGAGCTCGGGCTCGCCGACGCCCTCGAGGCGACGGGGATCGAGACCCGCGAGATGATCACGACGGACCGGTTCGGCAACCGGATCGCCGTTCATCCGCGCGGCCGGTACGCCGGGTACGACTGGCCGCAGTACTCCATCCACCGCGGCGACCTGCAGATGCTGCTGGCCGACGCGGTGCGCGAACGCCTCGGCGACGACGCCGTACGGACGGGGGCGTCCTTCGAGGGATTCGAGGAGGACGCCGATGGGGTGACCGCGCGGCTGCGCGACCGCGGCGAGGTCGTCACGCTGCGCGCCGACCTGCTCGTGGGCGCGGACGGCATCCACTCCGCCGTACGGCGGCTGCTGCATCCGGGTGAGGGCGCGCCGCTGTGGAACGGCGTCCGCATGTGGCGCGGCGTCACCGAGGTCGACGAGTTCCTGACCGGCGACACCATGCTCGTCATGGGCTCCCACAGTGTGGGGCGCATGGTCCTGTACCCGATCTCCCAGAGGGCGGCCGAGCGCGGCCGCTGCCTGGTCAACTGGGTGGCGGAGGTGCGCGTCTCCGCCGACCCTCGGGACGGGGCGGCCACGGCGAACTGGACCCGCGAGGGGCGGCTGGAGGACGTGCTCCCCCACTTCGCCGACTGGCGCCACGACGGCTTCGACGTGCCGAAGCTGCTGGCCGGCGCCGAATGGATCCTCGACTACCCCATGGTCGACCGCGACCCGCTCCCCTCCTGGGGCCGGGGCCGGGTGACGCTGGCCGGGGACGCCGCCCACCCGATGTACCCCGTGGGCTCCAACGGCGGCTCGCAGGCGATCCTGGACGCGCGGGTCCTCGCCCGGGAGCTGGCCTCCTCGGCGGACCCGATCGCCGGGTCGCGATCGTACGAGGAGATCCGTCTTCCGGAGGCCAACGCGGTCGTGATGGCCTGCCGGAACATGCCGCTGGACAAGATGCTCGACCTGATCGCCGAACGCGCGCCGGAAGGGTTCGCCCGGATCGAGGACATCCTCGACGCCGACGAGGTCGCCAGTATGCGGGGGATCTGGAAACAGACGACCGACCTGGACGCCGAGGCCCTGAACAAGCGGGAGTCCTGGGACCCCGCCGCCGGCTGACGCGGCGCCACCGGCTCGCCGGCGGTGCTCCGGCGGCCGAGCCGGTGATGAAGCGGACTCTTCATCCCGAAGGCCGGATCACTTGGCGTCCGCGTAGCACTCGACGGCGACGGCCTCCATCGGGAAGCGGACCGGGGTGTCGCCGAACACCAGGCGGCGCGCCTCCGTCGCGGACTCCCGGATCGCGGCGGTCACCGCCTCGGTCAGCTCCCGGGGGGCGTGCACGATCACCTCGTCGTGCTGGAAGAAGACGAGCCGCGGGGCGGCGTCGCCGGAGCCCAGCGCGGTCAGCCTGCGGCGCAGCGCCGCCAGGAGAACGAGCGCCCAGTCGGCGGCGCTGGCCTGGACGACGAAGTTGCGGGTGAACCGGCCGCGGCTGCGCACCGCCGATCCGCCGCCGTCCTGAACGGCGAGGTCACGCCACTCCTGTGACGGCGGCGGGCACGTGCGGCCCAGCCGCGACCGCACCACGCGGCCCGACTCCCCGGCGCGGGCCGCCGCCTCCACATAGTCGTACGCGGCGGGGAACCGGCGGCGCATCACCGCGAGCAACTGCGGCGCCTCTCCGCTCGTCCCGCCGTACATGGCGGACAGCAGCGCGATCTTGGCCTTGTCGCGGGCGCCGCCGAAAACGCCCGCGAGCGCGGAGTAGAGGTCGCTCTCGCCCGCGGCGGCGGCGAACGCCTCGTCGCCGGCGAGCGCGGCCAGCACCCGCGGCTCCAGTTGGGCGGCGTCGGCGACCACGAGGCTCCATCCCGGATCGGCGACGACCGCGCGGCGCAGCACCTTCGGGATCTGCAGCGCTCCCCCGCCGTTGGTGGCCCAGCGCCCGGAGACGACGCCGCCGACGACGTACTCCGGGCGGAACCGGCCGTCGCGCACCCACGTGTCGAGCCATGACCAGCCGTGCGCGACGTAGAGCCGGGCGAGCTCCTTGTACTCCAGCAGCAGCCGGGCGGCCGGGTGCTCGACCTGCCGCAGCACGTGCGACCGGGTCGACGGGATCCGCACGCCCTCCTGCGCGAACGCCTTGACGATCTGCGACGGCGAGTCGGGGTTGATCCGCCGGCCCAGGGCCTCGCCGATCCGGTCCGCCAGGTGCTGCAGCCCGCGCGGCCGCAGACCGGGTGCCGGACGCGGGCCCATGAGGTCGGTGAGCAGCGCGTCGTGGACGTCGGGGCGCCACGGCAGACCGTCGTGGCCCATCTCCGCGGCGACCAGCGCGCCCGCCGACTCGGCGGCGGCGAGCATCCGCAGCCCGGTCTCGGCGATCCGTCGCTGCTGCTCGGCGTGCACGGCCACGACGGCCTCGATGTCGTCCGACGGGCCCTCGTCGAACAGCGTCGGCAGGTCGTGGGCGACGACCGGATCGTCCGGGACGGGCCGTCCGTGCAGGCGGGCCAGGGCCGCCGCGACGGAGCGCGGCTCGCCGAAGCGGCCGGCGTGGCCCAGCAGGAGCGTCTCGGTCAGCTCGAGGTCATGGCAGCGCGCGACGCGGACCCCGGCGCTGAGCAGGCGCGGGTAGAGGTCGGCGGTCGAGGACCACACCCAGCGGATCCCGCCGGTCCGTGCCGGGACGTCACCTCGCGCCTCGCCGGGCGGCACCGCGGCGTCACCTCGCGTCCCACCGGGCCGTACCGCGGCATCGCCGTGCGCGTCACCTCGCGTCCCGCCGGGCCGGGACCAGGCGGCCTCGCGGCGGGCGATGGCGGAGACGAGGTCGGTGACCGGCTCGGCCGGTCCGGTGGGGGTGCCGTCCTCCGCGACCGGGCGCAGCACCCCGCCGTCCCCCACCGCGCCGACTGCGATCCGCATGGGTCGATTGTGCCTGGCCCCACCGACGAAACGGAGCGGTGGGGCCGGGCGGACGATCCGCGCCGAGGACGGAAAAAGACCCTGTGACCAGGGTCTTCTGGCTGGGGCCGTCAGGCGGCGAGGGGAACCTGGGCCCCGGTCGGCGCGCCCTGGTACCGGTCGACGACCTTGTTGAGCTCGATCTGGTAGTACAGCGTGCCGAAGCCGAAGAGGCCGAGCAGGAAGGCGAGACCGCCGCTGCAGGTGGGCTGGAGGCCCGCCGCCTGCTGGGCGTTCCGGACGTGCCCGGCCAGCGTGATGTAGGTGACGAGCGGCCAGATGCCGAGCGTGATCCACCCGAACAGCAGCGAGCACAGCGCCATGCCGGCGCTGACCTGGCGGCGGCGGTCGAAGTTCGCCAGCTCGCTGTGCACGCTGTAGTACCAGACCAGGTTGTAGATGCCGAGGGTGATCAGCGGGAGGCCCAGCCACACGCCGACCGGGTTGCGGCGCTTCATCTGGATGCCCATGAGGGCCGGCTGCCCGTGCTGCGCGGGCACCATCTGCCCGGGGCCCTGCGCCATGCCCTGGTAGCCGGGCTGCCCCTGGTACTGCGGCGTCGCCCCCGCGTACTGCGGCTGGTGCTGCTGCGGGTAGGGGTTGCTCATTAAGGCCTCTCCTGAGGTCGGGGGGGTCGCGGCAGACGGGTGCCGCCATAGGTGCATCTCTCAGACGCGGCATAGGGCGCCATGGTTCACACGAATGATCCGTCATATCCGGAGTTGGATCATCAGTTCGTCTTCGAGCGGAGGGTCGAGCTCGTGCTCCCGGCATCCGGTCGCGGCGAAACAGCGGATCCGCAAGCTCTCCGGCGTGACGTCGAGGCGCAGGAAGCTCTTGAACAGGGGCGGCCGGTTCGAGTCGGACACCGGGGAGAGGAACCGCTGGTAGACGCGCCGGACGGGGAGGCGCAGGCGGGACCGGCGATGCGGCCTCGGCGGCACGCCGAGCAGCGAGGCGACGATCCTGGCACGCCACGTCACCGTCGCCCGCGTCTCCCGGTGCGGCGGTATCCCGAGCCGCTGTTCGATCACCGCGGCCGCCTCGTCCTCGGACAGCTCGAAGAACCGCCGGAGCCGCAGCCTCCTGCCGTACAGCCTGCTGTAGAAGGCGAGGCAGTCGCCGCGCAGGGGGTAGCAGCGGAACTCCTCCTCGGAGACGCCGCCCACCGTCACGCGCGGGATCGTGTGCGTCGCGTGCATGAAGGCGCCGCCGCCGCCCGAGACGATGTACTCGATCACGCGGTCTCCGACCCGCACCGGATACCGCTGGTAGTTGTGGATGTCCCCGCCGATCGCCGCGACGTAGTTGCAGGCCGGGTCGCGGACGATCTCGTCGACGGTCCCGCCGCCCGCGATCGGGCAGGGATGCAGCGCGTCGTCCACGTACAGCGGCTTGCCCGTGATGAGGATCTTCGGCTTGGGCCCCTGGGACACGCGGCGCAGCCACGCGCCCTGGTCGGCGTCGATGCCGCCGAGGATGCCCGTGTCGATGCCGATGATGCGGAGCGGGCCGGCGTCCATCACCCAGTACGGTCCCGGCTGCGCCGCCCGTTGCCCCGGCGCGGACCGCAGGGCCTCCGCCGCGGCGAGACGCCCCTCGTCGGCGACCTCGGGTTCCTTCCAGAACAGCCGCCGCCACCATGCGGCCGACAACCGCTTGGGACGGCCGTCCGGGGACAGCGGAGGCGCGCCGCAGAAGACGCGCATGAACCCGCCGAGTCCGTCGTACCAGTCGTGGTTGCCCGGGACGGCGTAGATCGGGGCGGCATAGCCCTGGTAGGGGCGGAAGAAGTTGGTGGGGTAGTCGTTCACGCTCCCCGTGGGGTAGATCACGTCGCTCGCGATGACCGCGAACCGCGTGCCCGCGCCGATCTTCTCGAAGCCCGGCACCACGGCGTACTGCGAGGCGTCCCCCTCGCCCGTGTCGCCCAGGATCATGAACGAGAAGGAGTCCGGGTCGTCGCGCTCGATCGCGAAGTCCGGGGAGGCTCCCCGCGCCGACTGCTCACGCACCCAGCGTGCCCGCTCATCGTCGGTCGGGTCGCCGAACCAGCGGGCGAGGACGTCGTTGCGGGCCCGCCAGAGCGTCGCGGGGTTCGTCCACGACAGGGATCGCGCCCGGCTCGGCATCAAGGCGGTGTACGTTCCCGGCTCCCGGCACGTCCAGCCGGCACCGGCCGCGGAGTCGCGAGAAGAGGGGGGCACCCGGGCAAACTAGCAGTGAAGATCAGCCCGTTGCCGCTGTTCGGCACATTCCGGCCAGGTCGCCCGGGCGTCCGGGCAGGCCCTGGGCGGGTCCCGCCGGCCTCGGCCCGTCAGGGCACGGTCGGTGGGTCCGGCCGCCAGGCGGGACGCGGCTCGAAGTCGCCCGGCGGCTGCGGCTCGAACCTCTCGTGCGGCGGCGGCCCGTCGCCCGCCGGACGCGGCTCGGACCGGTCGTACGGCGCGGCGGGCGGGGTCTCGTATCCGCCGGCGGGCGGGGGCTCGTACTGGCCGGTCTGCGGCAGCGGCGGCCGGGGCTCCGGCGCCGCGCTCAGCAGCGCCTCCGCCAACGTGGCGATCTGGTCCGACGGCAACCGGAAGGTGCCCTGGCACACCCCGCCGTTCCAGATGCTCAGCACGACGACCCCCGCGTCGGGATGGCGGCTGAGCCGCAGCGCGCGGTCCGCTCCCCGGGAGTCGAAGAACACGTCGCCCTGCTTGGGCAACGGCGTGGCCGCTGACATGGGGCAAGTGTGTCCCGGTGACCAGCGGCTGTCCAGCCCGCGAACAAAGAGGATGATCTTTCTCACCCGAGACTTTGTCCCCCGGAACCCGGCGGCAGGGCGTGGATCGACCCCGGCTCTACCCGCGGCTCAGGCGAAGGCCCGCGGGTCGTCGGTGGAGACGATCTCGCGTCCCAGCGGCACCAGCGAGACCGGGATGAGCTTGAAGTTCGCCAGGCCGAGCGGGATGCCGATGATGGTGACGCACAGCGCGATCCCGGTGACCACGTGGCCGATGGCCAGCCAGAGCCCGGCGACGAAGAACCAGATCACGTTGCCGATCGCCGACATCACCCCCGCGTCGCCTCGCCGCACCACCGTCTTGCCGAACGGCCACAGCGCGTACGCCCCGATCCGGAACGCGGCGATCCCGAAGGGGATCGTGATGATGAGGACGCAGCAGACGATCCCGGCCAGAAAGTAGCCGAGTGCCAGCCACAGCCCGGCGAAGATCAGCCAGATGATGTTCAGGATGGTGCGCATGGCCCCTTTTCTTCCCAACCGGTCGCGTCTCGTCCGTACGTTCTGACCTACGTTATGACGCGTTCTCACGGCCGGCGGTTCCCCGGACGCTCCCGGGTTCACCGGGGGCGGACGAGGGTGGAGACCCGGGCGGTGTCGTCGTCGGGCACGGGGTCGGGCACGCCGCCGACCGCGGCGATCCGGCCTCGGGCGACGAGCTCACCGCGGGCGTCCGGCAGCACCCTGACGTCGAACCGCGCGGCGAGCGACCGGCCGGGTTCGAGATGGCGCACCACCAGCGCGGCCTCCCGGTCGCCGTTGTACCCGTCGACGCCCGTCGGCAGCCAGGCCCCGGTCCGTACGGTGCCCGGGGGCAGCACGCTGCGCACCGTGATCGGGCCGGGCGCGCCGGGCCCGTGGTTGGTCAGCCGCACCGAGTACGAGAACCGGCCGCCGGGCCGGACGGTGGGCGGCGCGGCGATGGACAGTTCGAGGTCGGCCGGGCGCACCGTCGCGTCGCCGGACGGCCGGTCGAACGGGTACCGCCAGGGCCGGTCGGCCGGGTACCTCGGCGGCGTCTCCGCCGGGTACCGCGCCGGGCTCTCGGCCGGGGACGGCGACGGCGTGCCGGCCGGAGTCCACGCCGGCTCGGGTGCGCGCCCGGCCGTACGGTCCGCGCCGCGCGACGCCGCCCGGTCGGGGCCCTGACGCGCGGGCCGGTGGTACGGGGCCGGGAGCGGACCGCGGGCCATCGTCTGGGCGGACGGGGCCGGCTGCGGCCGGCCGGGACCGGACGAGGCGGGCCGCCGTGCGTGCCGGTGCTCCGCCGGCCCCTCCGCGAACGTCCTCGGGAACCGGTGCCCGACGCGGGCCCACGGGACGTACCGGGCCGGCAGTCCCCCGGCGGGCCGCCCGTCCGGCCTGGGCGCCAGGGCCGCCAGCACCGGCAGGCCCACCGCGATGCCCGCCACCGCGGCCAGCGCGTGTTTCACAGTGATCGCCCCCGCACACCGGGAACGTACCGCCGTCGTCTTCTGGGACCGGTAAACCGCGCGCCAAGTGTCAGACCGGATCGGCGATCACGTTCAGCGCGCCGGGCAGCACGCGCGCCGTCGCCGGCAGCACCCCGAGCAGCTCGCCGTCGGCGCCGTACGGGATCTCCCGGTCGGCCTCGACCCGCACCTCCCGGCCCCGCAGCACCTCGACCACCGGGCGGTCGACGTGCGTGCCCCGCGGCAGCTCCCGCATGACGGCGAAGAACAGCCGCTTCGGCGCGTGCCGGATGATGACGACGTCGAGGAGCCCGTCGTCGACCGCGGCGTCCGGCGCGATGTGCAGGCCGTAGCCGTAGAACCCGGAGTTCGCGACGACGACCGTGTAGCCGCGCTCCTCGTGGAGCTCGCCGTCCACGGTGACGCGGTAGGAGACCGGGCGCCAGGTCGCGATCGCGCGCAGCGGGCCCAGGTAGTACGCGAGCGGACCGGGCAGCCGGGTGAGCCGGTTGATGTGGACGTTGGCGACCGAGTCCACCCCGGCGTACACGCTGCCCGCGACGACGCGGGACTCGCCGTCCGGCGAGGTCACCTCGATCGCGTCGATCCGTCTCGGCTCGGCCTCCAGCAGCAGGGCGGCGAGCCGGTCCGGCTCCTCCGGCAGCCCGAGCTGGCGGGCGAAGTCGTTGCCTCGGCCCGCCGGCAGGATGCCGAGCACGCCGTCCGTGCCGGCGAGCGCGCCGGCCAGCCCGCCGACCATGCCGTCGCCGCCCGCCGCGATCACCGCGTGGCCCTTGTCGGCCGCGGTGCGCGCGAGTTCGGCCGCGTGCTCGAGGCTGCGGCTGTACTCCACGGTCATCTCCGCGCCGGCCTCGCGCAGCAGCCGCGCGAGCGGGATGAGCCGGGCGGCCGCGTCGCCGCCCGCGGCCGGGTTCACCACGGCGGTGAACGAACGCATCCTCAGCACCCTTCTTCCAGTACCGCGAGTCCGGCCCCGCCGAGAAACGCGCGCGGACCGGGCTGCCGGGCTTCCGGCATCCCTTCCGCGCGGCTCCGGCGGTGGCCACGTCCTCCGCCGGATCGTACGGGTCATCCGGTGGCGGGCGGGACGAGCACGCCGGGATTGAGGATGCCGGCCGGGTCGAGCCGATCCTTGACCGCGCGCAGGACGTCGACGCCGAGCGGGCCGATCTCGTCGGCGAGCCGGTCACGGTGGTCGGTCCCGACGCCGTGGTGGTGGGTGATCGTGCCGCCGGCCTCGATGATCGCGTCGCCGACGGCGGCCTTGGCGTGCCGCCACCGCCCCAAGGGGTCGTCGCCCTGCGCGGTGACCACGGTGAAGTACAGGGAGGCCCCGTCCCGGTAGACGTGCGAGATGTGGCACATCACCAGGGAGGACGGCAGCTCGCGGGACAGCGTCTGCCGCACGCTCTCGGCGAGGCGTGGCAGCACCGACCAGAACCCGGCGGTCTCCAGCGTCTCGGCGAATGCCCCCACGTCGAGGAGCGCGTCACGGAGGTACGGCGCGGAGAACCGGCCGGCGGCCCAGCTCTCCCCCGGCGCGTCGCCCAGCGGCTCCCCGCCGTGCGCGGTCAGGACGGCGTGCGCGCCGGCGCGGCGCGCCGCCACGTCCTCCCGATGGCCTTCGTACCCGCAGACCGCCAGGCAGCCGTCGCCGCGCCCCTCGCCGATCTCGTCGGGCCGGGCGAGGCCGATCATCGTCTCGGTCTCGTCGGACAGCCGGAGCACGGTCGGCAGCGGCCCGTCCTGGGCCAGCGCCCGTACGGCGGCGGTGCCCTCGGCGAACGTGGGGAACCGCCAGCCCTCGTACCGGCGCGTCTCCGGCAGCGGGCAGACCCGCGCGGTCACGTCCGTGATGACGCCGAAGGCGCCCTCGGAGCCGAGCACCAGCTCGCGCAGGTCGGGGCCGGCCGCGGACCTTGGGGCCCGGCCGAGCGTCAGGGTGCCGCGCGGCGTGGCGACGGTCAGGCCGGCCACCATCTCGTCGAACCGGCCGTAGCCCGCCGACGCCTGGCCTGAGGACCGCGTCGCGGCGAACCCGCCGATGGTCGCCCACTCGTACGACTGGGGGTAGTGGCCGAGCGTGAACCCGCGCTCGGCCAGCAGCGCCTCGGCACGCGGGGCGCGCAGGCCCGCCTGGAGGGTGGCCGTCCGCGACACGGTGTCGTGCGCGGTGATCCGGTCCAGGCGGCGCAGGTCCAGCGCGACGACGCCGGCGAACCCCTCCCCCGCCGCGGTGAGGCCGCCGACGACCGACGTGCCGCCGCCGAAGGGGACGACCGCGACGCGCTCGCGCGAACACCGCTCCAGGACCGCCAGGACCTGCTCATGGTCGGCGGGGAGCACGACGGCGTCCGGGGCCGCGCTCGCGTCACCCGCGCGGATGCGCAGCAGGTCCGGCGTGGACTTCCCGCGGGTGTGCCGGATCCGCGTCTCGTCGTCGCTCACCACCCAGTCGGGGCCGACGGTCTCCGCCAGGACGCGCACGGCGGGGTTCGGCGCGGGCGGTGTCATCTCCTCGAGCCGCACCGGCGGCGCGGGATCCGCCCGCACGCCGAGCAGCTCCCGCAGCAGCCCGACGACGGAGGCGGGCAACGGCGTGGCCCGGTCCGGATCGCCCCAGCCGTCCCAGCGCATCCTCGGCACGGCCCCTCCCTTCCTGCGGATGATGACGAGATTTACACTGTTACACATGACGTCTATTCGTCACAAGAAAGACGCGATGCTCGACGCCGCCCGCGACTGTGTCCTCGCCGTCGGAGTGCGGCGCACGACGCTCACCGACGTCGCGCGGCGGGCCGGAGTGTCCCGCATGACGATCTACCGGCGCTGGCCGGACGTGCGCACGCTGGTCGCGGACCTGATGACCCGGGAGTGGGCCGACGTGGTCGCCCGCGTCACCCCGCCCGGCGACGGCGCGCCGGTCCGGCCGCAGGCGGTCGAGGCGCTCGTCGCGGGCGTCGCCGCGCTCCGCGGGCACCGGCTGTTCCACAAGATCCTGGAGGTCGACCCCGAGGTCCTCCTGCCGTACCTCCTCCAGCGGCGCGGCACCACCCAGGACACGATGCTGCGCGCCTTCGAGAAGACCCTGCGCGCCGGCCACCGCGACGGCACGATCCGCGCCGGCGACCCGGCGCGGCAGGCCCGCGCCGTCCTGCTCGTCGTGCAGTCCTTCGCGATGTCCGGGCACATCGTCGCCGACGGCGTCCCGGCCCTGTCGCCGGAGGCCTTCGACGACGAGTTGCGGCAGATCCTCGACCGGTACCTCGCGCCGTGACGCCGCCGGACTCCTCCCTGAACGCCGCCCGGCGGGCCCGTGACCTGGCCGCGCTCGCCGCGGGCGAGGTCGTCGACGTCCTGGTCGTCGGGCTCGGGGCGACCGGCGCGGGCGTCGCGCTCGACGCGGCCTCGCGCGGCCTGTCCGTCGCCGCCGTCGACGCGCACGACCTCGCCTTCGGCACGTCCCGCTGGAGCTCGAAGCTCGTGCACGGCGGCCTGCGCTACCTGGCCTCCGGACAGCTCGGCGTCGCGCACGAGAGCGCGGTCGAGCGGGGGGTGCTCATGGCGCGCACCGCCCCGCACCTCGTACGCGCGCTGCCGTTCGTGCTGCCGCTGACGCCGCTGGTGTCGGGGTCGGCGGCGACCCTGTCGATGGCCGGGGTACGGGCCGGCGACCTGCTCCGGCTCAGCGCCCACACCCGCCGCGCCGTCCTGCCCCGGCCGCGCCGCCTGTCCGCCGTGGAGACGCTCCGGCTGGTGCCGGCGCTGCGCTCGTACGGCCTGCGCGGCGGGATCCTGTCCTGGGACGGTCAGCTCGCCGACGACGCCCGTCTCGTGACGGCGATCGCGCGGACGGCGGCCGCGCACGGCGCCCGGATCATCACCCGCTGCCGGGCCGCCGCCCTGTACGGCGACGGCGCGGACGTCCGGGACGAGCTGACCGGCGCGGAGCACGTCATCCGGGCCCGTGCCGTCATCAACGCGACCGGGGTATGGGCGGGCGGGCTCGCCGACGGCATCCGGCTGCGGCCCTCGCGCGGCACCCACCTCGTGCTGCGTGCCGACACGCTGGGCGTGCCGCTCGCCGGGCTGCACCTGCCGATCCCGGGGACGACCGGGCGGTTCGCCCTCGTCCTGCCCCAGGACGACGGCCGGGTGTACGTCGGCCTGACCGACGAGCCCGCGAACGGCCCGGTCCCGGACGTGCCGCGGCCGACGGAGGCCGAGATCGGCTTCCTGCTCGACGTCGTCGACTCCGCGCTCGAGGTCCCCGTGCGCCGCGCCGACGTCGTGGGCGCGTTCGCCGGGCTCCGCCCGCTGCTCGACGGACCCGGCGGCCGGACCGCCGACCTGTCGCGGCGGCACGCGGTGCTGACCGGCCCGAACGGCGTGGTCACGGTCGTCGGCGGCAAGCTCACGACCTACCGCCGGATGGCCCAGGACGCGGTCGACGCGGCGATCGAGGGACGCGGCCTCCCGGCCGGGCCGTGCCGGACGACCCGGCTGCCGCTGGTCGGCGCCGCGCCGGAGCTCGGCCGGCTGACCGCGCCGGCGCGCCTCGTGCGGCGGTACGGCGCCGAGGCGACCGCCGTTGCGGCCCTCGCGGCGGCGGACCCCTCGCTCGCCGAGCCGGTGGTGCCGGGCTCGGCCACCATCGGCGCCGAACTGGTCTGGGCGGTCCTCCACGAGGGCGCCCTCGACGAGTCCGACCTCCTCGACCGCCGTACCCGCGTCGGTCTCGTCCCCGCCGACCGGCAGGCCGCCCTTCCCGCCGCCCGCCGGGCCCTGGCCCACCTCCCCGCCGCGACCGGCCCCCGCTGACCGCGCGGCCCGGGAGCGGGACCGGCCCGGTACCGCACTGATCACGCGGTTGTACCGCTCCGAGGGGTGGTCAGGCATGCCGAAACGTGGCAACCTAGCGATTGCTTGTTTTGCTGCGCGGGCCACCGACGGAGGGCCACCGACATGATCGAATTCCACCCCGTAACACGGCACATCGGCGCCGAGGTGACAGGACTCGACCTGCGAAAACCACCGTCGGAGGAGGAGGTCGCGGAGGTCCGCCGGGGCCTGCTCGACCACCTGGTCCTGTTCTTCCGCGACCAGGAGATCACCGACGAGCAGCACCTGGCCTTCGCCGAGCGGTTCGGCACGCTGAACGAGCCGCCGATGAAGACGTCGGCCAGCGCCATACACATCCTCGACCAGAAGGACCCCAAGGGCGAAGGGGGGGACTCCTGGCACAGCGACAACACCTTCATGACGGTGCCCCCGATGGGGTCGCTGCTGCGTGCGGTGATCCTGCCCGACGTCGGCGGCGACACCAACTGGGCCAACATGTACCTCGCCTACGAGTCGCTGCCCCGGTCGATCCAGCGCCTGTGCGACGAGCTCGAGGCCGAGCACGACCTGACCATGTCGGTGACGAAGGCCATCGCGAAGGGCCACCGGCTCGACCTGGCGGAGATGCAGCGCAAGTGGCCGCCCGTCCGGCATCCGGTCGTGCGCGTCCATCCGGAGACCGGCCGCAAGGCGCTGTTCGTCAACCGCAGTTCGACGACCCGCCTCGTCGGCCTGGACGACCGGGAGAACGAGGCGCTCCTGCCGCTGCTCCAGGACGTCGTCCGGTCACCGGAGTTCCAGGTGCGGCTGAAGTGGCGGGTCGGCACGCTGGCCTTCTGGGACAACCGGCCCACCCAGCACTACGCGGTCGCCGACTACACCCAGCGCCGCAAGATGCACCGTGTCACGATCAACGCTCCGGCGGAGATCGACGACGGTGTCCCGAAGGGTCCCCGGTCGGCCTAGGGTTCCGACCGGTCCGGCGGCAGGTCCGGGATCAGGACTCCACCGCCGTCGCGTGCGTCGCTCCGGTCGCGAACGGCCGGGGCGGCGCGGGCCGGGGCCGCAGCGCGGACGACGGCTCACCGTCCTCGGCCGCCAGGCGCCGAACCAGCTCGGCCAGGGCCCCGGCCTGGGCCACCGGCGCCCACGCCGCCAGCAGGTTCATCGCGTCGGGGAGGGTCTCGGCGAAGACGTGCTCGACGACGTTCCCGGCGTTCCCCTCCAGCTGCAGCAGGAACTGCAGGGGCGGCTTCTCGCGGGAGTAGACCGTCAGCGTCAACGGCGTCGCGGCGAATCCTTCATCGCCGATCCGGCACCAGGCCTCGAAGCCGAGCCCCGCCATCGCGGCGTCCACGTCGCCGCCCTGCGGGTCGCACGCCGCCATCACCGGGTCCTCGCGCTCGGACCACTCGCCGTTGACCAGGCACCATGCGGGGACGGGCTCCATCGCGATCACAGCGTCACGGTAGGACGCCGCCGAGTGACTGGCGAGGACGCCACGCCATGAGCGCCCGGCCGGCGTGGCCGCGAGATGCCTCGCGATCCGGACGGAGGGGGCGCCTCGGGTGAAGTCACCGCGGCGCCGGCGGCCGTCCTCGGGGCGCCGGGACGGAGGGACCGCCGAACGGCCGGATGCACCTGCCCGTTGTGGGTAGGGCTCCGGAAGAAAGGCCCCTCATCCGTGCGAGGTGGTCGTCGTGGGTTGGAGCCGTCAGGGAGTGCGGCTGCCCTTCACCGACCGGGCCGAGGCCGGGCGCCTGCTCGCGGAGGAGCTCGTGCCGCTGCGGCTCGTCGACCCGCTCGTCCTCGCCCTGCCCCGAGGCGGCGTGCCGGTCGGCCGGGAGATCGCGCGCCGCCTGGACGCGCGGCTCGAGGTGCTCGTGACGCGGAAGATCGGCTGTCCGGGCCAGCCGGAGCTGGGCGTCGGCGCGATCGCCGAGGACGGGGAGCCGGTCTTCGACCCCGACCTGATGCACCGCGTGGGACTGACCCGCGCGGACGTCGAGGAGACCGTACGACGTGAGCGGGCCGAACTGGCGCGCCGGGTCACGGCGTACCGGGGGGATCGGGCGCTGCCGTCGGTCAAGGACCGGGACGTCGTGGTGGTCGACGACGGCCTCGCCACGGGAGGGACGGCACGGGCCGCGCTCGCGGCCGTCCGGGCGGGCGAGCCCCGGCGGGTCGTGCTCGCGGTGCCGGTCGGAGCCGCGCAGACGGTGAAGGCGCTCGCCGCGGACGCCGACGAGATCGTGGTGCTGGCCGCCCCCTGGACGTTCCGCGCGGTGGGCCAGTGGTACGTGCGCTTCGACCAGCTGTCCGATGACGACGTGCAACGGCTGCTGTGAAGGCCCGCCCGCCGAACGTCCTTCCGCGGCCGCCTCGGGGTGGCCGAGAACACGTCCGGGGGGCCTGTCCGGGCCTGCGCCGTGGCGGCCGCGGCGCTGGTCACGGCGGCCGCGCGGCCGGACGGCGCCGCCGCGGTGGTGCCCCGCGGCGGCGCCCGGATCTCGCGGCAGGCTTCAGCGGTCGTACGTGCGCCTACACTGTTCAATCGTGGGCGGACGCGACCTGAGAGCGCTGTCGCCGAACGAGCGGGCGACCGCGCGGACGACGACCGAGACGGCGATCGTGGTGTTGCCCGGCGCGGGGCGGCGATCGCCGAAGCCGGGCGCACTCGATGAGGTCGCCCGGCTCGCGGAAGATCAGATCACCCGCCACGTGAAGGGGTGAAGATTCTGGATTGCTCGGCGCTCACGCCGTTCGGCCCGGAATCCCCGGGCCGGGGTCGCGCACCGCAGGTAGCGGAGGGAACGCTACGCGGCGTTGGCGCGACGCATGCGACGGCGACGCTCGGAGGCGCGCTCGTCTTCGTTCAGACCGCCCCACGTGCCGTACTTCTCGGGCCGGGAGACGGCGTAGTCAAGACACTCGTTGCGCACGGGGCAGCGCATGCAGACGGCCTTGGCCTTACGCTCGCGGATCTCACGCTCCGGCTGACGCTCTCCGTCGGGGCCGAAGAACAGGATGAGGTCCTCCCCCCGGCACTCGGCAGCGTCCTGCCAGCCCCAGCTGGGACGGGGGAGGTTTGCCTGCCGACGTACCTGAGCCATAGAACTACCACCTCGTAGCTTGCTGGTGAGCAAATTTCGGTCACGGGCGCTACAGCAGTAAGAAGCGCGCAAAATCTTGCAACGTCTTGAAGCGCCGTGATGTTCCCCGAGAGCCGCCGTGTCCTCACGGGAACGGCGAATAGGGCCTCGGAGAGGCTACACGAGGGCCGCCCCGTTGAGAAGGGCCATCCCCCTTTTAACATACGTGGCGAGGTTCTCCGAACATCCCGCGCCGCACGGGCCGGGGTCGGTCCGCTCCACCTGGACGCGGTATCTCTCCTGGCCGGCGCGCACGACGGCGGTGTCGGCGACCATCGACTCCACCGTGACGTCGTCCACCGCGAGGATCCCGGTGTGCGCCCGCACGAAGTGCTCGGCGGCCTGCACCGGCTCGGGCAGGCCGGCCCGGCCACGGTAGCGGTCGAGCACGACCTCCCCTCCGTGGTACGCCGTCACGGCGGCCACCGCGCGCCGTTGGTCCAGGTCGCCGTAGTACAGGCCGTGCGGCAGGCAGACGAGGTTGGCGGCGTAGCGGTCGCCGCCCACATGTGTGGTTTCCCACACTTGTGATCCGAAGCGCTCGCGCAGGGCGCGGGCCAGCGGCGCGCCGGTCCGCGCGCAGCAGGCGTTCCGGCGGCCGTGGGTGCAGACGAGCAGGAGCGGGCCCGCCACCGGCCGGCCGAGGCCGGGTGGCCGGCCGGCCGCCACGGCCGCCAGGTCGAGGCCGGCCAGTTCGGCCGGGTCGGCGAGTTCACGGCCCTCCAGCCAGGGAGTCACGGGCCGGCCGTCAGGGGCTGTGTCGCCGGAGAAGCCGGTGTAGACCCACAGCGGAGGCGTCCGGCGCCGCCGGCGGGGGGCACGGATGAACTGGGCGCGTACGCCGTGCCGCGCGGCCCGGCGGAGCGCGTCGGCGACCGGTCCCGGCAGGTCGGCGTCCTCGACGTACTCGGCCCACGGGCCGGGATGCTCGATGAGCAGCCACGAGCGCGCCCCGGTGGTGGCGCTGGCCAGGCACGGGCGCTCCCCCGTGTGACTTCCGGGACAGTGTGCGCAGCGGTGGTCCGCCAAGGGGTCCCCTGTCGATCGGCTGGTCGGAAATGGTCGCGCCACCTTATTAGGTGAGACTAACCTAACTCCAATCGGCCGGCTACGTGCGCAATGGATCGAGAAGGCCGTGGTAAAGCGCCGGTTACGCGGACTTGAACAGCTGCGCGGAGCCCGCCGGTGCCCGGGATCCCGGGCGCCGGTGGGCTCCGCGGCGTCTAGAGTGTCGGGGGCCGCCGCCCGACGATCAACGCGCCGGCGCGGCCGGTGACCGCCGACCAGGGACGGCCGCGCGCCGTGCCCTCCGAAGAACCGATGGAGTTCGTGATGCGCTTGCCGGCGCTCGCAGCGGGTGCGACGGGTGCGGCCCTGCTGCTCGCCATGGCCGGCGACGGCACGCGCCCCGCGCCGAAGGCGGCGTCGGAGGCGCCCGCGATCGAGGCCGGCGCCTCCGGCTGCGGCACCGGGCGGGTCCCGCTGCGGCCGGGCCGGCAGGACCTGCCGCTGCGCAACAACGGCAACACGTCGACGAACGTCACCCTCATCGACCCCGGCAACGGCGCGGTCTACGCCGAGCTGGAGGGCGTCGGCCCCGGGACCGTCCGCGTGCTGCGGATCGCCCTCGGCCCCGGCTCGTACGCCTTCCGCTGCGCGCAGGACGGGCCCGGCGACCCGGTCACCGGTCCCATGACGCGGATCATCGGCCCCGGAGGCGGCACGCCGGGGATCGTCCCGGTCTCCGAGAACGACCTGTACGCGCCGGCGCGCGCCTACCAGGCGTACGTCTCCACCGGCCTCGACCGCCTGGTCGCCCGGACCGACGCCCTGCGGTCCGCCGTCGACGACGGTGATCTCGACGCGGCGCGGGCCGCCTGGACGCCGGCGCACCTGGCCTACGAGCGTCTCGGGGCGGCGTACGGCACGTTCGGCGACTTCGACGGCCGGATCGACGGCCTTCCGGCGGGGTTGCCCGCCGGGGTGCGCGACCCGGGTTTCACCGGGTTCCACCGCGTGGAGTACGGCCTGTGGCACGGCGAGTCCGCCGCCTCGCTGGCCGGCGTCGCCGACCGTCTCGCCCGGGACGTCCGCGCCCTGCGGTCCGCGTGGCCCGACGAGCGCATGGAACCCGGCGACCTGCCGCTGCGCGCGCACGAGATCCTGGAGAACACCCTGCAGTTCCAGCTCACCGGCGAGGCCGACCAGGGCAGCGGCACGACGCTGCGGACCGCCGCCGCCAACCTCGAGGGCACCCGGGAGCTCGTCGACCTGCTCCGCCCGTTGCTGCGGCCCCGTTACGCGGGCCTGGCCGGGGTCGACGCCTCGATGGACCGGATGGCCGCCCTGCTGAAAGGACACTCGTCGGTCGACACGCTCTCGCGCGCCGACCGCGAGCGCCTCAACGGCGCGGTGGGAGAACTCCTCGAACGCCTCGCCCCGATCGCCACGATCTGCGCGCCCCGACGTCGCCCCCAGGGAGCGGGATGATGCCCTCCGACCGCCGATCCTTCCTGCGCGGCGCCCTGGCCGCCGGCGTGGCCGGCGCCGTCGCCGGCCCCTCCGCCGCCGGTGCGGCCGCCGGAGCCGCCCCGTCCGGCCGGACCGCGGCGCGCGCCTTTCACGGAGCGCACCAGGCCGGCATCCTCGAACCGGTCAGGCGGCGGACCGTCGTCGTGTCGTTCGACGTCGTCGCCGACGGCCGCCGCGAGCTGACCGAGCTGTTCCGCGGCCTGACCGACCGCGCCCGCGCGCTCACCGCCGGCGGCACGCCCGTCGACGCCGGGATCAGCGCGCCGCCCGCCGACTCCGGGGTGCTCGGCCCCGACGTGCCCGGAGCCGGGCTCATGATGACCGTCGGCGTCGGCGCGTCCCTGTTCGACGACCGGTACGGGCTGGCGGCCCGGAGGCCGCCCGGCCTGACGCCGATGCGGACCTTCCCCAATGACTCGCTCGACCCCGCCTGGTGCCACGGCGACCTGAGCGTGCAACTGTCCGCGGACGACGAGGACACGGTCGTGCACGCGCTCCGCGACGTCGCCCGGCACACGCGCGGCGCCATGCAGGTGCGGTGGCGGATCAACGGCTTCTCCAGCCCGCCGCGGCCCAGCGGCACGCCGCGCAACCTCATGGGCTTCAAGGACGGCATCGCGAGTCCCGACGTGACGGACGCCCGGGAGATGAACCGTCTGGTCTGGGCCGCCCCCGGTACGACCGGCCACGGCCGGAGCGCTCCGGAGCCGGCGTGGACGGCGGGCGGCTCATACGTCGTGATCCGGCTCATCCGGATGCTCGTGGAGTTCTGGGACCGGGTGGGGCTGACCGAGCAGGAGCAGATGTTCGGCCGGGCGCGGGACACCGGCGCCCCCCTCGACGGGAACCACGAGTTCGACGAGCCCCGGTACGCCGACGACCCGATCGGCAAGGTCATCCCGCTGACGAGCCACATCCGGCGGGCCAACCCGCGGACGTCGCAGAGCGCCGACAGCCGGATCCTGCGCCGCAGCTTCAACTACGACCGGAGCGTGGACGCGGTCGGCGACCTCGACATGGGCCTGATCTTCAGCTGCTACCAGCAGGACATCGCCCGGCAGTTCGAGGCGGTGCAGGGCCGGCTGGCGGACGAGCCGCTCACCGACTACATCCGGCCGTTCGGCGGCGGCTACTTCTTCGCGCTGCCCGGCGTCCGCGACACGAGTGACTTCTTCGCCCGCGCCCTCCTGAGCTGATCCCCCCACCAGCCCCACAGTGGTCAAAATCGGTCATTGACGGGACAGACGCCCCCGAGATCAGATAAAGATCGTCTAAAGAGATTTGAAGCATCCATGGCGCCCTGTTCACCTGTGCGTCACCGTACGTCAGCGTGATCGTCGTCGCGGCTCGATGGGATCCCGGCTGAGCCGGGACTCCGTCGGAGGACCGGTGTTTCACAACTTCAGGAGGCAACAGGATGGGTCCCGGAAAGTGGAAGGGCCGACGGTCCGCGCTGATCGCCGGATCGGTGGCCGCGGCCGGAGCGCTCGCGCTGGCCACGGTGCCGAGCTGGGCGAGCGGCGGCGGGCGGCAGGAGCCCGCCTCGCTGACCGCGGCCGAGACGCAGGTCCGCACCGCCACGCCGATCCAGCACGTCGTCGTACTCTTCGGCGAGAACAACTCCTTTGACCACTACTTCGGCACGTACCCGAACGCGGCCAACACCGACGGCACGAAGTTCACCGCGAAGCGGCGCACGCCTCGCGTCGACGGGCTGACGAAGAAGCTGCTCAAGGACAACCCGAACCAGTACGACCCGAAGCGCCTCACCCACGAGCAGCCGCTGACCTGCGACCAGGACCACGGGTACGGGTCCGAGCAGAAGGCCGTCAACGGCGGCAAGATGGACAAGTTCGTCGAGTACACCGAGAAGGACAAGTGCACCGGACAGCCCCCGCTGTTCGGCGAGCCGGGCCTGGTGATGGACTACTACGACGGCAACACCGTCACCGCGCTGTGGAACTACGCGCAGAACTACGCGATGAGCGACAACTCGTGGGACACGGTCTTCGGCCCGTCCTCCCCCGGGGCGATCAACCTCGTCTCCGGCCAGACGCACGGCGTCTACGCCGTCGACCCGAAGACGCACCAGAAGGTCAGCGACTCTTACGTCGTGCAGTCGCCGGACAAGGACGGCGTCGGCACGATGATCAACGACCCGGACCCGGCGTTCGACGACTGCTCGGGCAACAACCACACGTCCAAGAACAACCTGGCCGTGATGACCGGCAGGAACGTCGGTGACCTGCTCAACGAGAAGAAGGTCACCTGGGGCTGGTTCCAGGGCGGCTTCCGCCCGACCGGCACGGCCAACGGCTACGCCGTCTGCGGCTCGACGCACAAGAACGTCGGCGGGATCACCCAGACCGACTACAACCCGCACCACGAGCCGTTCCAGTACTACAAGTCGACGGCGAACGAGAAGCACCTGCCGCCGTCCTCGGTGGCGGCGATCGGCCACACCGACCAGGCCAACCACCAGTACGACCTGGCCGACTTCGACGCCGCGCTGACGGCCGGGAACCTGCCCGCCGTCAGCTTCCTCAAGGCCGCCAACTACCAGGACGGCCACGCGGGCTACTCCGACCCGCTGGACGAGCAGCAGTTCTACGTGAACACGATCAACAAGCTCCAGCAGTCGCCGGAGTGGAAGTCCACCGCGGTCGTCATCGCCTACGACGACTCCGACGGCTGGTACGACCACAAGGCCCCGCGGATCCTCAACGGTTCGGCGGACGCCGCGCAGGACACGACGCTGTGCGGCAAGGCCAAGATGGCCGGCGGCTACCAGGACCGCTGCGGCCCGAGCCAGCGCCTCCCGCTCCTCGTGATCTCGCCGTTCGCGAAGGTCAACCACGTCGACCACCGCTACGTCGAGCAGACCTCGGTGCTGAAGTTCATCGAGGACAACTGGGGCGTCGGCCGGATCGGTGACGCGTCGTTCGACCAGCGGGCCGGGAGCCTGGGCGGCATGTTCGACTTCCACCGCCCCCGCGCGGGCCGTCTGATCCTCGACCCGAAGACCGGCGCCCCGGTCTCCGGCTGAGCGGACGTCTCACTCTCGGAGCTCCGAGACCACCACAACCTGGAAGCCCCCGCCTCGGCGGGGGCTTCCGCCATCTCCGGGCGGAGGCCGTCAGGGCTCGCGGCCGGGGGCGGGGGCCTCGTCCTCCAGGCGGGCGCGCGAGGTGAACTCCCCGGGCCAGAGCTTGTCGACCTCGGCGTTCAGCGCCGCGCCGATCAGGACGGCCAGCGCGGTGACGTACAGCCAGGCGAGTACGGCGATGGCCGCGCCCAGCGACCCGTACACCGACACGGCCGTCGTCGAGCCGTCCAGGTAGAGCCGCAGCACGAGGCTGCCGAGCCCCCAGATGGCCAGGGCGGTGATTCCGCCGGGCACCTCCCGCCACCAGGCCGTCCGCACGGGGACGCTCAGGTGGTAGAGCAGCGCCAGGAAGATGACCGCGACGATGACGAGGATCGGCCAGTAGAGGAGACGCACGACCACGGCGCCGGCCGGGACCCAGTGCAGCACCAGGGTCGGCCCGGCGACCAGCACGGGGATGACGATCAGCCCGACGCCGAGCCCCGCGATGTAGAGGAAGAACGCTCGCAGGCGGGTACGGATCACGCCGCGCACACCGGACAGGCCGTGCGCGATCGTGATCGTGTCGACGTAGACGTTCAGCGCGCGGGAGCCGGCCCACAGGGAGATGAGGAAGCTCAGCGAGACGATCCCGACCTTGCCGCCGCGCAGCACCTCGTCCAGGAGGGGCTCGACGACGGACTTGACGGTCTGCTCGGTGAGCACGGTCTGGGCGCGGTCCAGGACCCAGTCGTGGGTCTCCCTGACCGTCGTGGCGCCGAACAGGTTGCGGAAGTGCCCGATCAGGCCGATCAGGCCGAGCGCCAGGGGCGGCAGCGACAGGAGCGTGAAGAACGCCGCCTCCGCGGCCAGCCCGGTCACCCGGTAGCGGAACGCCGACAGGGTGGTGCCCCGGACGACCTGCCATACGGCGGAGCGCATCCGTGCCACGGCGGACGACCCGGCAGCGCCCGTCGAAGCATCGGAGGCGGTGGTCATGAGGATCTACCGTAGGGGCTCACGGAGCCGGTACGCGGCATGACGCTCATCTCGCCGATCACCTTCGGCCGGTCGCCGCGGCCCCGCGCCGGGGGCCGGGATCCCCGTCCGGAGCGGAGAACCGAAGGCTCCCCCTTGAGATGACCTGGTCGGCGCGGCGGACGCATCAGGCGAATGTGACGATCATCACATCTCGGGCGAACCGGCCGGCGGCCGACCGGTGCCGGGCGGTCCGGCGAACGCCTGCGCGATCTCCATCCACTCCTCCGCGACCGGCCCGGCGACCGTGAGGTCGACGTCGGCACGATTCCGTCGTTGCGTGACGAGCAGGCAGAAGTCGAGCGCCGGGCCGCGTACGACGTCCGCGGCGTCCTCCGGCCCGGCGGCCCAGGCACCGCCGCCGGGGAGGGTGAGCTCCACCCGTACGGGCGCCTGCGGCGCCGGCCGGCCGTGGACGACGAAGCTCCACTGCAGGGTCCGCACGCCGATCTGGGCGACGTGACGGAGCCGATCGGTCGGCTCGCGCCGGACGCCGACGGCGTCGGCCACGTCCTGGCCGTGCGCCCACGTCTCCATCAGGCGGGCGGTGGTGAACGAGGCCGCCCCCATGTCGGGGCCGTACCAGGGGATCCGCGCCTTCGGACCCAGCGCGGTCAGGGCGCCGGCCAGCCGGCCGCGGGCCGCACGGAACCAGTCCAGGACCTCCTCGCCGGGCATGGACCGCCGTTCCGCGACGATCCGGTCCGTGTCGAAGCCCTCCTCGACCAGCCGGCGGACCTCGGCGCGGAAGGCCTCGGGATCGGTCACGGCGCGTACGGCGGCATCGTCGAACCAGGCCAGGTGGGTCACCTGGTCGCGTACGGTCCAGCCCGCCGCGGGGGTCGGCAGGTCCCAGACCTCCGGCCCCAGCAGGCACTCGAGGTCGCGCGTCTCCGCCCGCAGGTCGGTCAGCAGCTGATCCATCAGGATTTGCAACAGCGAAACGTCGCCTCCATGCAATGGCGAAATGCCGTCTCTGGCCGGTTTGCTCTCTGGTCTCCCCACCGGTTTTCCTTTCTCCTGCATACCAGATAGGCGACGCTGTTATAAGTGATCGTGTGACTCGTCAGGTGCGTTCCCGCGGCGCGGCATATGACTTCGGACACCACATGGTGTGGTGCCCGAAGCATGGCCGTCCGGCCCCTCCGCCTTCGGACGTGCGTGGAGAAGCTGATCTGCGCCAGGCCGACGAGCATGAGCGGAAGATCGAGACGCAGTTTGAGCATGCCCCCGAAGGGAGGGGGCGTGCGTAGGTCCTACAAGTTCTTGCTGCGCCCGACCCGGCACCAGCAGATCGCGCTCGCCGCTTGTCTCGAGGACCATCGGCAGCTCTACAACGCGGCCCTTGAGCACCGCCGTACCGCCTACCGCAAGGCGGGTGTGACGGTTCGGTACGGCGACCAGTCGGGGGATCTGAAGCACATCCGTGCCGACGACCCCGCCGGACAGGGCCGGTGGTCGTTCTCCTCCCAGCAGGCCACGCTGCGGCGGTTGGACAAGGCGTTTGCCGCGTTCTTTCGCCGCCTTAAGGCCGGGCACAAGCCAGGTTTCCCCCGGTTCAAAGGGCGCGGCTGGTTCGATTCCGTCGAGTGGCCAAAAGACGGCGACCGCTGCCGGTGGGATTCCCAACCCGAGCATCCGACGGCGACGTACATGCGGTTGCAGGGCATCGGGCATATCCGCGTGCATCAGCACCGCCCTGTGCGCGGTCGGGTAAAGACGATCGCGGTTAGACGTGACGGCGACCTGGTTCTTGACGGTCCTCGCGCACGAGGCTGAAAGCGCCGGTCGCGAGCTGATCGCCATCGAGCCCCACAACACCTCCCGCCTCTGTTCGCGTTGCGGGCACTGTGCGGCAGACAACCGCCTCACCCAGGCCAAGTTCGCCTGCAGAGGGTGCGGGCACGCCACGCACGCCGATGTGAACGCGGCGATCGACATCTTGAGGGCAGGGCTTGCCCTTCGCGAAACTGCGCAAGCAGCCTAGCGAGAAGCCGCTCCCTTCAGGGAGCGGAGGAGTCACCGCCACGGCCACGGGCCCAGCGTACAGAACGATGTTCGGTCCAGTCCGTACGCGCGAGCCCCCGGTGGGGCGGTGAACAGGCTCTGAGTGGGCACAATGGACACGTGATCTGCGAAGCGTGTCGTGAGCGGCGGCACGACGAGTGCCGTGGCGGCACATGGTGCGACTGCCAGCACCTGCCGCCCGAGTCCGACGGCCCCGAGGAGCAGCGGTCCGAACCCGGCGAGGGCTCCGAGCCGGGCATCAACTGGCTCCGGCAGGGCTGAGATCCGACCAATGCGACGTCCGTCCGCATTTCGGACATGGTTGGACAGTCATCGAACCACATGTCATCATCGATACATGGCTGCTGCGGATCCGTTGCTGGTTATGCGCCGGCACGTCGACTTTCTCCGTGTGGGCAGCGCCATCTGTCGCTGACACCTGATCACCGCCACTGCCTCAAGGGCGCGCGGTATGCCGGTGTCATTCCCCAAAGCTCAGCGTTGAGCCAGCAGTGCGATCTGCCGGCGTGCTTCGCGTCCCCCACGACCACGGAGGACGCGCACGATGCCATCCCGTCTGCAGCGGAAACGAGGCGAGGGCCAGTGGGCCCTGGGCTACCGTGAACCGCTCAACAAGAACGAAGAGAACAAGAAGAACGACGACGGCCTGAACGTCCGCCGTCGCATCATCGACGTCTACGCCAAGGGCGGCTTCGACTCCATCGACCCCGCGGACCTGCGGGGCCGGTTCCGCTGGTACGGCCTGTACACCCAGCGCCGGCCCGGCATCGACGGCGGCAAGACGGCGGTCCTCGAGCCCGAGGAGCTCGACGACCGCTACTTCATGCTGCGCGTCCGCATCGACGGCGGCCAGCTGAACCTCGACCAGCTCCGGACGATCGCCGACGTGTCGTCGAAGTACGCCCGTGGCACCGCGGACATCACCGACCGGCAGAACATCCAGCTGCACTGGGTCGAGATCGAGAACGTCCCGGCCATCTGGGAGGCCCTGGAGTCGGTCGGGCTGCACACGACCGAGGCCTGCGGCGACACGCCACGGGTCATCCTCGGCTGCCCGCTCGCCGGGATCGACGCGGACGAGGTCATCGACGCGACGCCGCAGCTCCGCGACATCCACGACCGGTACATCGGCCACCCGGACTTCTCCAACCTGCCGCGGAAGTTCAAGACGGCGCTGTCCGGCTGCACGGCCCAGTGCACGATCCATGAGATCAACGACATCGCGTTCGTCGGCGTGGTCAATGACGAGGGCGAGGCCGGCTACGACCTCTGGGCGGGCGGTGGTCTGTCCACGAACCCGATGTTCGCCAAGCGGCTGGGCGCGTTCGTCCGGCCGGACCAGGTCCACGAGGTCTGGGCGGGCATCACCGGGATCTTCCGCGACTACGGCTACCGCCGGCTCCGGCACCGCGCCCGGCTCAAGTTCCTCATGAACGACTGGGGCCCGGAGCGGTTCCGCGAGGTCCTGGAGAAGGAGTACCTCGGGTACGCCCTCGCGGACGGTCCCGCGCCCGGCGGACCGCGGGACCAGCGCCGGGACCACGTCGGCATCCACCGGCAGCGCGACGGCCGGTACTACGTCGGCTTCGCGCCGAAGGTCGGGCGGGTCGACGGCGACATCCTCCGCGTCATCGCGGACCTGGCCGAGGAGTACGGCTCCGGACGGGTGCGCACGACGACCGAGCAGAAGATGGTCATCCTGGACGTTCCGGAGGAGCGGACCGAGGAGCTGGCCGCCGAGCTGGAGGCCCACGACCTGCGGGTCCGCCCGTCGACGTTCCGCCGCCAGACGATGGCCTGCACCGGCATCGAGTACTGCAAGCTCGCCATCGTCGAGACCAAGCAGCGCGGCATGGACCTGATCGAAGAGCTGGAGCAGCGCCTGCCGGACTTCGCCGAGCCGCTGACGATCAACATCAACGGCTGCCCGAACTCCTGCGCCCGCATCCAGACCGCCGACATCGGGCTGAAGGGCCAGTTGGTCACCGATGCGAACGGTGACCAGGTCGAGGGCTTCCAGGTCCACCTGGGCGGCTCGATCGGGGGGGAGTTCGGCAAGAAGATCCGGGGCCTGAAGACCACCGCCGAGGAACTGCCCGACTACGTGGAGAGGGTGCTGCGCAGGTTCCAGGAGAACAAGGCCGACGGCGAGTCCTTCGCCGCGTGGGTGCAGCGTGCGGAAGAAGGTGACCTGAAGTGACCGAACGAGCCGTCCCCTTCTACTGCCCCTACTGCGGAGACGAGGACCTGGAGCCGTACGAGAGCGACGGCGGCTGGCACTGCCGTGCCTGCACGCGGGCCTTCCGGCTCCGCTTCATCGGGCTCGGCGCGCTCAGCTCGTCGGGTGCTCCCCGAGGGGAGGGCTCGGCATGACGCTCCTGTTCGAACGCCCCACCGCGGCGCTCGACCTCACCGACATCGTCGAGTCGGCTGCGGACGCCCTGGAGGACGCCTCCGCCGAAGAGATCATCCGCTGGTCGATCGCGACGTTCGGCGACCGGATCTGCGTGACGTCGTCCATGAAGGACGCCGTGCTGGTGGACATCGCCTCCAAGGTCCGCCCCGGCATCGACGTGCTGTTCGTCGACACGGGGTACCACTTCGCCGAGACGGTCGGCACCCGCGACGCGGTCGAGGCCGTCTACCCGGTGAACGTCGTGAACGTCACCCCCTCGCGTACCGTCGCCGAGCAGGAGCGCGATCTCGGGCCCCGGCTGTACGGCCGGAACCCGGACCTGTGCTGCCACCTGCGCAAGGTCGAGCCCCTGAACCGTGCCCTCGAGCCGTACCTCGCGTGGATCACGGGGATCCGGCGCGAGGAGACCTCGCACCGGCGCGGCGCGCGCGTGGTCGAGTGGAACGCCGCGCGCGGCAAGGTCAAGGTCAACCCCCTCGCCCGCTGGAGCCAGGCCGACCTGCACGGCTACATCGAGAAGCACGGCATCCTGGTGAACCCGCTGCAGTACGACGGGTACCCCTCCATCGGCTGCGAGCCCTGCACCAAGCAGGTCGCGCCGGGCGAGGACCCGCGCAGCGGACGCTGGGCCGGCACCGGAAAGACCGAATGCGGCATCAACCTGTGAGAGCCGGGAGCAGCCGGGCGGCGGTCCCCCTGGTGGCGGTGGCCCACGGGAGCCGTGATCCACGTGCGGCGGCGACGGTCGAGGAACTTCTTGATCTTGTACGTCGTTCCTCGGGGGTGCGGGTCGTGACCTCGTATCTCGACCACGCTCCCCCCGCACCGGGGCAGGCGCTCGGTGGTCTCGTCGGAGAGGGGGCCGACGAGGCCGTCGTGCTCCCCCTCCTGCTCACGGCCGCCTATCACAGCAAGACCGACATCCCCGGCGCGCTGCGGGAGGCTCGGGCGGCCCACCCGCAGCTGGCGCTGCACTACGGCGCCACGCTCGGCCCCCACCCGCTGATGACGGGCGCCCTGGAACGGCGGCTCGCCGAGGTGGGCGTCCGGCCGGACCCGGAGACGGCCGTGGTGCTCGCCGCGGCCGGCTCCAGCGATCCGGCCGCGAACGCGACGATCGGCCGGATGGCGCGCGACTGGGGCGGCTGGCGCGCCGTCGTCCCCGCGTACGCCTCCGCGGCCCGTCCCACGCCCCCCGAGGCCGTACGCGCGCTGTACGCCGCGGGGGCGCGGCGTGTGGTGGTGGCGTCGTACTTCCTGGCCCCGGGCTTCTTCGCGGACAAGGTGCGGGACGAGTCCCTGGCGGCGGGCGCCGTGGCCGTCTCACCGGCTCTGGGCGCCGCTCCGGAGCTGGCGGAGATCGCCGTGCAGCGCTATCGCGAGGCCCTCGTCCGGGCCGACCTCGTCGCGGCCGCGGGCTGAGCGACCTTCCTCCGGCCGGCCGGACCCCCGCACCGGGCCTCTCCTCCGGCCGCCCGGACCCCGCGCCGGGCCTCTCCGCGGCCGCCGGAACACCGGGCCCGGCGTCTCCTCCCGCCGCCCGGGACGCCGGGCTGAGCGATCTTCTTCGACTGGCCGCGACGCCCTATGCCGTAAGGCTTTTCGGCCCGTCCGCAATTATGATCATTTCCAGGGTTCGTGATTCTTTTTCCTTATCCGGAAATTGATCACGGCAGGCCATGGCGCAATAACGATCACTTATTCCAATGGATCATGTGAGCCATGTCGCAAACCTGGGGTATTTGGCCCGTCGGTATTTGTCTGCTATGTTCGCCTAAGTCCGGCGGACGCCCCCCATGCGCCTCCCGGACGCCCGCCGGTGACGGCCGGCCCACCAGCGCGAACGGCGCGGCGCGAAGAAGCGTGTGAGGGCCTCCGTGAAGACCGGACGGTTCATATCCAATATCACGCCACTCCCGTGGAGAACCCTTTGATCCATATGGAGCGGGAGCGGCAACGTCGAGTCCGTGAAGATCACGGAGCCGGGGACCCACAAGAAGTCCCGGGGTGAATCGGTACACCTGTCGTGCCGTAGGGCGACTTCCACGCCCGAACCCGTCAGCTAACCCGGTAGGCGGCTGGAAGTAAGGAGCTTAAGAACCTCGTCCGCGAGTCCTCCCTGACCTGAATATCCGGTCGTTCGTCCCTCCCCTGGGACCGTACGGCCAGACCCTGTCTCTTTGTTCGTGCCGTCCGCGTAAGCGGGCGACCCGCTGAATCCGCACATCGCGGAACCGGGGACCCACAAGAAGTCCCGGGGTGAATCGGCACGTCTCTCGTGCCGTAGGGCAGCTTCCACGCCCGAACCCGTCAGCTAACCCGGTAAGCGGCATGGAAGCCGAAGGAGTACCCCCCGTGTCCCCTCGACACGCCAAACCCCGCTTTGCACCGAAGAAGTGCCTCACCGGCCTCGTCGCCGGTGCCGTGACCGCCGGCGCGGCGGCGATGGCCGTCGCCACCGCCGCGCCCGCCGTCTCCGCGCAGACCCCCACCGCGTCCCGCTCCGCCGCCCACCAGGCTGGTCAGGTACCCGCACCTGGTACGGGTAAGGCGAAGCACGCCCGCCCGGTGAACGACAACCCGCACATCAAGGTGCACACCGTCGCCGAGCAGAAGGCGAAGAAGCTGCCCACCGCGGCGGACGTCGTGAAGCTCGCCACCTCCCAGGTCGGCACGACCGAGGACGCGACCGGCGGCAGCAAGTTCAACCAGTGGTTCATGACCACCCCGTACGCCAAGGCCGGCGCCGCGCGCGACGGCGGGTCGGTCAACGACTACGCCAACGCCTCCTGGTGCGACATGTTCGTCACCTGGGTCGGCGACCAGCTCGGCGTCAAGGGCATGGGCGGCGACGCGTTCACCCCCTCCCACGCCAAGTGGTTCATCTCGCAGGGCCGCTGGGGCACCACTCCCAAGCCCGGCGCGGTCGTCTTCTTCTCCTGGAACGGCAGCGGCGTCGACAACATCGATCACGTGGGCCTGGTCATCAAGGACAACGGCGACGGAACGATCCAGACCGTCGAGGGCAACACGGACGACGCCGTGAAGGTCCGGACGCGTAACACCTCCACCGTCGTGGGTTACGGCTACCCGGAGTACCCCCAGTAATTCACCCGTCGGCGCGTGCCGTGCCGCCGTCGGCGACGCGGCACGTGCCGCCCCCTTCCCGGGTCGCTCCCCGGATCTCTCCTCACCCTCCCCCGGTACCTCCATGCCCTCATCCCCCTATGCCCCCATGCCCCCCGAAAGGAAAGCGATGATCAGGTTCTCGACCAAGGCCATCGCCGGTATCGCCGCCGGTGTCGCTCTCGCCGGCGGCGGCGTGACCACCGCCCTCGCCTACGGCGGTACCTCGGAGGCGGCGTCGGCGCCGCAGGCGCAGAACGCCCCCGCCCAGGCCGAGAAGCGCGTCGACAGCGCCGCCCAGGACCGGATGCTCGTGGCGGTCAAGAAGGACAAGGACCCCAAGAACGCCAAGAAAGACGCCAAGGCGGCGGCCCTGCCGGGTGGCGTCTCCACCGCCACGTCCTTCTGGGACCCCTCGACGGCGTCGGGCAAACCGATGTCGTACCACACGATCGCCAGCCCGTACTGGCCGCTCGGCACGAAGGTGAAGATCACCTACAACGGCAAGAGCGAGATCGGAGTCGTCGATGACTTCGGCCCTGCGGAGTGGGCGGTCGCCCAGCACAACCCGCCGGCGCTCATCGACCTGTCGGAGAAGATGATGCAGCACCTCACCGGCACCGCCTCGAACTCGATCACCATCAAGTTCCAGGTGCTGGAGCTGGGCAAGGGTGGCGTCTACCGCCACTCCGGCACCGGCTACGACACAGCCACCGGCAAGGCGTAACCCGCTCCCCCTCGCCTGCCGGCCGGACGGCGCGGGATCCCCTCTCGGGATCCCGCGCCGTTGTTCTGTCTCCGGTGACGAGGCTTGCCGGGAAGGAGTGAACTGAGGTTCAATCCTTGTGTGCCGTACCGCCGTACGCCCCGCGTCGAGGCCCGGCTCAGCGCGTCGCGGGAGCGCATCCGCGCCGCCGCGCTGGCCGTCGTGGCCGAGCGGGGCTACGCCGGATGTTCGATCGCCGCCGTCGCCCGGCGGGCGGGGGTGGCGACCGGCAGCGTCTACCGCCACTTCCCGTCGAAGTCCGAGCTGGTCGCCGAGGTGTTCCGGGTGGCCTCACAACGCGAGGTGGACGCGTTCGCGCGCGCCGCGTCGCCGGCGCGGCCGGCGGCCGAGAGCGTCGCGGCGGTGATCGAGACCTTCGCGGGCCGGGCCCTGCGCGCCCCCCGCATGGCGTACGCGCTCCTCGCCGAGCCGGTGGACCCCGCCGTCGACGCCGAGCGGCTGGTCTTCCGCCGGGCGTACGCCGCCGTCCTCGCCGGGCTCATCGGCCGCGGCATCGCCACCGGTGAACTCCCCGACCAGGACGTCGAGGTCAGCGCCGCCGCGCTCGTCGGCGCCATCGGCGAGGCCCTCGTCGGCCCGCTCGCGGTCGGCGCGACACGGCCCGCCGACCCGTATCCGCCCGCCGGCCCGGCCTCGCCGACCCGTACGGACGCGGCGGCGCGCGACCGGGTCCGGACCGACCTGATCTTCAATCTCACCTCCTTCGCCCAGCGCAGCATCGGAGCGGTCAGTGCCAACACATGAGGTCTTCAACCAGGTCCCGCCGCTCATCGGCCATGACGTGGCCGACGATCCGGCTCTTCTCGACGGGATCTTCCGGGAGGGCGGTGGCTGGGCGGCCGAGGCCGTCCACGAGCTGGGCCGGCTGGCCGGCACCGAGCAGGCCCGGGAATGGGGCCGGCTCGCCAACGAGCACCCGCCGGTGCTGCGGACCCACGACCGGTACGGCCGGCGCGTCGACGAGGTGGAGTTCCACCCGGCCTGGCATGAGCTGATGCGGGTCGCCGTCGGCCACGGGCTGCACGCCCGCGCCTGGACGGAACGCTCCGGGGCGCACGTCGCCCGCGCGGCCAAGTTCTACGTCTGGCGGGTCGACGCCGGGCACGGCTGCCCGATCTCGATGACCTACGCCGCCGTACCGGCGCTGCGCCACGCGCCCGAGCTGGCCCGGCAGTACGAACCGCTGCTGACGTCCGACACGTACGACTTCGGGCTACGGACCCCGGCGGACAAGCGCGGCATTCTCGCCGGCATGTCGATGACGGAGAAGCAGGGCGGGTCCGACGTCCGGGCGAACACGACGCGGGCGGTGCCGCAACCCGACGGCACGTACCTGCTGACCGGCCACAAGTGGTTCACGAGCGCGCCGATGTGCGACGTGTTCCTCGTCCTCGCGCAGGCGCCGGAGGGCCTCACCTGTTTCCTGCTGCCCCGCGTGCTGCCCGACGGCACCCGCAACGCCATCCGCCTGCAGCGGCTCAAGGACAAGCTGGGCAACCGTTCGAACGCGTCCGCCGAGGTCGAGTACGAGGAGGCGGTCGCCTGGCGCGTCGGCGACGAGGGGCGGGGCGTCCGCACCATCATCGAGATGGTCAACATGACCCGGCTCGACTGCGTCGTCGGCGCGGCCGCCGGGATGCGCGAGGGCCTCATCCAGGCCGCCCGCCACGCCGCGCACCGGCAGGCCTTCGGCCGGTACCTCGTCGACCAGCCGCTGATGCGCAACGTCCTGGCGGACCTGGCCGTCGAGTCGGAGGCGGCGACCGTGCTGATGCTCCGCCTGGCGGGGGCGACCGACCGGGGTGAGACCGCGTTCAAGCGGCTCGGGCTCGCCGTGAGCAAGTACTGGGTCTGCAAGCGCTGGCCCGCCCACGCCGCGGAGGCCCTGGAGTGCCTCGGCGGCAACGGCTACGTCGAGGACTCCGGCATGCCGCGGCTGTTCCGCGAGTCGCCGCTCAACGGGATCTGGGAGGGCTCGGGGAACGTCTCGGCACTCGACGTGCTCCGCGCCATGGTCAAGGAGCCGGAGACCGTCGAGACGTTCTTCGACGAGGTCGGCCTGGCCTCGGGCGCGGACGCCCGGCTGGACGCCGCCGTACGGGAGGTCAAGGACTCCCTCGCCGACGTCGCGACGATCGAGTTGCGCGCCCGGCGGATCGTGGAGCGCCTCGCCCTGGCGCTGCAGGGTTCGCTGCTGGTGCGGCACGGTCACCCGGCGGTCGCCGACGCCTTCTGCGCCTCCCGCCTGGACGGCGACTGGGGCCGGGCGTTCGGAACCCTGCCGGCCGGCGCCGACTTCGCCGCGATCATCGAACGGGCCCGCCCGAAGACCGGCTGACTCCGGTCGCCCGCGGCTTCGAAGGCCGGTCCCGCGGATGCCGGAGCCGCTCGCCACGGACGTGTCCCCGAGTCGCTCGCCACGGACGTGTCCCGGAGCCGCTCGCCATGGACGTGCACGGGCCCGCGGCCGGCCGAGGCCGCGGGCCCGTGATCTCACCGATCGGTCGCGCTCAGGCGATGCCGGGCAGCAGCGCCGCCGACCAGCTGAAGTTGGTGGAGTTCAGCGGCTCTCCGGTCAGCGGGTCGTAGTTCTCCATGATCGGACCGTCGCCGAGCAGACCGTCGGCCGACCGCCACAGCCGGTCCGCCGCCGCCGTGGCGTCCCTGCCGTAGCCGTACCGGCGCAGGCCGGCCAGCGCGAAGTACGCCTGGTCGAGCCAGACCGGCCCGCGCCAGTACTCCTGCGCGGCGAAGTACGGCGAGCTCTTGGCCACCGTCGGGAACGGCACCTTCGTGGCGAACTCCGCCGGGTCGGTCAGCCTGGCCCGGACCCGCGCCGCCTCGGCGTCGTCGGCGACGCCGGCCCACAGCGGGACGGCGCCCTCGATGCCCCGGCCCCGATCGACGAGCCGCCGGCCGGTGGTCAGGTCGGTGTCGTAGAAGAAGCCGGTCGCCGGGTCGTACATCTTGGCCCGGATGGTCGCGGCCAGCGTCCGCGCCTGCGCGGTGTACCGCGCGGCGTCCGCCCGGTGCCCGAGCCGCGCGGCGATGGCCGCCAGGTAGCCCTTCTCGGCGACGAGGTAGGAGTTCAGGTCGACCGACTCCTGGTTGAGCGAGTAGCCGACCAGGCGGCCGTTGGCGTCGCGGTTGTCCACCACGCTCGTGCCGAGCGCGGCGTCGAAGCGCGGGGCGTTGTCCATGCCGCTCTCCCAGGCCGCCGCCTGCCGCCGCTCCTCGGTGCTGTCGTTGGCCGGGTCGACGGTGGCGCCGTACTCGGCCAGGCCGTCGTGGTCGTGGTCCCGGTCGCGGTACCACCAGTCGTGGTAGGCGACCAGCTTCGGGTACATCTCCTTGAGGAACGCGGTGTCGCCGTTCGCCCGGTAGACCTCCCAGACCGCCCAGGCGGCCAGCGGCGGCTTGGAGTTGCGCTCGTTCCAGTTGCCGCCGCCGCGCGCCGGGTCGTTGTAGAAGACGCAGTCGGGGATCATCCCGGCGTCCTGCGGGCGGGTCGGCGAGTCGGGGCGGACCTGGTAGTCGAACATCGACCGGATCTGCGACTCGGCGAGCGCGGGCGCGAACCGGGCGGTGCCGACCGCCTGCTTCCAGGTGTCCCAGGCCCAGAGCCCGCCGGTGAACCACTTGTAGGTGATCGACGGGGTGACGCCGTCGTGCTTGAGCATCCCGGCCGCGCCGCGCCAGTTGGTGATCAGCGTCTCGACCGACTTGACCACGGCCCGGCGCCGGTCGGCGGGCACGCCCCGGGTCGCGGCGGTGACGTAGCCGCGCCAGCGCGCGTCACCCCGGGCGATGGCCTGCTCCGGCCGGCGCAGCAGGTCGCGCACGACCGGCGTCTCCCGGTCCCGCTCCGCGGCGGTGAAGGTGTAGGTCTCGGTCCAGGTCAGCGCGGTGGTGCGGTGCGGCGCGACCGTGCGCGGGCGGGCCAGCTCGGTGACGTACGAGTCGCCGGTGACCGTGGTGCGGACCGGCTCGGCGTGCACGACCTCGAACCGCTCGGTGCCGTCGGTGAGGTAGTCCCAGACCTTCCGGACCTTGGCGAAGTCGACGGCGACGCCCTGGCCGGTGGCGCGCAGCGACGGGGCGCCGCGCATCGGCTCGGTGTCCGGCCGCAGCAGCGCGCCGCTCCAGCCGACCTCCAGCGTGCGCGCGGTGGTGCCGGTGTTCTCCAGGTACGCCCGCACGAGCGCGCTGCGGTCACTGCCGAACCGCAGCTCCAGGGTGAGGCGCAGCCCGGGCAGGTCGTACGACTGGCGCAGCAGGCCGGGCAGCGCGGTCAGCACCGGCTTCTTCGCGGCGGCCAGGTCGATGTCCCGGCCGTTCTCCCGCAGCCGGATGCGGGAGAACGCCTTGCTCAGCCACCACGGGTACTCCTGGGCGATGTACATCGGCCCGGAGAACGCGCCGTACGTGGAGGGGTCCTTCGGCAGCGCGTAGGCGTGCCACGCGCCCTGGTCGGCGAACACGTTGATGTCGCTGACGTCGGCGGGCAGGGCGTTCGCGGGGACGCCGTGCAGGTCGAGCACGTCGGCGTACCCGGCGGGCCCGGCGGGTGGCGGCGCGGCCTGCGCGGCGGGCAGGGCGGTGATGACGAGGGCCGAGCCGAGCGAGAGCCCGGCCAGGGCGTGCAACGATCGACGCATGGTCACCTTTCGTGGGGATGGAGCGGCCGCTGGGGCGAGGCCGTCTTGAGCACCGCCGCCCCGAGCGCGGGCAGCCGGAGCGTGCCCCGCGCGGCGGTGCCGGTCAGCAGCTCGACCCCGTCGGGCACGGGCACGTCCGTGTCCGCGCCGCCGTGGTTGAGCAGGAAGAGGTAGGAGGCGTCCGGGCCGTCGCGGCGGGTGACCTCGACGCCGTCCGGGGCCGCCAGCACGGGCCGGACGCCCGCGTCGGCGAACACCGCGTCCAGCAGGACGCCGACGTCCTCGCCGAGGTGGCAGCCGACGTACCAGGCGCGGCCCGCGCCGTGGTCGTTGCGGGTGATCGCGGGGCGGCCGGTCAGGGGGCCGGCGGCGTACGCCCCGACCACCTCGGCCGTCGTCGCGGTCAGCCACTCGCTCCACAGCGTCGCCGTGAGGACCCGGTCGCCGGTCGCGACCTCGGTCGCGTCCCCGTCGGCGATCGGCCAGAACTCCTCGACGGCCACGCCGAGCAGGTCGCGGAGCGGGCCCGGGCAGCCGCCGTCGTGGATGTGGTCGTGCTCGTCGGCGACGCCGCTGAAGCAGCCGCAGACGAGCCGTCCGCCGCGTTCGACGTACGCGGTCAGCCACCGCGCGGTGGCCTCGGTCACCAGGTACAGGTTGGGGGCCAGGACGACGCGGTAGCCGTCGAGCGGCGCGCCGGGCGGCACGAAGTCCACGGTCACGTTGCGGGCGTGCGCCGGGGCGTACCACGAGGCGGTCAGCTCGCGCAGCCGTAGCCGCGACGACGGGTGCTCGTCCAGTTCCAGCGCCCACCAGGAGTCCCAGTCCAAGGCGATGGCGACGTCGGCGGTCAGCCGGCTGCCCGCGACCTCGCCGAGCCGGGCCAGCTCCCGGCCGAGCCCCACGGTGCCGGCCCAGCGCGGCGACGCGACGCCCCGGTGCGGCAGCAGTGCGCTGTGGAACTTCTCCGCGCCCGCCCGGGACGCCCGCCACTGGAAGTGCAGGACGCCGTCGGCGCCGCGCGCCACCGTCTGCAGTGACCACAGCCGCTGCAGCGCCGGGGTCTTCGGGACGTTGACGGGCCGCCAGCTCACCCCCGAGGGCGCCTGCTCCATCAGCAGCCACGGCCGGCCGCCCTTGAGCGAGCGCATCAGGTCGTAGTTCAGCGCCGCGCCGACGTGCGCCGCCGGGTCGGCCGGGTCGGGGTAGGCGTCGTCGGACACCAGGTCCTCCTCCGCGGCCCAGGCCCAGTAGTCCAGCGCCTTGAACATCGACATGAAGTTCGTGGTCACCGGCACGTCGCCGCGGACCTCGTCGAGCACCGCCTTCTCGGCCCGGTGGCAGGCCAGCAGCGCGTCGGAGCAGAACCGCCGCCAGTCCAGCACCTGGGTGGGGTTGACGGGGCCGGGCGCGGCGCGCGGCGGCTCGATCTCCTCCCAGGCGCCGTACCGCTGGGACCAGAAGGCGGTGCCCCACGCGGCGTTCAGATCCGTCAGGTCGGCGTACCGCTCCCGCAGCCAGCGCCGGAAGTCGGCGGCCGAGGTCGGGCAGAAGCACTCGGTGACGTGGTCGCCGTACTCGTTGTGGACGTGCCAGAGGGCGAGCGCCGGATGGTCGTGGTAGCGCTCGGCGATCGCCCGCGCGAGCCGTACGGCCGCCCGCCGGTAGACCGGCGAGGACGGGCAGTAGTGCTGCCGCGAGCCGAACTCCAGGCGCACGCCCTCGGCGGTGACCGGCAGCACCTCCGGGTGCGCGCGGACCAGCCAGGCGGGCGGCGACGCGGTGGCGGTGGCCAGGTCGACGCCGAGGTCGTTCGCGGCGAGCAGGTCCAGCAGCCGGTCGAACCAGCCGAAGTCCCAGGTGTCGGGGCCGGGCTGCAGCCGCGCCCAGGAGAACACTCCCACCGTGACCAGGTTGACCCCGGCCTCCTTCATCAGCCGGACGTCCTGCTCCCACACCTCCTCGGGCCACTGCTCGGGGTTGTAGTCGCCGCCGTACAGCAGGCCCGGAATCCGGGTCAGGCGACCGTCGGTCCGTGTCATCCCTTTACCGCCCCTCCGAGCAGCCCGGACACGAACTGCTTCTGGAAGATGAAGAAGACGAGCATCAGCGGCAGCGTCGCCAGGAACGAGCCGAGGATCAGCCCGGAGTAGTCGACGTGGCTCTGCCCGACGAGGGTGTACAGCGCGACCGGCGCGGTGTACTTGTCCTCGGTGTTGAGCATCAGCAGCGGCCACAGGAAGGAGTTCCACTGGCTCATGAACGTGAAGATGGCCAGCGCGCCGAGCTGGGGGCGCACCACCGGCAGCACGATCCGGTAGAAGACGCGCAGGTCGCCGGCGCCGTCCATGCGGGCCGACTCGATCAGCTCGTCGGGGAAGTCGAGGAACGCCTGGCGCATCAGGAAGATGCCGAACGAGTTGGCCAGGAACGGGATGATGACCGCCTGGTACGTGTCGATCCAGCCGAGGTTCGACATCATCTGGAACAGCGGGACGAGCAGCACCTGGAACGGGATCATCATGGTCGCCAGCACCAGGCCGAGCAGCAGCCCGCGGCCGCGGAACCGGTACTTCGCCAGGCCGTACCCGCACATCGCGGAGATCACCGAGCTGACCACGGTGTAGACGACCGCGACGCCCAGGCTGTTGGCCATCACCCGGGCGAAGCCGATCGAGTGCTGCAGCGACACGAGGTTGTGCAGCAGCCGGCCGCCCGGCAGGAACGGCGGCGGGGAGCGGAACAGCTCGTCGTTGTCCCGGGTGGAGGCCACCACCATCCAGTAGAACGGCACGATGCTGACCACCGCGCCGGCGGCGAGGAACAGGTAGCCGACCGCGCGGCCGAGCAGGCGCGGGCGCAGAGTGCGGGTCGTCGTGGTCATCGGCGCGACCGGTCCTTTCCGAGGAAGCGGAACTGGACGAACGAGATCAGCCCGATCAGCAGGACGACGACCCAGGCGATCGCGGCCGCGTAGCCGAAGTCGAGCTGCTCGAAGCCGACCTTGTACAGGTAGAGGACGGGCGTCATCGTGGCGTTGCCCGGCCCGCCCTTGGTCAGCACGTAGTTCTCGTCGAACAGCTGCAGGGTGCCGATGGTCGAGGTGACCGAGCAGAACAGGATCACCGGCCGCAGCTGCGGGACGATCACGCGGGTGAACGTCGTGAAGGCGCCCGCGCCGTCGATGGCCGCCGCCTCGTACTGCTCGCGGCCGATGCCCTGCAGCCCGGCCAGGAGGATCACCGCGTTGTAGCCGGTCCACCGCCAGGTGATCGAGCCGATCAGCGCAAGCCGGGCCCAGCCGGGGCTGTTCAGCCAGTCCACCTCGGGCAGGCCCACGGCGTGCAGCGTCTGGTTCACCATGCCGCCGTCGGTCTTCAGCAGCACGCGGAACACGACCGAGTAGGCGACCAGCATGGTCACGGCCGGCAGGAAGTAGGCGATGCGCCAGGTCGACCGGAACCGCAGCCACGACCGGTTCAGCCCGTACGCCAGCGACAGCCCCAGGCCGATCATGAGGGGGACCTGCACGACGAGGATGAGCCCGGTGTTGCGCAGCGACGCCCAGAAGACCGGGTCGTGCAGCATCCGCCGGTACTGGGCGAACCCGACCCAGGTCTGCACGCCGTCGCGGTCGGCGGTGAAGCTCTGGTAGACGCTCGCCAGCAGCGGATAGGCGAAGAAGAGGACGAAGAGCGCGGCGGCCGGCCCGGCGAAGATCCACGGAGTCAGGCGTGGCAGGCCGCGCCGCCCCTCGCCCCGGCCGGGCCGCCGCCCGGCCGGGGCGGGCGCGCGCACGGCCTCCCGTGTCACGTCGACGGTCACGGCGTCACCCCACCGCGCGGCCGGTCGCGGCGGCGATCTGCTGCGCCGCCGAGTTCAGCGCCTTCTGCGGATCGTCGTGGTGCAGCACGATGCCGGAGACGGTGCCGTTGACGATGTCGGACGCCTTCGACCCGTCCTTGGTGTACTCCACCGGCGGCACGGTCCGCTCCAGGTCGGCGAACGTCTTGAAGACCGGCCGGCCGCCGTAGTAGTCCTGCGGCGCGCTGACGTACGGGTCGTTCAGCGCGGGCAGGAAGGCCGGGAAGAGCCCTTCGTTCTTCAGCATGGACGCCTGGTTGGCGGCATTGGCCAGCGCGAACTCGACGAACGCCCACGCGGCCTGGGGGTTCTTCGTCTGGCCGGCGACCGCGAGGGTCGAGCCGCCGTCGTTGGACGTGCGCACGCCGCCGGCGTCGAAGGCGGGCAGCGGGACGACGCCGAACTTGCCCTTCAGCTCCTTCATCTCGTCGGTGAGGGTGCCGGACCACCAGACGGCGTACGGGGTGGTGGCGACCTTGCCCGCCTTGGTGGCGGCGACCAGGCCGTCCCAGCCCTTCTCGAAGTCGACCAGTCCCTTGTCGGCGAGCGTCTTCAGCAGCGTCGCGGCGCGGACGGCCTGCTGATCGGCCACCGCGACCTTGCCGTCCTTGAAATACCGCTGGCCCTGCTGCTGGAGCAGCATCGGGAACATGCTGTCCTCGGCGGGGTCCATCACGAGCAGCTTCTTGCCGGTCTTGGCCTTGATCTGCTCGCCGGCGCGCACGTAGTCGTCCCACGTGTGGATCGAGGCCGGGTCGACGCCGGCCTGCTGGAACAGGTCCGTCCGGTAGAACAGCGCGCAGGGACCGCTGTCCCACGGCAGCGCGAACACCCGGCCCCGCTCGTCGGTGACGTTCGCCCAGGTCGCGGGGGCGAAACTCGGCTTGTAGCGACCGGCCAGGGACGTCAGGTCGTACAGCCCGCGCGGGAAGTTGCCTATGTAGCTGGGCAGCTTGCTGCCCTCGACGGTGAGCACGTCGGGGAGGCCCTGCCCGGACCGCATGCCGACGGTGATCTTGTCGTACGCGTTGTCGTAGCCGATGTCGACGACCTTGACCTGCACGCCGGGGTGCTGCTGCTCGAAGGCGGGCGCGAGCCGTTTGAGCGCCTTGGCGGCGACGTCCCACGACCACACGGTGACGTCGCCCTTGAGCGCGACGGCCGAGCCGGACTTCAGCGCGGGGCCGGGCCTGCGGGCCGTCCCCCCGGTGGCGCAGCCGCTCACCGCGAGCAGTACCGACATCACGCCGGCGAACCCGGCGGTCAACGCTGACCGCCGATTCAGGCTCGTCGCCATCTTGCCTCCCAGGACTGGTATGAAGAATGCTGTATACAGCACACTGCATCATGTGCTTTCGTCAAGAGGGTGCGACGAGAAACTCGAAAGCGAGGACGCGTGTGAGCGTTCATCCGTACATCCCCAACTCCGTACCGGCCATCAAAGAGCAGATGCTGGCGGCCGTCGGGGCGGCGAGCACCGAAGAGTTCTACGCCGACGTGCCGGAGAGCATCCGGCTGCGCCGGCCCCTGGACCTGCCCGCCCCGCTGCGCTCGGAGGCGGAGCTGGTCCGGCACGTCGGCGCCCTGCTGACCCGCAACACCGGGACCCACGAGGCGCTCAGCTTCCTCGGCGCCGGCTGCTACCAGCACCACGTGCCGGCGGTGGTCGACGAGGTGATCAACCGCAGTGAGTTCCTCACCGCCTACGCGGGCGAGCCGTACGAGGACCACGGCCGCTTCCAGGCGCTGTGGGAGTACCAGTCGCTGATGGGCGAGCTGCTGGAGATGGACGTCGTCAACGTGCCGACCTACGACGGCTTCCAGGCATCCGCGACCGCGCTGCGGATGGCCGGCCGGATCACCGGGCGCCGCCGTCTGCTGCTGGTCACCGCCCTCGACCCGGACAAGCTGTCGAAGATCGACGACTACGTGCGTCCCGTCCACGACGTGGTCGTCCTTCCCGTCGGCGCGGACGGGCGGGCCGAACTGGACGCCGTACGGGCGGAGCTGGCCGCCGGCGACGTCGCGGCCGTCTACGCCGAGGCGCCCTCCTACCTGGGCATCGTCGACCCCGCGCTGCCGGAGCTGGGCCGCCTGGCGCACGAGTCTGGCGCGCTGTACGTCGTCGGCTGCAACCCGATCTCCCTCGGCGTGGTCGCGCCGCCCGCCGCCTACGGCGCGGACATCGTCTGCGGCGAGATCCAGCCGCTCGGGCTCCACCTGGCGTACGGCGGGCTGAACGGCGGGTTCGTCGCGACGCGCGACGAGGAGCGGTTCGTCGCCGAGTTCCCCTTCCGGCTGTTCGGCGTGGCGCCCACCGAGGTCGAGGGCGAGTACGGCTTCGGCGACGTCGCCTACGAGCGGACGTCCTTCGCGCTCCGCGAGGAGGGCAAGGAGTGGGTGGGCACCGCCGCCGCGCTGAACGGCATCACCGCCGGGGTGTACCTGGCGCTGATGGGCCCGCAGGGCATGCGCGAGATCGGTCGGACGATCATGGCGAACACGCGGTACGCGATCCGCCGGCTGGCCGAGGTCCCCGGTGTCGAGGTGCCGTACGCCGACGCGCCGCACTTCGCCGACTTCACCGTGCGCTTCACCGGCGCGCGGACGGCGGCCGAGGTGGGCGACGCGCTGCTGGACCGCGGCATCTTCGGCGGCCGCGTGCTGTCCGAGACCGACGCCCTGTACTGCGTCACCGAGGTCCACGGCAAGGACGACATCGACCGCCTGGCCACCGCCCTGCAGGAGATCGCGAAGTGAAGACCGAACACGCCACCGTCACGCCCGCCGACGCGAAGATCGGCCCGAAGCCGCCGCTGCGCCGCTTCCACCAGGCCCGCTGGGACGAACCGCTGCTGTTCGAGCTGAGCAGCCCCGGCGAGCGGGGCGTGCTGGTCCCCGAGCCGGAGGTGCCGCTCGACGACAGCCTGCCCGAGGGACTGCGGCGCGCGGCCCCGCCCGCCCTGCCGGAGCTGTCCCAGCTGCACGTCCTCCGGCACTACCTGCGGCTGTCGCAGGAGAACCTCGGTGTCGACCTGAACGTCGACGTCGGCCAGGGCACGTGCACGATGAAGTACAGCCCGAAGGTCAACGACACCTTCGTCCGCGACCCGAAGATCGCCGAACTGCACCCGCTGCAGGACGAGCGGACCGTGCAGGGCGTGCTGGAGATCATCTACCGGCTGGAGCGGCTGCTGCGGGAGATCTCCGGCATGGACCGGGTGTCCCTGCAGCCGGGCGCCGGTTCGGCGGCGATCTACACGAACGTGGCCATGATCCGGGCGTACTTCGCCGCGCGCGGCGAGCTGGAGCAGCGGGACGAGGTGATCACCACCATCTTCTCGCACCCGTCCAACGCCGCCTGTGCCAAGACGGCCGGGTTCAAGGTGATCACGCTGTACCCGGACGCCGACGGCTACCCCGACATCGAGGCGCTCAAGGCCGCGGTCGGCCCCCGCACGGCGGCCCTGCTGATCACCAACCCGGAGGACACCGGGATCTTCAACCCGCGGATCGAGGAGTTCGTCAAGATCGTCCACGACGCGGGCGGCCTGTGCTCCTACGACCAGGCGAACGCCAACGGCATCCTCGGCATCACCCGGGCCCGCGACGCCGGCTTCGACCTGTGCCATTTCAACCTGCACAAGACCTTCTCGACGCCGCACGCCTGCGGCGGCCCCGCGGCGGGCGCCTCCGGCGTGACCGAGGCGCTGGCGCCGTTCCTGCCCAGGCCGACCGTGGAGTTCGACGGCACCCGCTACCGCCTCGACGACGACCGGCCCGAGTCGGTCGGCAAGATCCGGCCGTTCTACGGCGTGGTCCCGAACCTGGTCCGCGCCTACGCCTGGATCATGGCGCTCGGCGCGGAGGGCCTGCGGGAGGCCGCCGAGGTCGCCGTGCTCAACAACAACTACCTGATGAAGAAGGTCCTGGAGATCCGGGGCACGTCCGCCCCGTACGCGGAGGGGCGGCGGCGGATCGAGCAGGTCCGCTACAGCTGGGCGAAGCTGGCCGAGGAGACCGGCGTGCACACCGAGGACATCGGCTACCGCGCCGCCGACTTCGGCACGCACTACTGGACCAGCCATCACCCGTTCCTGGTGCCAGAGCCGATGACGCTCGAGCCCACCGAGTCGTACTCCAGGGCCGACCTGGACGAGTACGCCGCGATCCTGGCCGAGGTCGCGCGTGAGGCGTACGAGGAGCCGGAGACGGTGCGGACCGCGCCGCACCGCTCGACCGTGCACCGCATCCGGCAGGACACCCTGGAGGACCCGCGGACCTGGGCGGTCACCTGGCGCGCCTACCGGCGGAAGATTCTGGGCGAATGAGGCTCGGGCTCGTCGTCAACCCGGTCGCCGGCCTCGGCGGCCGGGTCGGCCTCAAGGGCAGCGACGGCGCGGACGTGCAGCGGCGGGCCCGCGCGCTCGGCGCGGAGCCCCGGGCGGCCGAGCGTGCCGCGCTCGCGCTGGCCGAGCTGCGTTCACGGCTCGGCGCCGGCCTGACCGTGCGGACCGCCGCGGGCGCGATGGGCGCCGACGCGGTCGCCGCCGCCGGGCTGCGGCCCGTCGTCGTCCATGAGCCGGGCCGCCCCACCACGCCCGCCGACACCAGGGCCGCGGCCGTCGCGCTGGCCGCCGAGGTCGACCTGCTGCTGTTCGCGGGCGGGGACGGCACCGCCCGCGACGTCCTCGACGCGGTCGGAACGTCGGTGCCGGTGCTCGGCGTGCCGACCGGCGTGAAGATGCACTCGGCGGTGTTCGGCGTCAGCCCGCGCGCCGCCGGGGAGGCGGCCGCGCTGATGGCGGCCGGCGGCACGACGCTCCGCGACGCCGAGGTGATGGACCTCGACGAGGACGCGGTACGCGAGGGACGGGTCTCGGCCCGGCTGTACGGCCACCTGCGGGTGCCGGACGTCCCGGTCCGGATCCAGCAGCGCAAGGTGGGCGGCTCGGTCACCTCGCCGGCGTCCGTCGGCGGGATCGCCGCCGAACTGCGCCGGCGGCTCGGCCCCGGCGAGGCGCTCGTCCTGGGCCCGGGCGGCACGATGCGCGCCGTCGCCGCCGCGCTCGGCGCCGACGTCCCCGTCATGGGCGTGAACGTGCTGGACCGGGACGGGCGGCTCGTCGCCGCGGACGTCGCCGCGGCGAGACTTGAGGAGACCGTCCGGGAGACGCCCGCGTGGGTGGCCGTCACCCCGATCGGCGGGCAGGGCTTCCTGCTGGGCCGGGGCAACCAGCAGATCTCCCCGGCCGTGCTGCGCGCCGTCGGCGCGGACCGCCTGCTGGTCGTGGCGACCGAGACCAAGCTCGCCGCCCTGGGCGGGCGGCCCCTGCTCGTCGACACCGGCGACGAGGACCTGGACCGCGAGCTCACGGGCCACCGGCCCGTGCTGACGGGGCACGGGCGCACCGCCATGTACCCCATCCGTTGAAGGAAGGACCGGAAGAATGATCTCTCTTGCGGGCAAGCGGGCCGTCGTGACCGGCGCCGCGTCTGGCATCGGCCGGGCCACGGCCGAGCTGCTGGCCGAGCTCGGCGCCGCCGTCGTGCTGGCCGACGTCGACGAGACGGGCGGGGCGGAGGCCGAGAAGGCCGTCATCGCCGCCGGTGGCCGGGCGGTGTTCGTGCGCTGCGACGTGTCCGACGCCGCCGACTGTGAGCGCGTCATCGCGACCGCCCGGGAGGCCTTCGGCGGCGTCGACGTGCTGTTCAACAACGCCGGGATCATCCGGCGGTCGACGGTCTGCGGGATCGCCGAGGACGACTGGGACCGGGTGATGGCCGTCAACGTCAAGTCGATCATGTTGTTGAGCCGGCACGCGATACCGCTGATGCGGGCCGCCGGCGGCGGAAGCATCATCAACACGGGGTCCGGTTGGGGCATCAAGGGCGGCGCGGACGCCGTATCGTACTGCGCGTCCAAAGGCGCGGTCGTGAACATGACGCGTGCGATGGCCATCGACCACGGGCCTGACGGCATCCGGGTCAACTGCGTCTGCCCGGGCGACACGGCCACCGGCATGCTCGCCGAGGAGGCGCGGCAGCTCGGCGGATCGGTGGAGGCCTTCTACGAGGAGGCCGCCGACCGTCCGCTCGGCCGGATCGGCACGCCTGGGGACATCGCGCGGACCGTGGCCTTCCTGGCGAGTGACGCCGCGTCGTTCGTCAGCGGCGCGGTCATCGCCGTCGACGGCGCCGGCACCGCCTGAACGACCTGATCGCCGCCGGAGAAGGGAAGACTGCCAGATGCCGATCGAGCGCCGCCCGTTGCGTGAGCAGATCAAGGACGAGATCCTCGACCGGCTGGGCCGGGGCGAGTTCGACCCCGACCAGCCGATCAACGAGACCGTCCTGGCGACCGATCTGGGGGTGAGCCGCACTCCCCTGCGGGAGGCGCTGATCGGACTGGAGCGCGAGGGCATCATCGTCAGCGAGCGCGGCCGGGGGTTCCGGTTCGCGCCGATGAGCGCGCAGGAGTTCCGCGACCTGACCACGATCGTGGCCCACATGGAGTCGCTGGCGCTGGCGCTGTCCGAACCGGAGTACCTCATCTCGATCGCGCCACGCCTGCTCGAGGAGGCGCGGGCGTTCTCGGCGCCGGAGGCGGAGTACGCCGTGCTCGAACGCTACGACGACGCCTGGCACGACCTGCTCCTGTCCGGCTGCCCCAACGAGCGCCTGATGGACCTGATCACCTCGCTCAAGCTCACCATGCGGCGGTACGAACGCGTCATCATCGGCGACCAGCAGGTACTGGAGCGTTCGGCCGAGGAGCACGAACGGATCGCCGAGTGCGTCCAGGCCGGCGACATCGACGGCGCGGTGGCCGCCTTGAAGGTCAACTGGAACAGCGGCATGGAACGCATCCTCGAACGCCTCGACGACTGACGCGCCCCTCGGCCGGCAGGCTCGTTCAACCCGCATTTGAGGGTTCTGTCGTTGGACGCAGCGGTCTCGGTGCCACCCTGCGCGAAAAGTCGCAAATAGCACTTCAATGGAAAACTTGAAGGGAGGAAACAGCGCGAGATTGGGACGAAAGGACCTCATGACCGAGGACGAGATCATCCAGTTCGCCGCCGGCCTGCCGGGGACCGTCGCCGTCACGGCGGGCGAGGACACCGGGGCTCCGGAGGCGGCCTGGGGCGACACCTTCATCTCCTACGATCCGCACGGTGACGCGCCCGCCGATCGGTGGCAGCCCTTCGCGACGATCGTCACCAAGGACTACGAGGGATTCGACACGGCGTCCGACCTGAACCGCCCCGGCGTGTTCCGGTTGAACATCGCCGTCGGGCGCAAGCGGTTCGAGGAGTTGCTCGGTCACCCGCCCGCCGCGGCCGCGGAGCACCGCGCCGGGATCGACTTCACGGTGACCGACCGGATCCTTCCCCACCCCGCGTACGCCGTCCAGGGCTGGGTCTGCGTCCTGAACCCCGGCGAGGCGACCGGCCCGCTCGCGCGGGCCCTGCTGGAGGAGGCCCGCGACCGGGCGGCCGAACGATTCGAGCGGACCCGGCCGAACCCGGCCTGACCCGCCCCGTCCGGCCGCCCGCGGCGGCCGGACGGGACCCGGAACCCCGCCACTCCGGGCCCCGCGTCCATCAGGCGGCCGCGACCGCCGGTGTGTAGTGATGGGCCTCATCGCCCTCGATGACGTGGCTCTCCGCACCGTCGACGCCCACCGGAACGTCGCCCGCCACGGTCACCCGGTGCAGCCTGCGCGGCTGGTCCCCGTAGTCGTCCGGGGCGTAGTGCTGGGTGATCCGGTTGTCGAACACCACGAGGTCGCCGGGGTTCCACTGCACCCGCAGGATGTTCTCCGGCCGGATGACGTACTCCTGCAGGATGCGCAGGATGTCGCGCGACTCGTCGCTGTTCAGCCCGACGATCCGCTGGGCGAACCCGCCGATGAACAGCCCGCGTTCGCCGGTCTCCGGATGCACCCGCACGACCGGGTGCCCGGTCCGGTAGCGCGTGGAGACGAACGTCTCCCGGTACTTCACCGCGCTCTCCGTGTTCGTACGCGGCAGGACGTAGTCGTAGTCGTTGGTGTGCACGGCCCAGAGCCGGTCGGCGAACTCCCGCAACTGCTCCGGCAGGTCCCGGTAGGCCGCCGCGGCGTTCGCGATCAGCGTGTTGCCCCCGTACGGCGGCACGACCAGTGCGCGCAGCGTGGTGACCTTGGGCGGCGTGCGCACGAACGTCACGTCCGTGTGCCAGTGGTTGGACCGGATGCCCTCCTCGCCGTCGACCGGCAGGATGTTGGGACTTCCGTCCACGGACGGCACGGTGGGATGGGCGGCGGTCAGCTCGCCGAACCGCGAGGCGAAGCGGATCTGGCCCTCGTCGTCGAGGCCGGTGTTGCGGAAGACCAGGGCCTTGTGCTCCAGCAGTGCCGCGTCGACCTCGCGGAACTGCTCGTCGTCGAGCCGGCCGAGGTCGGCGCCGGTGACCTCCGCGCCGATGCGTCCGCCGACCTTGCGGATGTCGATGATGGACATGGGGAACTCCTTCTCTCGCCGAGATGTCACGAGTGGCGGACGGTGGGGTCGGCGGCGCGCAGCAGCAGACGCAGCAGGCCGTCGAACGCGAAGCCGAGGACGGCGATGACGATGATCCCGCTGAAGATCAACGGGGTCTGGAGGTAGTTGCCGGCCTGCAGGATCAGGAAGCCGACTCCCCCGGTGGCCGCGATCATCTCGGCCGCGATGATGCTCGTCCAGGCGCCGCCCATGGCGATCCGCATCCCGGTGATCACGCCCGGGACGGCGGCGCGGAGTCGTACGTGCACCATCGTGTGGAAGTGCGAGGCGCCCAGGCTCCGGCTGGCGTGCACCAGTTCGACCGGTACGGCGTCGAGGGCGCCGAGGGTCGCGATCGTGATGACCGGGACCACGCCGAAGAAGAGCAGCGCCACCTTCGACGTCTCGCCGATGCCGAACCAGACCACGAGCAGCGGGATGAACGCGATCGGCGGCAGCGGCCGTACGACCGCGATGAGGGGGTCGGCCAGCTCGCGGATCACGCGGACGCCCGCCATCGCCGCGCCCAGGACGAGACCCACGACCGTGCCGAGGCCGAACCCGGCGAGGATCCGGCCCGTGCTGATCAGGGCGTCCTCGACCAGGGTCTTCCCCTGGACCTCCGGGTACGGATGGGTGACGTAGTGCAGGAACTCACGGACGGTCTGGACGACCGTCGGCAGCGTCACCGGGTCGTCGATGACGACCGCCGCGACCTGCCAGCCGCCGAGGGCCAGCAGCAGCCCGGCGCCGCCGTACGCCACCCGCCGCCACGAACGCCGCCTCCGCCGTCCCCGTGTGCCGCCCGTCCCGGGCGTCTCCGGGGGCGGCTCCTTCCCGTCGGGGACCTCGCCTACGACGGTCGCCGGCGGGCGCGGGTCGGCGTCGAGGGACTTCTCGGTCATTGTTCCAGCACCTCCCTGATGCGCCGCTTGGCGGTGACGAACTCGAGCGTCTCGGTGTCCTCGTAGACCCGGGGACGCTTGAGGGGGATGTCGACGACCGCCTTCGTCCGGCCGGGCCGCCCGGACAGCACCGCGACCCGGTCGCCCAGGAGCGTCGCCTCCTCGACGTCATGGGTGACGAAAACGATCGTCATGCGGTGCCGCTGCCAGAGCTCCAGCAGGAACCGCTGCATCCCGGCGCGGGTGATGGCGTCGAGCGCCCCGAACGGCTCGTCCATGAGGAGCACGCTCGGGTGGTTGATCAGCACGCGGGCGAACGCCGCCCGATGGCGCATCCCGCCGGAGAGTTCGTGCGGGTAGGCGTCCCGGAAGTCCGCCAGCCCGACCGTCTCCAGGAGCGCGTCGGCCTCCTCCGCCACCTCCGGGCTGAGCGCGCCTCGGGCCTTCGGCCCGTACAGCACGTTCTGGCGGGTGGTGAGCCAGGGGAACAGCGTCGGCGTCTGGAACAGCACGCCCCGGTCGGGGCCCGGCCCGGCCACCGGCCGTCCGTCCACGAGCACCTCGCCGGCGTCGGCGGGGACGAACCCGGCGAGGATGCCGAGCAGCGTGGACTTGCCGCATCCGGAGGGGCCGAGCAGGCAGAGGAACTCCCCCGCCTCGATGTCGAGGCTGACGCCTTCCAGCGCCGGGGTCCGTCTGCGTCGTCCGCGGAAGGTCTTGCCGACGTCCCGGAGCCGTACGGCGGACGGCCGTTCGGTGATCGGGCGTTCTTCGACGACCGCGTTCATCGGCGGGCCTCCCGGGGTCGCCGGGACGGGAGGCGGGTCGCGGTGGGCCGGCTCACGCGCAGCCTCCCGCCTGTGCCTTGTCCCAGAAGCTCAGGTCGATGTGCGCGGCGGCCTGGGCGACGGACGGAGCCGTCTTCGCCCGGCCCTGCGTCACCAGGAACTCCCCGGTGCGCTGGAAGTTCGCGGCCAGCCTGCCGGAGGACGCCGTGCCGTCCGCGCCCTTGAGCCAGCCGGTCTCCTCGGCGGGCGGGATGTAGGGGTAGCCCTTCGTCGCCTCGACGGCGTCGTCGGGCCGCACGCCGAGGAACCGGGCGGCCGGGCGGACGTACTTGGCGGCCTGGTCGCCGTGGGCCAGCGTCTGGGCCTTGGAGATCTGGCAGACCAGTCGCTGGACCACGTCACGGTTCTTCGCCGCGTACGGCCGGCTGACGGCCAGCAGGTTGACCGCGGCGTACCCCAGCTTCGCGATGTCCGCCGCCGTCGTGAGCACCCGTCCGCCGTGCTTCTTCAGCTCGAGCAGGAAGGCCTGGCTGATGTACACCGCGTCGATCTTGTGGGCCTTCCAGGCGGCGGCCTCGGCGGCCTCGCTCGCGAAGCTGGCGATCTGCACCCTGCCGGCGAGCCCCTGGCTCTTCAACCAGCCCCGGAGCTGGAAGTCGAGCGTGGAGCCGACGAGCACGCCGACCTTTCCCAGGTCGGCGTTCGACCTGACCGCGTTGCTCACCACCAGCCCGGACTCGTCGAGGCTCTCGGCGAAGACCACCTCCACGTCCGTGCCGGAGGTGAAGGCGCCCACGAAGGGCGGGTTGCCGACGCCGGAGACCACCGGGAAGGCGCCGGCGCGCAGTTGGGCCATGCCGGCGACGCCGCTGTCGATCGGGCGGAGCTCGATCTTCGCCTTGACGCGGGAGGCCAGGCCGGGGTCGGCGGCCACGACGGCCTCGGGGCCGGCGACGGCCCCCTGGAAGTATCCGATCTTCAGGTTCGGCGAGTCCGAGCGCGCCTGTGCGGCGCAGCCGGTTCCGGCCAGGGTCAGGGCCAGGACGGCCGAAAGGGATCTGTAGGGCATGAGGGAGTGCGCTCCTGTACGGGGGCGGCGCCGCCTTCGGGCACGGAGCACTCGTCGGAGGAGTGCCGTGGGGCCCCGTGACGGGTGAACGGGCTGCGGGGACGTGAGGGGACGCGGTCGGGAGAAGGGCCGCGGGAGACGGTGATCGGCGAGGTCGTCAGCCGCGACAGCGGGCTGCGGCGACACGGACCAGGTCGACGTGCCACCGGCGGGTGAGGGCGGGCCGGACGCGCATGCCCTGAATGAAACACGACGAACCGGACGCGGTCAACCTTTCCTACCTGATAACCATGGAATTGATCCTCTCAACTCTGGGTAAAGATCGGCTGGGAGCGATCGACCGGACTAAGGACCGCACATGGGCATCCCCCTGCTCGGCGACATCCGTGACCAGGCCGGTGGCCTGGATCGAGACCAGCGCAACGCCTTCCTCGCCGCGTTCCTCGGCTGGATGATGGACGCGTTCGACTACTTCCTTCTCGTCTTCGTGATCACCGAGGTCGCCAAGGACTTCGGCACGTCGGCCGAGAAGGTCACCGTCGCGACCACGCTGACGCTGATCGCCCGGCCGCTCGGCGCGTACCTGTTCGGACTCTGGGCGGACAAGGTCGGCCGGCGGATCCCGCTCATGGTCGACGTGCTGTTCTACTCCGTCATCGAGATGATCTCCGGCTTCTCGACCTCGCTGACCATGCTGCTCGTGCTGCGATTCCTGTACGGCCTCGGCATGGGCGGCGAGTGGGGCCTGGGCGTCTCCCTGGCGATGGAGAAGATCCCGCCGGCCAAGCGCGGGTTCTACTCCGGCATGCTCCAGGTCGGCTATCCGGCGGGCTACCTGGTGGCCGCGCTCGCCTACTTCGTCATCACGCCGATCTTCGGCTGGCGGGGCCTGTTCGTCTTCGGGGCGGTGCCCGCGCTCCTGGCGCTGTACGTGCGGTACCGCGTGGGCGAGTCGGAGGTCTGGGAGCGCACGAACGCGCGGCTGCAGATGACGCGCACCCCGCTGCGCAAGGTCTTCTTCGACCGGAGGGTCCTGGTCCGGTTCTTCTACCTCGTGCTGCTCATGACCGCCTTCAACTTCATGAGCCACGGCACGCAGGACGTTTATCCGACTTTCGTGAAGAAGGGCCTGGGGCACTCCCCCCACTACGCGGTCGGCATCGCCGTGATCTACAACGTCGGCGCGATCCTCGGCGGCGTCCTGGTCGGCACGCTGTCACAGCGCTTCGGCCGGCGGCGCGCCATCGTCGGCGCGTCCCTGCTGGCCCTACTCGTCGTGCCGCTGTTCGCCTACTCCAAGAGCACGGCCATGCTCGCGATCAGTGCGTTCCTCATGCAGTTCTTCGTCCAAGGCGCCTGGGGCGTCATTCCCGCACACCTGACGGAGATGTCACCCGACGCCATCCGTGGCTTCTACCCCGGCGTGACCTACCAGCTCGGCAACCTCCTCGCCGCGGTCAACCTGCCCTTGCAGGAACGCCTCGCGGACGCGCACGGCTACTCGTTCGCGTTCGCAGTCGTGGTGGCACCGACTCTCCTCGCCGTGATCCTGCTGACCGCGTTCGGCCGCGAGGCCCACAGCGTGGAGTTCGGCGGCGCTCCGACAGCCCCGCCCGGCCCGCAGGAGCCGGAGCGGACCACCCCGTCTCAGCCCGGCGAGGCGACCGCGTGACCCTCGCGGTGGCATGCTCAGCGGAGCTTCCAGAGCCGGAGGGCGCCGTTGTCGTACCCGATGGCCAGTGTCATGGCGTCGGGGCTGAAGGCCTGGGCCTGAACGGCACCGGGCTGGGGCGCGAGGTCGTTCTCGCGGGTCGCATAACGGTGGGTCGCGTCGCTGATCCAGACGTGCAGCGTTCCGCCGCAGCCGTCCCCGGCCACCGGGCACTGCAGGCTGGCGAGGGTGGCGCCATTGGTGCTGAAGGCGACCCAGTCGCCGCCGTACCCGGGTGACGGGGTGATGACCTGACGGGTCGTGACGTCCCAGAGGCGCACACCGTTCTTCGCGGCGGTGCCGTCACAGCCGCCCGCCAGGGTCTTGCCGTCCGCGCTGAAGGACAGTGAGCGTACGCCCTGGTCGCAGGGGCCGCCGTCGGAGCCGGTGTTGATGACGCCGTTGGCGCGGCCACTGGTGACGTCCCAGAGGCGGATGACCCGCGTGCCGGGTGCCCCGGAGTTGTTGTCGCTGGTGGCAAGGGTCCTGCCGTCGGGGCTGAAGGCCATGCTGAGGATATGGGCGGGCAGGGAGAAACTCGCCGTGACCCGGCCGCTGGTCGTATCCCACAGCTGAACGATGTCCTGGTAGATGTCCTTGGCGTGGGCGTCGTTGGTGGCGCTGGCCAGGGTGCTCCCATCGGGACTGAACAGCAGGGCCGGGAGGGTGATGTACGCCCCGAGGAGACCGCTGCGGGGGAGGGTGTCCACCAGCTTGTCGTTGAACAGGCTCCATAGTTGGATGCGGATGGCGTAGCCACCGCGGGCATCGGTGGCGGCGGCCAGGGTCGTGCCGCCGGAGCCGAACGCGAGGGCGAAGACGTTCCCCGGAGCGGTGAGAGTGGTCCTGAGCTCGCCGGTGGGCACATCCCACAGCCGGATGACGCGCTCACGGCGGCTGGCGCTGGCCAGGGCCTTGCCGTCCGGGCTGAACACGGTGAAATCCACGCTCGCCCCTTTCGCCATGAGCGTGGCAGGGGACAGCGTGGGGACCGGAGTGTTGACCGGAGTGGTGGCCCGCGCCTTCGCCCTCCCCCGTGCGGGCGGCGAGGAGAGGCTGAGAGCCACCACGGTGCCGACCACCAGCGCCAGAGCCGCGGCGGCCGCCGCCAGTACCGTGCGGGCGCGTCGCGTCGGTCGCGGTCGGGCCCGGCCCGGCCCGGGCGGCGCCTGGTCCCCCCGGGTGACCGCCTGACCGGGAACCGCCTGACCGGGAACGGCCTGACGCATCTCCCCCGGCGGCGCCGATCCCGGCCCGGCCGCGACCGCGAACGCGCCGGGCGGCCCGGCGGCGAGGAGCTCACGGGCCTTCGGCGCGGCGCCCGTACGCTCTTCCGGGCCCATGCCGTCCTCGCCCTCGGGCGTCCGGGCGGGGGTCGTCGACCGCGTAGGGCTCGTGCCGGAACCGTCCAGGCCCGGCGACGCGCCGCCGGGGACCGCCTCTCGTTCGGCGACCATCGTGGTGACGGCCGACGGCAACCACCGCCCCAGCAGGTCGGGCGCCGTCCCGAGGCGGTCGAGGATGGCCGCGAGGGTGGGACGGTCGGCGGGATCCTTGGCCAGGCACTCAGTGATCAGATCGGCGAGTCGCGCCGGCAGCCCGGCCAGACCGGTCAGGTCGGGCCGGTCGTGCACGACGCGGTAGACGACGGCGTGGGCCGCTCCGGTACCGAAAGGACTGTCGCCCGTGGCGGCGAAGGCCAGCACCGACCCGAGGGAGAACACGTCGCTCTCCGGCCCGAGCGGGTCGCCTCGTCCCTGTTCGGGTGACATGAACGCCGGGGTCCCGAGGATCGAGGTCGTGTGATGGGTGGCGTCCAGTGCCCGGGCGATACCGAAGTCGATCACGCGAGGCCCGTCATCGGCCAGGATCACGTTGGCGGGTTTGAGGTCGCGATGCACCAGGCCGCACCCGTGGATCGCGACCAGCCCCTCGGCCAGACCGGCCCCCAGAACGGCCACCGCCGTCGCGGGCAGCGGCCCGTGTGATCGCACCGCCTCGTGCAGGGACGGGCCCGGGACGTAGGCGGTGACCAGCCACGGCGGATCGGCCCGCACGTCGGCGTCGACGACCTGCGCGGTGTAGAAGCCGCCCACCCGGCGGGCCGCCTCCACCTCGACGGCGAACCGCTCCCGGAACCGCACGTCGCCCGCCAGTTCCGGCCGGACCACCTTCACCGCCACCGGCCGGCCGCCCGGCGAACGCCCCAGGAACACCTGGCCCATCCCGCCGCCGCCCAACCGCCCCTCCAGACGGTACGGCCCCACCTGCCGTGGATCGGCCGCGTCAAGCGGAACCATCGACACCTATCCTCGAATCAGAGGAACACTTCTGTTCATTCGTGCCGAATCCTTCCACGAAGCGGCTCTCCCGAGAACCGGCCGGACCGTCCTGGCGCGATCTTTCCTGACCTCACGTAGAGTGCAGCCCTGGCGAAACGGGAGAAATCCCTGGTCACCGGCGTGGCCGGTGCCGTCCGCGCGGGTTCCGGGCGCCGATTCCCGGCCGTTCCCGGCCGCGCCATTCGCGTCTTCGGCGAGGTGCGGCAACAATTCGATGAGGCATGTCCGTGGACACCGAGGAGAGCGATGCAGGAGGTCTGGCCCGGCACCCCGTACCCGTTGGGCGCCACTTGGGACGGGACCGGTACGAACTTCGCGCTGTTCTCGGAGGTGGCGCAGCGGGTCGAGCTGTGCCTGTTCGACGAGGACGGCACCGAGACCCGCTACGCCCTGCCCGAGACGGACGGCTTCGTCTGGCACGGCTACCTGCCCGGCGTGGGCCCCGGGCAGCGGTACGGCTACCGGGTGCACGGGCCGTACGCCCCGGAACGGGGACACCGGTGCAACCCGGCCAAGCTGCTGCTGGACCCGTACGGCAAGGCCATCGAGGGCGACGTGCGCTGGCACGAGTCCCTGTTCTCGTACCGGTTCGCGGCGCCGGCGGAGCTCAACACCGAGGACAGCGCGCCGTACATGCCGAAGAACGTCGTGATCAATCCGTTCTTCGACTGGGGTGACGACCGGTCGCCGCGGACGCCGTACCACGAGACGGTGATCTACGAGGCGCACGTCAAGGGGCTGACGCGGCTGCACCCGGCGATCCCGGAGAGCCAGCGCGGCACCTACGCGGGGCTCGCCCATCCGGCGATGATCGAGCACCTCCAGGAGCTCGGCGTCACGGCGATCGAGCTGATGCCGGTGCACCACTTCGTCTCCGAGCACGCCCCGGTGGCCCGCGGGCTGACCAACTACTGGGGCTACAACACGATCGGGTTCCTCGCGCCGCACAACGCCTATTCCTCGGCCGGGCAGCTCGGCGAGCAGGTCCTGGAGTTCAAGGCGATGGTGCGGACCCTGCACGAGGCGGGCATCGAGGTGATCCTCGACGTGGTCTACAACCACACCGCCGAGGGCGACCACCTGGGCCCGACGCTCAGTTTCCGCGGGATCGACAACGCCGCCTACTACCGGCTCCGGGACACCGACAAGCGGTACAACCTGGACTACACCGGCTGCGGCAACAGCCTCAACGCCCGGCACCCCCACGCGCTGCAGCTGATGATGGACTCGCTGCGGTACTGGGTGACCGAGATGCACGTGGACGGGTTCCGGTTCGACCTCGCCTCGGCGCTGGCCCGCGAGTTCCACGACGTGGACCGGCTGTCGGCGTTCTTCGACCTCGTCCAGCAGGACCCGATCGTCTCGCAGGTCAAGCTGATCGCCGAGCCCTGGGACGTCGGCGAGGGCGGCTACCAGGTCGGCAACTTCCCCCCGCTGTGGACGGAGTGGAACGGCAAGTACCGCGACTCGGTCCGGGACTTCTGGCGCGGCCAGCCGGCGCTGCAGGAGTTCGCCTCCCGCCTGACCGGCTCCAGCGACCTGTACGCCGACGACGGCCGGCGCCCGCTGGCCTCGATCAACTTCGTCACCTGCCACGACGGGTTCACGCTGCACGACCTCGTCTCCTACGACCGCAAGCACAACGAGGCCAACGGCGAGAACAACCGCGACGGCACCGACGACAACCGCTCCTGGAACCACGGCGTCGAGGGCGAGACCGACGACCCGGAGATCAACGCGCTGCGCGCCCGCCAGCAGCGCAACCTCATCGCCACGCTGTTCCTGTCCCAGGGCGTGCCGATGCTGTCGCACGGCGACGAGCTGAACCGCACGCAGCACGGCAACAACAACGCCTACTGCCAGGACAACGAGCTGGCCTGGGCGTCCTGGGACGGCGACCAGGACCTCGTCGACTTCGTCCGTACGGTGTCGGAGCTGCGCCGGGACCACCCGGTCTTCCGGCGGCGGCGGTTCTTCCAGGGACGCACGCACGGCGACGAGCTGGACGGCGAGCGCGACATCTGCTGGCTCACGCCGTCGGGCACGGAGATGACCGAGGCGGACTGGAACATCGGCTACGCCAAGGCCGTCGCGGTGTACCTCAACGGCGACGCGATCACCGAGCCGGACCCCCGGGGGCGGCGGGTCCGCGACGACTCGTTCCTGCTGCTGTTCAACGCGCACTCCGACGGCATCGTCTTCCGTATCCCGGACACGCGGTTCGGCGAGCGGTGGGAGGTCGTCCTCGACACGGCGACGCCGAAACCGGCCGACCGCGAGCCGGTCAAGGCCGACGACGACCTGGCGGTCGCCGACCGGGCCCTGGTCCTGCTGCGCCGCGTCCTTCCCGACTGATCAGGGCTGGCCACGGCTGACCCTGATCGCGGTGAACAGCACGAGCACGAACGTCAGGATGGCGACCGTGCCGTGGGCGAGCACGCCGAGCAGCGGGAAATGCTGCTCGGCCCCGCGCGCGTGCTTTCCGCCGCGTCCGGTCAGCCACCGCGTCAGCAGGGTGAACCCCAGCAGCGCCACGACCACCAGCACCCCGAATGAGCTCCACGCGTACGCGATCCGCGCCGTCAGCAGGAACGCCACCCAGGCCGCCAGTGCCACCACGGCGAGGGTGGGATGGCCGAGGACGACCGTCACCGGAAAGCGGGTGACCTTCGTGCCCTGCCGTCGCAGGCCGCCGTTGGCCAGCCAGATGATCAGCAGGTAGGCGCCCACGGCCGCGGCCAGGACCCACATCACTAATGCGGCGAAGCCCATCCTTTGCCCCCTCTTACCCGTTGTCTCACCACAAGTGTCACTTAGGCAACCTCGCGACAAGAGCGCAATAAAGTCACGAACCGACTGCTGTGCCACCCTGGGTGTCATGCGACGACTCGAACCAGCCGGCCTCGCGGACCTCGCCGAGGCGTACGCCTATCCGGACACCACCCCCTGGCTCCGGGGCAACATGGTCGCCAGCGCGGACGGCGCCGCGACGTTCGAGGGGAAGGCCGGGGGCCTGGGGAACGAGGCCGACCGGCGGCTGCTGTCCCTCCTGCGCGGGCTGGCCGACGTCATCGTCGTGGGCGCGGCGACGGTCCGCGTCGAGGGGTACGGACCGGTCCACGCCCGCGAGTGGTGGGGGGACATCCGTACGGGCCGGCCGCCGACGCCGCCGCTGGCCATCGTGTCGCGCTCGCTGGAGCTCGACTTCGACGCCCCCGTCTTCACCGAGGCGGCCGACCGCACGATCGTCATCACCTGCGCGTCGGCTCCGGAGGATCGCCGCAGCGGCGCCGAGAAGCACGCCGACGTGATCGTGGCCGGCGAGGAGGCGGTCGACGTGGCCGTCGCGCTGGACGCCCTCGCCGAGCGGGGCCTCACCCGGCAGCTGACCGAGGGCGGCCCGCGGCTGCTCGCCCAGTTCGTCGCGGCGGGACGGCTCGACGAACTGTGCCTCACCGTCAGCCCGCAGCTCACGGCGGGCGACGCGGCCCGGATCATCAACGGCCCAGGACCGGCGTCGACCCCGCTGCGCCTCGGGCACGTCCTGGAGGAGGAGGACTTCCTGTTCCTCCGCTACACCCGCCGCGTGGACGACGGAAGACCGTCGTAGGCGTGTTCTAGTGTGAGGTCATGGACCTGCCTGTGAGCCCGCCTCTGGCGCCGATGCTGGCCAAGGCCGTCAAGGAGCTGCCCCGGGGGGACGTGCTCTACGAGCCGAAGTGGGACGGGTTCCGGGCGGTCGTGTTCCGGGACCGCGACGAGGTGGCGATCTACGGGCGGAACGGCAAGCCGCTCGACCGCTACTTCCCCGAGCTGGTCGAGGGCTTCCGCCGCGAGCTGCCCGAGCGGTCCGTCCTCGACGGGGAGATCGTCCTGCGGAAGGGCCACGTCCTCGACTTCGACGCGCTGCAGCAGCGCATCCACCCCGCCGCGTCCCGGATCAAGCTGCTCTCCGCGGAGACCCCGGCGGGCTTCGTCGCCTTCGACCTGCTCGCGCTCGGCGACGAGTCGCTGCTGGAGACCCCCTTCGGCGACCGGCGCGCCCGGCTCACCGAGGCGCTCGCCGGCGCGAAGGCGCCCGTCCACGTCACGCCCGCCACCGACGCGTACGACGAGGCCCTGCGCTGGTTCGACGAGTTCGAGGGCGCCGGGCTGGACGGCGTGGTCGTCAAGCCGGTGGCCGGCGCGTACGAGCCGGACAAACGGGCGATGTTCAAGGTCAAGCACGAGCGCACCGCCGACTGTGTGATCGCCGGGTTCCGCTGGCACAAGTCCGGGCCGGTCGTGGGCTCGCTGCTGCTCGGCCTGTACGACGGAGACCGGCTGCAGCACGTGGGAGTCTCGGCGTCCTTCCCGATGAAGCGCCGCGAGGAGCTGGTCGCGGAGCTGGAGCCGTACCGGGTCACGGACCTCACCGGGCACCCGTGGGCCGGGTGGGCCGAGCAGACCGAGGCCACGGTGGACCGCATGCCCGGGGCGATCAGCCGGTGGACCGGCAAGAAGGACCTGTCGTGGGTGCCGCTCCGTCCGGAGCTGGTGTGCGAGGTCGCCTACGACCACATGGAGGGCCGCCGGTTCCGGCACACCGCCCGGTTCCGCCGCTGGCGGCCGGACCGCACGCCGGAGTCGTGCGGGTACGACCAGCTCGAGGTGCCCGTCGCCTACGACCTGGACGACATCCTCGGCGGCTGATCCCCGACGCGGACGGCACGGCTCCCGATCGCGCGACCGCGACTCCGCTGACACTGACGACGTGGGTCTGGCGGACATGGGTGCGGCGCCGCTGACGCGAACGGCACGGCTCGGTGTGGGGGCTCTTCTCTCGACACCCCAACCAAGCGTACGCTTGGCGGAATGCTGAGCGGACGCGGACGGCTCCGTCACGCGTGGGGCGAAGGGATCGCGATGCGGGAGTTCTCCAACCTGATCGGCGGCGAACTGCGCCCCGCCGATCGCATGCTCGACTCGGTCGACCCGGCGACCGGGAAGGTCTGGGCGAGGATCCCCCGCAGCTCGGCCGATGACGCGGACGCGGCCGTCGCGGCGGCCCGCGCGGCGTTCCCCGCCTGGTCCGCGATGCCGGCGGCCGGCCGGGCGCACCTGCTCCGCAAGGTCGCCGGGGTCTTCGCCGCCAACGCGCGGGAACTGGCCGAGATGGAGACCCGCGACAACGGCCGCGTCATCACCGAGACCGCCAAGCGCGATCTGCCCGGCATGACGTACCTCTGGCAACTGGCCGCCGCCGAGTGCGGTTCCGCCGTCGAGGGCAAGACCGTCATCCTCGGACCGGGCAGCCTGGGATTCACCCGGCGGGTCCCCTACGGGGTGGTCGTCGGGATCATCCCGTGGAACTCCCCGATCTCCACCTTCTCGGCGAAGGCGGCCTTCGCGCTGGCCGCCGGCAACACCGTCGTCATCAAGCCGGCCGAACAGGCGACCGCGTCGACGCTGCGCCTGGGCGAACTGCTGCGCGAGGTCCTCCCGCCCGGCGTGCTCAACCTCGTCTCCGGACTGGGCGAGGAGGTCGGCGACGCCCTCGTCCGCCACCCCGGCGTGAACCGGATCAGTCTCACCGGCTCCACCGAGACGGCGCGGATCATCACCCGGGCCAGCACGGACGCGCTGAAACCCCTCGCCTTCGAGCTCGGCGGCAAGTCACCCAACATCGTCTTCGCCGACGCCGACCTGGACCGCGCGGCCCTCGGCGTGTCGACCCAGAGCGTCTTCACCGCCAACGCGGGCCAGGTGTGCGTGGCCGGTTCGCGGATCCTCATCGAACGGCCGATCTACGCCGAGATGATCGACCGGATCACCGCGATCGCCCGGGAGATCCGGCTCGGTGACCCTCTGTCGGAGGAGACGACGATGGGGCCGATCGTCTCGCAGGAGCAGTTCCAGCGCGTCACGGGCTACCTGGAGATCGGCGCCAAGGAGGGCGCGGAGCTGGTCTTCGGCGGCCGCTCCGGCGGCGAGATCGTGGACGAGGCGTACGCGGGCGGCTACTGGGTCGAGCCGACGCTGTTCGCCACCGAGGACAACGCGCTGCGGGTCTGCCAGGAGGAGATCTTCGGGCCGATCGCCGTCGCACTGCCCTTCGACACCGAGGAGGAGGCGGTCGCGATCGCCAACGACTCGGCGTACGGCCTGGCGGCGGGCGTGTGGACGCGGGACCTCGGCCGCGCGCACCGCGTGTGCCGGGACGTCGAGGCCGGCACGGTCTGGGTGAACACCTACCGGAAGATGCCGCCGGGCCTGCCCTTCGAGGGCCTCAAGGACAGCGGCTACGGCCACGACTCCGTGCTGGCCAACACCCGGGAGAAGTCCTGCCTGATCGAGACGTGAGGCGCCGGCGCCGGCGGCTCAGTCGCGGCGGGCCTTGCTCGGCTGGACGCGCTTGGGCTCCCCCGCCATCTTCGGGTAGTTCGGCGGATAGGGCATGTCGCCCAGGCCACGGTCACGCTCGTCGCGGTCGGCCCACTCCAGCAGCGTCTCCAGGGAGAACGCCCGCTCGTCGATCGCGGCGTGCGGGTCGCCGACCTTGGCGAAGCGCTCCGGCATCGTCGCGATCGTGAAGTCCGCCGGGTCGGCGTCGGGCACCTCCTCCCAGGTCAGCGGCGCGGACACCGGGGCGTACGGCTTCGGGCGGACGCTGTAGGCCGAGGCGATGGTGCGGTCACGGGCGTTCTGGTTGAAGTCGATGAAGACCTTCTCGCCGCGCTCCTCCTTCCACCAGTTGGTGGTCACCAGGTCGGGCATCCGGCGCTCGATCTCCCGCCCGAAGGCCAGCGCGCAGCGGCGGACCTCGGTGAAGGTCCAGCGGGGCTCGATCCGCACGTAGACGTGCAGGCCGCGTCCGCCGGAGGTCTTCGGGAAGCCGACGAACCCCAGCTCGTCCAGGATCTCGCGGACCGCCTCCAGAGCGACCTTCCTCGCCTCCGCGAAGCCGGTGCCGGGCTGAGGGTCGAGGTCGATGCGCAGCTCGTCGGGATGGTCGACGTCCGTGCAGCGCACCGGCCACGGGTGGAAGGTGACGGTGCCGAGGTTGGCGCACCAGGCGACGGCCGCGAGCTCGGTGGGGCAGATCTCGTCGGCGTGGCGCCCGCTGGGGAAGCCGATCCGGGCCGTCTCGAGCCAGTCCGGGGCGTTCTTCGGCACCCGCTTCTGGTAGAACGCGTCGCCCCGGTTGTCGGCGCGCGTGGCGATCTTCGCGCCCTCGAACACTCCGCCCGGCCAACGCTCCAGCGTCGTCGGCCGGCGGCCCAGCGCGCGCAGGATGCCGTCACCGACGGCCAGGTAATAGTTGACCAGGTCCAGCTTGGTCTCCCCGCGTGCGGGGAAGTAGACCTTGTCCGGATTGGTGATCTTGACGACACGATCTCCGACCTGGATCTCCACGAACGGCGATGCCATAACCGCACCGTACAACCGCGCACCGACAGATCACCGGAATGGCCGCTCCCCCTCCCGGGTTATGCGGGACATGACAGTCATTCGCAAGAGCGAGGAAGAGTGGAAGGTCCAGCTGTCGCCGGAGGAGTACCGCGTCCTGCGTGAGGCGGGCACCGAGGCGCCGTGGTCCGGGGAGTACGTCTCCACCAAGACCGAAGGGGTCTACCGCTGCCGGGCGTGCGGCGCGGAGCTGTTCCGCTCGGACACCAAGTTCGACTCGCACTGCGGCTGGCCGAGCTTCTACCAGCCGACCGAGTCGGACGCGGTCACGCTGCTGCGGGACGCCTCGCACGGCATGATCCGCACCGAGGTCCGCTGCGCCCGGTGCGACTCCCACCTCGGCCACGTCTTCGAGGGCGAGGGCTACCCCACCCCGACCGACCAGCGCTACTGCATCAACAGCGTCTCGCTGAACCTCGCACCGACCGAGTAGACCCGCCGCCGTTCCCGGCGCCCGCCGGGGCGGACTCGCGCCGCGCGAGAACACGAATGCGCCGGCACGTCGCGTGCCGGCGCGTTTCAGTGGGCCTTCCGGCATGGGTCTGACCCCCAACGCCAAACGATCTTGTGCCTCCATGGCGGCCGTGTGATACTCCGCCGAGTGACGGCGTGCGCACCGTAGCGGCACCGGACCATCGAGGTGAGGGGAAAGAACCAGCATGACGCCCGCCTTCTCCACGTCACCGAGAACCGAAGCGTTCTTCGCCGGAGCGGCCACGGCGAAGATTCGCGCCTGCGAACAGGACCTCGTCGACCACGCACGGCGATACCCCGGCCTGTTTCCCGACAAGCCGTTCGCCACGGTCCATGGAGAGGTCGCGAAGACCATGGTGTTCAGCGCTCCGTGGTGCGCGCCCGACGATCTGGCGATCAGCTGCCGGACGATTCTGTGGATCTTCGCGCTCGACTGGCTCGTCGATCACGTGGCGGAGTCACCTCACGAGGTGTCCGACCTCACAGCCGATTGTCTGGCCGTTCGCGACGGCCGGCCTCCCGGCTCGTCGTTGTCCCGGATGCTGTTCGACATCCGGCAGGACCTTCGCGCCGAGCCCATGTTCGCCCATCTGGGCCGCGTCTGGGACCAGGAGCTGACGAAGATGATCGACGCCATGTCCAGAGAATGGGACTGGAAAAGATCATTCAGGGAAGCGGGCCCTTCTGCGGTCCGGCCGACGCTGGAGGAGTACCTGGCGAACTCCGCCAACTTCGGCTGCACATTCACGAACGTCACGTTCTGGATCAGCTCCGGCGACCCCCAGGCGGCCGCCTGCATCGATGAGCTGAAGGGCGCCAGTGACACCGCGCAGCGGGCGTTGCGCCTCGTGAACGATCTGGCATCGTCTGACCGAGAGAAGGCGTGGGGGGACATCAACGTCTTCGCGCTGGGTCTCGACAGAGCCCAAGTGGTCGAGCGAATCGCGCAGGTACGCCGGACCTTCGAGGAGGCGCTGCTCTCGCTGGAAGCCTCCAGCCCGGTCCAGGCGGATTTCCTGCGCAGACAGCTCGAATACAGCGCGACCTACTACAGCGACGGGGCCGACTACTGGTACGCGGACTGACCGTCCGCGGCCTGCCGAGAAGATCGGGTTAGATCTCGGCCAGGGAGCCACGAAAGCACGAATGCGCCGGCACGTCGCGTGCCGGCGCATCTCAGTGAGCCTCAGCGGCCTTTCTTCTGAACCTGCCGAAGGTTCTTCGCCGGGACCCACCCGGTCCTGCCATTGCTCGCCTTCACCTCGACGTAGCCGTGCGACGACCTGCCAGTACCGATGGTCGTCGCCCCCGCCTTGAGGTGGCCGACGATCCGCCCCGTCGAGCTCGCCGACGCCCGAACGGCGAGCTCATGACCCTTCCTCACCTCGACGACCTGGTAGGTGATGGTCTTCGCGCTCGGGACGTGCGCGGCGGGCGCGGAGACGGGCCGTACGGCGGCGTTGGCCGCCGCCCCCGTGGCCAGGACCCCGCCTCCGGCGATGGTCGCGGCGGCGACAGCGGCGAGGACCCGATTGCGCAGCTTCATTACTACCCCCTGGTGTTCTTCAGCTTTCAGGTGTTGACCACCGTAATTGCGCTGTCTGAGAGAACAGTGAAGCACCATTAGGAGCATAATGAGATCACCTTGAGAGCGGGCTTAAAAGTCTGCCGATAAAGAGTTCGGTCGCTGGATCCGGGTCAGAGGATGCTCTGGTTCAGGTTGTCGTTGAGTGATCGCCCGCGGACGGGAACGGGCTCCTGGTAGCCGAGCGTTGTCTACGGAACTCGGCGGCCGAGAGCCTGCGGTTGTCTGTTCACACGCCTGCGGCTTTGGACGCCGGCGGTTGCGCCTCGCCGGGGTTCCGGCGCCATGACCGGAAGCAGTCCTAACCGTCGGATCCGACCGAGGCCGAATGAGCGCGGGAGCCCGTCGGTCGACTCTGCAGTGATGTCCTAACCACAATTCGGGCGGTCCGAATGATGGGAAACGGCCACTCTTTTTTGAAGCGTCAAGCCGCTGAGCACTCATTTCATTGGTCACACCTGAAAAAGATCTTGACGGGGATCGCTTCTTACGGGCGGCTCTCATCGGCAGAGGGTGGCCGACTGCGGCCAGTCGGGAACTTACAGTAAGGGGTCTGTTTACATCTATTCGCCGACCGGTCACCCTATGGCAGTGGCCACACCCCCGCCTCGTTGATCAGCGACTGGCGCGAAAATGTCACCGAGGCCGTCAACCAATACCATTTGGTATACACACGCGCCAACACGCGAGGAGAGGGCGTCCCGGATCGCGCAATCATGAATATTCCGCACGGTCAGATATTTCAAATTCGTTATGGCACAACGCCACACCAGAAGGAATGACACCGTGAGAACGACGCGAAGATTACGGGCCGCCGCATGCGCGCTGGTGGCCGGTGCGATGCTGGCGACCGGGGTAGGGACGGCATCCGCCACGCCCGGGGTGACACCGGCGAACGTGACGCTGAACCTGCCCCCGGGCGGATCGGCGACGATCGCCAAGACCGTGTCCACTCCGGCACTCCCGCCCAAGCCGGACATCACGTTCCTGATCGACACGACTGGGAGCATGGGCGGGGTCATCTCGAACGTGCAGACCAATGCGAACACCATCTTGTCCAACGTCGCGTCGGCGCAGCCGGACGCGCAGTTCGCGGTCGCCGAGTACAGGGACGTGTCGGCGGACGCGACGTCGTTCCGGGTGGCGCAGAACCTCACCGCCAACCAGACCGACGTCACCAACGGTCTCAACTCGCTGGTCGCGACGGGCGGCGGCGACATCCCCGAGGACGGCATCAACGGTCTGTTCCAGGTCGCGTCCGGGGCGGTCGACTTCCGGCCGAACAGCTCTCGGATCGTGTTGCTGATCGGGGACGCCCCCAGCCATGACCCCAGCAACGGCCACACGCTGGCCGATGCGATCAGCGCCCTGCAGGCGGCCGACGTCACCGTGCTCGCGCTCGACCTGTCCGGGCTGGACTCGACCGGGCAGGCGACCGCGATCACCAACGCCACGGGCGGGCAGCTGTTCTCCGGCATCAACCCCTCGCAGGTCAGCAGCACCATCCTGGCGGCCCTGCACAACCTGCCGGTCACGGTCACCCACCAGTTGCGCGACTGCGACCCGAGCCTGTCGGTGTCTCTGACTCCGGGCAGTCGGACGGTGACCAGCGGCGATGACGCCACCTTCACCGAGAGTGTCTCCGTCGGCTCCGGAGCCGTACCGGGGAGCACCTTGACCTGCAAGGTGGACTTCCTGCTCAACGGCGTCCTGTCACCGGGCTTCACCGAAACGATCACCGAACACGTCCCGAAGGTGACCCCATCGATCGCCACAACGCCGTCAGGCTCGGCGCCCGCAGGCGGGAACGTCTCCGACACGGCCACCCTGACCGGCGGGTTCCACCCGACGGGCACCGTCACGTTCCAGCTGTTCGGGCCCGGTGACACCGGCTGTACGACGCCCATCGCGACTCGTACCGGAACGGTGTCGGGCAGCGGCACCGCCGCGTCCGGGAACATCGCCGCGGGCGGGGTGGGCACCTACCGGTGGGTCGCTTCCTACAGCGGCGATGACAGCAACAACCCGGTCACCTCCGCGTGCGGCGACGAACAGGTCGTGGTCGTCAAGGCCACCCCGGGCATCGCCACCACCCCATCGGGGACCGTGCCCGCGGGCGGCGTCGTGTCCGACACCGCCACCATCTCCGGCGGGTTCCACCCCACCGGTACCGTCACGTTCCAGCTGTACAGCCCCGGCGACACCACCTGCGCGACGCCGATCGCCACCCGCACCGACACGCTGTCCGGCAGCGGCACCGCCGCATCCGGCAACGTCACCATCGGCGCGGCCGGCACCTACCGGTGGACCGCCACCTACAGCGGCGACGCCAACAACAACTCCGTCACCTCACCGTGCAGCGCCGAACAGGTCGTCGTCACGCCGCAGCGGCTGACCGGACGGGCCTACGGCCTGACCGCCGACGCCTCCCTGGCCGGCATCCAGCTGGTGCACATCGCACCCACCCCTGACACCGGCCACATCTCCACCACCTCGACCGGCACCACCTCGGTGCCCTGTACCGCCAGCCTCAGCGGACTGATCAGCGCGCACGCCCTGTGCGCCAAGGTCGCAACCACGGAATTCCCCGGCAAATCCGTGGCCACCGCCTCCATTGACGACACCACCATCGGGATCACCGGCATCCCGGTGATCACCGTCAAGACCATCAACTCCGGTTCCACCACCACCTGCGCCGGGTCCAGCGGAACCACCACGATCGCCTTCCTGCAGGTCGGGGGCACGGTGGTCATCGCAGAACCCACCGTCGTCCAGCCCAACACCACGGTCAACGTCGGCGTCGTCAAGCTCGTCCTCAACGAGCAGACCCCGATCACCACCCCCGACAAGGGCCTGACCGTCAACGCCGTCCACATCACCGTCGATGCCGTCGGCCTGGCCAAGACCAACGTCGTCCTGGCCTCCTCCGAAAGCGATATCGGCAACTGCCCATGACCCGACCCACCTGAACCGGCCCCGAGGCCGGGCGGAGCGCCGTGGCTCCGCCCGGCCTCGGCCGGTCTTCAGGCGGACAGCCGACCGATCGCCGAGGTGCTCACCCTGCCTCCGGCCGCGTCTTCGCCGGATGACCAGCGGTCTTCGCGCGGACTTCGCTGGAGTACTAGGGAACCCGGCCGAGCCGACAGCTGTCGTTCGTGTCCATCTTGTTGGCGAGGACGGGGTACCCGTCACGTTCGCGCGCGTGCACGAACACCACCGGCGCCCTGCCCCGGACCTGAAGGTACGCGGCGCCCGTCTGGCACAGGGCCAGAGCGGCCGGGGAGTTCGCGTCGCTGCCGGGCAGGTCGGTGTAGACACGCAGGATCGGCGCCGTCCAGATCACCTCACGCACGTGGCCGGCGACCTCGGGCACCGCGCTGCGGTAGTACGTCACCGCGGCCGCGTCCCGGGCGTCGTCATGCCACCCCGGCGCGGTCGGCGTCGTGCTCGGCGTCGCGACCGGGGTCGGCCGTTCCACCTCGACCACCGGTCGGCCCGGCCGCCGGTGCGGGGCGGCCGGGATGAGCGCGACGGCCACCAGTACGAGACCGGTCGCCCCGCCGAGCAGCAGGCACACCGGGCGTACGGCCGAGGCCGGCAGCAGCCGGACGATCACGTAGGCCACGTCGGCGCGCGGCCGCACGTGTCTGCCCCTCCGGCGCCCTGATCGAGTCACGCGTGGAATACTCCGCCGCGGCGCGCCGACCGACCCGCCCGATGGCCAAGTCTTCGACCGCACTTGACCCGCCGATTAGCCGGCGGACGCCGACCACGACCGTCACGGCACGAAGACGATACGACGGCCGCCTCCGCTCCGCGTCCGGTTCTTCTCCACGTCGGCGAGCGGGCTGGTCTCGACGTCGAGGCGGAATTCGCCTGTGGCCGCCTGGTCGAGCGATCCGGCAAAGGCGGTCGCGGCCTCGGTAAGCGAGGTCTGCCCGGCGGTGAACGAAGGCGGCGTCGCCTTCGAATATCCAGATCGACGCCCACGCCGCAGTGCTCTACCGAGCACTTCCGTCGAGGCGCTGATGGGCACTGAAGCGGGCTGCGGTCAGGACCGAACCGCGATCAGCCATCCGTGTCTTTGGGATGGCGCGGGGATGCGTAGACCAGATACACGGTTCGCTTGGCTCGATCGACGAGGTAGCGTACGCGGCCGCCGGCGGTTACTTCGTACTCCCACTGTTGATACTCGACACCACCCACGGTGGCGGCGGGACGTCGTCGCCCCGTTTTGGGCTCATGGAGCGGGCACCTCTCCATGATCCTCATCGGGAAGAGGGGCGGTCAGCCGGGCCGCCAGGTCCGGATCAGCCAGGATCCGGGCGGTGGCCCGCCACTCCACGATGACGCGATGGAGGTTGGAATGTACGTCCAGTTCGGCCACGTCACGGACGGCATCCACGAGATCGATCACGAACTCGCGAACCTCCGCCGCCGAGAGGTGACGGACCCAGGGGAACACCTGTGGGAGGGCGAGGAGGACGGCACGAGCGCCTTCATCGCTGCTGATCAACGCGGTGAACAAACGTGTGGTGACGTCCGCGGTCTCTTCGCGCTGCCGATCGTGGTGTTCAGTGGTGAGGTACAGGTCCTCGCCATCACGCCGTGTGACATGCACACGCTGAGCACGCTCAACGGCCTCGGCGACCCGCTTGGAGTTCTTCGACAGCTCGGAGAACGAAACGACAGGAGTGGACACGACCACACAATAGTTCGGAATACATTCCGAAGTCAATCGCTCCCGTCTCTTCCCGGTCGGTACTTCCAGGACGCTGACAGCTTTTCCGGGCCATCGGCACGGCCCCTGACGCCGCCCCTGGGACAGACCGGGCAGAGGCGACGCGTCGCGCGCCGGGGGCGCGCCTCGTTCTCGCGGGATGTCCCCTCAGACGGACCGTAGGTGGCTTGGACCGGCTGAGGGGACGCGATGGTGGCCGGCGGACGGCCGATCCGGGATCAGGGCAGGGCGGCGACGAGTTCGGAGACCGGCTTGCGGGCGCCGGTGTAGAACGGGATCTCCTCGCGGACGTGCCGCCGGGCCGCCGCGCCGCGCAGGTGGCGCATCAGGTCGACGATGCGGTGCAGCTCGTCCGCCTCGAAGGCCAGGATCCACTCATAGTCGCCGAGCGAGAACGACGAGACCGTGTTGGCGCGCACGTCCGGGTAGCCGCGCGCCATCATCCCGTGCTCGGCGAGCATCGCGCGGCGCTCCTCGTCGGGCAGGAGGTACCACTCGTAGGACCGGACGAACGGGTAGACGGAGACGTAGGCGCGCGGCTCCTCGTCGGCGAGGAACGCCGGGACGTGACTCTTGTTGAACTCCGCCGGGCGGTGCAGGGCCATCACCGACCACACCGGCTCGGAGGCGCGGCCGAGCGCCGTCCGGCGGAAGCGGTGGTAGATCTCCTGCAGGTCGTCGGAGCTCGGCGCGTGCCACCAGAACATGAAGTCGGCGTCGGCGCGCAGCCCGGCGACGTCGTACAGGCCGCGGGTCGTGACGTCCTTGGCCGCCGCCTGCTCGAGCAGGTCCTCGACCTCACGGGCGACCGCCGCGCGATCGGCCTCGGCGAGGTCGCGCGCCCGGAACACCGACCACATGGTGTACCGGATGACCTGGTTGAGCTCCCGTGCCTTCGGTCGGCCCGTCTCTGCGGCACTCACGGTCGCACTCCTCATCGTTGTTCGGGGGACGCCTGCGGGGGTCACTCTGACCGGCCGCCACGGTCGCCGACCGGCTCGGCGCCCCGGTTCGATTCTCCCCGACCCTTCAGGTGGTCGAGCACCCGGGCCGCCGCGACCCGGCCGGACGCGACGCACGCGGGGACGCCGACGCCGTCGTAGGCCGCGCCGCACACCGCGACGCCGGGCAGCCCGGCGACCGCCGCGCGGATCCGCGCCACCCGTTCGAGGTGCCCGACGGTGTACTGCGGCAGCCCGCCGCCCCATCGGGTGACCCGCGAGTCGATCGGCAGCTCGTTGACGTCGGCGGTACGGGCCAGCTCCGTCATCGCCGCGGCCTTCAGCTCCTCGTCGGAACGCTGGAGCGCCTGCTCGTCGCCGTACCGGCCGATGGAACAGCGGGCGACCACCAGGTCGGGCGAACCGTCGGTGAGGTGCGGCCACTTGGTCGTGCTGAACGTGACGGCCTTGACGTCCCGCGTCTCGATGGCGGGCACCAGGTAGCCGCTGCGGTATGGCCGCTCGGGGAAGGCCGTGACCGAGTACGCGAGTGTGATGATCGCCATGCTCGCGTACTCGACGCGGTCGAGTTCGGCGGCCGCGACCGGGGACGTGTCCTTCAGGAGGCGTCTGGCGGGCCGGGCGGGCACCGCCAGGACGACGGCGTCCACGTCGAGGGACTCGGGCGCGCGGGCGGGTCCGATCGTGAGGCGCCAGCCATCGGGCGTACGGGCCAGCTCGCGGACCATCGCCTCGGTGCGCACGGCGCCGCCGAGCTCGGCGACCTTGGCGGCCAGCGCGCCCGGCAGCGCGCCCATCCCGTCGATGAGCGTGGTGAACACCGGCCCGGCGTTGGCGGGCGCCGCCTCGACGACGGCGCGGGCGGCGTTGATCAGGGACCGGCGGCTCCGGGAGGCGGCGGCCAGCCCGCCCATCGTCGCCTCGAAGGAGAGCTCCTCGACCCGTCCGGCGTACACCCCGCCGAGCAGCGGCTCGACCAGGCGGTCCACCACCTCGCGGCCGACGCGCGCGCCGACGTAGTCGGCGACCGACACGTCCTCGCCCCGGGGGGTCTCGGGGCGGACCAGGTCGAGTGGTACCCGGGCCAGGCCGGCGGGTGAGAGCACCTGGGAGCGGGCGAGGGCGGTCAGGTCGGCGGGCACGCCCATCACCTGTCCGGCGGGCATCGGGTGCAGGGCGCCCCGGCTCCAGATCGCCGACGACGTGGTGCCGGGGTGGACGAGCCGGTCGCCGAGCCCGAGCTCGCGGACGAGATCCAGGCCCTCGGGGCGCCGGGCGAGCATCGCCTCGGCGCCCTCGTCCACGGCGACACCGGCGATCTCGCTCGCCCTCAGCTTCCCCCCGACGTCCGTCGTCCCCTCCAGGAGGGTGACGCGGGCGCCCTGCTTCGCCAGCTCGTACGCGGCGGTCAGCCCGGCGACTCCCCCGCCGACGACGGCGACGTGGCCACGGTGCGACTGATCGGTCATCGAACTTCCTCCGTCGGCCCCATGACCAAGGTGCTGTGTCGAATGATTCCCTCGCTTCGCTCGGTCATGGGTCCACGATGGCAGACGGTCCGGGCGACCCGCGTTCAGGGTCGCGGCGCGTCCGTGATCCCGGCGCGTCGGGAACGTGACGGGATCGCGACCGCGCCCCGCGAACCGTGACTCACGTCACGACGTCCTCTTTACATGAGGGCATTTCTCTGTGTGTTGGTCACCGTGCTGCTCATCGGAGGCTGCGCCGGCTCGGGCGGTTCGAGCGGCACCGCCGGCGTGGCCCGCTCCGGTGCGGCGGGTGCCCCGGCGCTGCGGGGACCGGCGGACGGCGGCGCCGCGAAGGCCGCCGAGGCGGCGAACCTGGCGCCCGCCCAGGCGATCGTGTACACCGCCTCCGTCACCGTGCGGGCCGGGGACGTCACCGCCGCGGCGTCGCGGGCGAAGCAGATCGTCACCGGCGCGGGCGGCTACATCGGCAGTGAGGACGCCGAGACCTCCTCCGGCTCCCGGCCGGGGACGACGATCACGTTCAAGGTCCCGGCGGCACGGTACGCGGAGGTCCTCGACCGGTTGGGATCCGCGCAGATCGGCCGGCGGACATCGCTCCAGCAGCATGCCGAGGACGTGACGCAAGAGGTCGCGGACGTCGACAGCCGGGTCGCTTCGGCCAAGGCCACGCTCGCCTCGTTCCGCGCCCTCCTGGCCAAGGCGACGACCGTGAGCGAGGTGATCCGCGTCGAGCAGGAGATCTCCCAGCGGGAGGCGGACCTGGAGTCGCTGCAGGCGCGTCAGCGGACGCTGGCCCGGCAGACCGCGTACGCGACCGTGACCCTGCGCGTCGACGGCGGCGGCGCGCCGGCCAAGCGGCGGACGCACGGCTTCACCGGCGGGCTCGCGGCCGGCTGGCGGGCGTTCACCGCGTTCGTCGGCGCGCTCACGCTGGCGCTCGGGTGGGCACTGCCGTTCCTCGTCGTCGCCGCGGTGATCGGCCTGCCGGTCTACGGGCTACGGAGGCGCCGGCGTCTCTCGCGGCCCGGAGCCGAACCGCAGGGTCCGGCCTGACCCGCGCCGCCGCTCATCCGGCCCGGCGCCCCTCGAGCCCGCGACGTCGCTCAGCGGGCCGACTCCTCGCGGACGAGGTCGACGAGGCGGGCGAGCTTGTCGGGGTCGGTCGTGGGCAGCACGCCGTGGCCCAGGTTGAAGACGTGCCCCTCGGCGGTACGGCCGCGGGCGAGCACGTCGCGGGTGCGGTCCGCGATGACGTCCCAGGGGGCGAACAGGATCGCCGGGTCGAGGTTGCCCTGCAGCGCCTTGCCGGGGCCGACGCGCAGGACCGCCTCGTCGAGCGGGACCCGCCAGTCGACGCCGACGACGTCGGCGCCGGCCTCGCCCATCAGGCCGAGGAGCTCGCCGGTCCCGACGCCGAAGTGGATGCGCGGCACGTCGTACGGCGCCAGCGCTTCGAAGATCTTGCGGCTGTGCGGCAGCACCGACGTCCGGTAGTCCTCCGGGCCGACGCCGCCCACCCACGAGTCGAACAGCTGGATCGCGCGCGCCCCGGCCTCGATCTGGATCTTCAGGTAGGCCGCGGCGATGTCGGCCAGCCGGTCGAGCAGGCGGGCCCACAGCTCGGGCTCGCCGTACATCATCGCCTTCGTCCGGTCGTGGGTCTTGGACGGACCGCCCTCGATGAGGTACGACGCGAGCGTGAACGGGCCGCCGGCGAACCCGATCAGCGGGGTGCCGCCGAGCTCGCCGGTGAGCGCCTGGACCGCCTCGGTGGCGAAGGGGACGTCGCCGGGCTCCAGCGGGCGCAGCCGGTCGACCGCGGCGGCGTCGCGGATGGGGTCGGCGATCACCGGGCCGACGCCGGGCTTGATGTCGAGGTCGATGCCGATCGCCTTGAGCGGCACGACGATGTCGCTGAAGAAGATCGCCGCGTCGACGGCGTAGCGCCGGACGGGCTGCATCGTGATCTCGACGACGAGGTCGGGCCGGGCGCAGGCCTCGAGCATGGGGATGCCCGCACGCGCCTCGCGGTACTCCGGCAGCGAGCGGCCCGCCTGGCGCATGAACCACACGGGCGTGTGCGGCACCGGCCTGCGGCGGCAGGCGAGCAGGAAGGCGCTCTCCTCGCCCGGCCCGGAGGCGGCCGTGGCGCTGTCTTGCGGCATGACAGTGCTCTCCTGTCTGGCTTCCCGCGAAACGTTGTGGGCTTGAGGCACGCTCTGGATCGTCCCACGAATCGGCGCGCCGGTACGCACCGCCCCGCGGACCGGCCGACGGCGACCCCACTGCGGGACACGCACGGTCGAACGGCCCCGACGGCGACACCGCTCCCGGACACGCGCGGTCGAACGGCTCCGACGGTGGGCCCGCTCCGGACGTGCGCGTTGGAACGGTCCCGCGACGGTTCCGGGTCCCGTACGATGTGGTCCCGACGCGGGCGGGCGGGAACGTCGCCAGGGGCATGGCCCTACGTCCGTTATGAGAATCTTCAGGACACGCCGAGCGATGTCCTGCGATCGCGGCGAGGCACATGCGACCGTGTGAACGCTCCCCTGCCGAATCGAGGGAGGTCACCGAGATGGCCCTCACACGTCATTGTTCCGCCTGTGGCGGCGAACGCCGCTTCGAGCAGCCGCCGTGCGCGGACGGCCACGGCGTGGACTGCCCCGAGTGGGCGTGTGTGGACTGCGGCATGGCGATCCTGATCGGCGACACGCCGGAGATCTTGATCACCGTTCGATCCAAGGCCGCCTGAGGCCTCCTGTACTGATGTGTCCGTCAACGCGTTCCGAGGTGTGCCCGGTGGATCGGCCGTACGCCCGATGACCGCCCGGAGTGACCCCGCTCCGGGACCGTTTCAACGCGCGCTCGAGACGTTGCGCGCCGTGGTCGACGCCGAACCGGCGCGACCGGAGCTCCTGATCGAGGACATGCCGGCCCCGCAGCGGCTGGCGCCGTACGCCGCCGCGATCATGGCGACGGTGTACCGCGAGGACGACACCGAGCTCGCCGTCGGCCGCCTGATCGTGCTGTACGACCCCGAGGGGCAGCGCGGCTGGGACGGGGACTTCCGGCTGGTCGCCTACGTACGGGCCGAGCTGGAGCCGGAGATCGCGGCGGACCCGCTGATCGGCCCGGTCGGGTGGAGCTGGCTGACCGAGGCCCTGGAGGGCCATCGGGCCGGCTACAAGGCCGCGTCGGGCACGATCACCCGCGCGGTCTCGGAGAGTTTCGGAGACAAGGGCGCCGATCCGGCCACGACCGAGCTGGAGCTTCGTGCCTCCTGGTCACCGATAAGTGATGATATTGCTGGGCATATCAGTGCGTGGTGCGATGTTCTATGTCAGGCGGCCGGCTTGCCGCCGGCGGGAGTCACCTCACTGCCAAGTCCAGGAGCTTGAACACATACGGTAGGCGCGTGGAAGTGTCGGAAGCAGAAGTCGTACCCCTACTTGAACCACGGGAGGGCATTCCTCCGGTCATCGAGACTCCGGAGGTGCTCCAAGAGGCCATCGAGCGCCTGGCCGCCGGTGACGGCCCGGTCGCGGTGGACGCCGAACGCGCGTCCGGCTACCGCTATGGCCAGCGGGCCTACCTCGTACAGGTGCGCCGCCGCGGCGCCGGATCGTTCCTGATCGACCCGGTCCCCTGCTCCGACCTGTCCGCGCTGGACGCCGCGCTCGCCGACGCCGAGATGGTGCTGCACGCGGCCAGCCAGGACCTGCCGTGCCTGTCCGAACTCGGGCTGACGCCCCGGCGCCTCTTCGACACCGAACTGGCCGGCCGGCTGCTCGGCTATCCACGTGTCGGCCTCGGCACGATGGTCGAGACCATCCTCGGCTTCACCCTGGAGAAGGGGCACTCCGCGGCCGACTGGTCGAGCCGTCCGCTGCCCGCCGACTGGCTCCGCTACGCCGCGCTCGACGTCGAGCTCCTGGTCGAGCTGCGCGACGCGCTGCAGGTGGAGCTGGAGGAGGCGGGCAAGCTCGAGTGGGCCATGGAGGAGTTCGCCGCGATCCTGACCACGCCGCCGAAGGAGCCCCGGCAGGACCCCTGGCGCCGCACCTCCGGCATCCACCGGCTGCGCAGCCGCCGGAGCCTCGCCGTCGTCCGTGAGCTGTGGACGACCCGCGACCGGATCGCCCGCGACCGCGACCTGTCCCCCGGCCGGGTCCTGCCCGACGCCGCGATCGTCGAGGCCGCGCTCGAACTCCCCCGCACCCCGGACGACCTGGCGGCGCTGTCGACGTTCCGCGGGCGCAACACCCGGCGGCACGCGCCGGCGTGGTTCCGCGCGGTGCAGCGGGGGCGCACGCTCCCGGACACCTCGCTGCCCGAGCACAGCGTTCCCGGCGACGGGCCGCCGCCCGCGCACCGCTGGGCCGAACGCGACCCGGCGGCGGCCGAGCGTCTCAGCACCCTGCGGTCCGTGGTCGCCGCGCTGGCCGACGAGCACACGCTGCCCACGGAGAACCTCCTGCAGCCCGATTCCGTACGCCGGCTCGCCTGGTCCCCGCCCGAGGAGGCCACGCCGGAGGCGGTGGGCGCCGCGCTCAGCGGCCTCGGGGCGCGTACCTGGCAGGTCACGCTGACGGCCACGCCTCTCGCCAAGGCGCTGTTCCGGCTGGCCGCCAAGCGTGAGTCCTGATCGGCGGGCCTCCGGCGCCGACCGGATCGTCACGCGGCGTCTGGTCCTGGACCGGCTCGAGCCTCGCTCCGCCCGCGCGCTCTCCCAGGGCGACTGCTCGGGGATGGTCCCCGCGCGCGGGTGGCCGACGGACGCGACCGCGATCGTCGCCCACCGGGCGGCCGCGGACGCCGAGGCGCTCACCTGGCTGATCCACCGGGAGGGCGCCGTGATCGGGGAGTGCGGGATCAAGCACGGCCCGGGCGCCGACGGGGTGGTCGAGATCGGCTACGGGCTCGGCGCGCCCTGGCGGTCACAGGGGTACGGCACGGAGGCGATCCGCGGGCTGCTGGGCCGGCTCGAGGAGCTCCCGGCCTGCCGCCGGGTCACCGCCGAGGTCCACGAGGGGAACCTGCCGTCCCGGCGGCTCTTGGAACGGCTCGGCTTCTCCGTCGACGACCTCACACCCCCGTACGTCTGGTACGCCCGCGCCCTCGGGTGAGCGTGGCCGCCCGTCGGCCCGGCGCCTGGACGGACGCGGTGGGCGCGGCGGCGCGGTTTCCGCACGCCTCGTCAGAGCTGGACGAATGACAGGCCGCGGGCCTGGAGCTTCGGTAGGACCTGCCGTAGCGCCTTGATCGTCTCGGAGCGGTCGCCGCCACCGTCGTGGCACAGGAGGACGTCGCCGCCCTTGGCGGCCAGCATGCTTCGCTTGATGTGGCCGGTGCCCGGGCGGGACCAGTCCCTCGGGTCGATGTCCCAGTCGATCGGCACCATCCCGTGCCGGGCGGCCGAGCCGAAGACCGCGCGCGACCAGGCCCCGCCGGGCGAGCGGAAGAACTTCGGGGCGACTCCGGTGGCGTCGGCGATCCGGTGGTGCGCCTCGGTGATCTCCTTGTCCACCTTGTGGGAGGACATCTCGGCGATCCACAGCGGGTGGTTCATCGTGTGGTTGCAGAGCTGGTGGCCCGCCTCGACGATCCGCCGCGCGAGCTTCGGGTACTGCTTCACCTGGATGCCGATCAGCGAGAACGTCGCCTTCACATCGTGCTCGGCGAGCACGTCGAGCATCTTCGGCGTCCACTCCGGATGCGGACCGTCGTCGATGGTCAGCGCGATGGCGTTGGGCGGCGCCTCCGGAAGGAGGTCATGGACCCGGTGCACGGCCTCCTTGCGGCGCGGCACGGGCGGCAGCGGAGGAGGAGGCACGGGCTTCGGCGTGGGCGACGGGCTGGTGTTCGCGGGCGGGATGACGGCGCGGCCCCGCGCGAGCGGAGGCCGGGGCCCGGCCGGTGCGCCCTTGACTCTGTCCCCGGCAAGGAGAAGAGCGGCGCTCGCGGCGCCGAGGGTCAGCATCCGGCGGCGAGTCATCACGTCCCGAAACTCCACATGTCAAACGCTATGCCCTGACGGCGGGCCCCGTGGACGTATTCGATCGGATCGAAACAGATCGGGAACGTGACCCATCAGACACGGAAACCGGCATCTGGGTGACATTCCGGGCTTGCGATCGCGCAGCCCCTCCCCCACACTCGGGTTAGGTTAGGTATGCCTAATGTGATCTGACGTCTGGTTCGTCCGAAGGAGCGCGTCCCTTGTTGCTCGGCAACTTCCTCATCGGCCTGCGCGAAGGGCTGGAAGCCTCGCTCGTCGTCAGCATCCTCATCGCGTACCTGGTCAAGTCGGGCAACCGCCGGGCACTCACCCCCGTCTGGGCCGGCATCGGCGCCGCGATCGCGATCAGCGTGGCGTTCTGCGTGCTGCTCAGCGTCGCCTCGGGCGAGATGCAGTTCAAGACCCAGGAGACGTTCGGCGGGACGCTGTCGATCGTCGCCGTCGGCCTGGTGACGTGGATGGTGTTCTGGATGCGCCGGGCCGCGCGGTCGATGAAGTCCGAGCTCGAGGGCAAGCTGGAGGGCGCGCTGTCCCTGGGGACCGGGGCGCTCTTCGCCGTCGCGATCCTGGCGGTCGGCCGGGAGGGCCTGGAGACGGCCCTGTTCCTGTGGACCAACATCAACGCCGCCCAGAGCAGCAGCGTGCAGCCGATCGTCGGCGCCGTCCTCGGCCTGCTCACCGCCGCCCTGCTGGGATACCTCCTCTACCGCGGCGGGCTCCGGCTCAACCTCAAGCGCTTCTTCACGATCACTGGCGCCGCGCTGATCGTGGTGGCCGCCGGGGTCTTCGGCTACGGCTTCCACGACCTGCAGGAGGCCGGCATCCTGCCCGGACTCAGGTCCTGGGCGTTCGAGCCGAGCACCTGGTTCGACGGCATGGGAACGCCGGGGCAGTGGCTGCAGACCGCCCTCCAGGGCGTCTTCAACCTGACGCCTCAGGTGACCACGGTCCAGGCCGTGATGTGGGTCCTCTACCTGGTGCCGGTCATGGCCCTGTTCCTGCGCCCGGCCAAGCCGTCCGCTCCCAAGCCGCAGCGGCAGACCGCCACCGCGCAGAGCTGATCACGCGGCCCGTACGGGCACGGTTCCCACCTCGCCGGGCCGGCGGCGCGGCCCCGGGTTACCCGCCAGTCGTTACTGATGAGTAACCTATGGGTAGGAGTACCAGGAGTGCTCCGCAGGCTCTGTCAGAAGGAGAACCGACCGTGCCCCGTACCGCACGTGACGTGGTCTTCGTCGACGGCGTTCGCACGCCGTTCGGCAAGGCGGGCCCCAAGGGGCTCTACGCCGCGACCCGCGCAGATGATCTCGTCGTCCGGGTGATCCGCGAGTTGCGGAGGCGCAACCCCTCCCTGCCTGCCGACCGCGTCGACGAGGTCGCGATCGCCGCGACCACCCAGATCGGCGACCAGGGCCTCACCATCGGCCGCTCGGCCGCCGTACTCGCCGGACTGCCCAAGAGCGTCCCCGGATACGCCATCGACCGCATGTGCGCCGGCGCGATGACGGCCGTCACGACCGTGGCCGGCGGCATCGCCTTCGGCGCGTACGACGTCGCGATCGCCGGCGGCGTCGAGCACATGGGCCGGCACCCGATGGGCGAGGGCGTCGACCCGAACCCGCGGTTCCTCGCCGAGAAGCTCGTCGACCCCTCCGCGCTGGTGATGGGATCGACGGCGGAGAACCTGCACGACCGGTACCCGCACATCACCCGCGAGCGCGCCGACGCGTACGCCCTGCGCAGCCAGCAGAAGGTCGCCGCGGCGTACGAGACCGGCAAGATCCAGCCGGACCTGGTGCCGATGGCGATCCGCTCGCAGGAGAAGGGCTACGGCCTGGCCACCCGCGACGAGCCGCCGCGTCCCGACACGACGCTGGAAGGCCTGGCCGGCCTGAAGACGCCGTTCCGGCCGCACGGCCGCGTCACCGCGGGCAACGCCGCCGGCCTCAACGACGGCGCCACCGGCTGCATCGTCGCGGCGGAGGACGTCGCCGCCGAGCTGGGCCTGCCGGCCAGGATGCGGCTCGTCGACTACTCCTTCGCGGGCGTCGAGCCCGAGGTCATGGGCGTCGGCCCGGTCCCGGCCACCGAGAAGCTCCTGGCCCGCAACTCGATCACGGTGGACGACATCGGCCTGATCGAGATCAACGAGGCGTTCGCCGTCCAGGTCATCGCCTTCCTCGACCACTTCAAGATCGCCGATGACGACCCGCGGGTGAACCCCTGGGGCGGCGCGATCGCGCTCGGCCACCCGCTCGCGTCCTCCGGGGTTCGGCTGATGATGCAGCTGGCCCGCCAGTTCGCCGAGCGGCCCGACGTCCGCTTCGGCCTGACGACGATGTGCGTCGGGATGGGCATGGGCGGCACGGTCCTGTGGGAGAACCCGAACTTCGAGGGGGGCAAGTGAGCACGGTGCAGACCTGGCGATCGCTGCTGGACGGCGACGGCCCGAGCCACGACGAGGTCGTGACGCACGTGCGCGTCCGCGACGTCGAGCTGCCGTACGGCGCGGGCACCATGGCGCTGATCACGCTCGACAACGGGTTCGACCACACCAAGCCGAACACCTTCGGCCCGCGCGGCCTGCTCGAGCTGAACGACGTCCTCGACCAGGTGGCCGCGCGCGACGATCTCGCGGCCGTCGGCGTGACCGGCAAGCCGTTCATCTTCGCGGTCGGCGCGGACCTCAAGGGCGTCTCGGCGCTGGAGGGCCGCGAGCAGGCCGAGCTGGTCGCCCGGCTCGGACACGACGTGTTCCGGCGGCTCGGCGAGCTGACCGTCCCGTCGTTCGCGTTCGTGAACGGCGCGGCCATGGGCGGCGGCGTCGAGGTGGCGCTGCACTGCGCGTACCGGACCATCTCCTCGGGCGTGCCGGCCCTGGCGCTGCCCGAGTGCTTCCTGGGCCTGGTGCCCGGCTGGGGCGGGACGTACCTGCTGCCGCAGCTGATCGGCGCGGCGAACGCCCTCAAGGTCATCATCGAGAACCCGCTGAACCAGAACAAGATGCTCCGCGGCCCGCAGGCGTACGAGCTGGGCATCGCGGACACCATGTTCGAGCCGGCCGACTTCCTGGAGGAGTCGCTGCGCTGGGCCGCCCGGGTGCTGACCGGCGAGACGACGGTCGAGCGCGCCGAGGTCGACACCGGCAAGGCGTGGGACGACGCCGTCGCGCAGGCCCGGTGGTTCGCCGAGGGCAAGCTGCACGGCGCGGCCCCCGCGCCGCTGCGGGCGCTGGACCTCGTGGCCGCGGCCAAGGACCGCAGCCGGGACGAGGGGTTCGCCGCCGAGGACGAGGCCCTCGCCGACCTCATCATGAGCCCGGAGTTCCGGTCCGGTCTGTACTCCTTCGACCTGGTGCAGAAGCGCGCGAAGCGGCCCGCCGGCGCCCCCGACAAGGCCCTCGCGCGGCCGGTGACGAAGGTGGGCGTGGTCGGCGCCGGGCTGATGGCCTCGCAGCTGGCCCTGCTGTTCGCCCGGCGGCTGAACGTTCCGGTCGTGCTCACCGACCTGGACCAGGAGCGCCTGGACAAGGGTGTCGGGTACGTCCACGGCGAGGTCGACAAGCTGCTCGGCAGGGGCCGCGTCTCGGCGGACGAGGCGTCGCGGCTCAAGGGCCTCGTCACCGGCTCGCTGACCAAGGACGCGTTCGCCGACGCCGACTTCGTCATCGAGGCCGTCTTCGAGGAGATGGGCGTCAAGCAGAAGGTCTTCGCCGAGGTCGAGGCGGTCGTCTCGCCCGAGTGCGTGCTGGCCACCAACACCTCCTCGCTGTCGGTGTCCGAGATGGCCGCGAAGCTCAAGCACCCCGAGCGGGTCGTCGGCTTCCACTTCTTCAATCCGGTCGCGGTCCTGCCGCTGCTGGAGATCGTCCGTGGCGAGCGGACCGACGACGCCGCGCTGGCGACGGCGTTCGCCACCGGCAAGGCGCTGAAGAAGTCCTGCGTGCTGGTCAAGGACGCCCCCGCGTTCGTGGTCAACCGCATCCTGCTGCGACTGCAGGCGGAGATCCTCAAGACGGTGGAGGAGGGCACGCCGATCGAGGTCGTCGAGCGCTCCACCAACCCGCTCGGCCTGCCGATGTCGCCCTTCGTGCTCATGGGGCTGGTCGGCCCGGCCATCGCGCTGCACGTCGGCGAGACGCTGCACGCGGCGTTCCCCGAGCGGTTCCCGCTCTCGGACGGCCTGGCCAAGCTGGTCGCGGCGGGCAAGCCCGGCGTCTACCGGCCGGACTTCAGCCTCGACCCCGAGGCCGTCGCGCTGTTCGAGGGCGGCGCGTCCCCGTCCACGGAGGAGCAGGTCCTCGCCCGGGCCCTGGACGGGCTCGCCGAGGAGATCAAGATCATGCTGGACGAGGACGTCGTCGCCGCGCCCGAGGACATCGACCTGTGCCTGATCCTGGGCGCGGGCTGGCCGTTCCACCTGGGCGGCATCACGCCCTACCTCGACCGCACCGGCATCGCGGAGAAGGTCAACGGAGCGCGCTTCCACTCCTGACGCCTGCCGCACCACCACGGGCGTCCCGGCACGTCGTGCCGGGGCGCCCGGCTCCGCTCACGCCTTGTACATCTTGATCCAGTCGACCTGCATGGTGGCGCCGCTGCCGGCGCCGTCACCGGGGAACCAGTCGAGCTGGATCGTCGGCGCCAGCGTCCCACGGGGGATCGCGGCGCTCCTGGTGGTGTGGAACCACCGCTTGCCGTCGAGGTACCCGTTCACCCGCGTGGACGTGACCTCGACCGCGAACGTGTGCCATTTGGTCAGGTCGACCTTGACGTTCGACTGCAGCTGACCGTCGTTCCCGTAGTGCAGGAAGAAGTTGGCGTTGTTCCGCTTCGGACTCTTGATGACCTCCATGTAGTCGACCTCGGCGGGCCTGCTCTCCCCCCACAGCAGCAGCACCGGGTGGTAGCAGCCGCAGCCCCGGGTCGACCGTACGCGGGTCTCCCAGCGGCCGTACTTGCGGATGCCCTTGTGCCAGGCCATGCCCTCGGACCAGCCGTTCGCCAGGCCGGTGATCGTCAGCACGCCGTTCTTCACGGTCGCCTGCTTCGGGCGCCGCTTGGTCTTCTCCCCGCCCGGCTTGTTCTTGCCCGGGTCCTCGTAGAGCTCCCAGTCCTTCTTGTTGACGGCCGTGCCGGAGAAGTTCTCGACCCGGAGCGGCGTGCCCCACTTGTACCGGGAGGCGGCGGTGCCGTCGGCCACCTGCCCGGTGACGGTCGTGGCCGGGCGCGCGGCGGTGTCCGCGTAGCCGACCCGGGACGCCTTCGGCGAGGACGAGCCGTCCGAGGCCACGACGCCGGTGAGAACCGCTCCGACGGCGACGGCGGTCCCGGCCGCGCAGGCCAGGAGACGACGAGACGGGTGCATGGGGGACTCCTTCGAGGGGGTTCAGGACACGGCGAGGGCCGTACGGCCGCCTCCCCCCGACGCCGTCGAAGATCATAGGGACGATCTCCGGCGGGTGGCCGGGCTTTCGGGATGGGTCGAACCCCTGGCGCGCCGGATTGAGCCCCCGGTCCCCATGCGGGGAGGGCCCGGAGTCCCGATGCGCGGTGGAGTCAGGGAGTGTGCGGGCGGCAGGCGCGGCGGAGGGCGTCCCAGCTGGTCAGCTTGACCCGTTCGCCGCGGGAGAGCGAGCGGGCGAGCTCGATCTCCTCGGCGTCGATGCCCAGCCAGTCGTCGTACGTCACCGCGCGGACGTTGCGCGCCTCCAGCAGCCCCTCGATCGACGGATGCTCGCGGGCCCTGCCGTCCAGGTCCGCGAGCAGGGCGCGGACCGTCTCGGCGGCGTCGGCCTTGTTCGTGCCGATCACCCCGGTGGGGCCCCGTTTGAGCCAGCCGGCGACGTACTCCCCCGGAGCCGGCGCGCCGTCCTCGCCGAGCACCCGCCCGGCCTCGTTCGGGACGACGTACGCCCGCGGGTCGAACGGCACGCCGGGCAGCGGAACGCTCTGGTAGCCGACCGAGCGCAGCACCATCCCGACCGGCAGGGTCTCGTACTCGCCGGTGCCGACGACCCGGCCCTCGGTGTTCAGCGCGGTGCGTTCCAGGCGCAGGCCCTCGACCCGATCGGTGCCGAGGATCTCCACGGGCCGCAGCCAGAACCGCAGGTCGAGCCGGCGCGGCCGGCCCTCGACCGGGTGTCCGACCCAGTCGCGCATGACCGTGACGTTGCCGCGCACGTGCCGGTCGGACTCGACGAGCGCGGCGCTCGCCGGGTCGAGCTCCAGGTCCGCGGGCCGGACGTGGACCTCGGTGTGCGGCAGCGCGCCCAGCTCACGCAGCTCCTTCGTGGTGAACTTGGCCTGCGCGGGCCCGCGCCTGCCGATCATGTGGATGTGCCGCACGCCGCTGCCGCCGAGCAGGTCGAGCACCGGCTCGGGCACGTCCGTGGCGCGCAGCTCGTCCGCGGTCTTGGCGAGGATCCGGGCGACGTCGACGGCGACGTTGCCGACCCCGATGACCGCCACCTCGTCGGCGGACAGGTCGACGTCGAGGCCGGAGGCATCGGGGTGGCCGCAGTACCAGTTGACGAAGTCGGTGGCCGCGACGCTGCCCGGCAGGTCCTCCCCCGGCACGCCGAGGTGCCGGTCGACCATGGCGCCGGTCGCGTAGATCACCGCGTCGTAGCAGGCGAGCAGGTCGTCCCGCGTGACGTCGGAGCCGAACTCCACGCCGCCGAGGAAGCGCACCCCGGGGTGCTCCAGCACCCGCTGCAGGTAGCGCGCGATGGATTTGATCGACGTGTGGTCCGGCGCGACGCCGTACCGTACGAGGCCGTACGGCGTCGGAAGCCGGTCGAAGACGTCGACGAGTACGTTGCCGTCCGCCTGCTTCACCAGGGCCTCGGCGGCGTAGATGCCCGCCGGCCCGGACCCGATGACCGCCACGCGGAGCGGATGAGTGTCCGCCACCTCGCCATTGTGCGCACAGCCCCCGCCGGAACATCAGGACCGGCGTGGCCACATCACCGGGATTCGACCGACGGTTTACCGGCCCTGCTGTGGGCGTACCCGTACGAGAAGTAGATGACGAAGCCGATGAGCATCCAGACGACGAACCGGATCCACGTCTCGACGGGCAGGTTCAGCATGAGGTAGACGCAGGCCAGGACGGACAGGATCGGCACCACCGGCGACGCCGGGACACGGAACGAGCGCGGCAGGTCCGGCCGGGTCCGGCGCAGCAGCACCACGCCGATCGAGACGACCACGAACGCGAACAGGGTGCCGATGTTGACCAGGTCGGCCAGGGCCGACAGCGGGACCAGGCCGGCGATGACCGCGACGATCACCCCGATGATGACGGTCATCCGGGCGGGCGTGCCGTACTTGGGGTGGACCTCGGCCAGCCACGCCGGGAGCAGCCCGTCCCGGCTCATCGCGAAGAACACCCGGCTCTGGCCCAGGATGAGGATCAGCACGACGGTCGTCAGGCCGGCGAGCGCGCCGACGCTGACGATCGTGGCGAACCCGGAATGGCCGATCGCCTTGAACGCGTCGGCCAGCGGCGCGTCGACGCTCAGCTGCCGGTAGTTCTCGATGCCGACGACGACGAGGGAGACGGCGACGTACAGCGCGGTGCAGATGGCGAGCGAGGCGATGATGCCGACCGGCATGTCGCGCTGCGGCTTCTTGGTCTCCTCGGCGGCGGTGGCGACGATGTCGAAGCCGATGAAGGCGAAGAAGACGATCGCGGCGCCCGCGAAGACGCCGGCCCAGCCGTACGTGGACGGCACGAAGCCGAAGATGACCTGGATCAGCGGCGTCTTCCCGCCGTGCGCCTCCGGCGTGGGAACGGCCTTCGGGACGAACGGGTGGTAGTTGGCGCCCTTGATGAAGAACAGGCCCGCGACGATCACGAAGAGGACGATCAAGATCTTGATCGCCACGATGACGGCGTTCACCCGTGAGGAGATCTTCACGCCGAAGACCAGGACGCCCGTCACGACCAGCACGATGAGGGCCGCGGGGATGTTGAAGGCCGCGTGCTCGCCGGCGACGGACGTGGGCAGGTCCCAGCCGAGGTCGCTGAGCAGTGTTCTGGCGTAGCCGGACCAGCCCACCGCCACGGTCGCCGCCGCGAGCGCCAGCTCCAGGACCAGGTCCCAGCCGATGATCCAGGCGGGCAGCTCGCCGAGCGTCGCGAACGAGAACGTGTACGCGGAGCCCGCCACCGGAACGGTCGAGGCGAACTCCGCGTAGCACAGCGCGGCGAGGGCGCAGGCGATGCCCGCGGCGACGAAGGACAGCGCCACCGCGGGCCCGGACTTCTCCTTGGCGACCTCTCCGGTGAGCACGAAGATGCCGGTGCCGATGATGACGCCGACGCCGAAGACGGTCAGATCGAGTGCGCTGAGATCCCGACGTAGTCGGTGACCGGGTTCGTCCGTGTCTTGAATGGACCGCTCAACCGATTTGGTTCGGAATACACGCACCGTCACTCCTTTGTGGCCTTTTGGGCCCTCCTTACCCAGCCTTGGGAAAAGTAACGAACGGAGGAGTGATCACGACTCGGTCGGTGCGAGCACGTCGTCCCTGGCGGTGGCCGCCGTGATCTCCCGGGCGAGCCCCTGCGGGGTCAGTCCCATGTCGGTGAGGAGCTGCGCGCGCTTCGCGTGGTCGAGGAAGCGGTCGGGGATGCCGAACGTGCGGACCGGCACGTCGACGTCGGCGTCGCGCAGCGCCCGCGCCACCGCGTCGCCCACCCCGCCGACCCGGCAGTTGTCCTCGACGACCGCGACGACCCGGTGCTCGGCCGCCAGGCCGGGCAGCGCCGCGTCCAGCGGCTTGACCCAGCGCGGGTCCACGACCGTGACGCCGATGCCGTGCGCGTCGATGGTCCGGGCGGCCTCGACCGCCACGCCCGCCATCGGGCCCGCCGCGACGATCAGCACGTCGCGCTCGCCCGACCGGACGAGGACGTCCATCCCCCCGACCCGGTCGATGGCCGGGACCTCCTCGGCGACCGGTCCCTTCGGGAACCGGAGGGCCGTCGGCCCGTCGGCGACGCCCACCGCCTCGCGCAGCAGCTCCGTCAGCCGCACTCCGTCCCGCGGCGCGGCGACGCGCAGGCCCGGCACGACCTGCAGGATCGACATGTCCCACATGCCGTTGTGGCTCGGCCCGTCGTCGCCGGTCACCCCGGCCCGGTCGAGGACGACCGTGACCGGCAGCCGGTGCAGCGCGACGTCCATGAGCAACTGGTCGAACGCGCGGTTGAGGAACGTGGCGTACACCGCGACCACCGGGTGCATGCCACCGAACGCCAGGCCCGCCGCGGACGTCACCGCGTGCTGCTCGGCGATCCCCACGTCGAACGTGCGCTCGGGGTAGGCCTCGGCGAACGCGGCGAGCCCGGTCGGGTGCAGCATCGCGGCGGTGATGGCGACCACGTCCGGGCGCTCGGCGCCCAGCGCAACGAGCTCCTCGCTGAACGCGTTGGTCCAGGTACGCGAGCTCTTGGCGAGCTTGCGCCCGGTGGCCGCGTCGAACAGGCCGGGGGCGTGGAACGCCTCCTCCTCGTCGTTCTCCGCGGGCGCGTAGCCGAAGCCCTTGCGGGTGATGCAGTGCACGATCACCGGCTCGCCGAAGTCCTTGGCCTTGCGCAGCGCGTGCTCGACGGCCTCCTCGTCGTGCCCGTCGATCGGTCCGAGGTACTTCAGGCCGAGGTCCTCGAACATCGCCTGCGGCTGCAGGATGTCCTTGATCCCCTTCTTGATGCCGTGCAGCGCCTCGTACGCCATCGGCCCCACGACCGGGGTGCGCGGCACAGTGCGCTTGATGAGGTCCAGCGCGTGCTCGTACCCCCGCGTCATCCGCAGGTCCGCGAGGTGGCTGGCCAGCCCGCCGATCGTCGGGGAGTACGACCGGCCGTTGTCGTTGACGACGATGACGACCTTGCGGTCCTTGCCCGCCGCGATGTTGTTCAGCGCCTCCCAGGCCATGCCGCCGGTCAGCGCGCCGTCGCCGATGAACGGCACGACGAACCGGTCGCCCTCGCCGCGCAGCTGGTAGGCCTTGGCCAGCCCGTCGGCGTACGACAGGGCGGTGGAGGCGTGGGAGTTCTCGATCACGTCGTGCTCGGACTCGGCCTGGCTCGGGTAGCCGGACAGGCCGCCGGCCTGCCGCAGCGTGCCGAAGTCCTGCCGCCCGGTGAGCAGCTTGTGGACGTACGACTGGTGGCCCGTGTCGAAGAGGATGCGGTCGCGCGGCGAGTCGAAGACGCGGTGCATGGCGATGGTGAGCTCGACCACTCCGAGGTTGGGGCCGAGGTGACCGCCGTTCTTCGACGTCGACACCGCGGTGACGAGGAGGTCTCGTATCTCGCCGGCGAGCTGCGGAAGCTGCTCCGGAGCCAGGCGCTTGAGGTCCTCGGGCCCTCGGATCGACTCAAGAAGGGTCACGCGGGTCATCTCCTCGTTTTTTCTGCGGATGCTGATTTTAGTGGCCGCTCGACTATGAGACGCGAAGCCCCTGTGCCGAGTTCACGTGGCGCAGCGTAGCGATCGGATATAAAGAGAGTGATGGATGACGAACGAATCGTGCTGCTGGGCACCGATGGCCATGCCGTCGGCACGGCCCCGAAGGCGTCGAGTCACCACGGCGCCACGCCCCTGCATCTGGCGTTCTCGTGCTATCTCGTGGACCCGGCCGGGCGCATCCTGATCACTCAACGAGCGCACGGGAAGCGAACGTTCCCATCGGTGTGGACCAACAGCTGCTGCGGTCATCCCGCGCCCGGCGAGGGCCTGCGCGACGCCGTGCGCCGTCGCGTCCGCCTGGAACTGGGGCTGGAGATCGAGAGCATGACGCTCATTCTCCCGGAGTTCCGGTACCGCGCGACCGCCGCGGACGGCGTCGTGGAGTACGAGCTGTGCCCCGTGGTCCGCGCCGCCGCCGTCGGCGACCTGCGCCTCCATCCGGACGAGACCGCGACGGCCGACTGGCGCGACTGGGAGTCCTGCGTGGCGCTGGTGGACGACCCTTCGGCGTCCCCGTGGTACCGCGAGCAGATGGCCCAGCTGATCCCGCTGGGCAAGCCGGCCGACTGGCCGGCCGCGCCCACCTCCCTGCTGCCGCCCGCCATCGCCTGGTAGCGGCACACGTTCCAGCACCTTCTTCTCATACGGCCTCGCCCGCTCCTTGACCTTCACATCGATGTGAAGGCCTACCCTCCCGTCATCCAGTGATCCCGAAAAGGAGCCAGTGATGCCGGGTGCAGTGATCATCGGAGCGGGTCCGGGCATCGGGCGCGCCGTGGCCCGCCGGTTCGGGCGCGAAGGCCTGCCGGTCGCCCTGGTGGCCAGGACGGACTCGACGCTGAAGGCGTCGGCCGCCGCGGTGACCGCCACCGGAGCCCGAGCCCTTCCCCTCACCGCCGACGCGGCCGACGAGACGTCGCTGCGCGCCGCCCTCGACACGGCCGTCGCCGAGCTCGGCCCGCCGGACGTCGTCGTGTACAACGCCGCGATCATCCGGCCCGACGGTCCGGCCGACCTGACCGTACGCGAGCACCTGGACGCCTGGGCGGTCAACGTGGTCGGCGCGCTCGTCGCCGCCGCCCATGTCGCCCCCGGGATGGCGGCACGCGGCGGCGGCTCGTTCCTCATCACCGGCGGGATGCCGGAGCCGAGACGCGAGTACGTCAGCCTCTCCCTCGGCAAAGCGGGAGTACGCACCCTCGTGGAGTTGCTCGACCAGGAGTACGGCCCCTCGGGCGTCCACGTGGCGAGCGTGACCGTGGCCGGCCCGGTCGCCCCGGGCACCGCCTTCGACCCCGACGACATCGCCGAGCACTACTGGCGCCTGCACACCCAGCCCCGCGACGGATGGGACCGGGAGGTTCTGCACGACGGCTCGTGAACGGGGCCGCCGTCAGTCCCGCAACCGGCGGAACTCCTCGGCCAGCGCCGCCGGCGTGTAGTGCGCGTTGAGGCCGGAGGGGTTCGGCAGGATCCACAGGACCGCCTCGGCCAGCCGCTCCTCCTGCGGGCCGATCTTGACCTTCGGCCGCCCGAACGCCGTACGGAACGCGGTGACGCCGAGCACCGCGACGATCCGCGGCCGGTGCCGCTCCACGAACTTCTCCAGGATCGCACCGCCCTCCCGCAGCTCGTCGGCGGTCAGCTCGGCCGCCTGGGCGGTGGCGCGGGCGGCCAGGTTGGTGATGCCCGCCCCGTACGACGGCAGCAGGTGCTGTTCGCTCGGATGCAGCAGCCGGTCGGTGAAGCCGGACCGATGCAGGGCGGGCCAGAACCGGTTGCCCGGCCGCGCGAAGTGCCACCCGGTCGCGGCGGAGTAGAGGCCGGGATTGATCCCGCAGAACAGCACGCCGCCCTCGGGCGGCACGACATCCGGGATCGTCCGCTCCCGCGCGGCCTCCAGGTCCGCGGCGGTCGGTCGGATCGTCACCCTCGGACCATACCGGCCGGTCGGCCCGGTCAGGGCAGGACCTCGGCGAGGAACGACCCGATCCGCCCGGCCAGATCCTCCGGCGCCTCCTCCGCCATGTGGTGGCCGCAGTCGAGGCCGCTACCGCGCAGGTCGGTCGCCCAGGGGCGCCAGACGGCGAGCGGGTCGCCGTACAGCTCCTCCATGTCGTCCTTGACCCCCCACAGCACCAGCGCCGGGCAGGAGACCCGGCGACCGGCGGCCCGGTCGGCGTCGTCGTGCGCGCGGTCCACGCCGAGCCCGGCGCGGTAGTCCTCCATCATCGCGTGCACGGTCGCCGGATCGTGGATGGCGTTCTGGTAGTCCGCCCACGCCTCGGGCTCCATGTACTCGTCCGTCGCGGTGTACCAGGCGTCCGGGTCGGCGTTGATGACCCGCTCCGCCGGCTTCCCGGTCTGCGCGAAGAAGAACCAGTGCCACCAGCTCGCCGCGAACCGCGCGTCACAGCGCGCCAGCGCCTCCCCGATCGGCACCACGTCCATGGCGACCAGCGCCGTGACCGCGTCGGCGTGGTCGAGGGCCGTGCGCAGGGCGACGTACCCACCCCGATCGTGGCCCGCGACGGCGAATTCCTCATGCCCGAGCGCCCGCATCAGCGCGACGCAGTCACGCGCCATCACCCGCTTGGAATACGGCGTGTGGTCCGGCGTCGTCGGCGGCTTCGATGACTGCCCGTACCCCCGCAGGTCCGGGCAGACGACGGTGAACCGGTCGGCGAGCAGGGGTGCGACCTTGTGCCAGGTCGCGTGCGTACGCGGATGCCCGTGCAGCAGCAGGAGCGCCGGCCCGGATCCGCCGTACCGTACCCGCAGCTCGGCCTCCCCGGCGTCCACCCGTTCAAGGCGGAATTCCTCGAAGAACATGCCGGCCGATCTGCCCTATCGGGCACATCGCAAACGGACCACCATTGATCACTGACTGTTACTGCCTCCTAGGAGCAGCAATCGCCGGCGATCACGCGTGTCCCGGTGAATCCGATCGCAGCATGACGACCTCGACGCACTCACCACCGTTGCCCCCGCTGTAGCTGCTCTTACGCCACAGTACGGCCGTCGGGTTGATAGGGCTCACAGGTACGCCTCCCGCGCTCGGCTCATCAGTTCGAGGGACTCGGCCTGACTCAGAGCTTCGCCCATTATCGTCTCGAAATCCACCCCGGCCTTGAAGACCATCTCCTTGCTCTCAGTCAGCTGACCGATGTCACTCGCCTCGGTGTACATCAAGTCGCTCTCCCGCTCGAAACTGAGCAGGATCAGGTTGCCTGTCAGTGCGGCCGGATCCACTGCGGGCTGCAACCGAGAGCGTCGGCGAGTCGGTTCCTGGACAGACTCGCGTGCTCGCGCAGGCGGCGCAACTCCCGGCTGAAGTGGGCGCGTAGAGCATCGATGGCGGTGTCGGACTACGGGGGGTTAAGCAGTGCACACCGATGTACACCGCTTCACGACTAACCGTAATCAATTGGTAGCGCATTGTCCTCGGAATCGGAGCGTTGCCACCCAGTTCATGGGCGGCGGCCTACACCAGGTCTCGGCAGCGGAACCCGCGCCGTACCGGTGCAATGACGTGGTCACCGCGGATCCCTGGCGCTTGGCGAGGCGATCCGGCCGGAGCGACCAGCCACATCGACGCCGGCATGGTCCTACCAAGACCGGTGAACCGGGCATCACCTCGGCAACAACGGCGACAGCGTGGCCACGACGGCGGCGAAGTCCTGGCGCACCTGATGTCCCCTCGCCTCGCCGTCCTCGTAGTGATGCCGGTGGCGTTCCTCGGCCGAAAAGGGTCCCCGGAACGGGAAAGGGCCGCCCCTCCTCCGGGTGGAGGCGGGACGGCCCGTTTCGCTGAGGGTTACTTCTTCAGGAGGGAGCGGAGGACGTACTGCATGATGCCGCCGTGGCGGTAGTAGTCCGCCTCGCCCGGCGTGTCGATGCGGACGATCGCCTGGAATTCCTTGTCGCCGGCCTTGACCGTGACCTCGCGCGGGGTCTCGCCGCCGTTCAGCGCCTCGACACCCACGATGTCGTAGGTCTCCTGGCCGGTCAGGCCGAGCGACTCGGCCGACTCGCCGTCCTTGAACTGCAGCGGCAGGACGCCCATGCCGATGAGGTTCGACCGGTGGATGCGCTCGAACGACTCGGCGAGCACGGCGCGGACGCCGAGCAGCGCGGTGCCCTTGGCCGCCCAGTCGCGCGAGGAGCCGGAGCCGTACTCCTTGCCGCCCAGCACGATCAGCGGCGTGCTCTCGGCGGCGTACGCCTGCGCGGCGTCGTAGATGGACATCTGCTCGCCGTCCTTGACGGTGACGCCGCCCTCGGTGCCGGGCGCGAGCAGGTTGCGCAGCCGGATGTTGGCGAAGGTGCCGCGGATCATCACCTCGTGGTTGCCGCGCCGGGAACCGTACGAGTTGAAGTCACGCCGCTCGACGCCGTGCTCGGTCAGGTACCTCCCGGCCGGGCTGTCGGCCTTGATCGCACCGGCCGGCGAGATGTGGTCGGTGGTGACCGAGTCGCCGAGCAGCGCGAGGACCTTGGCGCCGCGGATGTCCTCCACCGGCTCCGGTTTGTCCGTCATGCCGTCGAAGTACGGGGCCTTGCGGACGTAGGTGGAGTCGGCGGCCCACTCGAAGGTGTTGCCGGTCGGCACCGGCAGGGCCTGCCAGCGCTGCTCGCCGGCGAACACGTCGGCGTAGTCGCGGCTGAACATCTCCTGCGCGATCGCCGAGTCGACGACCTCCTGGACCTCCTGGGGCGACGGCCAGATGTCCTTCAGGTACACCGGCTGCCCGTCGGAGCCCGTGCCGATCGGGTCCTTGGCGATGTCCACGTCCATGGAGCCGGCCAGGGCGTACGCGACGACGAGCGGCGGTGAGGCCAGGTAGTTCATCTTGACGTCGGGGTTGATCCGGCCCTCGAAGTTACGGTTGCCGGACAGCACCGAGGTGACGGCCAGGTCGTTCTCGTTGACGGCCGCGCTGATCTCCTCCGGCAGCGGGCCGGAGTTGCCGATGCAGGTCGTGCAGCCGTAGCCGACCAGGTTGAAGCCGAGCTTCTCGAGGTACGGGGTGAGGCCCGCGCGGTCGTAGTAGTCCATGACGACCTTGGAACCCGGGGCGAGGGAGGTCTTCACCCACGGCTTGCGGGACAGGCCCTTCTCGACGGCCTTCTTGGCGAGCAGCGCCGCGCCGATCATGACCGACGGGTTCGAGGTGTTGGTGCAGGAGGTGATCGCGGCGATCACCACCGCGCCGTGATCGAGCTCGAACTCGGCGCCGTCCAGGCTGACGGTGATCGGGTTGCTCGGCCGGCCGGCCTTCGGGTCGGCGGCGCCGTCGTGGGGCCGGTCGCCGTTGGAGCCGTGGGAGATCGCCGGGGAGTCCGAGGCCGGGAAGGACTCGGCGGACGACTCGTCGGTGGGACCCTCGATGCCGTCCGGGACGTAGTCGCGGACGGCGGTGCGCCACGCGGACTTGGCGTCGGACAGCGCGATGCGGTCCTGCGGGCGCTTCGGGCCGGCGATCGAGGGGACGACGGTGGACAGGTCCAGCTCGAGGTACTCGGAGTACTCGGCCTCGCGGGACGGGTCGTGCCAGAGGCCCTGCTCCTTGGCGTACGCCTCGACGAGGTCGACCTGCTCGGCCGGGCGGCCGGTGAGCCGCATGTAGCCCACGGTCTCCTCGTCGATCGGGAAGATCGCGCAGGTGGAGCCGAACTCCGGGCTCATGTTGCCGATGGTGGCGCGGTTGGCCAGCGGCACCGCCGCGACGCCCTCGCCGTAGAACTCGACGAACTTGCCGACCACGCCGTGCTTGCGCAGCATCTCGGTGATCGTGAGCACGAGGTCGGTGGCGGTGGTGCCGGCCGGCAGCTCGCCGGTCAGCTTGAACCCGACGACGCGCGGGATGAGCATCGAGATCGGCTGGCCCAGCATGGCCGCCTCGGCCTCGATGCCGCCGACGCCCCAGCCGAGGACGCCCAGACCGTTCTGCATGGTGGTGTGGGAGTCGGTGCCGACGCAGGTGTCGGGGTACGCCACGCCCTCGTTGTCGAAGACCACGCGGGCCAGGTGCTCGATGTTCACCTGGTGCACGATGCCGGTGCCCGGGGGGACGACCTTGAAGTTGTCGAAGGCCTTCTGGCCCCACTTGAGGAACTGGTAGCGCTCCTTGTTGCGGCCGTACTCGAACTCGACGTTCCGCTCGAAGGCGTCCTCCCGGCCGAAGACGTCGACCTGCACGGAGTGGTCGATGACCATCTCGGCGGGGTTCAACGGGTTGATCTTCGCCGGGTCGCCGCCGAGGTCACGGACGGCCTCCCGCATCGTCGCCAGGTCCACGACGCACGGAACGCCGGTGAAGTCCTGCATGATGACCCGGGCCGGCGTGAACTGGATCTCCTGGTTCGGCTGGGCGTTCGGGTCCCAGGACGCCAGCGCGCGGATGTGCTCGCCGGTGACGTTGGCGCCGTCCTCGGTGCGCAGCAGGTTCTCCAGCAGGACCTTCAGGCTGTACGGGAGGCGCGCCGAACCCTCGACGGCATCCAGCCGGAAGATCTCATAGGACGCCTCGCCGACGCGCAGCGTCTGGCGGCTGCCGAAGCTGTTCAAGTCTTTTCCTCCTCTACGCGCTCCCCGAGCGCGGCTACCGCTCGTTCAGCGTACGCGGGGATTCATGGGTGGATACGTCAGCGATCCTGCCCCAGTAGCCCGCCGGCGCGCGCACCGGGGCTGGCCTAACTTCGCCGCAATTTCTCTCGACATCAAGGTATCACGAATATCTCGACATCAAGGTATCGACCCCTCCCCCTTGACAGCGAGCGGTTCCGATATATCGTTCGAGTATCGCGAACGCTCTCAGATGGTTCTCGGAAGGGAGTACCGAACATGCACAACGCGACATTCGACGCCCCGTGGCAGGCGTGGGCCGGCGGTCGCCGTGGCGGCCGGGGTCGAGGCAGGCGTGGCGGGCCGTGGGGTCCCCCGTTCGGCCCGTGGGGCGGGCCCCCGCCCTGGGCCGAGGGCCGGGCGAAGGCCCGGCGCGGCGACGTCCGCGCGGCGATCCTGGCGCTGCTCGCCGAGGAGTCGCGCAACGGCTACCAGCTCATCCAGGCGATCGAGGAGCGCAGCAACGGCGAGTGGCGGCCGAGCCCCGGCGCGGTCTACCCGGCGCTGCAGCAGCTCACCGACGAGGGGCTCATCGAGGGCACCGAGGGTGACGGCCGGAAGACCTTCCGGCTCACCGAGGCCGGCCGCGCGTACGTCGAGGAGCATTCGGACGAGGTCGGCGCGCCGTGGGAGGCGATGACCTCCGACGTCCGCGACGACGTGCGGGACCTGTTCAAGACCGCGGCCGGTGCCGGCGGGGCGGTGATGCAGATCGTCCGGACGGGCTCGGAGAGTCAGGTCGCCCAGGCCAAGGAGATCCTGGCCGAGACCCGCCGCCGCCTCTACCACCTCCTCGCCGAGGACGAGTGACCCGGCGCCGGAGCGACTACGGAAGTGGGTGAGGCGATGAACAGCGAGCTGCGGATCGGGGACGCGGAGCGGGACGCGGTCGCGTCGGCCCTGCACGAGCACTTCGCGCAGGGGCGGCTGGACCGGGAGGAGCTCGACGAGCGGCTCTCGGCGACGCTGGCCGCCAAGACCGTCGGCGACCTGCGGCAGGTCGCCCGCGACCTGCCCGCGAGCCCGGACACGGTCGCACCGCCGTTCGGCGCCGCGGACGAGGCGGACCGGTTCGGGCGGCCGGGTCCGCAGTGGGGCGGCCCGTACCGGGATGGTTCGTACTGGGGCGGCCCCCGGTGGCATGGGCGGTCCTGGGCCGAGCCGCACCTGGGCGGTCCGCCGTGGGCCCGGCACGCGGCGGCGAGGCGAATGGCGTACGGGGGCCGGCATCCGCGGTTCGCGCCGCGCGCCGGCGTGTTCCTCATCGCGCTCTTCGCCATCGCGGCCGTGACCCGCGGGTGGTTCCTCTTCCCGCTGTTCGCCGTCGTCTGGTGCGCGATGGCCTTCGCCGGGATCCGGCACGCGCGCCGGCATCGCCTCAGCAGGTGACCGCACCGCGAGCGGTAAGACGGGTGGCAGGGCCCGCGGTGAAGGGTCCCTGCCACCCGCGCCGTCAGTGGGCCGTGACGGCGAACCGGTCGAACTGCGCGTTGATGTACGAGTCCAGCGCCAGACCCGACTGGCCGTGGTCGTAGGTCGCGTCGGTGACGGCGGCGGCCTCCTTCCCGTCGATCAGCGCGCTGACGGCCGCGCCCTGGAAGCGCAGCGCCAGGCGGTGCCAGGTGCCGGTGCCGAGGGCGTCGACGGTTCCGGACGCGAGGGTCCGGGTCGTGCCGTCGGCCTGGATGACGTACAGGGACCATTCGCCGGTGTCGGACACCTTGAAGTGGTAGCCCTGCCAGAGGACCAGGTTCGGCTTCTTGCGCGGGTCGTGCTGGCCGTTGATCCGGCCGAGCAGCTCGGCGGAGCCGGACTGCTCGAGCAGGACGTCCGTGCTCGCCTCGTAGTCGGTCCAGGAGGCGTCACCGACCAGGGTGAGCGGCGCCGGCACCTTCGTCCACTTGTTGGGCTGCTTGGTGATGACCTGGCGCAGGCACTTGCCGCGGTCGGTCCGGCCGGCGCACTTCGCCACCTCGAACGCGCCCTCCATGTCGGAGAAGTAGCGCGGGGTGGCGGTGTACGGGTAGCCCTGGAAGGACTCCTCGAAGGGCAGCGACAGGGGCTTCGACACCGGTGTCGCCGGTGAGGTCGCCACTCCCTTACGGTCGACGGCGAGGGACGTCAGCGTGTAGACGCGGCCGGGCCGCACGGTGATCTGGTACGAGCCGTCGGCGGCGGGCCGCAGGTCGTCGCCGCGAGCGAACCAGGTCGCCGGGTCGGTCGACGAGACCTCGGTGGACACCACGTGCAGCGGCCCGCCGGGCAGTCCCGCGCCGGGACGCAGGCTGATCGTCTGCGGTCCCGTGGCCTCGGTCGTCTCGATGACCGTGCTGTGGTCGGGACGGCCGCCCGGCGACCGCAGGCTCACGTACGTGCCGCCGCCGTTCAGGTAGCCGCTCGCCGAGTCGATGTACTGCCAGCCAGGACGGGCGAACTGCCCGGTCTGGGCGACGGTCCACAGTGTCGGGCCGAGCTCGTAGTGGCCCGTCCACGGCTCGTTGGCCTTCAGGAACCCGCTGCCCGCGTACTGGATGGTCGGGTACCAGCCGTACGCCGCCGGCCAGTTGACGAACGCCGTCATGCGCCCGTCGACGTACTCGTGGTTGATCTCGGCCGCGAGGCGTGTGCCGCCGGTCATGTAGTCGTTCCAGCCGGACTCGCTGGCGAAGATCGGCTTGCCGAGGCTCAGGGCGTCGGCGGAGCTCGAGCAGTGAATCGCGGTGCACGGGTAGTGGATGCCGACGACGTCGACGGCCGCGTTGAAGGCCGGATCGTTCTTCAGGTCGGTGGCGACCTGCCAGCCCGCGTTATCGGCGGCGACGAGCTTGACCTTGTCGTACCCCTCGCGCCGCAGCGTGGCCTTCAGGTCGACGTACCACTGGGCGTCCCAGCTCTTCTCGTTCCAGCCGCCGAGGTAGTCGATGTTCAGGTGGTGCCGGTCGGCGCAGCCGAGCCAGTCGGTGAGGTAGCCGATGTTGTCCTGGGACCAGAATCCGCCCTTGAACCAGCTGGGCGCGCCCCATTCGAGGCCGTAGAGCTTGATGTCGGGGTTGCGCTTCTTCGCCTCCTCCATCAGCCACCACTCGTATCCGCGGTCGCAGTCCACCTCGCCGGCGGCGCGTTCGTGGCTGGGCTCGGCCCCGTTGCTGGAGTCGGTGTCGCTGCCGATCTCCACCTTGAGGATGTTCAGCGAGGCGCCGTAGCCGGGCTTGAACAGGTAGTCGAGGATCTGGCTGCGTTCCGGCTCGGGGTAGTCGACGATCAGGCGGGACGTCCCTCCACCGCCGCTGATCGCGCCGACTCCCTCGTACACGCGGCCGGTGCCGTTGGGGTCGACGGTGATCGTCTGCGGCTGGGCCTGTGTGTCGTCCGCGGTCGCGGGCACGGCCAGGCCGGTCAGCAGTGCCGCCGATAGGGCGAACGCCGCCAGCGGCCCTCGCCGTACCGATCTCCAGAGTCTCATCGGACTCCCTTTCTCATCGTCCCCCGAGAAATGGGTGTGGAGCGGCACGGACGCACCGGCCAAGGTGTTCGAAATTTCGAACCACGTCCGAGAAGTGCCGGGACAATGGAAGCGGGAGACGACGATCCCGTCAAGATCCTGCACAGAGAGTGAGACGGGAGAAGGGTCAGGCGGCGAGGCTGGTGAGGACGCCGATCGGGTCCTCGAGGAGCGGCGCGAAGGCCAGCTCGGCGGCGCCGACCAACTGGGCGTCCGGGCCCAGCACCGAGGCCGCCATCCGTACCTGCTCGCGCGGCGCGACGAGGGTCGACCGGGCGACGCTGTCCCGTACGACGTCCTCGGTCAGGGCGAACAGCTCACCGAGCGGCCCGCCGAGCACGACGATGTCCGGGTTGAACGTGTTGACCAGCATGCCGACGCCGATCCCGAGCCAGCGGGCGACCCGCGCGGCCGCCGCCACCGCCTTCGGCTCCCCGGCGGCGACCCGGGCCAGCACCGCGCGGTAGACCTCCAGCCCGCTGTCGGCCGACAGTCCCGCGGCGGTCAGCAGTGACTCCACGCCGGTCTCGGTCTCCAGGCAGCCGACGGACCCGCACCGGCAGAGCCGTCCGTCCGGGTTGACGCGCAGGTGCCCGATCTCGCCCGCGTACCCGCCGCGGCCGCGCAGCGGCCGCCCGCCGACGAGGATGCCGCCGCCGAGGCCGATCTCTCCGGAGATCACCACGACGTGGTCGTACCCGACGGCGGCGCCGCGCCAGTGCTCGGCGAGCGCGCCGAGGTCGGCGTCGTTGGCGAGGAAGGCCGGCAGGTCCAGCCGTTCCCCCAACCGCGCTCCGAGGGGCAGGTCGATCCAGCCGAGGTTCGGGGCGAACCGCAGCAGCCCGTCCCCCTGGCGGACCACGCCGGGCACGGACAGGCCGACGCCGACGCAACGGGCGCCCTGCGGCGCTCCGTCGCGCAGGCGGCGGCAGTTGTCGACGATCGCGTCGATCGTCGCGTCCAGCTCGCTCCAGTCCCGCCCGGAGTCGACCTCGACCCGGTCGAGCACCCGCCCGCCGAGCCCGACCCGCGCCATCACCAGGTGCCGGACGCCGAGGTCGACCGCGAGGACGTACGCGGCCTGCGGCGACGGCAGTACCTCGAGTGAGGGACGGCCGGCCCGTCCCCGAGCGCTCGCGGAGCGCTCGAGGACGAGACCCGCGTCGACCAGTTCGCCGACCAGATCCCCGATGGTGCTCCGGTTGAGCCCCATCTCCGCGGTCAGCTCGGCCCGGGACCGGCAGCCGTGCCGGTGCACCTCGGTCAGGATCGCGCCCAGGTTGTGCCGACGTACGTCGTCCTGGGTCGATCCGCGGATGCGCCGACGTGTCACCGGATCGCTCCCGGCGCTCAGCGACCGGTCGCGGAGCGCCGGCGCCGGGCCAGGGCGTCGATGCTCGCGGCGAGCAGCAGGAACCCACCTGTGATCAGGTAGTTGGCGTACGCCTTCGCACCCAGCAGGCCGAGGCCGTTGTCGATGATCGCGATGACCAGACCGCCCAGGATGGCGTCCCGGGCCTTGCCCTTGCCGCCGAACAGGCTGGTGCCGCCGATGACGGCCGCGCCGACGGCGTACAGCAGCGTGTTGCCGGCACCGGCGTCCGGGGTCACCGAGTTCAGCCGGGACGCGGCCACGATGCCGCTGACCGCGGCGAGCAGCGAGCCGATCATGAACACGGACATCCGGATGCGGTTGACGTTGATGCCGGCCCGTCGCGCCGCCTCGGCGTTGCCGCCGACCGCGTAGACGTGACGGCCGTACGCGGTACGGCTCAGCACGAACGTGCAGACGATCAGGAGCACCGCGACCAGGGGCACGCCCCAGGGGATGCCGCCGAAGAACGGCGCCAGCGGGGTGCGCGCCCGGTTCAGGTTGAGGATGTACGCGCCGCCCAGCAGGGCGATCGCGACCAGGACGACCTGGACGACGACGAGGACGAGGGGCTGCCGGGACAGGCTCTTGGCGTTCTGCCGCTGCCAGCGCAGCAGCTTGACGGCGGCGAACAGGAGGACGCCGACGGCCGCCACCGTCCAGCCCAGCCAGACCGGCATGTACTTGTTGGCCAGCGCGTAGACGACCTTGTCGTGGACGGGAACGGTCCCGCCCTCGCCGATCAGCTTCAGCGCGATGCCCTGCAGGCCGAGGAACAACGCCAGCGTCACGACGAACGACGGGATGCGCACGATCGCCACCAGCGCGCCGATGGCGGCGCCGATGACCAGGCCGGTCACGGCCGCGGCGAGCACCGCGACGATCCAGTTCTGGCCTCCGTCGACCATGAGCTTGGCCATCACCGCGGCGCACGCGCCGCTGGCGACACCCGCCGACAGGTCGATCTCGCCGAGGAGCAGGACGAAGACCAGGCCCATCGCGAGGATCGTGACGGGCAGCGCCTGCGTGAGCAGGTTGGCGATGTTGCCCTTGCTGAGGAAGGTCTCCGGGCGCAGCCCGTAGAAGAGGATGATCAGGACGACGAGTCCGAACACCGCCGGCAGCGCGCCGAGGTCTCCAGAGCGGAGCTTGATGACGTAGCCGTTGATCGCCGACGAGACCGTCTGCTCACGGGTGTCGGCGGAGAAGTCCGAGTCCGCGAGGGTCGCCGTCGCCGCCCGCTTCTCGGGCACCGGGTCGACCACGTTCGGCTCGGGGGTTTCGGTGGACATGTAAAACCTCAGATGCTTTCTGCCGCGGTCGAGGGGGCGAGGCCGAGGTCTCCCGAGCGCCCGGTGGTGATCAGCTCGACCACCTGGCTGTGGGTGACGTCGGACCGTTTGACGTCGGCGGCGACGCGGCCGAGGTAGAGGCAGGTGATCCGGTCCGCCACCTCGAAGACGTCGTTCATGTTGTGCGAGATCAGCACGACGCCGTGGCCGGTCTCCGCGAGGCGGCGCACCAGGTCCAGGACCTGCCGGGTCTGCGCGACGCCGAGCGCGGCGGTGGGCTCGTCCAGGATAACGACCTTGGACTCCCACAGCACGGCCTTGGCGATCGCCACGGTCTGCCGCTGGCCGCCGGACAGGCTCGCCACCTGCTGGCGGACCGACTTGACGGTGCGCACCGAGAGCTTGGCCAGCGTCTCGCGGGCGGCCTGCTCCATGGCGCCCTCGTCCAGGACGATGCCCTTCTTGCGCTCCCGGCCGAGGAACATGTTCTGGGCGATGTCCAGGTTGTCGGCCAGGGCGAGGTCCTGGTAGACGATCTCGATGCCGAGGTCGGCCGCGTCGCGGGGGCCGTGGATGCTCACCGGCCTGCCCTCGAAGCTCACCTGGCCCGAGTCGGTGGGGTGGATGCCGGCGATGCACTTGATCAGCGTGGACTTACCGGCACCGTTGTCGCCGACGAGCGCGGTCACCTGTCCGGGGTAGACCGCGAAGTCGATGTCGTGGAGCACATGAATGGCTCCGAAGCTCTTGTTGATCCCCGCCAGTTCGAGGGTCGGGGTTCCGTTGTCAGACAACGCTGCGCACTCCCTAAAAGGCGCGATGGGGCGCCCGGTGACCCGGGCGCCCCTCGTTCCTTACTGAATTCCGGCGGTCTTGCACTTGGCGGCGTAGGCGCCCTTGCAGATGTCGGCGGCGGTGATGCCGCTGCCGCCGTCGGTGACGACCTGCTTGACGTTGTCCTTGGTGATCAGGACCGGGTTCAGCAGGATGGACGGCACCTGACGGTGGCCCTGCGGGTCGTTGGAGGTGGCGTTGGTCTGCGGCTTCTGGCCCTTGGCCAGCGCGGTGACGACCGAGACCAGGCTGTCGGCCTCCAGCTTGTTCGGCTTGTAGACCGTCATGCACTGGGTGCCGTCGAGGATGTTCTGCAGGCCCTGGACGGTCGCGTCCTGACCGGTCACGGGGACCTTGCCGGCCTCGTTGTTCTTCTTCAGGATGGAGATCGCGGCGTTGCCGAGGCCGTCGTTGGCGGCGAGCACGCCGTCGACCTTGCCCTTCTGCTGCGTGTAGATCTGCTCGAAGATCGTGGCGGCCTGCTGGTTGTCCCAGTCGGGCACGGCCTGCTCGGCGACCTTGGTGTAGTCGGTCACCTTGTCCAGGACCTCGTGCGCGCCCTGCTTGAAGAGGGTCGCGTTGTTGTCCGTGGGCGAGCCGTCCAGGTAGACGATGTTCGACTTCTTGGCCCCGAGGCACTTCTGCAGGCCCTGGCCCTGGACCCGGCCGACCTGGACGCCGTCGAACGACACGTAGTAGTCGGCGGACCCACCGAGGGTCAGCCGGTCGTAGTCGATCGTCTGGACGCCCTGGGCCTTGGCCTTCTGCTCGATCGCCGCGCCGGAGTTGGAGTCGAGGTTCACGATCGCCAGCATGGTCACGCCGCTGGTGATCATCTGGTCGGCGATGGTCTGCATCCGCTGCTTGTCGCCCTCGGCGTTCTGGATGTCGGCGGGGATGCCGGCCGCCGCGAACGCCTTCTTGAGCACCGGGAGGTCGAAGTTCTCCCAGCGGACGGACGACTTCGTGTCGGGCAGGATGATGCCGACCTTGGCCTTCGCCTTGGCCGAGCCGCCACCCTTCTTGTCGTCACTGCCGCCGCAGCCGGTGAGGGCGGCGGTCGCCATGGCCGCGATCGCGGCGAGACATGCCGTGCGCTTGAAGATCAAGTCGACACCTTCTTCGGGGTCCCCAGGAACAGTTTGTTTGGCCGCACAACGTATTCCGCCGTTACGGGTTCGTATAGAGGGAGAAAGCCGGAGAAATCCGACGGTTACGACATCGAAACAAACCCGTCACATAACGCCCTGCGTCCACGAGGTCACCCTCGGCTGTACGCCGTCCGTAGCGCAGCGTGAAAACCATTTCCCCAGGCGTCGCCCTCCAACGCGAGCCGCGCGCGTGCCCCCCGAGTCGCGGAGGTTAGTGTCGGCATCATGGGTAGCCAGATCGGTGTCACCGGGCTCGCCGTCATGGGCCAGAACCTCGCGCGGAACATCGCGCGCCACGGGTTCCCGGTGGCCGTGCACAATCGAAGCGAGAGCCGCACCAAGCAGCTCATCGAGCACCATGGTGACGAGGGCGACTTCACGCCCGCGTACTCCCTCGAGGAGTTCGTCGCCGCGCTGGACCGGCCCCGCCGGATCATCATCATGGTCAAGGCGGGCGCGCCCGTCGACGCCGTGATCAAGGACCTGCTGCCGCTGCTCGACGCCGGCGACATCATCATCGACGGCGGCAACTCCCACTATGAGGACACCCGGCGGCGTGTCGCCGAGCTCGCCGAGCACGACATCCACTTCGTCGGCGCCGGCATCTCCGGCGGCGAGGAGGGCGCGCTGCACGGCCCGAGCATCATGCCGGGCGGCCCGCGCGAGGCGTACGACCCCGTCGAGCCGGTTCTCACCGCCATCGCGGCACAGGTGGACGGCACGCCGTGCTGCGCCTACATCGGCCCGGACGGCGCCGGCCACTACGTCAAGATGGCGCACAACGGCATCGAGTACGCCGACATGCAGCTCATCGCGGAGGCGTACGACCTGCTCACGCACGCCGCCGGGCTGAGCGCCCCGGAGATCGCACGCGTCTTCGAACAGTGGAACGAAGGCGACCTGGAGTCGTTCCTCATCGAGATCACCGCCAAGGTGCTCGCGCACACCGACGAGACGACCGGTAAGCCGCTCGTCGACGTGATCCTCGACGAGGCCGAGCAGAAGGGCACCGGCCGCTGGACCGCCCAGTCGGCGTTGGAGCTCGGCGTTCCGGTGACGGCGATCACCGAGGCGGTGTTCGCGCGGGCGCTGTCCGCGCGCAAGGACGAGCGGACCAAGGCGTCGAAGATCCTGCCGGGCCCGGCCGCCGGGCAAGCGGGAGGCGACTTCGTCGACGCGGTCCGCGACGCGCTGTACGCCTCGAAGGTCGTCGCCTACGCGCAGGGGTTCGAGCAGATCCGCGCCGCGTCCAACGAGTACGGCTGGGACGTCCAGCCCGGCACGCTCGCGACGATCTGGCGCGGCGGCTGCATCATCCGCGCCCGGTTCCTCAACCGGATCAAGGACGCCTACGACCGCGACCCGGAGCTGTCCAACCTCCTCCTGGACGACTACTTCCGGGACGCCGTCGCGGGCGCTCAGGACGCCTGGCGCAAGGTCGTGCGCACCGCGGTCGAGCTGGGCGTGCCCACCCCGGCCTTCTCCTCGGCGCTGGCCTACTACGACGGCTTCCGCCGGGAGCGCGGCCCCGCCTCGCTCATCCAGGGCCTGCGGGACTTCTTCGGCGCGCACACCTACCGTCGCATCGACCGGGAGGGCGTCTTCCACACGCTCTGGTCCGAGGACGGCCGCGAGGTGTCCGCGGACTGAGCGGGTCCGACCGGACGGGCGCCACCGGCCGCCGGCGCCCGTCCGTATGCGGCGCCGCCCACCGCCGGTGTCCGTCGGCACGAGGCGGCGCCGCCGGCGTCGTCGGCGTCCGTCGGCACGAGGCGGTGCTCCCGGCCGCCGGGAGTGCGTCAGTGGCCCGGAGTGCGTCAGCGGGCGAACGGGCCGCCCGCGGCGAAGGCGTACGCGGCGAAGCGCTCCCCCATCCGGCGGTACCCGGCGGCGTTCGGGTGCAGCGCGTCGGGCAGGTCCGCGACGTCCGACTCGCCGAACAGCTCCCGTCCGTCCAGGTAGTGCAGGTTCGGGTCCGTGGCCGACCGCACGCCCACGATCCGGTGCAGGGACTCCCGGATCACCGAAAGGCTCAGGGCGCCCGCGGCGAGCCCCGCCGGGTCGCCGGTCGAGCGGAAGCGCACGACCCCGTCCTCGATGTCGTCGAACGTCGGGCCGGGCCGATCCTCCACGATCGGGCACAGGATCGGCGAGATGACCAGCAGCGGCGTCTCCGGGTGGCCCTCACGCACGGTGTCGAGGAAGCCGTGCACCGCGGGTTCGAAGGCCCGCAGCCGCATGGTGTCGCCGTTGACGACGTTGATGCCGAGCTTGAGGCTGATCCAGTCGGCGGGCAGGTCGCGGATGGTCCGGGCGGTGAACGGATCGAGCATGGCGTTCCCCGCCAGCCCGAGGTTCAAGACGTTCACGTCGGCGGCCCGCGCCGCGACGACGGGCCAGGTGCCGAGCGGATTGTCGGCCTCCATGCAGTGGCTGATCGAGCTGCCGTGATGCACCCAGCGCGGCCGGGGATCGGGCTGCGGCGGATGCACCGGCCCGTCGGCGCGCAACGCGATCAGCTCCACCTGGGCCCTTTGCGGAAGCCAGATCTCGACCTCCTTGCGCCCCGGCGGCAGCAGCCCGAAGCGCACGGTGGCGGGCTCGCCCGGGGTGATCTCCGGGGGGTTGACGCCGGACGCGTCCATGGCGAGCACGTTGCCGTCGGGCGTGGCGACCCGCTCACCCGGCACCCCGTCCACCACCAGTTCGAACACACCGCCGGAGCTCGGCTCGCCCGTGGAGTCCAGCGTCTTGGTGGTCAGCACATCGAGTTCCAGCCCCGTCGCCTCGGTGGCGAACACCATCCGGACACCGGACGGCATGGCCACCACGAGCTCGCAGAACGGGCTCGGGATCTGCGGCCTCGTCCAGCTCGGCAGACGCCGGGGGCGAAGCCCGGCCCCGGTGCGCTCCAGATCCAGCGCGCCTCGGATCTCGACCGGGCCGTCGAGCAGGGGGACGTCGGCGAATGCCATTCGATCGACCTTTCGTTCCGGGCCGCGGCGGCGGCCACCACCGAACGTACGGCCCCCGGCGCGCCGCGCGGAAGATCGCGGATGCGTCCTCCGCACGGCGCCCGGAGATCACAGCCCGGAGCTCGAGGCCCGTGAACCACAGCCCGGAGTTCAGGACCCGTGAGCCACGGCCCGGAGTTCAGGACCCGTGAGCCAGAGCCCGGAGTTCAGGGGCCGGGCTCAGAGGCGGGGGTCGACGGGCTCGGACTCGAGCGCGAGCACGCCGAACACCGCCTGGTGGACCCGCCAGAGCGGCTCTCCGGCCGCCAGCCGGTCCAGGGCCTCCAGGCCCAGGGCGTGCTCCCGCATGGCGAGGGACCGCTTGCGGCCCAGCGACCGCTGCCGCAGCCGTTCGAGGTGCTCCGGCTCGGTGTAGTCCGGCCCGTAGATGATCCGCAGATACTCCCGGCCCCGGCACTTCAGGCCGGGCTGTACGAGGCGGCGCTCCCCGTCCGGCCCGGCCGGCGCCGGTCCGCCGCCCTCAGCCGGGGACAGCGGCTTGACGACCATGCCCTCGCCGCCGGCCGCGGTCAGTTCCGTCCACCACGCGACCGCGGCGGACTCGTCGCCGTTCAGGTCAAGGACGTGCGACCGGGTCGGCACGAACAGCTCCTCGTCGGCGGCGGCCAGCCGGTCGGCGACCGCCAGGTGCCACAGGTGGTCCCGCTCGGCGTACGAGCGGCCCTCCCCGGCGAGCACCTGGAACGGGGCCAGCCGCAGTCCCTTCAGCCCTTCCGTCGGCCAGCAGTAGCGCGCGTAGGCGTCCCGGAACAGCTCCGCGTTGGCCGACCGGCGGGTCACGCGGTCGCGCAGCGCGGCCACGTCGAGGCCGCGGGCGGCGGCGCGGTCGAGGACGTCCGCGGCCATCGGCAGCACGGCACGGGCCGCCGCGCCGGTCGCGGCGTACTGGGTGCGCAGCAACTCGACGGCCTTGGCCGACCACGGCATCAGCTCGCAGTCCAGCGCCAGCCACCCGGTCTCGAGCTCCGCGAACAGCCCGCCCGCGGCCGCCCGGACCCGTGCCAGGAACTCCTCCGTCGTCGCCGGGTCCGGGAAGAACGGCCGGCCGGTCCGCGTGTAGACCGCCCCGGTCGTGCCGTCGTCCACCCCGAACCGGCCGGAGGCGGCGCGCCCGTCGCGGGCGACGACCACGATGGCGCGCGAGCCCATGTGCTTCTCCTCGCACACGACCCGCGCGACGCCCTGCCGCCGGTACTCCTCGAAGGCCTCGGCCGGGTGCTCCAGGTACCCCTCCAGCGCGGACGTGGGCGCGGGGGCCATCGTCGGCGGCAGGTACACCAGCCAGCGCGGGTCGACGCCGAACCGGCTCATGACCTCCAGGGCCGGCCAGACGTTCTCGTCACGGACGCTGACGCGGCCCATCAGCCGCGTCCGGACCGCCTCCCGTACGTCGGCGATGCGCAGCACGCCGGACTCCCGGTGCGAGCCGGACGCGGTCGCGGCCTCCGGGACGAGCGGCCGGACCGGCTCGTACCAGACCTCGTGCGCGGGGACCGAGACGAGCCTCTTCTCCGGGTAGCGCAGCGCGGTCAGCCGGCCGCCGAAGACGCACCCGGTGTCGACGCACAGCGTGTTGTTGACCCACTCCGGCTCGGGCACCGGGGTGTGGCCGTACACGACCATGGCCTCGCCCCGGTAGTCGTTCGCCCAGGGGTACCGCACCGGCAGCCCGTACTCGTCCGTCTCCCCGGTCGTCTCGCCGTACAGCGCGAACGACCGTACGCGGCCCGACGCCCGCCCGTGGTAGGCCTCCTTGAGCCCCGCGTGCGCGACGACGAGACGCCCACCGTCGAGGACCAGGTGACTGACGAGCCCGTCCATGAAGGCCAGCGCCGCCGCGCGGAACTCCTCGGGCTCGTTCTCGAGTTGTTCGAGCGACTGGGCGAGGCCGTGGCCGACCGTGACCCGGCGGCCCCTGAGCGCGCGTCCGAGCTTGTTCTCGTGGTTGCCGGGGACGCACAGCGCGGTCCCGGCGGCGACCATGCCCATGGCGAGACGGAGCACGCCGGGGGTGTCCGGCCCCCGGTCGACCAGGTCGCCCAGGAAGACGGCGGTCCGGCCCTCGGGGTGCGCGGCGCCCACCGGGCGGCCGAGCGGATCGCGCTCGATCGCGTACCCGAGCTCGGTGAGCAGGTCCTCCAGTTCGGCCCGGCAGCCGTGCACGTCGCCGATCAGGTCGAACGGGCCGGTGATGTGCCGCTTGTCCGACCACGCCTTGTCGTACGTGACGACGGCCCGGTCGATCTCCTCGCCGCGCAGCACGTACGCGCGCTTGAACTCCCGGTGCAGGCCGCGCAGCCCGCGCCGCAGCTCGCGGCGCTGCCGGGGAACGACGTGGTCGGGCAGGTCGCGGTCGGTCCGGGCGGCGTTGCGCTCCATCGCGACCGACTCGGGCACGTCGAGGACGATCGCGACGGCGAACACGTCGTGCTCCTTGGCGATCCGCACCAACTGCTCGCGCGAGCGCGGCTGCACGTTGGTGGCGTCCACGACCGTGAGCAGACCGCGCCGCAGGCGCGTGCGCACGATGTAGTGCAGCAGGTCGAAGGCGTCGGCGGTGGCCGACTGGTCGTTCTCGTCGTCCGACACGACGCCCCGGCAGTAGTCCGAGGACACCACCTGGGTCGGGGCGAAGTGCCGGCGGGCGAAGTGCGACTTGCCGGAGCCCGACACGCCGACCAGCACGACGAGCGCCATCTCCGGGATCTTGAGCTCCGGGGCTTCGGTCTCCGGGCTCTCCAGCTCCGTCATCGGGTGAACACCCCCATCTGGGTCGGCGCGCCGACCTCGGTGTCGTCGTCGCCGACCGGGACGTACCGGACCTGGTAGCCGTACGCTCCGGCGACCCGCGCGGCCCACTCCCGGAACTCCGCGCGGGTCCACTCGAACCGGTGGTCCGGATGCCGGAAGCCGGTGAGGCCCTCGTAGCGGACGTTGTACTCGGCGTTCGGCGTCGTGACGACCACGACTCGGGGCCTGGCGTCGCCGAACACGACGCGTTCGACGGCGGGCAGCCGCGGCACGTCCACGTGCTCGATGACCTCCATCAGCACCGCCGCGTCGTACCCGTGGAACCGGTCGTCGGCGTAGGTGAGCGCCGCCGTGAAGAGGCTCAGCCGTTCCTCCTGCGCCCGTGTGAGGCGCGCGGGTTTGAGCCGCCGCTGGGCGATCATGATGGCCCGCGGCGAGACGTCGGTGCCCGCGACGGAGCGGAAGTACGGGTCCTTCAGCAGCCGGGTCAGCAGCTTCCCGGAGCCGCAGCCGAGGTCGATGACCCGCTGCGCCTCTTCGGCCCGCAGCACGTCCAGCACCGCCTGGACGCGGCGTTCGGCGAGCGGGACCGGCGGGGCCGCCGCCTCGGTGCCGGTCTCCGCGTCGCCCGGCTCGGCGGCCGTCGGGTCGGACGCGGCCGGCTCCTCGTCGATCGGGTCCCGGTCGAGCGCGTCCTCCGGACGGTCGTCGGCCTCGGCGAGACGGGCCAGCGCCGTACGGACCAGGCCGCGGCGGTTCGCCAGGTAGCGGCGGGTGATGCGGCCGCGTTCGGGGTGGGCCGCCAGCCAGCCCGTGCCCGCCCGGATCAGCTTGTCCACCTCGTCCGAGGCGATCCAGTAGTGCTTTGAATCATCGAGGACGGGCAGCAGGACGTACACCTGGTTCAGCGCGTCGGCCAGTTTCAGCTCACCCTCGAGCGTGAGCGTGACGTACCGGGAGTCGCCCCACTGCGGGAACTCCGGGTCGAGCGGGACCGGCCGGGCCGTCACCCGCCAGCCGAGCGGCTCGAACAGCCGCCGGGCCGCCTCCGCGCCGCCCCGGCACGGCAGCGCGGGCAGCGTGATCGTCAGCGGGATCGGCGTCGCCGCCAGCTCGGCGCGGTCCCGGCTCGCGCCGCGCATCGCGGTGCGGAAGACGTTCGCCATCGCCGAGGCCAGCAGGGACGACGCGGCGTACGGCCGGTCGTTGACATACTGCCCGAGGGACAGGTCCGGTGTCTTCCGCGCCTTCGCCAGCTTGATCGGGTCGACGTCGAGGAGCAGCGCCGCGGTGCACCGGTCGGATGACGCGTCGGGGTAGAAGACGTGCGCGGTGCCGAAGGACTGCTCGAACGTCTGCACCCGCTCAGGGTGCTTGACCAGCAGGTACCCGAGGTCGGTGGCCGGGCGCACGGTCGTGGTGATCGTCAGCAGCACACGGCACAGTGTTCCGGATGTCCGGCTCCTCCCCCACTGGTTTTCGCCAGGCGGAGACCTCGCGATCGAGGTTCAGCGCGTGCGCCGGCACCGGCACCGGCACCGGCACCGGCATTGTGCAGGGAGGCCCGCCGTTCCGGTCAATGCCAATACGCCTTGGAAAGAACATCCGGAAGGTCGGGATTTGAGGTCACATCGACGATGAGGACTTGCCGGTCGGCGATATACCATTCACGCTCGGTGTAACCGGTCGTGGTCCGGTGAGCGCCGCCCTGTTCGGCGCAACTGACGGCGTATTCGCTGTACGTGGCGGGACGCCCGCCGATCTGCCGCTGCTCCGTCACCACCGGCTTCTTCGGCGCGACGATGAAGTCCTCCGGGAAGTTCGGGCACGGCTCGACGTCGGAGGCCGGATAGTACATCTGCCTCCCCGCCAGATAAGTGCCGAATCCGTGCGCCGCGGTGCTGATCTGTTTCGGCCCCATCACCCAGAATCCGATGCACGGCGTCCGGAAGAATTCGGCCTTCGGGTCCGTGCACCGATCGGTCAGCACGTGCTTCCCGGAGAACTCGGTGTCGACGACGGTCCAGCCGGCGCGCAGCGGCAGGCCCAGCGTGTCGAACCACGTGAGGTTCGCCGGGGGTGTGGGCGTCGGCGTGGGCGTCGGCTTCCGCGCACGGCCGGCCCCGGCGTTCCAGGGCACGAGCGTCACGGCGACGGCCACCAGCGCCGCGACGACCACCGCCCCCGCTCCCACGAGCAACGCCGTCCGTCCTCCGGACCGTGACCGCGGGGCGGTGGGACCGCCGGGTCCGTACGGCTCCCTGGTGGTGTCGTACGGATGCGCCGATGGCATGGTGACGGACGGCGCCGCACCGGGAGCCCCGGGGACGGGTCCGGGGTTCCCGCGAAGAGCCGGTCCGGCCGTCCCCCGGCCGGGGGACGGCAGCGGCTCCTCGCCGAGCAGCCAGGCCAGGGCCTGCCGCGCCGACGGCCGCCGGGCCGGATCCTTGTCCAGGCAGGCCGCCGCGATCACCCGCAGAGGGCCCTGGAGGTCGCCGAGGTCCGGCGGCGCGTGCTGGATCCGGCTCACCACCGCGCCGATGTGGTCCTGCCCGAACGGGGGCCGGCCCGTCGCCGCGTACACGATCGTCCCGCCCCAGGCGAACATGTCCGCCGCCCGTCCCGGCGGTTCGTTGCGCAACTGCTCCGGCGCCATGAACGCCGGGGTCCCGGTGATGTTCCCGCTGAGCGTGGCGTCGACGACGTGCGCCACGCCGAAGTCGATCACGCGTGGCCCGTCGGGCCCCATCATGACGTTGGCCGGTTTGAAATCACGGTGGACGACCTCCGCCTGGTGGATGGCGACCAGGGCGGTGGCCGTGCCGATCGCCAGCCGATGGAGCGCCGACCCGCGCAACGGCCCGCTCTCTCCCACCACCTGACGCAGCGACGGTCCGTCGATGAACTCGCTGACGATGTAGGGCACCTCGCCCTCGACGTCGGCCGCGAGGATCCGCGCCGTGCAGAACGGGTCGACCTTCCGCGCGGCGGCCAGTTCCTTGGCGAAGTACCGCCGCTCGCGCGCGTCACCGGCGGACCGCAGCAGCTTGACGGCCACTCGCTCGCCGGACCGCGACTCACCGAGGCAGACGACTCCCTGACCGCCCTCGCCCAGCCGGCCGAGCAGTCGATAGCCGGCGACCTCCGGCGGGTCCTGAGACGTCAACGGCCGTAGAGAGGGCATGCCGGGATTCTGCCGCAAAAGGGCGATCGCCCGGCGTCTTCCGACACCGGGCGATCAACCTGGAATGACCGTCACGCCTGGGGGAGCACCTCGCTCGCGATGAGCTCGAGGTGGTCCAGGTCGTCGAGATCGAGCACCTGGAGATACATCCGCTCGGCGCCGAGCTCACGGAACCGGCCGATCTTCTCCACCACTTCGGCCGGGGTGCCGGCCAGGCCGTTCTCGCGCAGCTCGTCGACCCGCCGGCCGATCGCCTCGGCCCGGCGCGCGATCTCCGCCTCGTCCCGCCCGCAGCACACGACCTGCGCGGCGGAGAAGGTCATCGACTGGCAGGACCGGCCGCCCTGCTCGCAGGCCGCCCGCACGCGCTCGTACGCCGCCCCGGTCTCCTGCAGCCCGTTGAAGGGCACGTTGTACTCGTCGGCGTACCGCGCCGCCAACCGGGGCGTCCGCTTCGCGCCCACGCCCCCGATGATCAGGGGTGGGCGCGGCTGCTGCGCGGGCTTCGGCAGCGCGGGCGAGTCCGTCACCCGGTAGTACTCGCCCTCGAAGGAGAACGTCTTACCGGTCGGCGTCTCCCACAGCCCCGTCACGATCTGCAACTGCTCCTGCAGCCGGTCGAAACGCTCGCTCAGGCTCGGGAACGGGATGCCGTACGCGGTGTGCTCCTCCTCGAACCATCCCGTGCCCAGCCCGAGCTCGACGCGTCCTCCGCTCATCTGGTCGACGTTCGCCACGGAGATGGCCAGCGGACCGGGCAACCGGAAGGTCGCGGCGGTCACCAGCGTGCCGAGACGGATCCGCCGGGTCTCCCGGGCCAGTCCGGCCAGGGTGATCCAGGCGTCGGACGGACCCGGCAGGCCGCTGACGTCTCCCATCTTCAGGTAATGGTCGGAGCGGAAGAACGCGTCGAAGCCGCACTCCTCGGTGGCCTTGGCGACGCGGAGCAGGGTGTCGTAGCTCGCCCCCTGCTGGGGCTCTGTGAAGATCCGCAGAAGCATGGCTCCCATCCTGCTACCCCGCCGCCGTCTAATGCACTATTTGGTCTAGACCTCTTCGCCGCGCCGCGCGCGACCGATCCACACCAGGAGGAGGCCGACGGCCGCCAGTCCCATCCCCGACAGCGCCACGGTCGCGTACGGGAAGCCGGTGTGCGGCAGGCGGTGGACCCCCGGGGCCGGCCGCACCGGCATCGGCCGGGCGTTGCGGGTGTGACACGCGACACTGTTGTTGGCCGGGTTCTCGTCCGGCGTTCCGGACGCGACCGTGCTGAGGCAGCGGAGCCTGCCCGGGTGGGCGTGCGGCCGCGCCCGCACGGCCAGCCGGAGCTTACGGGTCCTTCCCGGCGGGATGGCGCCGAGCGGGCAGACGAAGCCCGGTCCCTGCGTCAGGCAGTGGCGGTCCTTGCCGATCACGATCGGCGTGTCCTCGTTCGGAGCGGGCCGCTCCGGCCCGATGCCGGGCCCGATCGGCGCCTCGGCCGAACCGCCGCGGGGGATTCCGCTGTCGGCTCCGGTCGCGGCCGCCTTGCCGGGCTCGGCCGCGACGCGCGCCGGCGACGAGGCGCACGGGGCGCCGACCGGGCGATCGGCGACGTTCCCGGCCGGCCCGTTCGGCGCGGAGCCGCACGCGGGGACACCCTGGTGTCCCGCGCAGGAGCCGCACACCGGCACGCTCTGCTGACCCGCGCAGGAGCCGCACGCCGGGGCGCCCTGCTGTCCCGCGCAGGCGCCGCACGCCGACCCGGCCGCCGGGGCCTCCGCCGCCGGATGACGCACCGCGCAGGAGCCGCACGCCGGGGCGCCCTGCTGTCCCGCGCAGGCGCCGCACGCCGACCCGGCCGCCGGAGCCTCCGCCGGATGACGCACCTCCGGCCGATCGGCCGCGACTCCCCCGGCTGCCGGCTGCCGCGCCGCACACGCGCCGCACGCCGGCTGCCGTCCCTCAGCTCCGCAGCGAGGAGCGGCCGGCTGCGCCTGAGCCGCCGCGCACGGCGGGGCTGCCGGCGCCTGCCCCGCCGAGGTCGCCGGCCTGTCCAGCGGGGCCGCGCAGGGCGGGTCGGCGGGCCCCCGCGGGGTGTTCTTCCCGGCGAGCGGCCGCGCGGGATCCGCCGTGGTGCCGCAGGGCGACGTGCCCGTGTCCTTCGTGAGGGGCCGTGTGCCCGGATCGTTCGCGGCCGGCCACGCGTCCGGGTCGTTCGCCACCGAGCTGCGGACGACGACCGCCTCCGCGGTCACCGGCCCCTCGTTGGTCACGGAGATCTCGTAGGGGACCTCTCCCCCCGGCCGTACGGTCTCCGGCAGCACGTCCCCGGAGACCGCCAGGTCGGTGGGCTGCGACGCCGTGACCGGAGGGAAGGCCATCTCCCGCGTCGTGGAGCCCGGCCGGCCCTCCCAGGAGACCTTGGCCGGGCCGGCGAGCGTCCGCCCGGTCGGGGTCTTCGGGTCCACCGTCGCGGTGAGGGCGCCGTGCCTGGTCTGCCGGGCGGGGAGGACGCCGATCTGGCAGACGAGGTCCCGGCCGCCCCGCCACCTGCACTTCGGCGGCATGGCGACGATCTTGAGGTCGCGGTTCGGCCTGGTGGTGAGGGTGACGTTCCGCACCGGGGCCGCGCCGGTGTTCGTCACCGAGTACGGCCAGGTGTACGTCCTGCCGGGCACGACGGCACCGTGCGGGCCCTGCGTGTCGAGGATGACCCGCGAGCGCGGCGGGACGTGCCCGTCCCGGTGATCCCGGTCCGTGGTCTCGTGGTCGCCTCCCGGCCACGCCGAACGGTCGCCGTACCCCCAGGCGGCCGGACCGCGGTCCCAGCCCGCGAGCCCGTGCTCCGGCCCGGCGGGCGCCTGCTCCCGCCCGCCGGGCCGTACGTCGTGATCCCGTCCGGTGGGCCGGTGGTCGTGTGCGCGCCCCGATGAGCCGCCCGGCCCGTCGGCGTGCGCGGATTCATGCGACGCGAGTAGCGGCATGATCGTGAAGCACGAAACGGCCGCCGCCGCCGCGATGCCCCGGGTTCCGGCACGCGTGGCGCGGCCAGAGAAGTCGATCATCGTTGTCCCCCGTGACGTGCTCGGATGCTTTCGACAACGACCCGTTGTAACCGACCCCCGGATGACCGCCTAGCAGCGTGTCGGCGTGTCGTCACAAAGCGTGATGGTAAAAACCTGGGCGATCATGGCGAGATCAGAAGCACGGCGATAGTTTCGATCACCCCGACCTAGGAGCCGACCGTGCCCGAGAAGAAGGTCACCGCGGCCGCGATCGCCGGTGCCGTCGTGACCATCGTCGTCTGGATCCTGCGTCTGTCCCACATCGCCGTGCCGGCCGAGGTCGCGGCGGCGGCGACCACTCTGCTGTCCGCCGCCGCCGGTTACCTCGCCCCGCACACTCATCGTCCGGACCTGGAAGGCCCGGCGACCGCCCCCCGGACCCCGCCCGCCGCGCCCTGACGAGCGTCCCCGGCCGGACCGGGGACGTCGGGGCGTCCTCAGCGCCCCCGGTCCGGCCTCACAGCCCCATGCGGTCCTCGCAGGCCGGGCAGGACGCTTCGAGGTAGCGGACGGGGATCTGCTCCTCGCTCCACTCGATCGACGCCAGGACCCCGCAGCCGAAGCACACCGGGCACAGGCCGACGCCCGAGAGGGCCTGCCGCACCGCGATCAGCAGCCGGCTGGGCGGCAGGCCGCGGATGACCTCGTCCACCTCGTCGCGCGTGCAACGGATGCGGATGTGCCCCGTACCGTCGCACTGCGGGCAGTCCCCCATGCGCAGCAGAGGGGGGTCCTTCTGGAGGGTGACCAGCTCGCCGCTGCCGATGCACATCTGGCAGGGCATCACGATCCCCTGGAACGCCCCGTCGCCGATGGTCTCATCGCTCATGCGCCGTCCCCCCTCACGGCCACCCGGATCGACCGGACCGAACCCTCACCTGCCAGCTTCCTCCACCAGGAGCCGCAGCACCGCACTTTTTCCGAGGTCGCCCACCGCCGGAACTGCGCAAACTCCCCCGTATGGGAAAAGCCGGCTAGCCGAGCAGGGCGTAGACGGTGGTGGCGTGGGCCGCGACGGCACCGTCGGCGGCCATCTCGATGTCCGCGAAGGCCAGCGTGCGGCCGATCTTGGTGAGCCGCGCCGTGACGACCACGTCGGCGTCCACCACCGGGCGCTGGAAGGTGCTGGACTGCTGCACGGTCGTCATCGGCACGTACGCGCCGCGAGCCGCGGACACGGCGATCACCGTGGCCGTGTCGGCGGCGGCCATCAGGGCCTGGCCGGACAGCGCCCCACCCTCCCTGGCCAGCCTCGGCGACCAGGGCAGGCGCAGCACCGCGCTCCGGTCGCCGACCTCCTCGACGACCAGGCCCAGGTCCTGCACCCAGGGCGCGAAGTTCTCCTTCAGGATCGCGTTGCCGTCGGCGGCGCTCAGCGTCATGCCGCCATCATCCCCGAACGTCAGCCTCTGACCAGGGTGGCGACGCACTCCACGTGCTGGGTCATGGGAAAGGCGTCGAAGGCGCGCAGCCCGGACAGCGTCCAGCCGTACTCGGAGAAGAACGCCAGGTCGCGGGCCAGGGTGGCCGGGTCGCAGGAGACGTAGGCGACGCGGCGGGCGGCGAGTTCGGCGACGCGCTTGACGACGTCCCGGCCGGCGCCGGCCCGCGGCGGGTCGAGGACGACGAGGTCGGCCTGGCGCAGGGTGGACCTGCCACGGCCGAACTGGATCTCGTCGATGACCTTCTCGACCTCCCCGCGCTCGACCGACACGTGCGGAAGGTCGCGAAGGTTGAAGCGGGCGTCGCGGACGGCCTGCCCCTCCGACTCGATCCCGACCACGAGGCCGTCCGCGCCGACCGCCTCACCGAGCACACCGGCGAACAGGCCCGCGCCGCAGTACAGGTCGACGGCGATGTCGCCCTTCCGGGGCTCCAGCGCGTCCAGGACGGCCGCGGCGAGCGTCTCGGCGGCGCCGGGGTGGACCTGCCAGAACCCGCTGCCGCTGACCTGCCACAGCCGCCCGGCGGCCTCCTCGCGGACGAAGGGCGGCTTCTCCTCCCGTTTGCCGCTGACGAGGCGTACGGGCGCGTCCATGCGGGGGACGCGGGCGCGGCCCCGGCTGGACAGGACGGCCAGGCGGTCGCCCGTGGCAGCCGACGCGATGGCCTCCACGCCGGTCGCGCCGGACCAGCGCTTGCGCTCGATGCCGAGCGCCTCGACCTGCGGATGGGCGATCAGGCACTCGTCGATCGGCTCGATCTGGTGGGAGCGGTGCTTGCGCAGGCCGATCACGCCGTCGCGGCGGACCGCGAACTGAACGCGGGTCCGCCAGCCGAGGCCGTCCGGGGCGCCCGGCACCTCCTCGACAACGATGTCGCGGTCGATGCCGGCCAGCCGGCTGAGCTGCTCCTTGACGACCTCGGCCTTCAGCCGGCGCTGCGCGGGCAGGGAGGCGTGCTGCCAGTCGCAGCCGCCGCAGCGGCCGGGACCGGCGAACGGGCAGGGCGCCTGGACCCGGTCGGGTGACGGCTCCAGGATCTCCACGGCGTCCGCGCGCAGGAAGTTCTTGGTCTCCTGGGTGACCCGCGCCCGTACGCGCTCGCCCGGCAGCGTGTGCCGGACGAACACGACACGCCCTTCGTGGCGGGCCACGCACCAGCCGCCGTTGGCGACCGCTCCGATCTGGAGTTCGATCAGCTCAGACGATTCCACCGGCGGCACGGGTCCCTCCCGATTCGACTTCTTGCTCTGGACCGTACGGGCGGCGCACGGAACCGGGGGCCGGCGGCTCCTGCCGGCCCTTGAGGCGGTCGGACGAGGCGAGCTGCCAGGGCACGCTCACGACCATCACACCGGGCTGGAACAGCAAGCGCGTCTTGAGCCGCAGCGCGCTCTGATTGTGCAGCAGGTGCTCCCACCAGCGTCCCACGACGTACTCGGGCAGGAACACGGTGACCACGTCGCGGGGGCTGCGCCGCCGGACGCTCTTGACGTACTCCAGGATCGGCCGAGTGATCTCGCGGTACGGCGAGTCGAGGATCTTCAGCGGCACGGGCAGCTCGCGCGCGTCCCACTCCTCCTGGAGCTTCTGCGACTCCTCGGGGTCGACCCCGACGGTGACCGCCTCCAGCGTCGAGGGCCGGGTGGCCCGCGCGTACGCCAGCGCCCGCATCGTCGGACGGTGGAGCTTGGAGACGAGGACGATGGCGTGGTTGCGGGAGGGCAGGGCGACGTCCTCCCCGGTGACCGCCAGCTCGGCGGCGACCCGGTCGTAGTGCCGCCGGATGCCCCGCATCATGAGGAACAGCACCGACATCGCGACACAGGCGATCCACGCGCCGAGCAGGAACTTAGTGATCAGCACCACGATCAGCACGATCGCGGTGACGATGCCACCGAACGTGTTGATGGCCCGCGACATCTTCATCCGCCGGCGGGCGGCCGGGTCGGTCTCGGTCCGCAGCAGGCGGTTCCAGTGCCGGACCATGCCGGTCTGGCTCACCGTGAAGGACACGAACACGCCGACGATGTAGAGCTGGATCAGTGACGTCACCGAGGCGTCGTAGGCGTAGATCAGCACGCCGGCCAGCGCGCCCAGGATGATGATGCCATTGCTGAACGCCAGCCGGTCGCCGCGGGTGTGCAGCTGGCGGGGCAGGTAGCGGTTCTGCGCGAGCACCGAGCCGAGCACGGGGAAACCGTTGAAGGCGGTGTTGGCGGCCAGCACGAGGATCAGCGCGGTCATCGTCGTCAGGTACGCGAAGCCCAGCGGGAAGTTGCTGAACACGCTGTGCGCGACCTGCGCGATCACCGGGTCCGGCGACACCTCCTTGCCCGTCCGGTCCAGGATGTGGGTGCCCATCGCCGGGTCGCCGAACTTGGTCTTCGTGATGTACGCCAGCGCGACGATGCCGCCGAACATGGAGGCCGCGATCAACCCGAGGGCCAGCAGCGTGGCCGCGGCGTTCTTCCCCTTGGGTTTCCGGAAGGCGGGCACCCCGTTGCTGATCGCCTCGACGCCGGTCAGCGCGGCGCAGCCGGAGGAGAAGGCCCGCAGCAGCAGGAAGACGAGCGCGAACCCGCTGACGCCGACCGCCGTGCCGTGGATCGTCATGTCGGCGGTCGCGGCCCGGAGGTGCGCGCCGAACGCCATGCGCGTGAAGCCCCAGACCAGCATCAGGAAGACACCGAACATGAACAGGTACGTCGGGATGGCGAACGCGACGCCGGACTCCCGGATCCCCCGGAGGTTCATGATCGTCAAGATGGCGACGATGAGGAGCGCGGCGAGGACCTTGTGCGGCTGCAGGAAGTGCAGGAGGGCGGCGAGGTTCTCGATCCCCGAGGACACCGACACCGCGACCGTCAGGACGTAGTCCACCATGAGGGCGCTGGCCACCACGATGCCGGCGTTGCCGCCCAGGTTGGTGGTGGCGACCTCGAAGTCGCCGCCGCCGCTGGTGTAGGCGCGGACGTTCTGCCGATAGGACGCGACCACCGTGAGCATGATCACGACGACCGCCCCGGCCACCCAGGGCGTGAAGTGGTACGTCGCGAGCCCCGCGAGGCCGAGGGCGATCAGGATCTCCTGAGGGGCGTACGCCACCGACGACAGCGCGTCACTGGCGAACACCGGGAGGGCGATCGTCTTGGGGAGTGTCTGCTCGTGTTGCTGGGCGCTGCGAAGCGCCCGGCCGAGCAGAAGCCTCTTGACGAGGTCTGGAGCCTTCGACACGACAGGTAAGGCTAGTCGTTCCGGCGGCTGTGAGTTCCACCTCGCCCGGGGGATGAATGCAAGTGCCGTCCTTAAGACGGGTCAGGAAGTGCTCCGCACACCTCCGGCTGTGTAGGTTTCATCAGGTCAAGCGGAGCCAAGCGGACGGCACCGGCGCCGGGAAGGACGACCGTGCATATCGTGATCATGGGTTGCGGGCGAGTGGGATCCACCCTCGCCCACATCCTGGAGGACAAAGGCCATACCGTGGCCATCATCGATCAGAGCCCCGAGGCGTTCCGCCGGCTGCGCGGCGGTTTCAAGGGGCGCCGGATCACCGGGTTCGGTTTCGACCGCGACGTGCTCGTCGAGGCCGGGATCGAGCAGGCCTCCGCTTTCGTCGCCGTCAGCAGCGGTGACAACTCCAACATCATCTCGGCTCGGGTCGCCCGTGAGACCTTCGGCGTGGAGAACGTCGTGGCGCGGATCTACGACCCCCGGCGGGCCGAGGTCTACCAGCGGCTCGGCATCCCGACCGTCGCGACCGTCCGCTGGACCGCGGACCAGATGATCCGGCGACTGCTGCCCGAGGGCGTGTCGTCGCTGTGGCGCGACCCGACCGGCGAGGTGGTGCTGGCCGAGGTGCAGACGGATCCAAAGTGGATCGGCGCCAAGGTCGCGGCGCTGGAGGAGGCCGCCAAGACCCGCGTCGCGTACCTGTCCCGCATGGGCGAGGCGCTGGTGCCCACGGGCGACACCGTCATCCAGGACGGCGACGTCGTCCACGTGATGGCGGCGTCCTCCGACATCCAACGCATCAACGACGCCGTGTCCCAGCGGCCCGAGGAGAAGGTGGAGTAATGCGGGTCGCCATCGCGGGAGCGGGCGCCGTCGGCCGTTCCATCGCGCAGGAGCTCCTGGAGAACGGCCACGAGGTCCTGCTCATCGACAAGAACCCCCGCTCGATCAAGGTCGAGGCGGTGCCGCGCGCCGAGTGGCTGCTCGCCGACGCCTGCGAGATCGCCTCGCTCGACGACGCCGGCCTGGAGCGCTGCCACGTCGTCGTGGCCGCCAGCGGCGACGACAAGGTCAACCTGGTGGTCTCGCTGCTCGCCAAGACCGAGTACGGCGTCCCCCGCGTCGTCGCGCGGATCAACCATCCCAAGAACGAGTGGCTCTTCAACGAGTCCTGGGGCGTCGACGTCGCGGTCTCCACGCCGCGCCTGCTGTCCGCGCTGGTCGAGGAGGCGGTCAGCGTCGGCGACCTGGTCCGGCTGATGACCTTCCGGCAGGGCGAGGCGAACCTCGTCGAGCTGACCCTGCCCGAGGACGCCCCGCTGGCCGGCCAGCTGGTCGGCTCGGTGACCTGGCCGCGCGACACCGCGCTGGTGGCGATCCTGCGGGAGGGCCGGGTGCTGGTGCCCAGCCCGGACGACACCCTCGAGGCCGGGGACGAGCTGATGTTCGTCGCCAGCCAGGACGTCGAGGACGAGCTCGGCGACCTGCTGTCGGCGCACTGACCCAGGAGCCTGTCTCGAACTCCCCAGGACGGCGGGGGCTTCGAGACGGGCCCTAGGCCGGAGTCAGGACTTCGAGGCGCCCGTGGCCGTCTCCATCGGCGTGCGGCCACGGGCCAGCAGCCAGACCATGGCGGCCAGCGCCGCCACCTGCAGCGGCCAGCCCAGCACGACCTTGGCCGCGCCGAGCCAGCCGACGTGCCCCGCCAGGTAGAGGGGGTACTGCACGGCGACCCGCACCAGGCACGGGATCAGCAGCAGCCAGGTGAGCCGGGAGCACAGCCGGACGATGTCGCGGTCGCGGTGCCAGGCCGTGGGGTCGCCGGTGACCGAGCCGATCAGGAACCCGACGACGGGCCAGCGCACGACGATCGACAGCAGCATCCCCGCGGCGTAGGCCGCGTTGTAGAGGATGCCGGGCAGGAACGCGTCGGCGGCCTTGCCCGAGCGCAGCGCGAAGAACGCCGCGATGGCGATGCCGAAGATGCTGTTGAGCACGAACTGGACGGTCGAGCGCTGCACCAGGCGCACGACCAGCAGGACGACGGCGAGCCCGGCGCCGATGACCAGGGACAGCCGGAGCTGGTGGCCGACGATCCAGGAGACGGTGAAGCCGATCGTGGGGATCGCCGCCTCCACGACGCCGCGCGGCCCGCCGAGCGCCTTGCCCAGCTGCTTGCGGACGGCCTCCTCGACGGTGTCGTACGCGTCGCGCCGCGCCTCGCCGGAACCCGCCGTCTCCCCCTCCGCGTCGCCCGGCACCTCGGCGCGGACCTCCGCCGCGCCGTCCGCGTCGCGCCGCGCCCCGGCGGGCGTCTCCGCCGTACCACGCCGCGCTCCGGCAGAGGTCTCCGCCGCGCCGCCCACGGCCGGCCGGGCCTCGGCGGGGGCCTTCGCGCCCTCGCCGTCCGCGGTCTCCGGTCGGCGCCGATCGCTCATGATCCTCCCCGCAGTTCGTACCGCGGGTTGAACATCACCTTGCGGCCGTCCTGGACGCTCACCAGGCCCTCCGCGCGCACCAGCCGCCCGGGCTCGATCCCGGCGATGCGCCGCCGGCCGAGCCACACCAGACTGATCATGTCCGAGCCGTCGTACAGCTCGGCCTCCAGAGAGGGCGCGCCGCCGCGCGGTCGGAGAGTCACGGTACGTAGCGTACCCGCCACGCAGGCGCGTCGGCGCACGGCGCACTTCTTGATCGGAGTGGCGCCCTCCTCGCCGGTGGTCTTCTGCAGCTCCTCGGCCTCGAGCTCCGCCTTACTCGACGTCAGACGGCGCAGGAAGCCGCGCAGTCCCCGAGCACCTTGTGCGCTCTCCTGCGCCGTACCGGCCGGCACTTCCTCCATGATTCGCAAGCGTAGGCCATCACCTGATGTAACAGACCACCGCACAAGGTTTGAATCATCCGATATCGGAGCGAACCCTGGTACGTGCGGCGAATTCCGCACCCTCCGCGTGCCGTGCGAGGGCCGCCTCCGCCGAGCCGAGCTGCCACGGGACGCTGGTCATCATCACGCCGGGCCGGAACAGCAGGCGCGCCTTGAGGCGCAGGGCACTGTGGTTGTGCAGGAGGTGCTCCCACCAGCGGCCCACGACGTACTCGGGGATGAACACACAGACGACGTCGCGCGGGCTCCGGACCCGGATCCGGGCGACGTAGTCGAGCACCGGCCCGGTGATGTCGCGATAGGGAGAATCGAGGATCGTCAGGGGTACGGGGATGTCACGCTCGGCCCACTCTCGCTCGAGCCGGTCGGCCTCCTCCGGGCTCGTGGCCACGCTCAGCGCGGTCAGCGTGTGCGGTCGCGTCGCCCGGGCGAACGCCAGCGCCCGCAGGGTCGGGGTGTGCACCTTCGACACCAGCACGACCGCGTGGATGCGGCTGGGCAGCGGCACGCCCTCCTCCCCCGGCTCGAGCTCTTCCGCGACCCGCCGGTAGTGCCGCTGGATCCCCTTCATCATCAGGAAGACCAGCGGCATCGTCACCACGACGATCCACGCGCCGTGCGCGAACTTGGTGAGCAGCACGATGACCAGCACGAGCCCGGTGAGCACGGCTCCGACCAGGTTGATCGCGCGGGACCGGTGGACGGAGCGGCGTCGCGCCGGATCGGCGAGCCGGCGCAGCTCGTCGCCCCAGTGCCTGACCATGCCGATCTGGCTCAGGGTGAAGGAGACGAACACCCCGAGGATGTAGAGCTGGATGAGTCTCGTCGTGCTGGCGTCGAACGCCCAGATCAGCGCGCCGGCCAGCAGGGACAGGATCACGATGCCGTTGCTGAACACCAGCCGGTCGCCGCGCCGCGCGAACTGCCGGGGCAGGTACCCGTCGCCGCCCAGGATCGAGGCCAGGATCGGGAATCCGTTGAACGCGGTGTTGGCCGCCAGCACGAGGACCGCCGCGGTGAACGCCTGCACCAGGAAGAACAGGATCGACCCGTGCCCGAAGACGGCGGCGCCGAGCTGGGCGATGACCGTCCTCTGCTGATAGCCGTGCGGCGCGCCGACGAGCTGGGCCGGGTCGTCGGCCAGGTGCACGTGCGCGGCGCTCGCGAGGATCGTGATCCCGCCGAACATCGTGACGGCCAGCAGGCCCATGATCGTCAGCGTGGAGGCGGCGTTCCGGCTCTTGGGCGGCTTGAAGTTCGGCACGCCGTTGCTCACCGCCTCGACGCCGGTCAGCGCCGTGCAGCCCTGGGCGAACGCGCGCATGACGAGCAGGACGGCCGCCGCCCCGGCCGTGCCGTGCACGGCCCGCACCCCGACGGCGGCCGACTCCGCGGTCGGCGGGTGCCCGGTCGCCACGTGGAGCAGTCCGACGGCCAGCATGAGGAGGATGCTCGCGACGAAGCCGTACGTCGGGATCGCGAACGTCGTGCCCGATTCCTTGACCCCGCGCAGGTTCATCACGGCGAGCACCGCGATCAGCGCCAGTGAGATCGGGACCGCGTACGGGTCCAGCGCCGGGAACGCGGAGATGACGTTGGCCACGCCCGCCGCGACCGACACCGCGACGGTCATGACGTAGTCGATCAGCAGCGCGCTCGCCGCGACGAGCGAGGCGTTCTCCCCGAGGTTGGCCCGGCTGACCGCGTACGCCCCGCCGCCGTTGGGATAGGCGTGACAGGTCTGCCGGTACGAGGTGGTGACCACCAGGAGCAGGAAGACGACGCCCGCCCCCACCCACCAGGAGAGCGCGAGCATCGCCAGGCCGCCGAGGCTGAGCGCGAGCAGGATCTCCTCGGTCGCGTACGCGACGGAGGAGAGGGGGTCACTGCAGAAGACGGGGAGCGCCAGTTTCTTGGGCAGCAGCGTCTCGCCCATCTGCCCGGTACGCAGCGGCCGGCCGACGAGGAAGCGCTTGGGCAGTTGCAGCACGGCTTGCTTCACGATTGCCAGCAAACCGGCCCGAGCCCCCCGAATCCGCGTCCCCTAACACCCTTCTTACGCGCGCGGGCCGCTTCTTAACGCTTCCCTTACACCCCCGGTCCGGGGCGGACGCGCGATGACCGGGCGGGCGGCAGGACGGCCGCGCCCGCCCCGGGACGGCGGCCACCCCACGCCGCGGCGCCCGCCGGACTCACCCGGCGCCACGCCGCGCCCATCGACGTGTCGTATGACACATTCTGACTACCTTTGTCGGTGTATATACCTCTCAAGGGCACGTCTCCGCGCGGCTCCGCGCCCGACTTCCGCACGGGAGATGAAGCGTGACCGTGAACCTCGGCCCGAGCGTCACGCGATCCGATCGAGAGTGGCCGGCCGACCTCGACGTCGCCGCCCTGTGCTCCGGAGGATGGCGGCCCACCCCGTTCCGGGAGTTCGTCCTCAAGATCCACAGCCGCTGCAATCTGGCCTGCGACTACTGCTACATGTACGAGATGGCGGACCAGAGCTGGCGGTCACGCCCGCGCCGGATGGAACGCGACGTCCTCGACCGGACGGCCGGGCGCATCGCCGAGCACGTCCACGCCCACGGACTCGACCGGGTCAAACTCGTCCTTCACGGGGGCGAGCCCCTCCTCGCCGGGGCCGAGCGGCTCGCGTACGCCGTACGGGCCGTCCGTACGGCGGTCGGCCCGGATACCCGTGTCGACGTGCGCGTCCAGACCAACGCCGTCCGGCTGAACGCCGGCTTCCTCCGGCTGTTCGACGAACTGGACGTCGCCGTGTCGGTGAGCCTGGACGGGGACGAGGAGGCGCACGACCGGCACCGCCGCCGCGCCGACGGACGCGGCAGCCACGCCGCCGTGAAGGCGGGGCTCGCCCTGCTGACCGATGGGCCCTATCGCCACCTCTTCGCCGGGCTGCTGAGCACCATCGACCTGCGCAACCCGCCGGTACGGACTTACGAGGCGCTCCTGGCATGGGGCCCACCGCAGATCGACTTCCTGCTGCCGCACGGCAACTGGAGCACGCCGCCGCCCGGGCGGGTGCCCGATGACCTGGACACCCCGTACGCGGACTGGCTCATCGCCGTCTTCGACCGGTGGTACGACGTCCCTCGCCAGGAGACGCGGGTGCGGACCTTCGGCGAGATCATGCAACTGCTGCTCGGCGGGGCCAGTACGACGGAGATCGTCGGGCTGTCGCCGGTCGCATCGATCGTCATCGAGACCGACGGCTCGATGGAGCAGATCTCCTCGCTCAAGTCGGCGTTCGCGGGCGCCCCGGCCACCGGCCTGCACGTGGAGCGGGACTCGTTCGACGCGGCCCTCCTCCTGCCCTCGGTCGCGGCCCGGCAGATCGGGCTCGACGCGCTGGCGCCCACCTGCCGCTCCTGCGCGCTACGGCGGGTCTGCGGGGCCGGCCTGTACGCCCACCGGTACCGCGCCGGAACCGGCTTCGCCAATCCGTCGGTGTACTGTCCGGACCTGTTCCGCCTCATCACGCACATCCGCGGTCGCGTCCAGGCCGGGCTGACCGCCCGCTTCCCCGGGCGGTCCTGAGCCGATGGAGTTCGCCCGCCGCCGGCTCTCCCCGCACGATCTGGACGTGCTCGCGCACGGGTCCGGCGGCGCTCCCGTGGCGCGCTGGCTGGCCGACACCCAGCTCGGGAGAGGGCTGCTCCTGCTCTGGGGGGTGATGGACACCGCCCGCCGGGTGGGACACGTCGAGGCCGAGCGGACGCGGCAGGCGTACCGCCTCCTGGCCGATCTGCAACGGCGCCATCCGGAAGAGGCCGAGACCGTCCTGGGCCACCCCGCGACGGGGGCCTGGGCGCTCGGGGTGCTGCGCGCGCTGCAGGGCGCCGAGGCTCCGGGCTGCCCGCACACCGACCCCGCCGGGCTGAGCGCGATCGCGGCCGCGGTCATGATCAGGGCGGGTGTACGGGGCGCCGTCCGTGTGCCGGCGGCCGATGGCGCGGTCATGCTCCCGTCGCTTGGTCGCGCGGACGTCCCCGGCGACGAGGTCCTGGTCCGGTCGTCGGGTCGCGGCGCCGAGGTGACCGCGCCCGGTGTCCGGGTGGCGATTCCGGCCGACCCGCGCACGGACGCGCCGGGCTGGCACGGCCTGCGGACGGTGACCGCCTCCGCGCACGGATTCACGATCCGCGCCGTGCTCGACGACCTGGATGCCTGGCGCCTGCCGGGCGCCATGGTCCGCGACCGGCTCGGCGGAGCCGAGGTCGCCGAGTGGCGGTCGCTGCTCGAGGAGGCGTGGGAGGTCCTGACCTGTCACCACTGGACGACCGCGATGGAGTGCCAGACGATCGTCCGGGCCCTCGTGCCCCTCGTCGCGCCGCCGAGCGGTCAGCGCAGCGCGTCGTCCCGGGAGACCTTCGGCGCCGTCGGAACCTCCCGGCCCGTCGACGCCCTCGGCCTGGCGGTCACTTTCGCGCACGAGGTCCAGCACGCGAAGCTCGCGGCCGTCCTGGACACCGTCTTGTTGATCCGGCCGGATTCCGGGCGGCGTTACTACGCGCCGTGGCGGGAGGATCCACGGCCCGTCGAGGGTCTGCTGCAGGGGGCGTACGCCCATCTCGGGGTCAGCGGTTTCTGGCGGCGGCAACGCCACCATGAGCGGGGCATGGCCGCCATGCGGGCCCACGCGCAGTTCGCGCGCTGGCGGACCGCGGCACTGCGGGTGACCAGGACGCTCCTCGCCAGCGGCGAGCTCACCGACGAGGGGATGGCCTTCGCGACCGGTATGCGGCGCACGCTCGAGGCATGGGAGGCCGAACACGTGCCCGCCCCGGCGCTTCTGCGGGCTCGCCGCGAGGCGGAACAGCACCGGACCCGCTGGCGCCTGCGCAACTGCGCCGCCTCCGAGCCCGGCTGAGCGCCGCCGGCACGGCGCGCGGGCCGGCGGCTCAGATCGGCGGCGCGTCGAAGTCGAAGTCGAGCCGGTTACCGATCGCGGCGACCTGCGTGTCAGGGTGCTCGGGGCCGAGGGTCCGGTTGTACCCGAGGATCGTGGCCGCCGCGAGCGCCTCGGCCTCCTCGTCGGCGCCGGCGGCGCGCAGGTCGACCACGAGGTTCGCCGCGCAGCCCAGCGTCACGGGGTGCTCCTCGCCCAGGACCGTCTTCAGCCGGGCGAGGCTGTCGGCGCCGAGCTCACGGGCGCTGTCGAACTCCCCGAGCGCGTGGCGGTCGCTGGCGAGGTTGATGGCGACCGTCAGCGGATAGTGATGGTCCTTGCCGAGCTGGGCGTGCAGGCCGGCGAGGGCCCGTTCGTTCAGCGCGCGCGCTTCCTCGGCCCTGCCGCGGACGCGGTACAGCAGCGCGAGGTTGCCGAGGCAGCCCATGTTGTAGGGGTGGTCTTCGCCGTAGACCTTCGGGTAGCGGTCCACGGTGTCCTGGGCCAGCGTGAGCGCGTCGTCGATCCGCCCGATCGTCCGCAGGATGTTCGACAGGCACATCGCCGCGGCCAGGGTGTCGGGGCGGTCGGCGCCCAGCTGCCGGTTGCACTTGGTGAAGATGTCCTGCGCGAGGTCGAGGGCGTCGTCGTACGCCCCGGCCCGCCGCATGGCGATCGACAGGTCCTTCCCGGTGCGCAGCGTCCAGAGGTTCTCCGCGCTGAGCTCCTGGCGCCCGAAGTCGTAGGCGTCCTCGCCGAGGAAGCGCGCCTCGACGTAGTCGCCGCACAGCCGGACCACGCGGGCGAGGCCGTTCCAGGAGGACAGGACGTTCGACTTGCTGACGCCCGTGCTGGCCTCGCTCTGCGCGTTGAACGCCGCCTCGTGCAGGTCGCGGGCCGTCTTGTAGTCGCTCAACAGGGCGTAGTCGAGCGCCAGGTTGTTCACCGTCGCGAGCGTCCGGCCGTCGCGCTCGCCGTACACCGACCGGTGCAGATCCCGCGAGGTCTCATCGTGCCGCAACGCCTCGGCGAACTCACCGCGCGCCCGGAGGTCGGCGCCGAACCCGTTGATGAGGCCGACGGTGGTCTCGTCCTCGGGGCCGAGCACCCGGCGCGCCTGAGCCAGGGTGTCCCTGACCAGGTCGTAGGCCAGGCGGTACTCGCCCAGCTCGCGGAGGATCGTGCCGAGGCGGCGCTTGGCCACGATGATCTCGCGGGCGTCGGGATCGGAGTCGGCCTGCCAGGTCTCGAGGAACTCCTCGACGAAGGCCCGGGCGTTCGCCAGGTCGCCGTAGGTGGTCAGGTAACGCACGATGTTGGTGGCGAACCTGCGGACCCGCGGATCGGCCGACTCCGCGATGCGCGCCGGCCGGACGTGCGGGACGAGTTCGGCGTAGCGCGGCCAGTCGGTCTCGTTGTCCGGGTTGGCCGGCGCGGCGCCCGCCAGGAGCCGCTGGACCTCCAGCCGGAACTCCCGCTGCTCGTCGGCCGGCAGGGACTCGCGCAGCAGCGCCTGGATCAGCCGGTGCACCTGGATCGTCCGGCTGTCCGAGTCGATCCGGACGAGGGCGAACCGGCCGAGCATCCGGATCGCCTGGGACCGGCGGATGGCGTTGCCCAGCACCGGGTTCAGCGCGGACTCGCCGGTGAAGGTGTTACGCCGGAAGACGTCGAGCGGGATGGGCTCGGGACCGAAGAAGGCGCACGCCCGCAGGAGTTGCATGGCCTCGGGAAGCTGCTGTTCGAGCCTGCTCACCGACAGCTGCCAGGCGGCGGTCATCGACGCGGGGTATTCGGACGCGCGGATCTGATTGAGCAGCTCGGTGGGCTGTTTGCTGAGCAGGTCGAGGTATTCGTCGGGCGCCATTCCGGTGACCGACTGCAGCGCGCCCGCCTGTTCCAGGGCGAGCGGCAGGTCGCCCAGGCTCTCGGCGAGCATCCGGGCGTCGGTCTCGCTGATCGACCGGGGCGCCCGGCGGTTGAGGAACTCGATGCTCTCGCTGCGGGTGAACACGTCGACCGCGACGGTGTCCACGACGCTCTCCCACTCCTGGTTCCGGGAGGTGACGAGCACGTGGCCGGGCCCGTCCGCGGGAACGAGCCGCAGGATGCTCTCCGGGTCGCCGGCGTTGTCGAAGATGAGCAGCCAGCGGTCGTAGGGGTCGCCCCGGCGGAGGGCGTCCAGCACCGCGGCCGCGGAGTCCTCGATCCCCGCCGCCTGCGCCGACTCCAGCCCGAGCCGGGGCGCGAGGCCGGCGAGCGAGGAGGGGACCAGGTCGGGCTGGTCGGCGGAGATCCACCAGACCAGGTCGTATTCGGCCTGGAAGCGGTGGGCGTACTCGATGACGACCTGGGTCTTCCCGACGCCGCCCATGCCGTGCAGCGCCTGCGGGATGACGGCGGTGACGCGGTTCGTCAGGCCCTTGTGCAGGTTGTCCAGCATCCCCTGGCGACCGGTGAAGTTCTTGTTGCGCGGCGGGATCTTGCCCCACACCTGGGGCACGCGTCCGGCCGTACGCCGTCTGCCCACGTTCTCGGATTCCACGCGCCGCCTCCGCCACCACTGTGCACTTCGAATTACGGGGTCATCTAAACACTCATTACCCCGAGACGCACGAGGCCAATGCCGGAAGCTCGGAGATGATGTCCACTTTTGCAGTGAACGTTCCCTAACACCCATTGCGCACGCAGCGCGCAGTTGATCACCATTCTGCCAATATTGGGCATCCTAAAAAAGCGAATGGTCATGGCCCCGTCGCGTGAGAACCGATCGACATCCCCGCGCCCGGGGTGTAAGAGTTAAGCGACAGGAAGAGACATGAACCCCGGGAGCCGGATTGCGGGCGCGCCTTCGGGGAATGCCTCAGTTGCGACTGCCAGGGACGGGCCAGGGAGCGCCGCATGCGCGACGACACGACGACGCCGAGTCATGATCCGGCTCCCGACGAGGGATTGATCGACCTCACCGGCTTCGACCTCGGCGATCTGGACGCCGCCGACGGTTCGTGCCTGGCCGAGGCGCTCCGGCACCTGGTCGACGCACAGTCGCGAGGGACCGAGGCCGTCGCCGGATTCCAGGACTGAGGCGTGTCCGCCGCGAACGCCTTTCGGCTGCCCGACGCCCAGGCGCCGTCGCCGGGCGATGTGTTCCGTGATCATCGGTGACGGCAGGGGGATCACCGTGAGACCGCCCTCGCATCCGATCGGCCGGGCCTCATGATGATCGAGACGATGACGCCCCAGGTGAGCGGGCCTCCCTACGTGGGAGCGCGCGCGTTCACCACGGCCGACGCGCCGAGATTCTTCGGCCGCGAGGCGGCGTCCCACCGGCTGGCCGAGCTGTGGCGGAAGCATCGGCTGACCGTCCTGCACGGGCCATCCGGATCCGGCCGGACCTCGTTGATCGAGGCCGGGGCGCGGCCCCTGCTGCCCTCCGCCGAGGCCGAGATCCTGCCGACCGGGCGGCTGTCCTACGGCTCGGTCTTCCCGGCGGCGGCCCTGCCCGAGCACAACCCCTACACCCTGGCGCTCCTGTCGTCCTGGTCGCCGGCCGAGCCGGCCAGCCGCCTCGCGGGATGGTCGGTCACCGACTTCCTGACCCGGCGGCCGCAGCGCACCGACGTCCTCGGTCGCCGGGTACCCCTCCTCGCCGTCATCGACCAGGCCGAGGAACTCGTCGCCGGGCCGCGGCACGCGCCCGACCGGGAGCGCGCCCGGCGCTCCTTCGCGGACGAACTGGCGGAGGCGCTGGACGAACATCGCCACCTGCGGCTGCTGCTGTCCGTCCGCGACGGGTCCCTCCCAGACCTGGAACCGTACGAGCGCACCCTCGGCGGCGGCGAGGCCGCCCGGCTTCGGCTGACACCGTTCGACGCCGGGACCGCGCTGGACGCCGTTCGCGGGCCGCTCAGGAGGACGGCGCGGTCGTTCGCCCCCGGCGCCGCCGAGGCGCTCATCGACGATCTGCGAGCGGGAACTCCCGTCGTGGAGCCCGCATTTGCGCAGATCGTGTGCGAGCGGCTGTGGCGATCGCTGCCGCCGCAGGCCGGGGCCATCACCGCCGAGGCGGTTCAGACGCACGGCAACGCCGCGCTGACCGGCTACGTCGCGCGGGCCCTCGCCGACGTCGCCGAGCAGTACGACGTGCCGGTCGGCGGCCTCCGATCCTGGATGCAGCGCACCTTCGCCGGCACGAACCGGGATTCCTCCCCGAACCCGCCGCAGATGCCCCCGGCGGTGCTGCGCGCGCTCGAGGACCTTCACCTGATCAGGTCGGAGCGCTCGGGCGGAGAGCTCCGTTACGAACTGCAGCATCCCCGGCTGATCGCGCCGCTCGGTCAGATGATCGACACTCGCCCGAGCGCCTCCGGGCCGGCCGAGCGGCTGCGCGCCGCGACGCGCGCCCTGGCGAGCGGCGAGTTCGCGCGGGCCGAGCGCCAGGCGGTGACCGCCGTACGCCTCGGGGCCAAGTCCGACCTGCGGCTGCGCGCGGAGGCCGAGTCCCTGCTCGGCAACGTCGCGCACGGCAGGGGGCTGCGGAAAGAGGCGGAGACGCACTACCAGACGGCCGCCTCCCTGTTCGAGGCCCGCCAGGACCGCGCCGCCGTCGGCCGGCTGCTCGCCGCCATCGGCCAGATCCGGCTGGCGGACGGGCGTGGCGCGGAGGCACTCGAAGAGCTGCACGCCGCCGCGGAGCGCCTTCCCACGGACCTCACCGTGCAGGCCGAACTCGCCCGGGCGCTGTGGGAGCTCGGGCAGACCCGGGCGGCGATCACCGTCCTGGACGCCGTCCTGTCGGCCGAGGGCGACGCACCGGAGATCCTCCGGACGCGGGGCGAGTTCCTGGCCGACCTCGGCGATGCCGACGCGGCCCTGCGCGACCTCGACCGCCTGCGGCGCCTTCCGCCGGGCGCGCGCGCGGCTCGTGCGCTCGCACTCGCCACGCTGGGGCGGTTCGACGCGGCGCGACACGAGATCGACGCCGCCCTGGACGAGGCCCCCGACAGCGGCCCGGTGCTGCTGTGCGCCGCGCGGATCGCGGGCCTGCGCGGGGGCGGTGACTCGGCCGCGGACCTCGCCCGGCGCGCGGAGGCCGCACGGGACCCCGCCCTGCCACGGCATCAGCGGCGGGTCGTCCGCCGTATCCTCGCCCACCGGCCGGACGATCCGCGCTCGGCCGGGTGACGATCGCCGAGATCGGCGTCGATCGCCCGGTACATCTCCGCGAGCCTCGCGTCGAACGCGGCGAAGTCGAACGGCGCCCTGATCTCCCCGATCAGGAATCTCTTGTCGGGCCCGGGGTCGTACTTCAACTCGGCGTGTTTGGCGGCGAACGCCGCGAGGGCGGTCGCGGCGGCGGCGAGCGCGCGGGCGGCCTCGGCCGTTTCGCCCGGAGCGAGGACCGCCACCTGCGCGGCCCGCTGTCCCACCGTGCGCACGTGCTCATCGATGGCGGCGAGCTTGACGTCGAGGTCGCGCCAGGACCGCTGACCGGCCAGCTCGAGCTGGACGCGGAGCTGTGTCGCCGGTCCGAGGAGCTCGCCGTACGCGGCCTGCCGCGCCTCCAGGGCATGCCGCCTGCGGTCCCGCTCGGCCTGGACGGACTCCCGCCGGACGGTTCCCCAGAGCGTCACCGCGACCCCTCCGACCGTGCCCGCGGCCGTGATCAACGAGGCCAGCGTGGAACCGTCGGACATGACGGCAGTCTGACACCTCACCGGCCCGCCGTTGACCCCTTATGCCACACAGGAGAGGTTCCTCCCCAGCCGCCCGCGTCGTTCGTCGCCCGCGCCGGGTCAGTGTTCGAAGCGGTAGCCCATGCCCGGTTCGGTGATCAGGTGGCGGGGGCGGGACGGGTCCGGCTCCAGCTTGCGACGGAGCTGGGCGAGGTAGACGCGCAGGTAGCCGGTCTCGTTCTCGTACGCCGGGCCCCAGACCTCGCGGAGCAGCTGCTGCTGGCTGACCAGGCGTCCCGCGTTGCGCACGAGCACCTCCAGGACGTGCCACTCGGTCGGGGTGAGGCGGACGTCCGCGCCGTCGCGGCCGACCTTCTTGGCGGCCAGGTCGACCGTGAAGTCGTCGGTCACGACGACGGCGTCCTCTTCGGGCGGGGCGGCACGCCGTACGGCGGCGCGCAGCCGGGCCAGCAACTCGTCCATGCCGAACGGCTTGGTCACGTAGTCGTCCGCGCCGACGTCGAGCGTCTCGACCTTCTCCTCGGACGCGTGCCGCGCCGACAGCACGATGATCGGCACGCTCGTCCAGCCGCGCAGGCCTTTGATCACCTCGGCGCCCTCCATGTCCGGCAGGCCCAGGTCGAGGACGATGACGTCGGGATGGCGGCGGGCCGCCAGGTCGAGAGCGGTGCGGCCGTCGGGCGCCGCGTCGACCTCGTACCCGCGGGCCCGCAGGTTGATGCGGAGCGCGCGGACGATCTGCGGCTCGTCGTCCACGACGAGTACTCGTGTCACGTTTCCCCCTTGCCTGCCCCGACCACAGGGCTCCCCCCGGTCGGCAGTGCGAACACCATGGTCAGCCCACCGCCGGGGGTGTCCTCGGCGTGCAGGTCGCCGCCGACGGCCTCGGCGAAGCCGCGCGCGACCGCGAGTCCCAGCCCGACCCCGCTGCCGCGCGGCCGGTCGCCGAGTCGCTGGAAGGGCTCGAACATCCGGCTCTTGGCGGAGTCGGGGACACCCGGCCCCCGGTCGGTCACCCGCAGTTCCACCATCCCGCCGTGCTCGCTCGCCGTCACCCGGACCGGCTCGGGGCCGCCGTGCCGGACCGCGTTCTCGATGACGTTGGCCAGGGAACGCTCCAGAAGCCCGGGGTCGGCCACGACGGGCGGCAGGTCGTCCGGCACCTCGATCTTGACCTGGTCGCCCGGAACGTTCGCCAGCGCAGGCTGGATCACCTCGTCCAAAGCGACGGTGCGGGCGAGCGGGTTGACGACGCCGGTCTGCAGGCGGCTCATGTCGAGCAGGTTGGCGACCAGGCCGTCGAGGCGGTCCGCGGACTCCTCGATCGTGGCCAGCAACTCTGCCTCGTCTTCGGGATCCCAGCGCACGTCCGGCGAGCGGAGGCTGCTCACGCCCGCCTTGATCGACGCGAGGGGGGTCCGCAGGTCGTGCGAGACGGCGGCGAGCAGCGCCGTGCGGATCCGGTTGCCCTCCGCGAGCCGCCGAGCCTCCTTCGCCTCCTCGGCCAGGCGCTGGCGGTCCAGGGCCGCCGCCGCCTGGTAGGCGAAGGCGGCGAGCACACGGCGGTCGGCGGCCGGCAGCACCCGGCCGTCGAGCGCCAGTGTCAAAGTGTCGCTGACCTGAACGGTGACGTCCGCGTCCCCGGGTCGCGCGCAGGTCTCCGGACCCGCCGACGCCACGGGCGCCCAACCGTCGCCGGAGCGTTCGAGCAGCGTCACCGAGGACAGCCCGAACGTCTCCCGGACGCGTTCGAGCAGCTCGGGCAGGGCGTCCTCGCCGCGCAGCACACTCGTCGCGAGCATGCTGAGCGTGGTCGCCTCCGAACGCGCCCGCGCCGCCTGGGAACTGCGCCGCGCCGCGAGGTCCACGACGGTCGACACGGCGACGGCCACGGTCACGAACACGAGGAGTGCCAGGGCGTTCTCCAGGTGGGCCACGGTGAGGGTGTGCACCGGGGGCGTGAAGAACCAGTTGACGAGCAGGAACCCGGCGACGGCGGCGACGATCGCGGGCCACAGCCCGCCGACCAGCGCCACGCCGACGGCCAGCGCGAGGAAGAAGAGCAGCTCGGTCGGAAGCCCGAGGTGACGGACGGCCGCCGACAGCACACCGGTCAGCGCCGGCGGGCCGAACAGCGCGAGCAGCCAGCCGGCCGTCCGTCGTCCGCGCCCCAGCGACGTGGGCGGAACGGCCGCCGGTCCCCTGCCCTTGCCCGCGTAGTCGTGGGTGACGATGTGCACGTCCACGTCATCGGACGCGCGGGCGACGGTCGTGCCGACGCCCGGGCCGAAGGCGTACTGCCAACGGCTCCGCCGGCTCGACCCGAGCACGATCTGCGTGGCGTTCGCGGCGCGGGCGAACTCGAGCAGTGCCTTGGGCACGTCATCACCGGTGACCTGGTGGTAGGAGCCGCCCAGGCTCTCCACCAGCGCGCGCTGCCGGGCGAGCGCCTCCGGAGACCCGTCCCTGAGGCCCTTCCCCCGCGCGACGTGCACCGCCACGAGGTCGGCACGGCCGGCGCGGGCGGCGATCCGGGCGGCGCGGCGGATCAACGCGTCGCCCTCCGGACCGCCGGTCAGCGCGACCACGATCCGCTCTCGGGCCTCCCAGGTGCCGGTTATGCCCTTCTCGTCGCGGTAACGGGCGAGCGCGTCGTCGACCCGGTCGGCCAGCCAGAGCAGGGCGAGTTCCCGCAGTGCGGTGAGGTTGCCGACGCGGAAGTAGCTGGCCAGCGCCGCGTCGATCATGTCCGGCGCGTACAGAGTGCCGTGGGCCAGGCGGCGACGCAGGGACTCCGGAGCCATGTCCACCAGTTCGATCTGGTCGGCGCGCCGGACGACCTCGTCGGGAACCGTCTCTTGGGGTCGTACCTCGGTGATGCGCTCGACGACGTCGGTGAGCGACTCCAGGTGCTGGACGTTGACGGTGGAGACCACGTCGATGCCCGCCTCGAGGAGCTCCTCGACGTCCTGCCAGCGCTTCTCGTTGCGGGACCCCGGGACGTTGGTGTGCGCCAGCTCGTCGACCAGCACCCCTTCGGGGCGGCGCGCGAGGATCGCGTCGACGTCCATCTCGGTGACCACCCGGTCGCGGTGGGCGGTCTCGCGGCCGGGCACGGTCTCCAGGCCGTCGAGCAGCGCAGCGGTGCGCGCGCGGCCGTATGTCTCGACGTGGCCCACGACGAGGTCGGCGCCGCGCTCCAGCCGCCGGTGCGCCTCGTCGAGCATGGCGTACGTCTTGCCCACCCCGGGCGCCGCCCCGAGGTAGATCTTGAGCCTGCCCCGCGTCGCTATCTGCCTCACCCCCTTTCCTGAATTGTGTCCCTAGATGACGGTATTCGAGACGGACAGATCAGTACGCAGGCAGTCAACGCCCGAAGAAGGCGGCATCCGCCGCCTTTGACGGATCTTTCGCGGCGGTCGACACCGCCTTAACGCGGTTCTAACGGGCGAAGCCGGGCGTGCCGCTCAGGAGCGGGCGACGCGCAGGAGGTGGAGGGCGGGCTCGGGAAGTGCTCGGCCCCGTGGCCACGCCGCCCGCAGGACCCGGTCGAACCGCAGCTCGCTGGGCACCTCGACGAGCCGTCCGGTCGCGATCTCGTCGGCGACCACCAGGGCGCTGAGCACGGCCGGCGCCGTGCCCGCGATGGCGGCGGCGCGCAACGGGGCGGTCGCGCCGAGCTCGAGAGCCGGCTCGGCCGGTCCTCCGTACGGAGCGAGCATGGCCTCGAACGTCTCGCGGGTCCCCGATCCGGCCTCTCGCAGCAGCAGCGGCGTGGCCGCCAGTTCGACCGGGCGCAGTGGCCTGCGTTTGCGGGCCCACGGATGTTCCGGGACGACGACGATCACGAGGCGGTCCCGGCCGACGGCTCGGCTGTGCAGGTCGCGCGGCGCGCCACGCCCCTCGATGAACCCCAGGTCGGCCTCGCCCGTCCGGAGCCGCTCGATCACGTGGGTGCTGTTGGCGACGTTCAATTCGACGTGGACGCCGGGCGCGGCCTCCCGTAGGGCCACGAGCCAGCCGGGGACGAGGTGCTCGGCGATCGTGAGACTGGCCGAGACCCGGAGGCGGTCGGCCTGCCGGGAGCGCAGCGCGGCGGCGCCTTCGACGAGCGCGTTCGCCTGGACGAGGACGGCGCGCGCCCAGTCGGTGACCACCGAACCGGCCGGGGTCAGCCGGGAACCGCTGGTCGAACGCACGAGGAGCCGCACGCCCAGCCGCCGCTCCAGTGTGCGCATCCGGGCGCTCGCCGAGGGCTGGCTGATCCCCTGTCGGGCGGCGGCCTGGCCGAGGCTTCCGGTCTCGGCGACGGCGACCAGCAGTTGCAGTGCCTCCAGGTCGGGCAGCCGGGTACTCATAGGGCAACCCTATGACCTGCCCCAAGAATGCCTGCTATTGGAGGGGTCGTGCGGCACCGATGCTGGAGATCATGCCGATCTCGACGCCGCACCGGTCGATCCGTTCCGTCGCTCACCTCACGGAAGGCGTGGCGCCGTCGTCCGCGCCGCCTCCCGGCCCGGCCCGGTTCCGGCGCGGACGGACGCTCGCCCCGGGCATGATCGCCGCCGCCCTGGCCGTCGCGGCGTCGTACGCCGCGCACCGCGTCGCCGGGACGGTGCCGATGCTCACCGCCGCACTGATCATCGGCGTACTCGCCGCGAACCTGGGACTGCTGCCCGCGGCGGCGCGGCCGGGCCTCCGCTTCGCCGCGACCAAATTCATGCGCGCGGGAGTGGTGCTCCTGGGGCTGCAGGTGTCGTTCGGCGACATCCTCGCGCTGGGAGCGCGCACGATCGTCATGGTGGTCACCGTGCTGGCGGTGACGTTCGCCGGAACACGGTGGCTGGGCCGTCGGCTGGGCCTGTCCGAACGTCTCTCCCTGCTCGTGGCGGCCGGCTTCTCCATCTGCGGCGCGTCGGCCGTCGCCGCGGTCGACGGCGCGCTCGGCACCCGTCCGGGCGACCCGGACGCGGAGCGCGAGACGGCGACCGCCGTCGGACTCGTCACGCTGTGCGGCAGCCTGGCCATCGTCGTGATGCCACCCGTCGCGCGCCTGCTCGGCCTGCCGGCGTACGACGCGGGCCGCTGGATCGGGGCGAGCGTGCACGACGTGGGCCAGGTCGTCGCCACGGCCACCCTCGCCGGTTCGGCGGCGCTCGTCCCGGCGGTCGCGGTGAAGCTCGTCCGGGTCGTCATGCTCGCGCCGATCGCCGCCGGAGTCGCATTGCGGACCCGTCGGGTTTCCCTGGCGGCCGGGCACCGCCGGCCCGCGCTGCTGCCGGCGTTCGTGCTCGGGTTCCTGGGCCTGATGGCGCTCCGCTCGGCGGTGAGCGTCCCGCCGGGCGCCCTGGCCGCCGCGAGCACCGCGCGGGACGTGCTGTTCGCGGCGGCGCTGTTCGGCCTGGGCAGCGCCGTGCGCCTGCGGGAGCTCATGCGGACCGGTCGCCGCGCCCTCCTGCTCGGCCTGACCTCCTGGGCGCTGATCGCCGGGATCTCCTACGCGGGCGTCCTGCTCACCTCTCGCTAGAGGAAGGCGGCTCCCGCTCCGGCACGCGATCACACCGCGCGGCGTCTCGGCGAGGGATCGGCGGGAGTGCCCGTCGGAGATCCGGGAGGCGTGGGCGCCGGCGCGGATCCGGGCGGCGGAGCCGGGACCGGACAGACGATGTCCGGCGAGTCAAGCTTCCCGCGGACCTCCCCGAAGACGCTCGAAAGCAGCCAGGACACCGTCCCGATGGCCCCCAGGATCTCCGCGGTGACCGTGGCCGTGTGCGTGGACATCGCGGTGATCCCGACGACGATCGACGTCCCGCCGGACTGGAGCGCCGTGGCGACCATGATGGCCAGGATCGCCGCCACGATGAGCGTCAGGATGGCTATCGCCAGGGTGATCCACACGGCCAGGTCCCACATGGTGATCTTTGCGTAGGACTGGCATTGAACGGTGTCCTGGGCGGCCGCCGCCGTCCGGCGAAGTGAGGTGACCGTCTCGGCGTTCCTGCGGTGGAAACGCGAGGCCGCGTCCCCCTGCCATCGAAGGCTTCCGGCGGAGTCCTCGATGTCGTCGGCCAGGCGCGTGAGGTGGTCCCGCAGGCGGGTCAGGTGCCCGGAGGAGACGTCGACCGTCTCCAGCCGGTTCTTCAGCTCCGGGAGGACCGCCAGCGGATTCGGCAGTCCGAACCGCTCGATGATCTGTGGAAGGGGCGAGAAGTCGCTGTCGACCGCGGTCTGCACCGTGCGCCCTCCTAGGCCGACACGCGTCGCACGGTTCGAACGGCCGCGTCTTCGGCCGACCGATAATCGCCGGTGACGAGACGGACCCGTTGCGCGGAGTCGCCGAGCAGCGTGTGCAGGTCGAGAAGCAGCCCGTCCAGGGCCCGCTGATTCTCGGTGTGTCCGCGGTGGGCGACGCGACCCGCCTCCGTGACCGTGTAGGCCTCAGCGGGAACGTGGGCGTCGTCCAGCATCCGGCGCACATCCTCGATCGCCGTGATCGCCCCGTGCAATGTCTCGTCGTGGAACGCGCACAGTTCCGCGGTGTTCACCGTCAATTCGTCCATCAGCGTTCTCTCTCAGTCCTGGAACATTCGGGAGATGTGCCGGCGGTCCGGGAGGATCTCGACGATCGAGCCGTCCTGCAGGGCCTGGCCGATCGGAACGCCCATGAATTCCAATCCTCTCGCGAAATCCGCGCGTGCCGCGTCGGCCGCCCGTTCGGCCTCGCGGAACGCCTCGAGCAGCGCCTCTTCCACACGCCGCCGACCTGCGCCGTGCAGGAAGGAGGGATCGATCTCGACACGCTTGAGTTCGCCGAGCGGGTTGAACACGACCTTCACGGAGCCCGCGGCCGACTCGCCGCAGGACTCTTCCGCGCCGAGCGCGTTCACCGACACGGTGATCTGGTCCAGGCTCGTACGGAGCCGATCCAGGATCCGGGTGATCGCGTCGTCCGGGGTCATGCCGTGATCCCACGAGGCGTCGCGACGTCGACGCCCTGCTCGCGCAGGGCCCGCACCACCGATCCGTCCTCCGCGGCGGCCTCCCGGGCGCGGGCGAACGCCTGCATGACGCCGCCTGCGAAGACCCCGGCGGGCAGCCGCCGCGGGTCCTGCGCGATGACGCGCAGTTCGACCACCTTTCCGGCCCCGTTCACGGTCACGGTGACCGTTCGGTGGCCGTCGGTCCCCGCGAACCGCTGCGCCGTCGCGTCCTCGACCGCCTGCGCGAGGATCCGCTCGTCCATCATCGTCCTCCAATGAACGTCGTTCCGATCACCGAGACTACGATCAATTTTTCAGCGGGCGAACGTTTTAGACGCCGCCATGACGCCGCCATGTCCAGCGTTAGCGAATTCTTAACGCGAAGTCACTCCTCGAGCTCCGGGTGTATTCCGTGAGTGGCTCGTGTGATATGACAGGTCCTTGGCCGGACCGTTCGGCGCGATATCCGCAACACTTTCTCACGGACTCAGTGATGCTGACACTTCTTGAGCGCCCTGTCGTCATCTTGCGGCGCGACTTCGCCAACCATCCGTGGCACGTCCGCGACGAGGCCGGTGAACTGCTCGCGGTCGCCCGGTATCGTCCCCGGCCCGGCGTACGGGTACGGCGGCTCACGCCCGGGACGATCGACACCCGCAGTGTGGCGATGGAGTTCTCCGCCGCCGACGGGGCTCCGCTGTTCACGGTCGCCCGGTCCGCCCGGAATCTGTTGTCCGTAACCGGCTCCGACGGCGTCACCCATGGATCCGTGCACCACACTCGTCGGCCGAGCGCCCGCCGCGGCGGTGTCCTGTACGACCTGTCGGACGCGGACGGCCGGCAGGTCGGACGCATGGCTCTTCGCCCGTTCGCGGAGTTCGACCCCCGGCTGACCGCGGCTCCCGGTCCGAGCAACAGCGTCATCTTCGACCAGGAGGGTGTCGATGTGGGCCGCGCCTTCCGGTACGCCAACCACCACGCACGACACCGGGAGCTACGCTTCGCGGCGCCGGTGAGCGCCAGGCTCGTCGGGCTCTGCATCGCCGCCGAAGTGGTGGCCGAGCCAGACCTTTGATCCCTCTCCGGCGAACGGGCGACGAGCGTTCTCAGCCGACGTCGCGACAGAGCAGATCCGCTTCGGTCTCACGGCGGATCAGCAACCGGCTCTCCCCTCCCCGCACGGCGACGACCGGCGGCCTGGGGACCAGGTTGTAATTGGACGCCATGGAGTGGTGGTACGCACCGGTACAGGCGATCGCGAGCAGGTCTCCGGGGCGCAGGTCCGCCGGCAACTGCACGTCCTCGACGAGCACGTCGCCGGCCTCACAGTGCCGTCCCGCGACGGTCACGGACCGGTGTCCGGGGACCGGGCGCCGGCCGACCAGCCGTATCGAGTAGCGGGCGCCGTACAGGCTCGGCCGTGGGTTGTCGCTCATGCCGCCATTGACGGTGACGAAGACGCGGCCGGTCGCCGTGTGCTTGATCCCGAGGACCCGGTAGAGGGTGACGCCGGCGCGGGCGCTGATCGCGCGGCCCGGTTCCAAGGTGACCCGCGGCATCGGGAACCGGTGGGCATCGCAGGCCGACCTGAGCTCGGTGATCAGTGGCACGGCCAGGGCGAGGGGGTCGAGGCCCTGTTGGTCCCGAAGGTAGGGCACGGCGAAGCCGCCGCCCAGATCGAGCCGGGGAAGGGCCAGGCCGTGTTCGTCTCGTACCGCCGCGAGCAGGTCCACCATCCGGCGGGCGGCCTGCTGATAGGCGGCGACGCGGGTGATCTGCGACCCGAGGTGACAGTGCAGGCCGGCCAGGACGAGTCCGGGCTGGGCGAGGACCCGGCGTACGGCCTCGGCAGCCGCGCCCGAGGTCAGCGAGAAGCCGAATTTCTGGTCCTCCCCACCGGTCGCCACGGCAGGGTGGGTACGCCCGTCCACGCCAGGGGTCACGCGGATCAGCACCTGCTGGGCGGGCCCGTCACCACCGACGAGGGCGGCCAGCCGGGTGATCTCGGAGGGGCAATCCACGACGATCCGGCTCACACCGTAGGAGAGGGCGGCTCGCAGGTCCTCAGGGGTCTTGCCGTTGCCGTGCATGAGGATCCGCTCGGCCGGGAACCGTACCGACCGCGCCACGGCCAGCTCGCCGGCGGAGCAGACATCGAGGGTGAGCCCTTCTTCGGCGATCAACCGGGCCATGGCGCGGCACAGGAACGCCTTGCCGGCGTAGGCGATCTCGGCGTCCGGGAACGCACGGCGGAATTCCCTGCAGCGTTGCCTCACGTCGCGTTCGTCCATGACGTGGACGGGGGTGCCATATCGCTCGGCGAGGTCGGTCAGCCGCACGCCGCCGACCAGGATGTCACCGCCGGGGGTGGCCTGCGCCGTCGCCGGCCAGACCGCGTGGGCCAGTGTGTTCTTCTCCCTTGTCAGAACCATGGGGTCGCTCCTTCACAGAATCTCGCGCAGCAGCAGGCAGGTGTTGGTCTGCTCGACGCCGTGGTGGCGCAGGGCGCGGAGTTCCGCCGTGAGTTCGTCGAGGCTCGCGGCGGCCACGCGGATCTCGTAGTCGCAGTCGCCGCTGAGCGACCACACGCCGCGTACGACCGGGCGGCCGCGCAGCCACGACTCGAACGACTCCGGCGGCACCTGCTCCGTCATACGGACCCGGACGAACGCCTCCACCGCGGCCAGACCATCGGCCTTCACAGTGTCCGGCGGCATTCAGCGCACCCCCTCCGTCAGGCGAACCGGAACGAAGAGGGGATCCGGGGGCTCACCTGGCTCTTCCATGCAGACCTTGTGCTTCCTTTCACAAGCAGCCGTTGGCTCAACGTTATGCCTGATCAGGAAGGGATCCGGAGTTCGCTACGGCATCCGAACGTCATGGCCGTCATTCCTAACAGGGCCTTAATGTCCGAGCGGACGGGTCACGTGAGCGCGAGGATGGAAACGGTCGCTCCGGCGTACAGACCGGTCCAGCAACCGATGAGCGGCCCGGAGAAGCGGCCGGTACGCCGTACGGCGATCACGGCGAGGACCGCGCCGGTGAGCGCGGCGATCGCGGCCACTCGTGCGGGTGCGGTCAGGTGCCAGTCGGTGAACGCCATCCCGACCGCGACGGGCATCATCGACTGGAAGACCATGGCGCCGGTGATGTTGCCCAGGGCGAGGGTGTCCTTGCCCTGGCGGATCCACAGCACGCTGTTGATCTTCTCCGGTAGCTCCGTCGCCAGCGGCGCGACCAGGATGGTCAGCACCAGGGCGTTGGTTCCGATCGCCCGCGCGAGATGCTCGATGACGGTGACGAACACCTCCGCGCCGCCGACCAGCAGACCGAGGCCCACGAGAGCCTGCGCCAGGATGCGGTACGCGGCCGGCGAAGCATTCCCGGTACGGTCGAAGTACAGGGGGCCGGGCGGCTCATCCTCGGCACCCTGCCGCCTGGCCCGGGCGATCGTCGTGGTCAGGTACGCCCCGTACGCGACGACCAGCAGCAACGCTCCGATGACGTGCACCGGGCGGGCGTGGATGTTCCCGATGACGATGGCGATCGACAGCGTGCCGAGAAAGACCAGCAGGTCGCGGCTCATCGCCTGCCGGTCCAACCGGAGACCGGCTCCCTCCCGCCGCACGCGGTAGACCAGTGCCGCGGTGCCGCACAGCGCCATTGCCAGGGTGCCGAGCAGGAAAGGCGCTCCGACGATCGCCCCGATCGCGATCGGATCCCCCTGCTCGCCGCGGATGATCGCGACGACGGGAACGAGGGACTCGGGCATCGCCGTCGCCACGGCGGCCAGCACACTGCCGACCGCTCCATGGCCGAGGTCGAGACGTATCCCCGCCCATTCCACCGCGTTGGTGAAAACGAGCGCACCGGCCACCAGCATGGTGAAGCCGGCCACGAGCAGCACGCTGTCGAGCATGAAAGATCCTTCCACCGTCGGTACGTGAGCCAGAACCCGTCGCCGGTCAGGGCACGGCGCGGCGGAGGTGGGTGATCGGGCTGAGGCGGAAGCGCAGCCGGCAGACCACCGCGTCGGTGTCGCGGCGCAGCGCGTGCGCGAGGACGGCACCACGCTGGTTCTGCAGGACCCGCTGCCAGGCGTGCGCCGGTTCGACCTCGGGGATCAGAACGAACACGTGCGGCTCGTCGACGCTCCGCACGTAGTCGACGACCGGTTCGACCAGGCGCCGGTGGGCGTCGCTGATCAAGGTCAGGTTGACGTCCGGGGCCCAGCGTTCCCACGCCTCGATGAACTCCTTGACGTCCTCCGGGTCCTCGGGATGGGTGACGCGCAGCGCGACGACGCGCTCGCCGATGGACAGCGCCGCCGACATCGCCTCCTGGGCGAGCCGGTTGACCGCGCCGATGGGCACGATCACGAGGGCGTGCCTCGGGCGCGGACGATCCGGGACCCGGTTCATCTCCAGGCGGTCCGCGATGCGGCCGTACGCACGGTTGATGGCCGCCATGAGCGCGACCATGAGCGGCATCGCGACGGCGATCAGCCAGCCGCCCTCGGTGAACTTGGTGGCGGTCACGATGATCGCGGCGAACCCCGTGAGCAGGGCACCGAGGCCGTTCAGCGCGGCACGCGGGCGCCACCCGGCCGGCCGCTCGGTCCACCACCGCCGCACCATGCCCGCCTGGGACAGGGTGAAGCCGACGAAGACGCCGATGGCGAACAGCGGCACGAGCGTGTTCATGTCGCCGTCCGTGCCGATGAGCAGCAGGGCGGCGGTGGCGGTCAGGAAGTAGATGCCGTAGCGGTGGACCTGCCGTTCGGCACGCAGCGCGAACAGGTGCGGCAGGTTGTTGTCGTTGGCCAGGAGCTGCGCCAGGACGGGCATGCCGCCGAAAGAGGTGTTGGCGGCCAGGGCCAGGAGCAGCACCGTGGCGAACTGGACGACGTAGTACCCGATCCCGTGCCCGAAGGAGCCGGCGGTGACCTGGGAGAGGACCGTGACGCCGTGGACGGGGTGGATGTGGAACTTCACGATCAGCGTGGCGATGCCGATCAGCATGAGCCCGAGGGTCGCGCCGAGCGCGACTTCGGCGCGCTGGGCCCGCCTGACCCGGGGAGCGCGGAAGCTGGGCACGGCGTTGGCGATCGCCTCGACTCCCGTCAGCGCCGCGCATCCGTTGGAGAAGGCCCGCAGCAGCAGGAGCAGACCGACTGCGCGCAGCGTGTGCGCCTGCGCGGTGGCGTGCTCGACTGACACGGGGTGGTCACGGAACATCCCGACGACGATCACCGCGACGATGGAGAAGACGAAGACCGCGGTGGGCGCGATGAAGAGCCGGGCGCTGTGCGCGATGCCCCGCAGGTTGACGGCGGTGACGAGCGCCAGGACCGCCAGGCACAGCCAGACGGTGTACGGCAGCAGGCCGGGCACCGCGGAGGTGAGGGCCGCCACGCCCGCGGCGATCGACACCGCCACGTTCAGCACGTAGTCGACGACCAGCGAGGCGGCCGCCACCAGCGACGATCTCCGACCGAGATGGGTCTTCGCCACGCCGTACGCCCCGCCTCCCTCCGGGAAGGCCGCGATCACCTGGCGGTACGACAGGGTCAGGACGCCCAGCAGCCCGGCGATGGCCAGAGTGACGGGCAGGGTGTAGCCCAGCCCGCTCGCGCCGGCGGCGGCCAGGACGACGACGATGGCCTCCGGGCCGTACGCCACGGACGCCATGGCGTCGAGCGACAGCGCGGCGAGCCCTCCGACGACCGACAACCGGTGTCGATCGGCCTCGCCGGCCGCCCTGGACCGGTGAGTTCTCTCACGTTCGAACAGCAGTGGCATGAGCGCCTTCAGGGCTGGAAGCGGTAGCCCATCCCGGGCTCGGTGAGCAGATGCCGCGGATGCGTCGGATCGGCCTCCAGCTTGCGGCGGAGCTGGGCCATGTACTGGCGCAGGTAGTTCGTCCTGCGCTCGTAGGAGGGCCCCCAGACCTCGGTGAGGAGCCAGCGCTGGCTCACCAGCCTGCCCGGGTTGCGCAGCAGGATCTCGATCAGGCGCCACTGGGTGGGCGTGAGATGGACGTCGGGGGTGACGGTCTTGGCGGCGAGGTCGACGAGGTGATCACCGATCTGGACGGTGGGCGACAATCTCGACGAACCGGTACGACGACTCACGGCGCAGATGCGGGCCAACAACTCGTCCACGCCGAAGGGCTTGGTGACATAGTCGTCGGCGCCGGCGTCCAGTGCCGTGATCTTGTCTTCGGCGCCGATACGTCCCGACAGCACGATGATCGGAACCTGGCTCCAGCCGCGCAGTCCGTGAATGACGTCGAGTCCGTCCAGGTCCGGCAACCCCAGGTCGAGGATGACGACGTCGGGATGCCAGTCGCCGGCGCGCCGCAGCGCCTCGCTGCCATCGGCGGCGACGGTCACGTCGTACTGACGGGCCCGCAGGTTGAGGGAGATCGCGCGGGTGATCTGCGGTTCGTCGTCGACGACGAGGACGCGTGTCATCGAGTCCGCCTCTCCCGCAGCGCGTCGACATGTGAGGTCAGCGCCGGATCGGCCACGTCGGAAGGAGCGACGGGAAGGGTGATGATCATCGTGAGCCCTCCACCCGGGGTCTCTTCGGGGATCAAGGTGCCGTCCATGGCCTCGACGAGCCCACGTGACAGGGCCAGGCCGAGCCCGACGCCGGTCTCGTTGTCCCGGTCGCCGAGGCGCTGGAAGGGCTGGAAGACACGGTCCCGGTCGGCCGGCGGGATGCCAGGACCGCGGTCGATGACCCGCAGTTCGAGATGGCCGGCGTGGGCGCTGGCCGTGACCAGCACCGGTTCGCCGGGCGGGCTGTGGTGCACCGCGTTGGAGATCAGGTTGACCAGGACGCGTTCCAGCAGAATCGGGTCGGCCAGCACATCGGTCAGGTCGTCGGGAATCCGGAGCCGCACCTCGGGCGCGCCGAGCTCGTCGACGGCGTACGGGACGATCTCCTGGACCGCGACGGGCTGGGCCGAGACGCCGAGGGCCCCTGCCTGCAGACGGCTCATGTCGAGCAGGTTGGCGACAAGACGGTCGAGCCGTACGAGGGACTCGTCGGCGGTGGCGAGCAGTTCGCCGCGCTCCTGCTCGGACCAGTGGACGTCGTCGGTGCGCAGGCTCTCCACCGCCGCCTTGGCGGAGGCCAGTGGGGACCGCAGGTCGTGACTGACCGCGGTCAGCAGCGCGGTGCGGAGCCGGTCGGCCTCGGCCAGCGGCCGGGCCTGCTCGGCCTCCTCGGCGAGGCGCTGCTGGCGCAGCGTGACGGCGGCCTGGGCGGCGAACGCCTCCAGCACCCGCCGGTCGGCGGCCGAGGGCGTACGTCCGCGCAGGACCAGCGCCAGATCATCGTCGACGGGGACGTCGGCGTCACCCTCGTCAGGGGTGCACGCCGGTTCTCCGCCGACGGTGGCGATGATCCGCCAGCAGCCCGGGTCGCGCTGGCGATTCGGGGTCAGCGGCGCCTCCGGGCGGCGTTCCAGCAGCGTCACCGCGCTGAGGGCGAAGGTGACCCGGAGGCGCTCCAGCAGATCGTTCAGTGCGCCCTGGTGCCGTCCGTCCGCGTTCCAGCCCCTGAGCACGCTGCCCGCGAGGTCGGACAGCAGTTCGGCGTCCGCGCCCGCGCGAGCCGCCTCACGGGTGCGCCGCGCGGCGATCTCCACCACGGCGCTGACCGCGACCCCCACGAGGACGTAGGCGACGAGCGCGAGGACGTTCTCGTGCTGATTGATCGTGAACTCGTAGAACGGTGGAGTGAAGTAGTAGTTGAGCAACAAGGAGCCGACGACCGCGGCGAACAGCGCCGGGTAGATCCCGCCGGCCAAGGCGACTCCGACCACGGCGACGATGAAGAGCAGGATGTCGCTGGGCATGGACAGCTGCCCGCGCAGGTTGGCCAGCAGCACGGTGAGGAGGGGCAGGCCGACGGCGGCCAGGACGAATCCCGCGGCCTGGCGGCGGCGTGTGATCGCGCCGGCGCGGCGGGTGCGCAGCCGGGTCTTGCTCGCCTCTTCATGGGTGACCATGTGGACGTCGATCGGCCCGGACAGCGCGGTGGTGGTGACCCCGACGCCGCGGGAGAACAGCTGGGCGAACCGGCCGCGCCGGGACGCGCCGAGGACGAGCTGGGTGGCGTTGACCCCCCGGGCGAAGTCCAGCAGCGCCTGCGGGATGTCGTCGCCGACGACCTGATGGTAGGTGCCGCCCAGGCTCTCGACCAGCGCACGCTGGCGGGCCAGGTTCGCCGGGCTGGCGCCGGTCAGCCCGTCGCCGGCGGTGACGTGCACGGCGAACAGGTCCGCGCCCTTCGCCCGGTCGGCGATGCGCGCCGCCCGGCGGATGAGCGTGTCGCCCTCGGGTCCGCCGGTCAGGGCCACGACGACACGTTCGCGCGCCTCCCAGGTGGTGTGGATGTCGTGGTCGGCGCGGTAACGGTCGAGCTGGTCGTCGACCTTGTCCGCCAGCCACAACAGGGCGAGTTCGCGGAGCGCGGTGAGGTTTCCGACGCGGAAGTAGTTCGCCAGCGCAGCGTCGATCTTCTCCGGAGCGTACACGTTGCCGTGCGCCAGCCGGCGGCGCAGCGCCTCCGGGGCCATGTCGACCAATTCGACCTGGTCGGCCCGGCGGACGACCTCATCGGGCACCGTCTCCCGCTGCGGGATGCCCGTGATCTGCTCGACCACGTCGTTGACCGAGTCGAGATGCTGGACGTTGACGGTGGTGATCACGTCGATGCCGGCCTCGAGGATCTCCTCGATGTCCTGCCAGCGCTTCTCATTACGCGACCCGGGGATGTTCGTGTGCGCGAGCTCGTCGATCAGCGCGACCCTGGGGGCACGGGCGATGACGGCGTCGGCGTCCAGCTCCGTGAACGTCGTCCCCCGGTACGCCATGGTCTTGCGGGGCACGGCCTCCAGCCCGTCTAGCAGGTCGATCGTTCGAGGCCGGCCGTGGCATTCGACGTAGCCGAGGACCACGTCGGTGCCCCGGTCCCGGCGCCGATGGCCCTCGGCCAGCATGGCGTAGGTCTTGCCGACGCCCGGCGCGGCGCCGAGATAGACGCGCAGACGCCCCCGGGCCATGTCACCTCGCCTCCTTCTCATCCGGTGGGGCGGCCCGCCGCGCTCTTCCGAACGCGGCAGGCCGTACGGTCAGCCGTGGAACGGGTACTTCTTGTCGAGTTCAAGGTTGAGCTGCACGACGTTGACGCGCGGCTCGCCGATGAAGCCGAGCGTCCGGCCGGCCTCGTTGTTCTTGATCACGGCCAGGACCTGCGCCACGGCGACACCACGGGCCCTCGCGACGCGGGGAGCCTGCAGCCGGGCGTACGCCGGGGAGATATGGGGGTCCAGGCCGCTTCCGCTGGCGGTCACCGCGTCCGCGGGCACCCGCGGCACGGCCGGGGCGCTGCCGCGGATCGGCACGATCTCGCCCGCGGAGTAGTCCTCACCCGCCTTCGCGCATTCGACGGCGACGCCCTTGTACGTGGCGAGGAACGGCTTGGTCACGACGCCGCACTGTTCGTTGACGCTGACGACACGGGTCGGCCGGGTCACGTGGCCCGAGCGGTCGCGGGGGCCGATGACCGACAGGACCGCCCCGACTCCGCCCGGCGTGCAGAACGGTCGCGCGCCGCTGACGCCCTCGAGCGCACCGACCGCATTGCTGCGGGAGCAGACCTGTGTGAGCAGACTGTCCCGGGCGGTCTTGGCGGTGATCTCCGCCGCCTTCTCGGCAGGGTTCTTCGGGAGAGTGTCGACGATGTCCTCCGGGCCGAGGTTGCCCGCGGCCGTGGAGGTCGGGTCGTAGCCGGTGCCTGCGTTGGACGGGCGGCTCTGGACGTACTGCTTGAGCGGATTGCCGTCCTTGTCGGTGAACGCCTGTCCGATGAGGCGGCTACCGACGACCTTGCCGTCCGCGCCCTTGATCAACGAGCCTTCGGCCTGGTCATGCAGGCCGGGGATCAGCGTGACGCCCCAGACGGCGAGCGGATAGATCACTCCGAGCACCACGGTCAGGACGAGCAGGGCGCGGACCGCGGCGAGGTGCTGGCGGATCCAGTTGGGCAGGCGCATGTCAGGACATCCCCGGAAGGAACTGGACGAAGAGATCGATGATCTTTATGCCGATGAACGGCGCGATGATGCCGCCGAGCCCGTAGACGTACAGGTTCCGCGACAGCAACTTGGACGCGCTGCTCGGGCGGTACTTCACGCCCCGCAGGGCGAGCGGGATCAGCGCGACGATGATGATCGCGTTGAAGATGACGGCCGACAGGATCGCCGACTGCGGACTGTGCAGCCGCATGATGTTGAGCTTGTCGAGACCGGGGTACACCGCCGCGAACATCGCGGGGATGATCGCGAAGTACTTGGCGATGTCGTTGGCGATCGAGAAGGTCGTCAGCGCACCGCGGGTGATCAGCAACTGCTTGCCGATCTCCACGATCTCGATGAGCTTCGTCGGGTTGGAGTCGAGGTCGACCATGTTGCCGGCCTCCTTGGCGGCCGACGTGCCGGTGTTCATGGCCACGCCGACGTCGGCCTGGGCGAGCGCGGGCGCGTCGTTGGTGCCGTCGCCGGTCATGGCCACGAGCTTGCCGCCCTGCTGCTCCTTCTTGATCAGCGCCATCTTGTCCTCGGGCTTGGCCTCGGCGAGGAAGTCGTCCACGCCGGCCTCGTCCGCGATGGCCTTGGCCGTCAGCGGGTTGTCCCCTGTGATCATCACGGTGCGGATGCCCATCCGGCGCATCTCGTCGAAACGCTCGCGCATGCCGGCCTTGACGACGTCCTTCAGGTGGATGACGCCGAGCACGTGGGCCTTCGTCGCGCCGTTCTCGCGGACGACCTCGCCGACCACGAGGGGCGTGCCCCCGCTGGCCGAGATGCCGTCCACGATGTGGCCGATCTCCCCCGTGGGATGGCCACCGTTGTCGCGGACCCACTTCATCACCGCGGTCGCCGCGCCCTTACGCAGCGACCGGCTCCGGCCCGGAGCGCCATCGCCGTCGAGGTCGACGCCGGACATGCGGGTCTGCGCGGTGAACTCGATCCATTCGGCGCGGTGCAGCTCGCCGGGCGTGCGCTCGCGCAGGCCGTACGCGGTCTTGGCGAAGACCACGATCGACCGGCCCTCCGGGGTCTCGTCGGCGAGGCTGGACAACTGCGCCGCGTCGGCGAGGACCTGCTCGCTCACCCCGTACACCGGCGTGAACTCCGCGGCCTGCCGGTTGCCCAGCGTGATGGTGCCGGTCTTGTCCAGCAGCAGTGTGTTGACGTCGCCGGCCGCCTCGACGGCACGGCCGCTCATCGCGAGGACGTTGCGCTGGACGAGCCGGTCCATGCCGGCGATGCCGATCGCGCTCAGCAGCGCGCCGATCGTCGTCGGGATGAGGCAGACCAGCAGGGAGACCATGACGATGCCGGTAACGCCGTGTGCGTCGAGCGCGAGCGAGTCCGGTACGCCGGGCTGATTCACCTTGGCGAAGATCGCCAGCGGCTGCAGGGTCGCGACCGCCATCACGAAGATGATCGTCAGCGAGGCCAGCAGGATGTTGAGGGCGATCTCATTCGGGGTCTTCTGCCGGTTGGCGCCCTCGACCAGCGCGATCATCTTGTCGATGAAGCTCTCGCCCGGCTTCTGGGTGACCTTCACGATGATCTGGTCGGACAGCACCTTGGTGCCGCCCGTGACCGCGGACCGGTCACCACCGGACTCGCGGATGACCGGCGCGGACTCGCCGGTGATGGCCGACTCGTCGACGCTGGCGATGCCCTCGACGACGTCGCCGTCGCCGGGGATGATCTGCCCGGCCTCGACGATCACGTGGTCGCCCTGCTGGAGCTGCGGCGCGGGTACCGGCTCCTCCTGAAGCCGCCGTCCCGGCGCCCAGTCGATCAGGCGACGCGCCATCGTGTCGGTCTTGGCCTTGCGCAGCGTGTCGGCCTGTGCCTTCCCCCGGCCCTCGGCCACCGCCTCGGCGAGGTTCGCGAAGATGACGGTCAGCCAGAGCCATACCACGATCAGCCAGGCGAACCAGTCGGGCTTCAGGACCGCCAGGATCGTCGACCACACGGCGCCGATCTCGACGATGAACATCACCGGGTTGCGCCACATCCTGCGCGGGTCCAGCTTCTTGACGGCGTCCGGCAGCGACGTGAGCAACTGCTTGGGATCCAGGAGACCGCCCTGGACACGCCCGCCTGACGACTTCGGCGACTCCGGAGTCTCGGTGGGAGCTTCAGTGACCTGTGTGGACATCAGTGGATTCCTTCGGCCAACGGCCCGAGCGCGAGCGCCGGGAGGAACGTCAGGGCGACGAGGACGACCGTCACTCCGGTGACCATGCCGACGAACTGCGGACGGTGGGTGGGGAGGGTTCCCTCCGACGCCGGGGTGTGCCCCTGCCGGGCGAGAGACCCGGCCAGACCCAGTACGAAGATCATCGGCAGGAAGCGCCCGAAGGCCATCGCCAGGCCCAGTGCGGTGTCGTACCAGGTCGTGTTCACCGTGATCCCGGCGAACGCCGACCCGTTGTTATTGGACGCCGAGGTGAATGCGTACAGCACCTCGGACAGCCCGTGCGGACCGCTGTTGGCCATCCCCGCCCGCTCGCCGGGCAGCGCCATCGCGAACGCGGTGCCGACGAGCACGCAGATCGGAGTGATCAGGAAGTAGCTCGCCGCGAACTTGATCTCCCGGCTGCTGATCTTCTTGCCGAGGTACTCGGGGGTGCGGCCGACCATCAGCCCGGCCACGAACACCGTGATCACCGCCAGGATCAGCATGCCGTACAGACCCGAACCCGTGCCGCCCGGCGCGACCTCGCCCAGCATCATGTTGAACATCGTCATCATGCCGCCGAGGCTGGTGTAGGAGTCGTGGAAGGAATCCACCGCGCCGGTCGAGGTCAGCGTGGTGGCGTCCGCGAACGTCGCGGAGTTCGCGACTCCGAATCGTGCCTCCACGCCCTCCATGGAGGAGCCGATCGCGGTCGGGACCGTGCCGTGGTGGGAGAGCTGGAAGTACGACATCAGCGTCACGCTGATGATGGCGAGGGTGGCCATCACCGACACGATCGCGTAACCCTGCTTGTTGCTGCCGACCATGCGCCCGAACGTCCGGGGCAGGCTGAAGCTGATGATCAGGAGCAGGAAGATCTCCAGCCAGTTGGTCCACGTCGTCGGGTTCTCGAACGGGTGGGCGGAGTTCGCGTTGTAGAACCCGCCGCCGTTCGTGCCGAGTTCCTTGATGACCTCCTGGCTCGCCACCGGGCCCCCGGTGATCGACTGCTTGGCGCCCGCGAGGGTCTGGATCGTGTGCGGGTCGTGGAAGTTCTGCACCACGCCGCCGATCACGAGGATGATCGCGCCGATGAACGCGATCGGCAGCAGAATCCGCAGCGTGCCGCGGACCAGGTCGACCCAGAAGTTGCCGAGGTGCTCGGTCCTCTTGCGCGCGAAGCCGCGGACCAGGGCGATCGCCACCGCCATGCCGACGGCGGCGGACACGAAGTTCTGCACCGCCAGGCCGGCCATCTGCACGAGGTGGCCCATGGTCGACTCACCGGAGTACGACTGCCAGTTGGTGTTGGTAGTGAAGCTGATGGCGGTGTTCCACGCCTGGTGCGTCATGACCGGCTTGAATCCCAGGCTCAGCATCAGATGGTTCTGCAGCCGCTGGAGGCCGTACAGGAACAGCACCGACACGACCGAGAACGCCAGCACGCTCCGGGCGTAGGTGGCCCAGGTCTGCTCGGCCTCCGGATGCGCACCGATCAGGCGGTAGACCAGCCGCTCGGGCCGCGAGTGCCGCGTACCGGTGTAGACCCGGTACATGTAGTCGCCCAGCGGCCGGTAGACCAGGGCCAGAGCGAGCACCAGGGATCCCGTGAAGAGGATCCCGGCGACCGTCATGCTCATCAGAAACGCTCCGGGAACAGTAGGGCGGCCACCATGAAGACGGACAGGAGCACGGCCAGGACCAGCCCGACCACGTTCTCCACGCTCACAGTCGCTCGACCGCCCTCACGATGAGGCTGAACAGGGCGAAGATCGCCACTGTCAGCAGGATGTAGACCAGGTCAGCCATTTCTCTCGGTTCCTCTATTCGCTTCACGGGGATGACCGCCGTGCCGCCGAGCGCCGTCAAGGGTCGCGGCCTCGATCGGACCGCCGGTCCCCGTGGTCGGATCTGCCCGAAGGGCGGGCTCATGGAAGTGGAAGTCGACCCACACCTGATCGGCACGCCGGTAACGGCGCAGGGCATCGATCACCGTGTGCACCGAGGCCGCCAAGGCCCCGCCGAGGACGTACACCGCCGCGCGAACGATGTCGTCACTCCCTGTGATCCGGATGTACCCGAAGCGGTGCACGTCGAAGCCGGTGACGCACATCCACGCGACTCCGCCGAGCGCGGCACCGTCCACGATCCGGCTCTGCCATGCCCAGGCCACGACGGCCGGCGCGACGACCGCGAACGCGGCCTGCCACGGCAGCCCGGCCATTACGACGGCCAGAGCGAAGACGCAGCCGCTACCGCCGGCCAAAGACCATGCGGAGATGTCCAGGCGCGTCATCGCATCCTCCTTGAGCATGCCGACGGCATGCCCCGCCGGCCCCCACGTCGGGGCTACGGCAGGAGTAAACGCCCGATTTCCGGGGTTTCGGTCGCTATTGACGGAGTCTTAGCGCGCACCCTCCGGGCCTTAACGGACTCCTAACGACCCCACCGGTACACGGCTCACGGCTCCGGCGTGACGAAAGCCGTAGGGCGATCAGTGCGACTCGCGGGCCACCTCGTCGCCCGAGGAACCGACCAGGAAGTCCTGGTCCGCGCCGGTGTCCGCGCCCATGACGGTGTCGACGTACAGCCGCTCCCAGCCGCGGAGCGGGCGGGCCACGCTCTCCAGCAGGGCTCGTGAGGGTTCCCTGCCGGCCAGCTCCTCCTGCGGGATGTCCACGTCGATCCGGCGGTTCTCGACGTCCAGGACGATCGGGTCGCCGGTCCGGACCCGGCCCAGCGGGCCGCCCGCCGCGGCCTCCGGCGAGACGTGCAGGACGACCGTGCCGTACGCCGTGCCGCTCATGCGGCCGTCGCAGACCCGGACCATGTCGCGGACGCCCTGCTTGAGGAGCTTCTCCGGCAGCGGCATGTTCGAGACCTCCGGCATGCCCGGGTAGCCCTTCGGGCCGCAGCCCCGCAGGACGAGCACGGAGTCCTCGTCGACGTCGAGGTCCGGGTCGTCCAGGCGGGCGTGCAGGTCCTCGATCGAGTCGAACACCACGGCGCGGCCCCGGTGGCGCATCAGGCGCGGGGAGGCCGCCGCGGGCTTGATGATGGCGCCGTCGGGGGCGAGGTTGCCGCGCAGCACGGCGATCCCGGCGGCGGGCCGCAGCGGCGACTCCCGGCCGCGGATGACCTCCGGGTCCCAGATCTCCGCGTCGCCGAGGTGGTCCACGAGCGGCCGCCCCGTGACGGTGAGCGCGGCGGGGTCGAGGAGGTCCTGGACCTGGCGGAGCACCGCGTGCAGTCCGCCCGCCCGGTGGAGGTCCTCCATCAGGAAACGGCCGGCGGGCTGCAGGTTCACGAGCAGCGGGACGTCCGCGCCGATCCGGTCGAAGTCGTCCAGGGTGAGGGGGACGCCGAGCCGGCCGGCGATGGCGAGCAGGTGGACGACCGCGTTGGTCGAGCCGCCGAGCGCCGCCAGCGCGACGATCGCGTTCCGGAACGATCCGATCGACAGCACGTCGCCGGGCCTGCGGCCCTCGTGCACCATCTCGACGGCCAGCCGGCCGGTCTCGTGCGCCCGGGCGAGCAGGCGGCTGTCCGGCGCGGGCAGACCCGCGGTGCCCGGGAGCGTGGTGCCGAGCACTTCGGCGAGCAGGCCCATCGTGGAGGCCGTGCCCATCGTGTTGCAGTGGCCACGGCTACGGATCATGCAGGACTCGGACTCCAGGAAGTCGCGCTCGGACAGCTCGCCGGCGCGTACCTCCTCGCTGAGGCGCCAGACGTCGGTGCCACAGCCGAGCGGCACGCCGCGGAACGTGCCGGACAGCATCGGCCCGCCGGGCACGACGACCGCGGGCAGGTTCACCGAGGCCGCCGCCATCAGCAGGGACGGGATCGTCTTGTCGCAACCGCCGAGCAGGACGACGCCGTCGACGGGGTTGCCGCGCAGCATCTCCTCGGTCGCCATCGCGGCCATGTTGCGCCACAGCATCGCGGTCGGGCGCAACTGCGTCTCGCCCAGGGACACGACGGGCAGGTTCAGCGGGACGCCCCCGGCCTCCCACACGCCCTGCTTGACGCTCTCCGCCACCTCGTCCAGGTGGCTGTTGCAGGGGGTCAGGTCCGAGGCGGTGTTGGCGATGGCGATCTGCGGCCGCCCGTCGAAGGCGCGACCGGGCAGGCCCCGGCGCATCCACGCCCGGTGGATGTACGCGTTACGGTCCTGCCCCGAGTACCACTGTGAGCTGCGCAGAACAGACATGTTCCATCTCCTCGAACGGCAACCCAGTGCATGGAATCACATGGGGCCGCTCGGCGTCACCCACGGTCCGCCGCCCGTACGATCAGGAGCCCTCGCCCCACAGCCGGCGTACGGTCTCGAAGACCTTCTGGTTGTGGGAGATCTCGACGATGTTGCCGTCCGGGTCCTTCAGGGCGCAGATGTAGCCGACCGGGCCGGGCATGTCGCGCGGCTCCCAGTGCAGGCACCCGAGCTCCCGGGCGCGGTCGGCGAGCGCGTCGACGTCCTCCCGCCGCGGCACCTCGATGCCGAGGTGCGCGAACGGGGCGAGCAGCCCCAGCCTGCCGCCCCTGTCCTCGTTGAACGACACGAGGACCAGCACGAACGGCGTCTCGACCTGCTTGTCGTTGGACAACCACGCGCTTTCGCCGGCGGCGTCCGCGAAGCGCTCGACGACCACCAGGGGCGTGAGCGCCGTGTAGAACTCGATCGCCTTGTCGAGGTCCCCGGTCGGCAGCGCGACGTGCGTCCAGCGGGCCTGCGTCAGAGCCGTCCCCATGGAGTCCTCCCGAGCACCGTCGCGAACCTGGCCGTCCTCCCAGGCTACGAATCCGCCCGCCCCCGGTCCACGCCCGCGCGCCCTCAGCGCGCCCCGACGAGCTCGGCCGGGTCGAAACTCAGCTCGAACGGTTCCGCCGACTTCAGGATCTCTCCCGCGTGCGCCGCGGCGATCTTCGCGTATCCCCGCCCGCGCAGTTCGTAGACGGTGACCTGTACGACGCCGGACAGCTCCACCTCGACGAAGAAGGGAATGCCGCCTTCCGCGTAGCGCTGAGACTTCCACGCGCGCCCGAACGCGGTGTTACCGGGACTGAGGATTTCGGCCACCATCGTCACGTCCGCGGCGTTCATGCACGGGCCCGCGTCGGAGAGCGCGACGGCCGATCCGACCATGACGTCCGGGATCAGAAGATCGGCCCCGAGTTGGAGGTTGACCTCGCGGTTCGCCTCAAGGCCGGGCGGCGCCGCGTCGTCGAAGAGCCTCTCCAGCCGTTTTGCGGCCCACTGATGCGGTTTCGGAGGCGCGGGGGATACCACCAGTCTTCCTTCGAGGAGCTCCTGGCGCATGCCGTTCTCCGGCAGGGCCAGCACCTCCTCGATCGTCCAGCTCGTTCGGTAATGATCGGGCGGCACGGCAAACGCCTTCGTCATCGGTGGATCACCTCCGTACACGTCGCCAGTCTCGCACGCCGGTGAATCACTGTAAGCAACGGCTCGGTCACAGATCTTGAAAACGCGAAATCCCGCCCCCGGCCGGTGCCGGGGGCGGGATTCGGGGTCGGGTCAGCGGACCTCGGTGATCTCCGGGCCGCGCTCAAAAGGGTTGAACGGGGACCCGCCGTCCTCGCCGCCCTCCTGTTCCTGCTGGCCCATCGCCTGCTGGGCGCCGTCCGGCAGGGACAGCTCCAGCAGCTCACGGGGCGGCATCGGGGCGTCGCCACGGTTGACCACGATGTTGGCGAAGATCTCCTCGACGGCCCGCGCCTGCTCCGGGTCCTGCAGGGCGGCACCCTGCACCACGCCGCGCAGGAACCAGCGGGGGCCGTCGACGCCGAGGAAGCGGACCGGCTGCCAGCCGAAGCCCTGCTCGGCGATCTCCGGCGGCACCTGGTCCTTGAGCTCTTCCGGGATGGCGACCGGGACCATGGCGTGCAGCTCGGTGCCGAACGGCCCCTCGGCCTCCTGGGTCTCCCCCTGCGCCTGCTTGATCTCCTCGGCGATCTCCTGACGGAGCTCGTCCCACAGACCGCTCTTCTTCGGCGCGGCGAAGGCCTGAAGCTGCAGGCCACTCTCACCGATCACGACGGTGACGGCGACGAAGTGCCCGCCGACGAGGTTGCCCTGGGCGTCCTGCTCGGCGTCCTCGATGTTGAGCTGGTGCTCGATCCCCTCGGCGATGGGCACCTGGAACGCGCCGAAGTCGACGCGCTCCACCTCTGGGATCGAGTCGGCCTCGGCGTCCCAAGGGCCGCCGTGGGACACTGCCGCGCTCTCCTGCTCCCCCTCGGACCCGGGCTCCTCGGCCTCGGATTCCTCGGCCGCGACGGTCTCCTCGTCGGTCGGCTCGAGGTTCTTCTCGGGCTCCTCGTCCCGACGACGGCGTCGAAACACGACTCACGCTCCTTCGTTGTGCTGTACGGCCACGTCCGCGGCGCGGCCCCCCACGGCTCCTGCGTACCCGCCCGTGGATCCGAAACCACCGTCTCCGCGGGCCGAGCCTGGCAGGACCTGGACCTCATGGAAGACGGCCCGCTCGACGCGCTGGATGACCAGTTGCGCGATACGGTCGCCGCGCGTCAGCCGCACGGTGTGCTCGGTGTCGGTGTTCAGCAGGGTGACCTTGATCTCTCCCCGGTAGCCCGCGTCGACGGTGCCGGGCGCGTTCACGATCGTCACTCCCAATTTAGCCGCCAGCCCGGAGCGCGGGTGCACGAAGGCGGCGTAGCCGTCGGGGATGGCGATCGCGATTCCGGTCGGCACGAGTGCGCGGGCCCCGGGCGGCAGCTCGACGTCCACGGTGGTGACCAGGTCGGCCCCGGCGTCGCCCGGGTGGGCGTACGACGGCGCGGGCAGGCCGGGATCCAGCCGCTGGATGAGAACTTCCACAGTCAAGGGCTCCACCTCGTCGCGATCTTGATGGCGGCGCTCGCCTCGGCGCGCGTCACAGGCCGTGACACTACCGCCTGTGCGGCCCCGCGCCGATGAGCGCGGCGCGGCCGGTCACGGCTCCGCCGGACGGTGCGAGACGCCGGCGCCGCCACCGGCGCGGGGACGGCCCCCGCCCGGCTTCGCCCCGGCGCGCGGGCGGGTCCGGCGCGGCGCCGCTCAGGAGGCGTCCGAGGACCGGTCGTCCGCCGCCCGATCGGCCGGTGGGTCGGACGATGACGCCTCGTCCGGCGCGATCGTCCCGGTGCCCGCCCGAGCGTCACCGGACGGCGCGGTCTTCTTCCGGCTCCGGCCCAGCAGGGGGGCGCGGGCGGGGTGTTCCGTCGGGGACGCCTGGTCGTCGGCACCGCGCAGCGCGGGCCACGCCCGGTAGATGACCGCCGCCGTGGGGACCGCCACGGCCGCGCCGGGGATGCCGCCGACGACCGCGCCGACCGAGATCGCGATGATGATCCCCAGCGGGTGGAAGCGCACCCAGCGGCCGACGACGAGCGGCTGCAGGACGTGACCCTCGAGCTGCTGCTCGATGATCAGGATGCCGAGGAAGACCAGGGCGGCGACGAAGCCCTTGAAGCTGAAGACGACGAGGAAGGCCAGCGCCCCGGCGACCAGGATGCCGACGATCGGGATGAAGCTCCCGAAGAACACGATCACCGCCAGCGGCGCCACGAGCGGCACACCCATGATCATCAGCGTCACGGCGATGACGATCGCGTGGATGAGCGCGACGATCACCGTGCCGTGGACGTACTGCGACAGCGTCTCCCAGGCCGCGCGCCCCGCCCGGTCGACGCGGTCCCGGTACCGCCCCGTCCCGCTGATGAGCCAGCGCCAGATCCCCGGCCCGTCCTTCAGCAGGAAGAAGGTGACGAAGAACAGGAAGACGATGGCCGCGAGCACCTCGCCGGCGACGGTGGCGCCGGTGAAGGCCGTGCTGACCAGCTTGCCGCGCTGCTGCTGGATCTGGTTGAGCAACTGGTCCACGGCCGACTGGAGCTGGGAGTTCTTGAGGTGCAGCGGCCCGGTCACCAGCCAGCGCTGGAACTGGGTCGCCGTCCGCTGTATCCGGGTGACCAGGTGGGGGAACTGGTCGTTGGCCTGGATCCCGACGAACGTGCCCACGCCGCCGAGCACCCCAAGGGCGAGCAGCATCGTCAGCCAGGTCGCGGCGAGCGAGGGCATCCGGCGGCGCAGCCGGGCGGTGACGGGGTACAGCAGCGCGCACAGCAGCAGCGCGATGGCACACGGCAGAACGACGAGCCGCAGCTTGTCCAGAATGCGCGCGACCGCGTAGATCACGATCCCGACGACGATCAACCGCCAGCAGAACGCGGCCACGGTCGCCAGCGTCCGCGGCACTCCCGGATCTCGATCGCTCACTGTTCTCCTCCGGACCACGCCCTACCCGGACCACCGTCATCGACTCATTACCGAGCCGACGTCTTCGTGACCTGTCGTGTTCACACTGATGCACGATTGGCCACATTCGGGCATCCGTGCTCTGGTATCTCGCCAACAAGCCGAAATGCTCTTACGTTGTGTTAACCAAGACCCTCGCTAGGCGGGTCGGTCGAACGGGGAAGGGCTGCGTCATGGCGCACGGGGTGATACATAGGGCATTGGACGGCTATCGATTCCAGATCTCCGGCGATCTTGATCTTACTCTTCCTTTCACCTCCGTGACGCGGTACGCCGTGGACGGGAGGATCTACGAGCTGACCTCCGGCGACCACCAGGCGGCGTCCGCGTGGGCCGAGGATCTCGGCATTCGCCACTTCGACGATGAATTCTCGGTTCAGGGCGGCGCACTTCGCACGACACGGGTGACCCATTATGACCAACGCGTCGCTCTGGAAGACCATCTCCTCGCCGTGATGTGGCAGGGTCGGAATTATTCACTGTTCGTCCCCATGTACAGCGCCAAGGCAGCCGACGCCGTGCGCCTTTTCCAGCTTCTGCGGGTCACCGAGCATCAGGACGGCATCACGGTCGCCTCCCGGAATCCCAAGCGGGCGGGCATCGCCGAGCCGGCCGACGTGGCCAAGGAGATCCCGGGGATCGGCCTGCTCGAGATCACCGCGCTCACCAAGACGACCGCGCGGAGGCTCCCGGCGTGGTCGGGCGCGCAGGTGCACAGCGGGGAGTTGTTCCGCGACACGCTCGACGACGACACGACGTACTTCCTGCTCGCCACGTCGTCCGCCATGGTCACCGTGCTGCCGCACGAGTCCCGCCAGGCCGCCGCGGTGGCGAACCGGATCGGCGGGCTGCGCGTCGAGACCGTCGCCTGATGGCGGCGATGCTGACCGGTGTGTCGGCCGGGACGGTGGCGTTGATCCTGCTCGCGGGCTTCGCGGGCCATCTGCTGCATCCGCGTGTCCTGCCCGCCGCCCTGACCGCGCATCGCACGGTTCCCGCCCCGCTGATCTGGCCGGTGGCCGTCGCGGTCGGCGCGCTGGAGGGCGTTCTCGGGGCGGTCACCGGGTACGCGCTGCTGGCCGGACGGCCCCGGGCGCTGACGCTCGGCGCGACCGGCAGCGCCCTGCTGTTCGTGGCCTACGCGCTGTACGGGCTGTACGTCCTGCGCACCCGGCCGAGCGGGCGGGGACGACACGGCGACCGCGTGGCGGGTGCGGAGAACCGGGCCGTGCCGTGCGGCTGCTCGGCCGACGACACCCCCATGAGCGGCTGGGTGGCCGGGCGGGCCGCGGCGCTCGCACTGGCGTCGGTGACCGCGTCGGCCGGCGCCGGTTCGGCCATCGCCTCGCACGGAGTGCATGTGGCGCTCGTTGGCCTGTCGTCCGTAACGTTCGCGGTGCTGCTGTGGTCGCTGCCGACGGCCATGGCCGACCCCGAAAGGAGCGTCGCGGGATGACCTTCGAGACCACGGCCCTGCTGGTGACCTGGGTGGCCATCCTCCTGCTCGCCCTCGTGGTGGCCGGGCTGGTCCGCCAGGTACACCACCTGACCAAGGGGCCCCGCACGCCCGACGACGGCCTGACCACGGGCATGACCGCACCGGGTCTGGCCCGGCTCGCGCCCGAGCCGGGCCGCCCGACGCTGCTGTTGTTCCTCGGCGCGGAGTGCCCGGCCTGCCACGACGTCTTCGAGGACGCGCTGGGCCAGACCGAGGCACCGCCGATCCGCGCGCTGTTCTTCGACGACGCCCTCGACGTGACCCCGCCGGACAACATGGTCGTCCTGGCGGATCAGGGCGAGCTGTTCCAGGAGTACCAGGTCCCGGCCACGCCGTACGCCGTGCTCGTCGGCTCGGACGGGCGGATCCGGACGGCCGAGCCGGTCGGCTCGGTGCGCGCGCTGCACGGGCTGATCGTGCAGGCCGGCGGCCGGGTCGTGGAAGCAGGTACGCCCGTGCCGCCGATCACCGACGCGGACACGGCGACCGTGTGAGAGAGAACGGGGAGGATGCCCGATGCTCGAACTCGACGACATTCCCATGCTGAGCGGCCCGCGGCCCGAGGGCGCCCGGCGGGCCGCCCGGCGGATCCCGCACGCGACGGCCGAGGGGGTGGCGCGCCGGTCCATGCTGGGCGGCGCGCTGGCCGCCGGCACCACCGTCGGCCTGTCCGCGCTCGGGGTCTTCGCCCCCGCGCGCAAGGCCCTCGCCGCCGGCTACACCCTGACGCCGGGCTACTACGACATCTACGGCACGTGCCCGGCGTACGCCGCGCCGTTCGACTGCTCCCCTGGCTGCGGGCCGAGCACCGTGCTGTCCAGCGCCTGCCGGACGAGCGGCAAGTACACGGGGTACCACCGCTCCGGGGTCTCCGATCCGGGGCGGTTCAAGCTCCGTCCCAACCAGTGCTACGCGGGCAAGTACGACGGCTGGATCTGGGCGTACGCCCATAAGTGCGGCAGTTGCACCAAGTCGGTGACCTGGCGCTGCCACGACGGCTGGAAGAAGAGCGCGGCGGGGCACTGGTACAAGACCGTCTGCCGGTGGGCCCTTGCCTGCGCCAAGTGAGACGCGGCCGGCCGGCCGGCTGCGCCGGGGGCTGACCGAGCCGCTGCTGCCGTTCGTCGCGCTGGCCCTGCTGGCCGTCGCGGCGGCGGCCGCGCAGCGGACCGTGCTGTGCTGGGCGTCGGTCGGGGCGCTGGCCGGATACTCGCTGTCCGGCTCGGTTTGAACGCGTAACAGCGACTTCGTGCTGTTCTCGCCAGGTTGGCGGGCTCACGTACGGCAGGGCGAGGTCCTGACCGTCTTCTCCCTCGGGCTGCTCCTCGGGGGCACGCTCAGCGCCACCGTGCTGTGGCTGCTGTCCGGTCTCGCGGCGCCGCTGCCCCGGGCCGTGCGGATCGGGGCGATCTTGGTGATCGCGGTGGCGGGCGTGGCGCGCGAGGCCGGCTGGATCCGCGTGCCGCTCCCCCAGAACGCCCGGCAGATCCCACGCGAGGTGCTGCAGAGCCGGATCCGGCGCGGTTCGCTGCAGTTCGGCTTCGAACTGGGCACCGGGGTGCGCACGTACGTCTCGGCGAGCGCGCCGTACGTCGTCGCGCTCGGGCTCGTGCTGGCGCACCAGGGGCCGCTCGCGACGATCCTGGCCGGCACCGGCTTCGGCGTCGGCCGGGCGGTCACCGCGACCGCCCGGTACGCCAGCCGGCACGACGAGTGGGACGACCGCCGCGTCACACGGATGCCGATCCTGACCAACGCGATCGGCGTCGCCGTCCTGCTCGCGCTCGCCCTGCTCTACGGCTAGGGCGCCAGCGTCACGTCGACGGTGAAGCCCTCCTCCTGGGACGCCGGGTCGAGCGCCAGGTCGGCGATCCGGCCGGCGGCCCGCAGGTCGGCCACGGCGAGGCGGGCGACGTCCGCGCCGCGGACCACCGCCCGCTCGACGTCGGCACGCATCGAGACCTTCGCGGTCGACTTGGCCTTGCGGACCTGCCGGAGGACGTCGGAGGTGGCGGTGAGGACCGCCGCGTCACCGCCCGCCGGGGCGTCGGCGATCGGCCAGGCGGCCCGGTGCACGGAGCCGTCCCGCCACCACGACCAGACCTCTTCGGTGACGTAAGGCAGGATCGGCGCGAACAGCCGCAGGACCACCGACAGCGCCTCGCGCAGCGCCGCCCGGGCGGAGACCGCCCCCTGGCCTGGTTCGCCGTCCGGCCCGCCGTAGGCGCGGGCCTTGACCAGCTCCAGGTAGTCGTCGCACAGGTCCCAGAAGAAGCGTTCGGTGCGCTCGAGGGCACGCGTGTAGTCGTACGCCTCGAAGGCGGCCGTGGCCTCGCGGACGGTCTCGGCCAGCGTCGCCAGCATCGCCAGGTCCAGCGGCTCCGTCACGGACGCGCCGGGCGGGACGTCGCCGAGGCCGAGCACGAACTTCGAGGCGTTGAGGATCTTGATGGCGAGCCGGCGGCCGATCTTGATCTGCCCCGTGTCGAACGCCGTGTCCGTGCCGAGCCGGCCGTTCGCGGCCCAGTAGCGCACCGCGTCGGCGCCGTGCTGGACGAGCAGGTCCATCGGCGTGACGACGTTGCCCTTGGACTTGGACATCTTCTTGCGGTCCGGGTCGAGGATCCAGCCGGACAGCGCGGTGCCGGTCCAGGGCAGCGAGCCGTGCTCCAGGTGCGCCCGCACGACGGTGGAGAACAGCCAGGTGCGGATGATGTCGTGCCCCTGGGGCCGCAGGTCGTACGGGAAGACCCGGCCGAAGAGGTCCGGGTCCCGCTCCCAGCCGCCGGCGAGCTGCGGCGTCAGCGAGGAGGTCGCCCAGGTGTCCATGACGTCCGGGTCGGCCATGAAGCCGTGCGGCTTGCCGCGCTGGTCCTCGGTGCGGCCCGGAGGGGCGTCGGAGGAGGGGTCGACCGGCAGCGCGTCCTCCGGCGGCGTGATCGGCCGGTCGTAGATCGGCTCGCCGTCGCCGTCCAGGGGGTACCAGACCGGGATCGGCACGCCGAAGAACCGCTGCCGGGAGATCAGCCAGTCGCCGGCCAGCCCCTCGACCCAGTTGTCGTACCGCCCCTTCATGTACGGCGGGTGCCAGGTCAGCTCGGCGCCGCGGGCCAGCAGCCGGTCGCGCAGCTCCGGGTCGCGCCCGCCGTTGCGGATGTACCACTGGCGGGTGGTGACGATCTCGAGCGGCTTGCTGCCCTTCTCGTAGAACTTCACCGGGCGGGTGAGGGGCCGCGGCTCGCCGTCGAGGTCGCCGGACGCGCGCAGCAGCTCGACGACGCGCTCGCGGGCCGAGTGCGCGGTCAGCCCGGCCAGCTCGGCGTACGGCTCCGGGGCGACGCCGGCCGGCGGGTCGGGCAGGATCCGGCCGTTCCAGTCGATGATCGCGCGCGTCGGGAGGTGCAGCTCCCGCCACCACGTCACGTCGGTCAGGTCGCCGAACGTGCAGATCATCGCGATGCCGGACCCCTTGTCCGGCTCGGCGAGGCGGTGCGCGACGATCGGCACCTCGACGCCGAACAGCGGCGTCCGCGCCGTGGTGCCGAACAGCTCGCGGTAGCGCTCGTCGTCCGGGTGGGCCACCAGCGCGACGCAGGCGGGCAGCAGCTCCGGCCGGGTCGTCTCGATGTACACCGGACGCCCGGCGGAACCGTGGAAGCGGATCCGGTGGAACGCGCCGGGCTGCTCGCGGTCCTCCAGCTCGGCCTGGGCGACCGCGGTGCGGAACGTGACGTCCCACAGGGTCGGGGCCTCGGAGACGTACGCCTCGCCACGTGCCAGGTTGCGCAGGAACGCCCGCTGGGCGGCGGCGCGGGCGGGCGCGCCGATCGTCGTGTAGAGCAGGGACCAGTCCACCGACAGCCCGACGCGGCGCCAGACGTCTTCGAAGGCCTTCTCGTCGATCCGGGTCAGCCGGTCGCACAGCTCGACGAAGTTGCGCCGGGACACCGGGATCTGCCGGCCGGGCTTGTCCGGAGGTTCGAACGCCGGGTCGTAGGGCAGGGACGGGTCACATCGGACGCCGAAGTAGTTCTGCACCCGGCGCTCGGTGGGCAGGCCGTTGTCGTCCCAGCCGATCGGGTAGAAGACCTCGCGGCCGCGCATCCGCTGGAAACGGGCGATCGTGTCGGTATGTGTGTAGGAGAAGACGTGACCGACGTGCAGGGAGCCGCTGACGGTGGGCGGCGGCGTGTCGATCGAGTAGATCTCCGAGCGCGCCTTCGACCGGTCGAAGCGGTAGGTGCCGCGCTCGTCCCAGAGTACGGCCCATTTCTCCTCGAGACCGTCGAGGGTGGGCTTCTCCGGCGGGCGTGGCTTGTCTGTCATGGCGCCCATGGTATTGGCGACGACGGCGGAGTCGGGCCTCGTCAGGTGATCGCCTGTGAGAGGGTCGGAACATCGACAGAACCGGAAATCACACTGGTAACGCGGGAGAGGGAGAACGCATGCCGGACAAGGGAGAGCTGGGCTGGCGGCTGGTGGCCGGCGCGGCGGCCTTCGGCGCCGGGTTCGCGGCCCGGAAGGCGATCACGTTCGGGTGGAAGCGGGCCATCGGCAAGGAGCCGCCGACCAACCCGGAGTCGCCGGAGGTCGAGCTGAAGGAGGCGATCGCCTGGGCCGTCGTCATGGGCGTCGGCATGGAGGTCGCGCGGCTGCTGGCCACCCGCGCCGCCGCGAACCGCTGGCACAAGAGCACGGGCGAGCTGCCCGCCGCGCTGCGCACGGCGGTCGACAAGGCCAAGAGCGTCGCCTGAGCGAGGTCGTGCCCGGCGCCCCACGGACCGACCGGGGGCGCCGTTCTCATCCGGTGACTCGATCCGCCACGCGCCGCGCCGAAGTGCGGCGACGGCCGTCGCATGGACGACCGGGTGGTCGGGGCGCCGCCGGGGGATGTCGACGAGGAGGGGGACTGGCGGCGGATCAGGCAGCCGGGTCTTCGTCAGTGCCCGGCCGGGGCGCGGGGGCGCCGATGGCGCGGCGGAGGTCCTTGCGCACGATGTCGGCCAGCCGCTTGGTGGCCGTGCGGTTGAGGGTGCCGCCGGCGACGGCGCCGGTCAGGAAGGGGCCCATCGTGGTCAGGTGCCGGCCGAGTGTGCGCATGAGGCGCTTGCGCAGGCCGGTTCTGGCCGCCAGGCCGAGCACGGCGGCGACGCTGCCGGGCTGCATCGGGTCGAAACCCCGCTGCTGGGCCCAGAGCTGCAGGAAGATCGCGCCCCGGGCCGTACCGCTGCCGGGCACCTGCACGCCGTAGACCTCGTGCAGTTCGGCGATCAGCTTGACCTCGATCGCGGCGACCGCGACGGTCTCCGCCACGATCTGGGCGGGCGCGGACAGCAGAAGCGGCGGTGTGACGAACTCCACCGCCGCCAGCGCGCCTCCGGTGGCGCCGACCGCGGTCGTGGCGCGCTGCGCGGCGCGCACGAGGGAGTCGGCCAGCCGCTCCCCGGTGAGGCCCTGGTGGTGGGCTCGGAGGGTCTGCAGGTCACGGACGGGGATGTGCGGGCCGATCTCCGCGACGACGTCCGTCAGCCAGCGTCCGCGCGCGAGACCCGCGGCGCGCGCCCGGCGCGCTCTCGCCGCCAGCAGGCGGGCGAGCCGGCCGAGCAGGCGACCGCGGGTCCCGTTATCGATCTCATCGTCGGACAATCGGCCGACCAGCTCCGCCATCTCCTGGCCGAGCCGGTCGTCACCGTCTTCCCTACGGGCGAGCTCTCCCTCGGACACGGGTGAACCCGGCGTCAGGCGGCGCACTCGCGGCAGATCAGCTGACCGTTCTTCTCCTCTGCCAGCTGGCTGCGGTGGTGCACGAGGAAGCAGCGGGCGCAGGTGAACTCGTCCGCCTGGCGCGGCAGAACGCGGAGGCTCAGCTCCTCGTTCGACAGGTCCGCACCCGGCAGCTCGGTCACCTCACCGGCGTCCAGGTCCTCGTCGATGACACCCGTGCTCTTGTCCGCCCGGCGCGCCTGCAGCTCCTGCAGGCTGTCCTCGTTGAGGTCATCATCAGTCTTGCGTGGGCTGTCGTAGTCGGTGGCCATCTTCTGTCTCCATCCCCCTCGGTCCTTAGTTATGCGCCCCGTCGCGCGGGTCTAACGCTCGGGAGGCTCATCTTGTGCCCGATCCGGGCGGGAAATTCTGTCACGGGATTTGACCCCGAACACGCAAGGCGCGTCGTATCACTCCGTGACTCCTCTCACCGCGCTTCCGAGATGTCCGATGTGGCGTAAATCACACAGCCCATGGCGAAGCGGTGACAGCCCTCCGCCGTGAACCGGATGATGACGGCGAACGTCACAGGTAACGCGATATGGTTTCCCGCCTGTACGGACCTGGCGGGTGCACAGGATAAGGGTTGCGGGAAGGGGTCACACATGCCGGATGCCGCTCCCCTGGAGCCGGGCGATCCGGCCGCGCTGGGGCAATACCAGGTAGTCGGAAGGCTCGGAGAGGGCGGCCAGGGCGCGGTCTTCCTCGGTCGGTCCCCGTCGGGGGACCCAGTGGCGATCAAGCTGCTGCACGAGCAGATGAACTCCGACTCCTCTGCCCGGACGCGGTTCGCGCGCGAGGCCGAGGCGGCGCAGAAGGTCTCGGCGTTCTGCACCGCGCGGGTCCTGGACTACGACCTGAACGGCCGGCCGCCCTACATCATCAGTGAGTTCATCGACGGCCCGCCGCTGTACGACGTGGTCCTTCAGGAGGGCCCTTTCGAGGGGGCGGCGCTCGAGCGCCTGGCGATCGGCACGGCGACCGCGCTCGCGGCCATTCACGAGGCCGGCATCGTCCACCGCGATTTCAAACCGAACAACGTTCTCCTGGCGTCCGACGGCCCGCGCGTGGTCGACTTCGGCATCGCCCGGTCCGTGGACTCCCAGCAGAGTTCGGTGACGGCGACCGGCATGGTGGTCGGCACGCCCGGGTATCTCGCCCCGGAGCAGCTCACCGGTGAGCCGCTGATGCCGTCCGTGGACATCTTCGCGTGGGGCGCCACCATGGTCTTCGCGGCGACCGGGCGGTCGCCGTTCGAGGCCGAGACGCTCCCGATCATCATCAACCGGATCCTCAACGAGGAGCCGGACCTGTCCCGGCTGCACGGCACGATGCGCGAGCTGGTCGCCGCCGCCCTGGACAAGAATGCACGCCGCCGCCCCGCCGCGCACCAGCTCCTGCTGCGGCTGCTGGGCCAGGTCGGCGCGGCTCCCGGTCCGGCGGCCGACCGGAACGACCTGCTCGACAAGGGCACCCAGATCGCCGCGCAGCTGCCGCCGCCTCCGCCGATCACGACCCCGCCGCCGATGATGCACCCGGGCCCCCCGACCCCGCCGCCGATGCGTCCCGGCCCGTCCACGCCGCCCCCGATGATGCACCCGGGCCCGGCGACGCCGAACCCGATGATGCGTCCGGGACCCCAGACGCCCCCGCCCTGGCAGGGGCAGGGCCGGCCGACGCACCCGCAGGGGGCGCCGTACGCCCCGCCGCGTCCCCAGAAGAAGAGCAGTAACGCCCCGCTCTTCGTCGGCCTCGGCTGCGTCGTCGTGCTGCTGCTGGCGATCGGCCTGCCGATCGCCATCGGGGCGGGCCTGTGGAACAAGGTCAACAAGGACCAGTTGCCGTCGGGCTTCGAGGGGAGCTGGGGCGGCAAGGGCATACCGACGAGCAACGTGGCCTTCGGCACCAGCCAGTCGCACGAGATCGACCTCACGCTCTACCGCCTCATCAAATCGGGCAACGTCCGGTACGAGACCTGCTCCGGCAGCCTCGACAACCCGCAGATCTCCGACGACGGCAAGCAGGTGACGTTCCAGCAGACCCTCACGTCGTTCGGGACCAACCAGTGCCTGTCCCCCTCGTCCGTGACTCTGACCCTGAGCGGCTCGTCGATGACCTGGCAGATGAGCCAGACCGCCGGCGGCGCTCCGCTCGCCAGCGGCACCCTCACCAAGCAGTAGGCCCCCGAACCCGTCCGAGGGAGGACGCCCATGCCCGGAAGCCCGCTACGAGCCGGTGATCCGGAACGCGTGGGCGCCTACGGCCTGGCCGGCCGCCTCGGCGAGGGCGGCCAGGGGGTCGTCTACCTCGGCGAGGCGCCGGACGGCCGGCAGGTCGCGGTCAAGCTCCTGCACGCGCAGTTCAGCGGGGACACGAAGGTACGGGCCCGGTTCGCCGGGGAGCTGGCCAGCGCCAAGCGCGTGGCGCCGTTCTGCACGGCCCAGATCCTCGACGCCGACGTCGAGGGCGACACGCCCTACCTCGTCAGCGAGTACATCGACGGTCCGTCGCTGCGCCAGGTCGTCGACGCCGAGGGGCCCCGCTGGGGCGCTTCACTTCAACGCCTGGCCATCGGCACGGTCACCGCGCTGGCGGCGATCCACGAGGCCGGGATCGTCCACCGTGATTTCAAGCCGTCGAACGTCCTGCTCGCCACCGACGGCCCACGGGTGATCGACTTCGGCATCGCCCGAGCCCTGGACGCCACCGGCACCCTGTCGAGCACGGCGGTGGGCACGCCGTCGTACATGTCGCCCGAGCAGATCTCCGGGCACGTCGTCGGCCCGGCGACGGACGTGTTCGCGTGGGCCGCCGCGATGGTGTTCGCCGCGACGGGCTCGCCGCCGTTCGGCCAGGACTCCATCCCCGCCGTGATGAACCGCATCCTGAACCAGGAGCCGTACCTCGGGATGCTGACCGGGCCGCTCCGGGAGATCGTCACGGCCTGCCTGGTGAAGGACCCCGCGCGGCGGCCCACCGCCCAGCAGGTCCTGCTGCGCCTGCTCAGCCACGAGGGCGTGGTCCTGCCGGGCGCCGGTGCGCCCGCGCCCACCACGATTCTGCAGGAGGGCGCGCAGGTCGCGGCCGAAGGGGCGCCGTCCGGCGGCTGGGCGTCCCCGGGGCCGTACGCCCCGCCGAGCGACACCCCGCCGCCCGGCCCCTACGCCCCGGCGGGCGACACCCCGCCACCGGGCCCCTACGCCCCGCTGAGCGACACCCCGCCGCCCGGCCCCTACGCCCTGGCGGGCGACACCCCACCGCCGGGCCCCTATGGCACCGACCGGCCGGCCGGTCCCTACCCGGGCGACACGCCGCCGTACGGCCGCGGGCCCGACACGGCGCCACCCGGCCCGTACGGCCCGACGGCGCCGTACGGCCCGTACGGGCCCGCCGGGGACCCGCCGACGACGCCCGCCCGGCGGCGCACCCGGCCCGGCGTCGTCGCGGCCGTCGCCGCGGGCGCGGTCGTGCTGATCGCGACGAGCGCGGTGGCGGCGGTCCAGCTCCTGCCCCACCACCGCTCGAACCCGCGCCCCGGCCCGACGGACGCCCTGGCGGGCCGGTTCGGCGGCGGCTTCCGGATGGCGATGTACGCCCCGGGGGCCATCGACCCGTCCAACGCCGTGCTCACCTCCGACGTGTTCGCCGCCGAGAACCTCTTCACCGGTCTGACCACGATCCGGCCCAACGGCTCCGTCGCCCAGGCGCTCGCCACGAAGATGACGCCGAACACCGGCTGCACCGAGTGGGACTTCACGATCAAGCAGGGCACCACCTTCACCGACGGGAGCCCCGTCGACGCCGCCGCCTTCGTCCGCGGCTGGAACCGCGCCGCCCGCGGCACGGGCATGGGCTACCTCATGACCGAGATCAAGGGGTACCCGGACGTCGTCGCGGGCCGGAGCAAGACGATGCAGGGCGTCGTGGCGGAGGGCGCCGGGACGCTCCGGGTGACCCTGACCAAGGCCGACTGCGACTTCGCCATGCGGGTCGCCACCCCGCCGTTCGCGCCGGTCCCGGCGGCCGCCGGGGAGCCGACGAACACCGCCTTCAACAACAACCCCGTCGGCAACGGCCCGTTCCGGGTGAGCCAGTACACCCCCAACCAGCGGCTGAGCCTCGTCCGCAACGAGGGCTACACCCTGGCCAGGCCCAAACTCGACACGGTCGACGTCACTTTCGTCTCCGACCTCAACCAGGCACTGACGGGCTTCGACGCCGGGCAGTACGACTGGGCCGAGGTCGAGGGGACCACGGTGAACAGCGCCCGCGCCCGGCACACCGCGGACCACAAGCTGATCCAGGTCGCCTCGACCACCATGACGTACCTGATGCCGCTCACGGACCAGGGGCCGATGAAGTCCAAGGAGGCGCGGCTCGCCGTCTCCTACGCCCTGGACCGGAAGGCCCTCGCCGCCGCGCTGGGCCAGGGCTACACCCCGGCGACCTCCCTGGTGCCGCCCGCGGTCCCCGGCGCCGACGTGGGCGGCTGCACCGCCTGCACGACCGACATCGGGAAGGCCAAGTCCATGGCCGACGCGGCCGGGCTCGGCTCAGGCGCCAAGGTGACCCTCACCGTCGCGAACCAGGCCACCTACCTGCAGCTCGCGACGCTGGTGCAGAGCCAGTTGAAGACGGCGCTGGGCTGGAACGTCCAGTTGCGGACCCTGCCGACCGCCGAGTTCTACAAGGACATGGCCGGCAAGAACCCGCAGGGCCTGTACCGGCTGTCCTGGGCCGCCGACTATCCCTCGGCCGAGAGCGTGCTCGACGCCCTGCTGGCCGGTGACAACATCCAGCGCAAGAGCGACGGCTCCACCACCGGGACCAACTACGCGCGCTACAGCAACCCCGCCTTCGACACCGCGCTGAACAGCGCCCGCGCCACCTCCGACTCGACCCAGCGCGCCCAGCGGCTCCAGGCGGCGGAGAAGATCGCGCTCGACGACATGGCCTACATCCCGCTGTACTCCAACGCGACGTTCCGGGTCGCGAACACCGCGTCCTTCGTCGGCATGGACCTGGACTACACCGGCTTCCCGGTGCTCACCACGACCGCGCACAAGTGAGAGCGCCGGCCGGGGCCGCCCGCCGGTGGGCCTCGGTCAGGCGAGCGGCAGCCGTACGGTCACGATCAGGCCGCCGTCCTCGCGCGGCGTGGCGATCACCGTCCCGCCGTGCGCGCCGACCACCGACCGCACGATGGACAGGCCCAGGCCCGCGCCCTTGGACGACTCGATCCGGTCGGTGTTGAGCCGCCGGAACGGCTCGAACAGGCTCTGCACCTCGTAGGCGGGCACCACCGGGCCGGTGTTCTCCACCTGGCAGGTGGCCCACCCGTCCAGGACGCCGGTGCGGACGACGACCATCCCGTCGTCGACGTTGTGGCGGATCGCGTTGTCGACGAGGTTCGACACGAGGTGCTCGAGCAGCACCGGGTCCCCCACCGTCGGCGCCTCGGTGAGCTCCGGCTTGACGTCGATGTCCGGCCGGTCCGTCCGGACCGCCGTCTTGAGCACCGTGGAGGCGACCTCGCCCAGGTCCACGGCCGTGCGGGTCGTCAGTTCACGCTCGCTGCGGGCCAGGAGGAGCAGTCCCTCGATCAGGCGTTCGTGGCGGGCGTTGTTCGCCAGGAGGGTCTTGCCGACCGTCTTCATGTCCTCCGACGCCTCGGGGTCGGTGACCGCGACCTCCAGGAGGGTCCGATTGATGGCGAGCGGCGTGCGCAGCTCGTGCGAGGCGTTGCTGACGAACCGCCGCTGCGTGTCGAACGCCTGGCTGAGCCGGTCGAGCATGGCGTCGAACGTGTCGGCCAGCTCCTTGATCTCGTCCTCAGGGCCCTGCAGGGCGATCCGCTGGTGCAGGGTGCTCTCGGAGAGCTTGCGCGCGGTGACCGTGACCTTCTGCAGCGGCGCGAGCGCCCGGTCGGCGACGAACCAGCCGAGTGCCAGCGCGATCAGCCCGACTCCGAGCAGGGCGAACGCCGACTGCACGATCAGCCGGTGCTGCACCCCGTCGATGAAGGCCCGCCGGATGGCGCTGGCCTGCTGCTGGGTGATGCCGCCCGGCTCGGCGGGCTGCACGGCGAACGGCAGGTTCTCCAGGATGTTGGTGACCAGGACGTACGCGACCGTCAGCAGCAGGAACCCCGCGGCGAAGAACAGCCCGCCGTACAGGAGCGTGAGCCGCAGCCGCACCGTCATGCGGCGCGGCAGCGAGCCGGGCGAAGGGATCAAAGACGGTACCCCGCGCCCGGGACCGTCTCGATGGCCTGCGGTTCACCGAGTTTCTTGCGAAGCGTCATCATGGTCACCCGCACCACGTTGGTGAACGGATCGATGTTCTCGTCCCACGCCTTCTCCAGCAGGTGCTCGGCGCTGACGACGGTGCCCTGGGCGCGCATCAGCACCTCGAGGACGGCGAACTCCTTGGGCGTCAGGTCGACCGGGCGGCCGTCCCGGGTGACGGCGCGGCGCGCGGGATCCAGCCGCACGCCGGCGCGCTCGAGCACGGGCGGCAGCGGCGGCGCGGAACGTCGGCCCAGTGCGCGGATCCGGGCGATCAACTCGGCGAACGCGAACGGCTTGGCCAGGTAGTCGTCGGCTCCGATCGACAGGCCCTCGACCTTGTCCTCCAGCTCACCCGCCGCGGTCAGCATGAGGACCCGTACCGTGGCCCCGTCGGCGACGAGGCTCCGGCAGACCTCGTCGCCGTGGACCCGCGGTAGATCGCGGTCCAGCACGACCACGTCGTAGTCGTTGACGCTGGTCCGCTCCAGCGCGCTGGCGCCGTCGTACGCGACGTCGACGGCCATCGCCTCGCGCCGCAGCCCGGTGGCGATGGTGTCGGCGAGTACGCGCTCGTCCTCGACGACCAGGACTCTCACCCTGTTTCCACCCCCTGGAAGGCCACGCGCTGGACCGGCAGGTTCAGTTATGTCACAGCGCGCGTAAGCGCCCGATAAGCCGCGTCCAGGATATTCACAGGTTTACCGCGAAGAGTGGCATGGGTAGGGGAGCCTGGCGACCTATCGAAAGGAGACCGCGTGGGCGAGTTGACGGCCACGATCCACCAGCGCCTGTCCGATGCGTACGATTCGCTCCGGACGGCCCGCGACACGGGCGACGATCTCCTGATCGACGCCCAACAGGCCGAGATCGACGACCTGCGGCGCACCGCCGCAGACCACGGGATCGACCTTCCGCGCTGCGGCTGAGCACACCGCGGGCCGACGCCCGCACCTGAAACGTACGGGGGCCCCGCACCGATCCGGTGCGGGGCTCTGCGTACGCGCCGAACGGATCCTTCCTCGACCGGATCCTTCGTCAGCCGTTCGCGGCGCCGGCCTCGTCCAGCAGGTCGTGCAGCGGAGCGAACAGGTCGGGGGCTGCGGCCATCGTGAGGCCCGCGCTCGGCGGGGCGCCGTGCAGGCCGCCGACCGACCCGCCGGCCTCCTGGACGATCAACGCGCCCGCGGCGAAGTCCCAGATCTTGGGCCCGCTCTCGTAGTAGGCGTCGACGCGCCCGGCGGCCACGGAGCACAGGTCGGCGGCGGCCGAGCCGCCGCGCCGGATGTCGCGGACGCGCGGCAGCACGCGCAGCAGGGCCTCGGCCTGGCGGGCGCGCAGCTCCGCGGCGTACCCGAACCCGGTGGCGACCAGGGCCTGGTCCAGGGAGACTCCGGTGTTGCACCGCAGCGGCCGGATCGAGCCGTCCACGCACACCAGGTGGGAGCCCTGGCCGCGGGCGGCGGTGTACAGCTCGCCGCGCATCGGCACGGCGACGACGCCGACCAGGACCTCACCGTCGACCTCGGCGGCGATGCTGACGGCCCAGTCGGGCAGGTCGTACAGGTAGTTGACCGTGCCGTCGATCGGGTCGATGATCCAGCGGACGCCGCTGGACCCGCCGGTCTCGCCACCCTCCTCGCCGAGGAAGGCGTCGCCCGGCCGGGCGGCCCGGATGCGGTCGACGATCAGCCGCTCGGACGCCCGGTCCATCTCGGTGACGACGTCGGTCGAGCTGCTCTTGGTGTACGCGACGCCGAGGTCGGCCGGTCGCTTGTCCACGAGCATGACGGCGGCCACCTCCGCCGTGCTGATCGCCAGTTCCAGCAGCTCCTGCAGGTCTTGCACGTTCCCCCCTCGTGATTCAGGCCCGTACGGCCTCGTACGCGTCCGGCGTCGGCCGGCCGTCAGCCCGTGCGGCGGCAGTGGCCCGCGGCGCAGCAGTCCGGGCGCGGACCGAGACTCCCCAGCGCGGGGCGTTCCGTGCCGTCGCGTTCGAGGAGCAGCTCACGGACCATCGCGACGAAGCGGGGATGGACGCCGGGCGTCGCCGCGCGCTCGATCCGCAGGCCCAGCCGGTCGGCGAGCTCGGCCGCCTCGACGTCCAGGTCGTACTTGACCTCCATGTGGTCGGAGACGAACCCGACCGGCACGATGACCGCCGCGCGGACGCCCTTGGCGTGGATCTCGGACAGATGGTCGAGGACGTCCGGCTCCAGCCACGGCACGCTGGGCGGACCGCTGCGGCTCTGGTACACCAGGTCCCAGGGACGGCCCTCCGCCACGAGGGCGGAGATGTCGTTCAGCTCGGCCACGTAGTCCTCGCGGCCAGGCTGGGCCAGCGGCACGCTGTGGGCGGTGAAGACCAGGCGCGCGTCGTCGCGCAGCTCGGCGGGCAGCCGGTCGAGGGCGGCCCGGGTGTTCTCGATCATCGGCTCGACGAAGCCGGGGTGGTTGTAGTAGATCCGGAGCTTGTCCACCTCGGGGGCGTCCTCGACCTCGGCGCGGGCCCGGTCGATGTCCTCGAGGTACTGCCGGCAGCAGGAGTAGCCGCTGTAGGCGGAGGTCACGAACGCCGCCGCCCGGCGTACGCCGTCGGCCTTCATCCGCCGCAGCGTGTCGGCGAGGAACGGGTGCCAGTTCCGGTTCCCCCAGTAGACCGGCAGGTCGAGGTCGTTCGCGGCGAAATCGGCCTCGATGGCGGCCTTGAGGTCGCGGCAGTGCCGGTTGATCGGGCTGACGCCGCCGAAGCGGTGGTAGTGCTCGGCCACACTCTCGAGGCGGGCCCGCGGGACTCCCCGGCCCCGCGTGACGTTCTCCAGGAACGGCATGACGTCCTCGGGCCCCTCCGGCCCACCGAAGGACAGCAACAGCAGCGCGTCGTACGGCATGCCTACCATCCAACCAGCAGCGCGACACCGCCCCGCACGCGTCTTAGGAGTAGCGGCGGGCGTAGGCCTGGGCCAGGGACAGGACGTTGTTCACGTACGACTGCGAGTGGTTGTAGGCCCAGATGGCGCGGGACAGGCCGCTGCCGCCGCGCCCGGCGCCGCTGGCGCACAGGTACTTCGCCGCGGCCGGGACCGCGTCGTAGGGGTCCATGATGTCGGCCTTGCCGTCGCCGTCGCCGTCGACGCCGTAGGTCCGCCAGGTGGCCGGCATGAACTGCATCGGGCCCAGCGCGCCGGCGCTCGACGGGCCGGTGTTGCGCCCGTGGTCGCTCTCGATCTGCCCGATCGCGGCCAGCACCGTCCACGACAGGCCCGGGCAGAGGCGGGCCGACTGCTGGTAGAGCGCGAGGTACGTGCCGGGGCGCCCGGCCGGCGACCGCTGCTGCTGCGCCGGCTGCCCCTGGGACTGGGTCGCGGACTGGTGCAGGTCGATGACCTGGCTGTGCGCGCCGACGAGCTTGCGCAGTTGCGAGCCGAGCATCGCGTGGTCGGCGCCGGGCGCGTTCACGAGGAGGGCGAGGTCGTGGACCAGCCCGATCCGGCGCCCCATCTCGCGCCCGACGAGCACGTTGATGCCGGGCAGGCCCAGCGAACCGGAGCCGCCCATGGTGACGAACAGCTGCGTCCGGCCGATGATCGGATACTGCATCGACTCGCGCAGCCCGAACTGCTGCTGGACCTCGTCCGTCACGACGAACCGGTCCTGGGCGAGCGCGTTCCACAGCCCGTCGTTCTTCGCGGTGCCGGGCGGGGTCCAGGCACGGAACGCCGACGGGTCCACGGCGAACATGTTCACCCGGCCGCCCTGCAACTGCACCGCCCCGGCGTCCACGGTGATCAGGTCCCGTACGCGCTTGACCTGGGAGACCGAGCGCAGCCGCGCCGAGGTGACCGGGCGGTCGGCGACGACGAGGAAGTCCGGGTCGACGACCCGTCTCAGCGCGGCGGGCTGCTCGGTGCTCGGCACGATCGTGGTGACGGGCCCGTTCGTGGCCCTCCGCCCCGAGGCCGCCGCACCGTCGTCCTTCGGCGTCGTCTTCGGCGCGGCGGTCACGACGTACACCGCGCCGCTGGCCGCGGTCGCGGTGGCAGCCAGCGCGATGGCCGCGACGGCGGCCGGGAGTCCTCTGCGCACGAAACGTCTCATCGCTACTCCCAACGATCGGACCCGGACGGTAGTTACCCATGACTCGCGGGGACTCGACAGGCATGGCCCGACGGACAAGGATCATGTCACCGGGCTTGCCCGAGCCTGGCGCAACGTGAGTAAATTTCGTGTTATGCCCCCCGTCACACCTCAGACCTGGCGAAATTGGGCCGGTAACCAGCGCGCCACACCTCGCCGCGTGGTCACGCCCCGGTCCACCGCGGACGTCGCCGCCGCCGTCAAGGCCGCCGCCGGCGCCGGCCTGCCGGTCCGGATGACCGGAACCGGGCACTCGTTCACCGACGTCGCGGCGACCGAGGGCCTCCTGCTGCGGCCCGACGGGCTCACGGAGCTGCGGTCGGTCGACACCGCCACCGGCCTCGTCACCGCCGAGGCGGGGATGCCGCTGAAGGTGTTCAACGAGCAGCTCGCCCAGCACGGCCTCGCGCTCGCCAACATGGGGGACATCCAGGAGCAGACCCTGGCCGGTGCGACGCAGACCGCCACTCATGGGACCGGGCGCGACGCGGCGGGCCTGGTGTCGCAGATCGCCGGGCTCGAACTCGTGCTGGCCGACGGCAGCGTCGTCACCTGCTCCCGTGAGGAGCGGCCCGAGCTGTTCGACGCGGCGCGCGCCGGCCTCGGCGCGCTCGGCGTCGTCACCGCGATCACCTGGCAGACCGTCCCGGCGTTCCTGCTGGAGGCGCGGGAGGAGCCGATGCGGTGGGAGGAGGTCCTGGAGCGCCTGGAGGAGTTCGCCACCGGCAACGAGCACTTCGAGTTCTACTGGTTCCCGCACACCGACGGCTGCCTGACCAAGCGCAACAACCGGGCGGCCGGCCCGGCCGAGCCCCTCGGGCGGTTCCGGCACTGGCTGGACGACGAGTTCCTGTCCAACTCGGTGTTCGGGGTCGCCAACCGCGTCGCCCGCCGCTTCCCCGCCACCATCACGACGATCAACGGCGTGTCCGCGCGGGCCCTCGGCGCCCGGACGTACACCGACGTGTCGCACAACGTCTTCACCAGCCCGCGCCGGGTGCGGTTCAAGGAGCAGGAGTACGCGATCCCGCGCGAGGAGCTGGCCGACGCGCTGCGGGAGGTCCGGGCGCTCATCGAGCGCCGGGGCTGGCGGATCTCCTTCCCCATCGAGGTGCGCCTGCTGCCGCCGGAGGACGCCTGGCTGTCCATGGCGTACGGGCGCGACAGCGCCTTCATCGCGATCCACGTGTACCACGCGACCCCGCACGAGGAGTACTTCCGCGGCGTGGAGGAGGTCCTGACGCCGCTCGGCGGCCGTCCGCACTGGGGAAAGCTGCACACGCGGGACGCCTCGTACCTGGAGGGGGTGTATCCCCGGTTCGGCGACTTCCTCGCGCTACGCGACCGGCTCGACCCCGAACGCAGATTCGCGAATCGCTATCTGACCCAGGTTCTCGGCACGTGAAGGCCGTAGACTCCCTGGTGTCGCATTCCGCTCGCGCGGCGTGCTGATTCCCTTTCGCTCCGACCGGTAACCGCGCAGGACCCTTCTACCGTCAGCATCCACCGATCCCCCGGCCGCCTCCCACGACAGCGACCGCGTGAGCCACGCAAGAGGGACGGCATCACGCGGCAAAGGATCCACAAGAATGGTTAAGCCCCCCGCCCCCGTGGCTTTCGAGCAGGCAAGCTGGGACGACACTGCGGGAACTTGACAAGGATCACGTCGCGAGGGCGGCGATGTTCGGACATGCCGGGTACGGTGCTGGCGGGCAGGTGCGTCCTGACGCGAGACTGGTAGGACCGGGGGAAGGGCACGCATGCGCCCCGAGCCGCGTCGGACAGGGCACGAAAGGACACGCATGCAGGAGCTGCGCCTCGTCGCGGTCAGTGAGGACGGGTCGTACCTCGTCCTCGCCACCGCGGGACGGGGCACCCGGTTCACGCTGCCAATCGATGATCGGCTGCGCGCCGTGGTCCGTGGACATTTCTCCCGCCTCGGCCAGTACGAGATCGAAGTGGAGAGTCCCTTGCGTCCCAAGGAGATCCAGGCTCGCATCCGCGCTGGAGAGACAGCGGAAGAGATCGCCGAGACGGCCGGCATTCCGGTGGAGCGTGTCCGCTGGTTCGAGGGACCGGTTCTCCAGGAGCGCGAGTACATGGCGCAGCAGGCTCAGCGTGTGCCCATCCGACGCCCGGGAGAGTCCTCACCCGCCCCGGCCCTCGGCGAGCTCGTCGAGGAGCGTCTCGGCCGCCGCGGCATCGACCTGGAAGAGGTCGAATGGGACTCCCGCAAGTGCGAGGACCTTACGTGGCGGGTCAGCCTCGCCTTCTACTACGACGGCCGGCCCTACTCCGCGGAGTGGGCGTACGACCCGCGACGCCGCCACATCTCGGCCGTGAACGACGAGGCCGCGCGCCTGTCCTCGCTCGACGTCGAGGAGCCCGTCGACGACACGGTCACCCCGTTCATGCCGCGCCGCGCCATGAAGGTCGTCGGCGACCCCCTACGCGGCCAGCCGCGCGACCAGGCTCCGCCGCCTCCGCCCGTTCCGGTCCCCGGGCCGGTCCTGCGGGAGGAGCCGCCGGCCGAGCCGGCCGTCGTCCGCGACGTTCCCAAGCCGGTCCCCGACGAGCCGGCCGCGCTCACCCCGCGCCCCCGTGAGGCCCGCCCGGAGATCGTCGCCAGGCCGCAGGAGCTGACCGTCCCGAGGCCCGCCCCGGCCGCCGAGCGCCCGGCGCCCGCGCCGCAGCCGGCCGAGCCCGAGCCGGTCGCCCCGCCCGCCGCCGCGCAGTCGCCGGCCACGCCGGCCCCGGCCGAGCCCGAGCCGGCCCCGAAGGCGGCCGAGCCGAAGCAGCCGCAGCGCTCGGAGGAGGAGCGCGTCGAGGCCGAGCCGCCGGCTCCCCGGCCCGCCGCGCCGAAGCCGATCGCCCCGCGGCCCACCACGCCGAAGCCACGCGACGCCGAACCGGCCGCCGCGGCCAAGCCCGCGACGCCCGAGCCCACTCCGGCACCGAAGCCCGCCCCTGCGCCCAAACCGGCTCCGGCGAAGCCGGCCGCCAAACCGGCCGCGGCCAAGCCCGCCGAGAAGCCGGCGGAGAAGGTCGCCGACCGTCCCGCGGCCGCCGCGGCGGCGAAGCCCGCCGCACCGCCCGCTCCGGAGAAGCGCCCGCCGGCCCGGAAGAGGGCCCGGAGCAAGCGCGCCTCGGTCCCGTCCTGGGACGAGATCATGTTCGGCGCCCGCCGCCCCGAGTAAGCCGACGGGCGGCGGAACCCGGACCATCGCCTGCAGGCCGGCCGCCGAGGTCGGTTGTCGTCGTCGGTCGCGGCGGCGGACGGGCACCGTACGGTGGGCCGGTGCGCTGATCGGGGCCGGTCTCGACGGCTTGAGGCAGGCATAGCGCTCGGTGAGGCCGCTGCCGGCGAGCCCGTTGTCGGGACGAATCACCCGGCAGCACGGGCTTTCACCGAGCATCGCGCCCGCCCTGAGCCGGCCACTTCCCGTCACCCCACGAAGCCCGCCGACCCTTGGTCGCCCGCGAAGCCGTGGCGCGTGATCCGGAGAAGCCGTCGTGCGTCGTCCGCGCCGGTCGCCGCGATGGCGGCCCCGCTCGTCAGAGCGAGCAGGTCGTCCACGCTGAGGCCGCCGTCCACGGCACCGGCCCGTCGGGCTCGGGCGAGCAGCCTGTCCGCGGTGGACCGCATCGACCGGTGCCAGTCGTCGAACAACGCGGTACGGCGCTGGTCGTCGTCGTCCGTCCCGGCGAGCGCCAAGGCGCGCTTGGTGGCGACGTGGACCACGAAGTCGTCCAGCCAGGTGAACAGGGCCTCTGCCGGCGATTCGGCCTCGATCAGGGCGGCGCCCCGCTCGCAGAGCGCCGTCACCTCGTCCGCGTACACCGCCACGATCAGGTCGCGGCGGGTCGGGAAATGCCGGTAGAGCGTCGCGTTGCCGACGCCCGCCCTGCGGGCCACCTCGTCCAACGCGACGTCGTGCCCGCGCTCGTCGAAGAGCTCCCGCGCCGCCGCGAGCAGCGACTCGGCGTTCCGGGCCGCGTCCGTCCTGCGCGGTCGTCGGGAGTCCCGCGGACTGCCCGGATGCGCCATCGTCGTCTCCATGGTTGCGAAGTGGGGAGTTCCCCACTTAGGTTAGCGCACTATCCGGGGAGCTCCCCGTTTCGTCGTCCGCCCGCGAGCAGGCCGAGCGGCGCCCCTCACGTCCCGCGAGCAAAGGATCGTCATGGCCATCACGGTTGAAGATCGCTTCGCCGTCACGGAGTTGATCGCGATGCACGGGCACCTGTGCGACAGCGGGGAACTGGACCGCCTCGGCGAGGTGTTCACCACCGACGTGACGTACGACGTCCCGGATTTCGGGCAGAAGATCGTAGGTGTGACGGCCCTCGCCGAGGCGGGGCGCGCCCTCGGCGAGCGGAACCCGGTCGGCCACCACGTCACGAACGTGGTCCTCAGCGAGCAGGCCGACGGCCACGTGCACGCGCGGTCGAAGGGAATCGGCATCTACGCGAACGGCACCAGCGGAAGCGTGACCTACGAGGACACCGTCGTGCGCGTGGAGAACGGCTGGCGGATCAGCCACCGCACGGTGCTCGCCCGCAGAGCTCCCCTGGGCGGGTGACGGCCGCGCCTCCAGCGGCACGCCGTGCCCATTGGAGGCGCGGCGGGCTCAGAGGCGTACGACGACGAGGGCCGTGTCGTCGGCCGCGCCGCCGGCGACACCGAGGTCGGTGAGGACCGCGTCGGCCAGCGGCTCGGGGTCCAGCCCGCGGTGCCGTCCGACGCTGTCGGCGAGGCGGCCAATGCCGTCGTCGATGTCCTCGCCCCGGCGTTCGACGAGGCCATCGGTGTACAGCACGAGCGTGGCCCCGGAGGCGTAGCGCCGCTCGGCCTGCGGCCGAGGAGTGCCCAGGGGTTTCAGGCCGAGGGGCGGGTCGGTGGCCTGGTCGAGGAGGTCGACCGTGCCGTCGGGCTGCAGCAGGACCGGCGGCAGGTGGCCGGCGCAGCTGTAGGTGATCTTCTGCTCGGCCTTGTCGATGACGGCCTGCACGGCGGTGCTGGCCAGCGCCCCCTCGACCGAAAGCGCGTACCGGCCGAGCGCCTGGAGCGCCGGGGCGGGCTCCGCGAGGGAGTGGACGGCGGTGCTGAGCGCGCTGCGCAGCTGCCCCATCACTCCGGCGGCGGACAGCCCGTGCCCGACGACGTCCCCGACCGCCACCGCGAGCCGGGTCTCGTCCAGCTCGATCAGCTCGTACCAGTCGCCGCACACGTGCAACGTGTCGACCGCGGGCAGGTAGCGCACCGCGACGTCACCGGGCCGCTGGAGGTCGACCTCCGGCAGCATCGCCCGCTGCAGCGTCAGCGCGACCTGCCGCTCCCGGGCGTACGCCCGCCTCAGCTCCTCGTAGCTCTCATAGAGCTCCTTGGCCCGGCCGAACAGTTCGGCCTCCATGGCCTGGTGCCTGACCGGGTCCTCCTGCGCCTGATGCGTGACGAACGCGGTCACATCCTCGGTACGGACCACGAACAGCACCGCCTCACCGTCCAGGCCCAGGACGGGGCTGGTGAACGTGCTCCAGTACCGCTCCTCGAACTCACCGGGGCGGTCCGCCACGGGAATGTCGTACTTCTGCGGTCCCTGGATGTCCCGCTGGCGCGTGACCGCGGCCCGTCGCACCGACGTCTTCAGGCTGCGCGAGCCCCGCAGCCCGGCGTCATGCTCCGTGGGAAAGGCATCGAACATGTACCGGCCGAGGAGTTCCTCCCTCGTGCGTCCTGTGGTCTCGAGGTAGGACCGGTTCGCCTCCACGATCGTCAGTTCGGGAGTGAGCACCAGGCACGGACTCGGAGTGGCCGCGAACAGAGCCTCGTAGTCGATCTCGGCAGCCGTGACACACCTCCGGGTACGTGCAGTGATTACCCAGAGTTTATGAGAGGCTCGGCGATGACCTGCGACAACGCCCACCGACGGGTCGATCACCGGCCCCTGGGTGATCGCTGGCCCGCTACTGCGCCCGATGGGCCGACGGACTCGGCCGCTCCCGTTCGGGGGCGGGCAAAAGTCTCGGGGAAAGTGCGCGCCGTCGGGTGATTCGTCCCAATGAAGGGCCTACTCACGGCGGCTTCACCGAGCCTCGCGCGCGCCCACGCACCAGCCGATCCACACCGCGACGCCCGCACGGCGCGCCACGTCACGCAACGGACCATCACGGCCAGTCTCGACGTCACTGAGCACCACATACAGGCCATACCGCCCCGGCCCGGCGCCGTCGGGTTCCGGCCGAACCATGATCACTGGCCATCACTGCGTTCTAGAGTCAGCGAACGCCAGTGATCTTGTGGTCAGCCAGCCACTCGATCCGACTCAAGCCAGGCCACGGATACTTCGACGCAGCTGGACTGCGCTTCTCCGCTGCGACTCGACTTACGCCACTCGGTCTTGATCAGGTTCGGTCGATCCCTGGAGCCCACCTCCGGATCACGCCGATCGATCGACACGAAGCCAAGTGATCGCGACTTCGACGCAGCTGGTGTTCTCCTCGCCGCTACGTGTCGACTTTCGCCACTCAGCTCCGATCAGGCCCGGTCGATCCATGTCTGCCCCATCGCTCCGACGATCATGCCGATCGATTCCTCGGGCGACAGTGCCGCCGCCCGCAACCGATCGTAAGTCAACGTGATCTCGGTGATCTCTTCCTTCTGATCGATCAGTCGCCCTCCTCTACGGCCCTCCGCGAAAGCGACCGGTGACTGATCGACGAAGTCGAAGATGGTGAATGGCCCAGTAGCTCCGGTCAGTTGGGCGGCGGTGAAGGGCAGCACCTGCAAGTTCACGAAAGGAAGGCGGGCCAGATCGACGAGCCGCCGAAGCTGCGCGAGGGTCATCTCCGCGTTTCCGACCGGCTGCTTCACAACCGTCTCGTGCAATACGACCCAGAGCAACGGCGGGTCGGTGCGGTCGAAGAGCGCTTGTCGATCGAGGCGTGTCGTGACACCGGCTCCGATGTCCTCATCGCTGATCATCGGCCGGTTCGCTCGGATGACTGCTTGCGCGTAGTCCTCGGTTTGGAAAAGGCCGGGGATGAGGCTGTTGGCCCAGATGCTGATCTTGTTGGACTGGGATTCGAGTTCGACGTAGTGCTCGAACCAGCGGGGGGCGGAGCGGACGAGCTCGGCCAGGCGGGTGAGCATGTCGGGCAGGGCGAACAGTGTGTCCGCGCGCTCGGGGAAACCGTCCGGCGGGTTGCGGCGGGCGGTCTCGACGCTGGCGACCGTGGACAGCGCCCAGCCGAGCTTGTGGGCGAGTTCGTCGAGGGTCCAGCCGTTCCGCTCGCGCAGGCGGCGGACCTCCGCGCCGAAGAACGCGCCGAGCGAGGAGAAGGCGTCGAGCTTGCGGGGTGGGGGCATGCGGCACCTCGATTGTGAAATCCGAATCCCTCCGCAGCGTAATCACGTCGCGACACTCTGTCCTGGTGAAATCCCCAACCAACAGGAGGAAGTCGTGACGCGCTGCGCTCTACCGGGAGAGGTCAGCGGGGTGCTGCTGGCCGACGTGCGGCTGGTCAACACGCCGGAGTCGGCGTCGGCGGCGCGCCGGATCGTGAAGGCCGTCACCTGCGCCTGGGGCGCGGCGGCGGTCGCCGACCGCGCCGAACTGCTCGTCTGTGAGCTGGTCGCCAACGCCTCCAGGCACGCGCGTGACCGGCTCGGCACGAATCTGCGCCTGGTCGTCTCCCGCGACGGCGAACGGCTGCGGATCGAGGTCCACGACACGGATCCGGCGCTCCCCCGGATCCGGCACGGCGGGCTGCTGGAGGAGAACGGCCGGGGTCTCCTGCTCGCCGAGACGCTGGCCGACCGGCTCGGCTGGCAGGTCCTGGCGCGGGGCAAGAGCGTGTACGTCGAGCTGATCGCGTGGCCGGCGGCGGGACTGCCGCGCTGAGGGGCCTCTTCTCAGGGGGCTGTCAGGCGGTATCAGACGGATGTGCGCGGTATGTCAGAGCGGTCGGAGACAGTGAGGGTCGTACACATATAGACCTCACGGGAGAAGACCCCCATGACTTACGCGATCCAGGCGGAGGGCCTGGTGAAGCGGTTCGGTGAGACGGTCGCCCTGGACGGCGTGAGCCTGACGGCGCGCCCCGGCACCGTACTCGGCGTGCTCGGCCCGAACGGGGCCGGCAAGACCACCGCCGTCCGCATCCTCGCCACCCTGCTGCGGCCCGACGAGGGCCGCGCGACCGTCGACGGCCACGACGTCGTGCGCGAAGCGCACCAGGTCCGGCAGCTGATCGGGCTGACCGGGCAGTACGCGTCGGTCGACGAGATGCTGACCGGCACGGAGAACCTCGTCATGATCGGCCGGCTGCTGGACCTGTCACGGTCGGAGGCGAAGGCGCGCGCGGCCGAGCTGCTGGAGCGGTTCGAGCTGTGGGACGCCCGCGACCGCCCGGCCAAGACCTACTCCGGCGGCATGCGCCGTCGGCTGGACCTGGCGGCCAGCCTGGTCGGGCGGCCGTCGGTGCTGTTCCTCGACGAGCCGACCACGGGCCTGGATCCGCACGCCCGCGGCGGGCTGTGGGACAACGTCCGCGGCCTGGTCGACGACGGTGTGACCGTGCTGCTGACCACGCAGTACCTGGAGGAGGCCGATCTGTTCGCGGACGAGATCGCCGTGATCGACCGGGGCAAGGTGATCGCCAACGGCACCCCCGACCAGCTCAAGACGCAGGTCGGCGGGCAGGTGCTCCAGGTCCGGCCGGTCGACGAGCGGGACCGTGAGACGGTCGCCGGTCTGGTCAGCATGGTGGTCGGCGACGGGATGCAGGTCGAGGGTGACCTGGTGACCGCGCCGGTGGCCGATCCGGCCGTGTTGCCGACGATCGTCCGCCGGCTCGACGACGCGGGCGTGCTGGTGGCCGAGCTGTCGCTGCGCAAGTCGACCCTCGACGAGGTCTTCCTCGCCCTGACCGGCCACCGCGCCGATCCCGCCGACACCGCCGCCGAACTCGTCACCGAAGGGAGCCGGGCGTGACCGCCTCCACCGTCGCCGCACCCCGTACGCTGACCCGGCGCGTCAGCCCCGTCGCGACCCTGCGGCACACCGCGACCCTCGCCTGGCGCAGCCTGGTGCAGATCAAGCACAACCCGATGGAACTGATCGATCTCAGCATCCAGCCGATCATGTTCGTCGTGCTGTTCGCGTACGTGTTCGGCGGGCAGATGGCCGGGGGGCCGACGAAATACCTGCAGTTCGCGCTGCCGGGGATCATCGCGCAGAACGCCATGTTCGCCACCATGAACACCGGCTTCCTGCTGAACACCGACCTGACCAAGGGCGTGTTCGACCGGCTGCGCAGCCTGCCCATCGGGCGGATGTCGCCCCTGGCCGGGCGGATCGTCGCGGACACCGTCAAGCAGGCCTGGTCGATGGCGATCCTGATCGCCGTCGGCATGATCATCGGCTTCCGTGTGAAGACCGACGTCGTCCACCTGCTCCTGGCCTTCCTGCTGCTCCTGGCCTTCGCGCTCGCGTTCTCCTGGATCGCCGTGCTGATCGGCGTACTGGTGAGCGAGCCGGACAAGGTAATGATCTTCGGGTTCACGACGGTCTTCCCGCTCAGCTTCACGAGCAGCGCGTTCGCGCGGGTCGACACGATGCCCGGCTGGTTGCAGGCCTGGGTGAAGGTCAACCCCGTGACGCACCTCGCCGACGCCACCCGCGGTCTCATGAACGGCGGCGCCGTCGCGTCCCCGGTCCTGAAGTCCCTGGTGTGGGCGGCGGGCATCGCGGTGGTCTTCGCGCCGCTCGCGGTCCGCGCGCTGCGCCGCCGGGTCTGAGGGCCGTCCGTCTGATGCGGGCCCTCACCGTATGCGGGCCCGCGCCGGCGCGGGCCCGCATACGGTGAGGGACGGGAACGGGTCCGAACGATCGCCTGCGCGACCGGGCCGCCGCCGCCAGCCATGCGGGACCGCTCGCCGGATACCGTCAGGCTGTTACGGTGGCGCGGTGGATTCCGTCGACCTGGGCCTGATTCACGCGCTGCGGCTGGACGGCCGGGTGTCGTTCCGCGCCGTCGCCGAGGTCCTCGGCGTGTCGGAGAACACCGTGGCGCGCCGCTACCGGCGGCTGCGGGGCGAGGGCCTGCTGCGGGTGGTCGGCACCGTCAACGGCGCCCGCCTCGGCTACGTCCCCTGGACCATCCGGCTCCGCTGCACGCCCGACGCGGCGAGCAGGGTCGCCGAGGCGCTCGCCACCCGGGAGGACACCTCATGGGTGTACCTGCTGTCCGGCGGCACCGAGATCTCCTGCAACGTGCAGGCGCGTAGCGCCGACGAGCAGGAGGCGCTGCTGCTGCACCGGTTGCCGCGGACGAGCCGGGTCGTCTCCGTGTCCGCCCACCTGCTGCTGCGCGGCTTCGCGCTGCCCACCGGCTGGGCGGGCGTGGCCGCCCTGTCCCCCGAGCAGGTGGAGCGGCTCCGGCCCGAGCCGGAGGAGGCCGAGGACGGGCCGGTCACGCTCGACGACGGCGACCGGGCGCTGCTGCAGGCCCTGTCCCGCGACGGCAGGGCCCCGTACGCGGAGCTGACCTCGGTCACCGGCTGGTCGGAGTCCACGGTGAGGAGGCGCCTGACGGCCCTGCGCCGGACCGGGGTCCTGCGGTACCAGCTGGACGTCCCGCCCGCGGTGGTCGGCTTCGCGGCCGAGGCCCGGCTGTGGATGAGCATCCGGCCGGCCGAGGCCATCGAGACCGCCGAGGCGCTCGCGCGGCACCCGGAGGTCTCGTTCGCCGCGCTCACGACCGGCCCGACCAACCTCCTGGCGGCCGTGAACTGCCGGGACGCCGGGGACCTCGCCCGCTACCTCACCGAGCGGGTCGCCGCCCTCGGCGGCATCCAGTCGATGGAGACCGCGCCGATCATCCGTACGGTCAAGCGTGCGGGGTCGCTGTTCCCGGGCGGGCCGCCGGTCAGTGGTCGGTGATCGGGTCGATCCCGAGGTATTCCGCGACGTCCGTGATCCGCATCGCGTGACCGCGCGCGTACGCCTCCGCGTACCGCTCCTCGCCGATCGCCTCCCGTACGGCGTGCTCGATCCGCGGCGGATCCTCGAGCGACCGGTCCTCGGTCCCGCGGATGCCGACGGCGGCCCCGAGGAACGATGCCGCGAGCTCGTGGTCACCGCTGCGGAGCGCGTGGTCGGCCAGGCCGACGAGGGCCTGCCCGATGATCGGGGCGTCGTGCGCCACCCACGCGTACCGGAACGCCTCGACATGTCGGGCCCGCGCCGCGTCGAGATCGCCCTCCACCCCGTGGAGCATGGCGAGCTGGGTGTTGATCATCGAAGCGAACTGCGGCGGCCCGCCGGGCCACTCTCCGAGGACGATGTCCTCGAGCGCGGCGCGTGCGGCGTCGAGGTCGCCGCGGCGCCGTGCCACGTCGGCGGTGGTGAAGCGGACGACGGCGACGTCGATGGGCGAGCCGCGGCGCTCGGCGCCCCGGAGCGCGGCGTCGAGCTCGGCGCGGGCCCTCTCGTCGGCGCCGAGCGAGGCGTAGGCCTGGGCCAGCCGGACGCGCAGGTGGCTGGACTCGTCGAAGCTGCCCAGGTCCAGCGAGTAGCGCAGGGCCTCCTCGATGTAGTCCTTGGCGGACAGCGGATCGCCCTGCCACAAGGTCAGCTCGGCGAGCCCGGTGAGCGTCAGCGACATGCCCCAGCGTTCGCCGAGGGCGCGGAACTCGTCGAGCGCGTCGGTGAAGTTCCGGCCGATCTCCCGGACCCGGCCGAGGTTGATCAGCGCGTGCCCGCGGATCGTCCCCACGGTGGCCCGGAGCCACGGGTCACGGGCGTCGCGCAGGGATTCCACCGCCGCGAGCGCGTCCTCGATGCGGCCGTCGAAGATCAACAGGCCCAGCGGAGCGATGCGGAGCATCGGATGCAGGTCGTCCGGCGGGATGCCCGCGCAGGCCTCCATCGCGGCCTCGATCCTGTGCCGCATGTCGTCCCTGTCGCGCAGCATCGGATCGTCGTCGATCTTGCCGATCATCCAGTAGAGGGTGGCGACCGCGTGCGCGACGGCCGGCCCCTTGCCGGACACCGCCAGGGCGTCCCGGGCGAGCTGCTGCCCCTCGACGCGCATCCCGCGCAGGAACCAGAACCAGCCCAGACTCGCGACGTAGCGGAGGGCGAGCGCGGCGTCCTGCACCTCGATCGCCCAGCGCAGCGCCGAATGAAGGTTGTCGTACTCGGCGATGAGGCGGTCCAGCCACCGCAGCTGATCACGGGTGCGCAGCTCGGGCTCTGCCGTCTCGGCCAGGCGGAGGAAGTGGTGCGCGTGCGCGCGGCGGACCCTCGTGGCCTCGCCCGCGTCGGACAGCCGCTCCGCGCCGTACGCCCGGATCGTCTCCAGGACGCGGTACCGCCCGGTCGCATCGATCTCGACGAGCGACTTCTCGACCAGCCCGGTGAGCGCGTCGAGGACGTCGTCACCGCAGACGTCCTCGATGCTCTCCAGGGTCGCGCCGCCCGCGAAGACCGACAGCCGTCGCAGCAGCGCGCGTTCGGCGTCGTCGAGCAGCTCCCAGCTCCAGTCGACGACGGCGCGCAGGGTCTGGTGCCGGGGCAGGGCCGTACGGCTGCCGCCCGTCAGCACGCGGAACCGGTCGTCGAGGCGGTCCGCGAGCTGCGTGGCGGTCATCGTACGGAGGCGGGCGGCGGCCAGTTCGATGGCCAGCGGCATACCGTCGAGGCGGCGGCAGATGGCGAGGACCGCGGGGAGGTCGGCTCCGGGGTCGAAGCCGGGCCGCACCGCGGTGCCGCGCTCGACGAACAGGCGCACGGCGGGGTAGTTCAGTGCTCCGCCCGGCGGCGAGGGCGCCCGGCCGGAGTCGGCGGCGGGCCGGTGGGCCTCGGCCGGGCCCTCCGGCGGGAAGGCGAGCGGAGGCACCGGCCACAGGCTCTCACCGGTGATCCCGAGCGCCTCCCGGCTCGTCGCCAGGACGCGCACGCCGGGGCAGTCACCGAGCACCCGGTCGACGAGCCGGGCGCAGGAGTCGATCAGGTGCTCGCAGTTGTCGAGCAGGATGAGCAGCCGCTCGTCGGCCAGCGCGGCGACGAGCCGCTCGACCGGTTCGACGCTGGTGGGCGCCGCGCCGAGCATGCCGGCGGTGAGCGCGGTCTCGCGGAGCCCGAGCGTGCTCAGCAGCGCCTGCGGGACCTCACCCGGGTCGCCGACGCCGGCCAGCTCGACCAGCCAGACGCCGCCGGGCATGCGCTCGGTCAGGCCCGCGGCCGCCTCGACGGCCAGCCGGGTCTTCCCCGCTCCGCCGGGCCCGGTGAGGGTGACGAGGCGGTTCTCCTCGAGCAGCTTGCCGACGCGTTCGATCTCCTCCTCGCGGCCGATGAAGCTCGTCAGCCGGGCGGGCAGGTTGCTGCGGCCGCGTGACCGGGCGGGGGTCTGGTCGCCGCGGAGCACGGCGAGGTGGACGGCGCGCAGCTCCGGCGACGGGTCGACGCCGAGTTCCTCCGCGAGGGTGCGGCGGGCGTCCTCGAAGCTGGCGAGCGCGTCCGCCTGGCGGCCGGCGGCGCACAGCGCCCGCATGTACTGCCCGCGCAGGCGCTCGCGGAGCGGGTGCGCGGCGACCAGCGCCTCCAGCTCGGCGGGGTCGGCGCGGCCGAGCAGCAGCAGCGCCTCGGCGTGGTCCTCGATCGCGGCGAGGCGCTGTTCGGTGAGGCGGGCGACGTGGCCGCGGGCGAATCCGGTGTCGGTGACGTCGGCGAGCGGCGTGCCGCGCCAGAGGCTCAACGCCTCGGCCAGGGCGTCCGCCGCGCGGGCCGGGTCGTCCTGCAGCAGGCGCCGTCCGTGCGCGATGAGCCGGTCGAAGCGCCGCAGGTCGACCACGTCCTCCTCGACGACCAGCCGGTACCCCGCGGGCCGGGAGTCGATCGCCCCGGGTGGCAGAGTCCGGCGGAGCCGGGAGATCAGCGACTGGAGGGCGTTCGGGGCGCCGGCCGGTGGATCGCCGTCCCACACGCCGGCGACGAGGCGGTCGGCGGTCAGGACGCGGGGAGCCTCGAGGGCGAGCAGGATGAGGAGGGTGCGCAGCCGGACGCCACCGACCTCCACCGGCCGTCCGCCGTCATCGGTGACCTCGAGAGGGCCGAGCAACGAGATCCGCACGGGTCGATCCTCCCCTGTCCGCCCGGGGCGGCGCCCCGGCTTCTCCGAATTCGCGAGATATATCTCGATGAGTCTCGCACAAAAACGGCGGGTCGGCCTCCCTGCCGACCCGCCGTAACGATGGAAAAGTGGTACTTCGCGCGCTCCCCCTGGCCGGGAAGGACACGGCGCCCCCGCCCCCGGCCGGGGGCGGGGACACGGGGTCAGGCCGCGCGGTCCTGCCCGCTGGCCAGCTCGAACTCCGCGCGCGGCCGCTCGATGCCGCCCAGGGCCACCGTCTCGCGACGGAAGAACAGCGCGAGCGTCCAGTCGGCCACCACGCGCACCTTGCGGTTGACGGTGGGCACCCGCGACAGGTGGTACGTCCGGTGCATGAACCAGGCCGCGAACCCGCGCAGCTTCACGCCGTACACGTGCGCCACGCCCCGGTACAGGCCGAGGCTGGCGACCGACCCGGCGTACGAGTGGCGGTACGCCTTGCGCTCCTTGCCGCGAAGGGTCGCCACGATGTTGTCGGCGAGCCGCTTGGCCTGGCGCACGGCGTGCTGGGCGTTGGGCGCGCAGTACTCACCGGGCCGGGTCAGGTCCGGGACGGCGCCGCAGTCACCGGCCACGAACGCGTCGTCGGCGCCCTCGACGGTGAGGTACTCGGTCGCCACGATGCGGCCCTGCCGGTCCAGGGGCAGGTCGGTGGAGCGGTTGAGGGGATTCGGCTTGACGCCGGCGGTCCACACGAGCGTGCCCGCCTCGAACTCCGTCCCGTCGTCCAGCACGATCCGGCGGTCGACGGCCGATGTGAGGCGCGTGTTCAGCCGTACGTCGATGCCCCGGCGGCGCAGCTCCTCGACCGTGTAGCGGCCCATCCGGTCGCCGACCTCGGGCAGGATCCGGTCGCTGGCCTCGACGAGCACCCAGCGCATGTCCTGCGGGCCGAGCTCCGGGTGGTACTTCAGGGCGCCGCGCGCCATGTCCTCCAGCTCGGCCAGGGCCTCGACGCCGGCGAAGCCGCCACCGACGAAGACGAAGGTCAGGGCGCGGCGGCGCACCGCCTCGTCGTCGGTGGAGGCGGCGGCGTCGAGCCGTCCGAGCACGTGGTTGCGCAGGTGGATGGCCTCCGCGACGTTCTTGAACCCGATGCCGTGCTCGGCGAGCCCGGGGATCGGAAGCGTGCGGGAGACCGATCCCGGCGCCATCACCAGGTAGTCGTAGGAGATCTCGGTCGCCGGGCCGGACGCCGGGCGCACCGTCGCGACGTGGTGGGCGTGGTCGACGGAGACGACCCGCCCGTTCAGGACGCGCGCCTTGGGCAGCACCCGGCGCAGCGGCACGACGACGTGGCGGGCCTCCAGGTGGCCGGCGGCCACCTCGGGGAGGAACGGCTGGTAGGTCATGAACGACTGGGGGTCCACGACCGTGATCGTCGCCTCGTTCGACCGCAGTCGCCGCTGCAGGCGCAGTGCGGTGTACATGCCGACGTAACCGCCGCCGACGATGAGGATGTGGGGAGTGGTCCGGCTCGGGTTCGGGCTCGTGGCCACGGCGATGCTCTCCTCGCTCGACTGCTCGACTTGTGAATACATTCACAAACTACGCCATCGAGCCCGATATTCCAGGGGATCGCCATGTGAAAGATCGCGAAAGTTCACGTTACGCCAAATGAACCGGCGGGTTCCCCCGAGAAATCCGCCACCTCTTCCGATCGTGCCGCCGCATGACCCGCCTTCCACCTCGGTCCGTCTCCCGGCCGTCCGCCGGTCGAGACGGCATCGGCCGCCGGACCGCTTTAGGGTGAGCCGCACGCCCGGTGTTCGGTCCCGACGCCGCGTCGAGGAGCCGCGCGGCCCCCGATGCGCCGAATACGCGGACATCCGCCGGGCGCGGCGTACGATCGTCCCCCGGGAGCTGTATATCGATGATGACCACGTTGTGGCGGCCGGTGTGCCTGGCCGTCGTCGGGCTGCTGTCCCTCACGGGCTGCAGCCTCTTCGGGCAGAACAAACTCGTACGCGGCAGCGTGCCGGACTCGATCACGGTGACCAGTCCGGCGTTCCGCGACGGCGCGCCGATGCCCGTCCGCTTCGCATGCCCGCAGTACGGCGGCCGGTCCAAGACGCCGCCGCTGCGCTGGTCCGTCGCGCAGAACGGCGTCGGCTCCCTCGCGCTCGTCATCGACGACCCGGACTCCCCCAGCGGCGCGTACGTCCACTGGGTGCTCTACAACATCGACGCCACGGCGGCCGAGCTCCTGGAGAACACCGTCCCGCCGCACGCCGAGCAGGCGGTCAACACCGCGCAGAAGGTCGGGTACGCCCCGCCCTGCCCGCCGAAGGGAGAGGTGCACAAGTACCGCTTCACGCTCTACGCGCTGAAGGACAAGGTGCCCCTGAAGAACGGCGCGAGCCTGGGCGACGCCCTGGCGGCGATCGCCTCCCGTACGATCGCGCGGGGCCGGCTGACCGCGATCTTCCAGGGAGCGGTCGTGAAGTCCTGAGGGACGGGTGCGCCGGACCGTCGCCGCGCGCCAGGAGGCGTGGAGCGGGCATGGCGGCACCAACGGGTCTGAGGGCCAGTAGTGTGAAGGTAGATGTGTGCGAACCGTATGACAAGGGTCATAGCGGTCGGCGACAATCGGTCTAGCTCCTTGGGGGGCCCGGTGCCGGTGATCATGGGAAAAGGTCTCCGCGTCGGCGTCGACCGCTAGACCATGGCGTTGGGTGGTAGCTATGTGGGGTCTGATCGTTGTCCTTGGCCTGGTCGCGGTCGTCATCCTGGTCGGGGTGCTCGTCGCCCTCGGCATGAGGGCGAGCCGGTCCGGAGACGAAGACGACTGGATGTCCGACGAGGAGCAGCCTCGGGGCCGCCGCGCCGGCAGATCCCGAGGCCGCCATGGCGAGGGTGACGAGGCGGTGGAGGACTCGTACGGCGGCGGCGACATGCGCGTGGCCGGTGCTCCGCTCCCGCAGCAGCAGCACCAGTTGCCCGCCGCGCCGATCGCCGGCCCGGGCGCCGGTCCGGCGCAGCTGCCCGCCCCGGTTCCGGCCGCGCCTCCGGGCAGCCGGAACAACGAGGACATGGACGACGACGAGTACTGGTCGACCATCACCTTCGACAAGCCGAAGTTCCCCTGGCGGCAGGACGCCGGGCAGCCGTCCGAGGCGCGGGGGCAGGACCCCCTGGGCCAGCACCAGGCGGCGCACCCCGAGCCGACGCCGCTGGCCGGCCCGCAGCCGCAGGGCATGCCGCTCGCCGGCCAGTCCCCGCACGGCGGCTCGATCGACTCACCGGCACCGCCGACCAGGCCGCAGCCGGCCGTCCCGGCCCTCGACACGCCGTCGACGCCGCCCGGCCCGCTCGATATCCCGTCGCTCCCGTCCGCGCTGGACATCCCGTCCTCCGAACGGGCGGCCGAGACGGTGGCCGGTGACGAGATCCCGGCGTACGGCTCGACCGAACAGAGCGGCGGCTTCTCGCCCTCCTACCCGAGCGAGCCGTCCTACTCGTCCGAGGCGCCCTCCTACTCGTCCGAGGCGCCCTCGTACTCCTCGGAGGCACCTTCGTACTCCTCCGAGCCGTCCTACTCCTCGGAGGCACCGTCGTACTCCTCCGAGGCGCCGTCCTACTCCTCGGAGTCCCCGTACTCGTCCGAGCCCTCGTACGGCGGCGACCGCCCGTACGGCGCGGACCCGACGAGCGGTTACGGCGACGATCCGCTGAACACCGGCGAACGCCCGGCGTACGGCTCGAGCTCCCCCGCCGCGCCGACTCCGCCGTCCGCGCCGCCGGTCCCCTCCCCGCTGGGATCCTCCGCCCCGCTCGGCTCGTCCCCCTCGATCAGCGGCAGCGACGACGGACCCGTCGTCCCGGCCGTCGACGAGCTGCTGGCCAAGATCCAGCGGCAGCGCGCCGGAGGCGGCGAGGGAGACTCGGGCGGCTCCGCCCCGGTCTCGCCGAGCCCCGCCAAGTTCGACCCGCTCACCGACCCGCTCGACACCGGCGACCACTCGTACCGCTCCTCGTCGGCCGGCTCCTCCACCGGCGGCGGCTGGTCGACGGGCTCCTACGGGTCCTCCGACTCCTACAGCGGTGGTTCCGGGGACTCCTCCTACGGCTCCTCGACGAGCGGCTCGTACGGGTCCGACCCGCTGTCCGGCGGCTACAGCTCGACCGGCGGGTACAGCACCCCCTCCTACGACAGCGGCTCCAGCGGTTACGGCTCTTCCCCGGCGTACGGCGGCGACTCGTCCTCGTACGGCTCGGGCTCGGGCTCGGGCTCGGGCTCGGCGAGCCAGGACGACCCGCTCGGCGGCGGATACACCGGCTCGTCGTCCTCGTCGTCGGACTCGTACGGCTCCTACGGCGGCACGTCCACCGGCGGCTACTCGAGCACCGGCGGCTACCAGGCCTCCGGCTCGTCCTACGGCGGCTCGGACTACCTGGGCTCCTCCTCGCCCGGCTCCGGCTACGACCTCGGCTCCTCGACGCCGGGGTCGGGCCAGGCGTCCGACGATCCCAACGCGACGCAGGCCTACCCGAGCAGCCCGTACGGCACCTCCTACGGCGACCGGAAGACCGACGACAAGCGTTCGGACGACTGGGGCTCCTACGGGGACCATCGCGGCTGAGGCCCCTCGCCCCGACACGACCGTGGGCTCCGTGGTTCATGCGAACCACGGAGCCCACGTCTTTTTCCCGAGGGGGTCGGTTTCGTCCACCCGGCGGTCGCGGCGGGAGAGACGTACACCGCGGGATATAAGGATCCCTCCGGAGAGGCGGCGAACGACCGTTCGATTGCATGGCAACCGTTTGACCACCCCCAACACGCTGCGTGAATCTCTCCTACGCACTCCGTACACGGACAGCGACTCAGGAGATCATCCATGCCTCTTAAGTTCGTCGGAATCGACCCATTCACCAACGGGGATAACTGCCCCACCGTGTGGGTGGACGAGAAGACCAGCGAGATCGTCATTCAAGGATGGACCGCGGACCCGGATACTCGGAGGGAATGCCTGGCGACCGGCCCGATACCCGACCACGAGACGGTGCTGCGGCTACCGGCGCGAATGGCACCGATCCTGAAGGAGGCGTGCGATGTCGCCGGAGGTCCCATCGTTCAATGACCTGCTGGCCGAGTGCGACGAGTCGGCCGTCCACCTGGAGATGCGGGACGGCTACACGCCCGGTGATCCCGTCTACCGCGACTGGCGGGCGGGGCTCCGGATCGACGGGCCGGAGCGCTACGCCGAATGGTTCGCGCTCGTACGGACCACCGTCGCCCGTGGTGTCCGGATGCGGCGCGTCCGCATCGTGTCGGAACCACTGGCGGACTTCATCCGTTTCGAATACAACATAACGGGAGGATTGAACGTCGCGGCCGGCGAGCAGGTACGGTGGCTGCCTCGCCGGCAGGCCTCGGACCTGGCCCTGCCGGGCAATGACTTCTGGGTGTTCGATGGCCGGGTCGTACGATTCGGCTACTTCGCCGGAGACGGGGACTTCGTCGGCCACGACGTCTGGGAGGATCCTGACGTGGTGAAGCTATGCACCTCCGCCTTCGAGGCGGCCTGGGAACGCGGGGTCGATCACGATGACTATCGCCCCGCCTGAGCGCCCCCGACCATCGCGAGGGACGGTGTCCATGACCTCACCGTCCTCGTCCGTCCAGGCGGCCCGTCAGGCCATCGCCGACCGGCTGCGGGAGATCAGGGTCGACGCCGGCCTGACCGCCAAGGCGCTCGCCTTCGCCGCCGAATGGGACCGCACCAAGATCTCCAAGATCGAGCACGCCTCCCGGCCGCCCTCCGCGGACGACATCCGCCGCTGGTGCGCCGTCTGCAAGGCCGACGACCAGGCCGCCGACCTCGTGGCCTCGCTGCGCACCGTCGAGGGCGCCTACGTCGAGTGGCGGCGGCTGCAGCGCACCGGCCTGCGCCGGCTCCAGGAGTCCCGCGTGCCGCTGTACGAGCGGACCCGCAACTTCCGCGTCTACTGCTCCCAGGTCGTTCCCGGTCTGTTCCAGACGGCCGCGTACGCCGGGGCGCTGCTGTCGGCCATCACGACGTTCCACGACTCCCCGAACGACGTCGAGGAGGCGGTGGCCGCCCGGATGGCCCGCTCGCACGTCGTACGGGACGGCGACCACCGGTTCGCCGTGCTCGTCGAGGAGTCGGTGCTCCGCTACCAGGTCGGCGGCCCCGAGACCATGGCCGGGCAGTTGCACCACCTGCTGGACATCATGGCGATGCCGTCGGTGTCCCTGGGCGTCATCCCCTTCGACCACGGCGGCCGCCGGATGTGGACCCTGGAGGGCTTCAACATCTTCGACTCCGCCCAGGTCTCGGTGGAGCTGCTGTCGGCGGCGGTGACGGTCACGACACCGGGCGAGGTGGAGCTGTACGCGAAGGCGTTCGCCGAGCTGTCGACGATGGCGGTCTTCGGCACCGCCGCACGGGCGCTCATCACCGCCGCGATCGACGCCCTCGACTGAGCTCCCCCCGCCCGACCCGAGTGGGCCTCCCCTGAGCCGGCCCGGCGGGCGTCCGCCGGGCCGGGGATCGCGCGCCTTGGAGGATCGCGCGCCGGAGACCCGTGCGCCTTAAGCGTGTGCCACACTCGGGCACACTCCTCGCACCTTGCAGGTCGCCGGCTTTAACGTCACGGCAGACGGCCGTGTACCCCGCGCGATGAGGAGAACGCACATGGGCGAGGAGCCCGTCGCCGCGTTAGTCGTCCGGCACCTGCACGAACTGCGGGGCGCGCTCGATCAGGCCGGCTTCGAGACCACTTTCGACCATCCCCACGGCGCGGCACCGTACCTCCGGGCGACCAATCGGCACGCGCCTGTCATGTCGGAGACGATCCGCTGCGAACACCACATCGTGGACGGCGACGCCTACTGGTTCTTCTACTCGTGGGGCCAGCCCATCTGTCCGGCGGTGGACAAGGCCTTGGCGGCCCGGGAGATCAGTCGCGTGATCGGCAACCGCGCCTCACGTCTCCGGACGGACACATGAGCGAACGGGGCGAAGGAGGCCGCATGAGTTATGACCAGGAGCTGAGCGAGTTCCGGCAGATCCTCGACGATCTGACCGTGGTCGGACACCTTCGCCGCGACGCCGAGCTCGCCGAGCTGCACCGACTGATCGGACGCTACCCCGACGAGGCGCGGGAGATCTGCGCGAAGTTCGACGGCGCGTTCGACAAGCCCGCGTGACCGAGCCCCCGGCCCGATCGCGCGAACGGACCGAGCCGCGGTGGCGGTGACCACGCCCCCGCCACCGCGGCTCGACTCATGCTCGGCTGCCGGCCCGCACCGCAACGGTGAAAGTTTCACCGGTAAAGTTCGGTAAATTACTCTGTCAGGATAAGATCCATCGTGCGCTCCCACCGTCCGTTCTGTCCCCGCGAGACGGAGAAACGCGCATGCATCACCACCGAGGTCACCTCTCCCGCCGGGCGCTCCGCGCCCTGACCCTGCTGTCGGCGGCAGTGCTGTTCCTGGTCCCCTGGGCCGACGCCGCCTTCGCCCACGGCTCGGTCGTCGACCCCGCCTCCCGCAACTACGGCTGCTGGCTGCGCTGGGGAAGCGACTTCCAGGACCCCGCGATGCAGCAGCAGGACCCGATGTGCTGGCAGGCATGGCAGGACAACCCGAACGCCATGTGGAACTGGAACGGCCTGTACCGTAACGGCCTCGGCGGCAACTTCCAGGCGGGCCTGCCGGACGGGCAGCTGTGCAGCGGCGGCCTGACCGAAAGCGGCCGCTACCGCTCCCTCGACGTCCCCGGCGCCTGGAAGACGACCGCCGTGCACAACACGTTCTCGGTACACCTGATGGATCAGGCCCATCACGGTGCCGACTACCTCCTCGTCTACGTCACCCGGCAGGGGTACGACGCCCTCACCCAGCCCCTGCGCTGGAGCGATCTGGAGCTGATCCGCAAGACGGGCAAGTACGCGCCGGGCAGCGACTACATCGTCGACAACCTCAGCGCCCCGGGCCGTACGGGCCGCCACGTCGTCTTCACGATCTGGCAGGCCTCGCACATGGACCAGGCGTTCTTCTTCTGCAGTGACGTGAACTTCGGCTGACCTCCGTTCCCGGCCGCCGGTCCGCGCTCGCACGGACGGGCGGTCGACGGCCGCTCGAGCGGGGATGGTGAGGGGGTCCGCTCCGGCGAGATCCGCCGTAGCATCACGGATGTGATCGGCACGCCGGGAGAGGGCGCGAAGCTCTTCGCCATCAGCGACCTGCACGTCTCCTACTCGGAGAACCGGAAGCTGGTGGAGGAGCTGCGTCCGCGGTCGAATGACGACTGGCTGCTCGTCGCCGGCGACGTCGGCGAGAAGTTCGACGACATCGCGTGGGCGCTGGACACGCTGCGACGACGGTTCGCGACGGTCGTGTGGGCGCCCGGCAACCACGAGCTGTGGACCCACCCGCGCGACACGACCGGGCTGCGCGGCGAGGCACGCTACCTGCGGATCGTCGAGCTGTGCCGGGCCATTGGCGTGCTGACTCCGGAGGATCCGTACGCGGTCTGGCGGGGCCCAGGCGGCCCGGCCGTCGTCGCGCCGCTCTTCCTGCTCTACGACTACACGTTCCGTCCTGACGGCGTCACGACCAAGGAGGCCGCGCTGGCGCAGGCCTACGAGGAGGGCGTGGTCTGCACCGACGAGATGCTGCTGCACCCGGACCCGTACCCCACACGCGACGCATGGTGCCGGGCCCGGCTGGCGGCGACCGAGCAGCGCCTGGCGGCGCTGGATCCGGAGCTGCCGACCGTACTGGTGAACCACTATCCCCTGGTGCGGGAGCCGACCCGGATCCTGCGCCACCCGGTGTTCGCCCAGTGGTGCGGCACCGAACGGACCGCCGACTGGCACCTGCGTTTCCGGGCGACCGTGGCCGTCTACGGCCACCTGCACATCCCGCGCACGACCTACCACGACGGCGTGCGCTTCGAGGAGGTCTCGGTCGGTTACCCGCGCGAGTGGCAGAAACGCCCGGCGGCACCGTCCCTGCGGCAGATCCTTCCGACACCATGATCGAGGAGTTGCTGCCACCGGAGGCGGTGGGCGAGGACACCTTCGACGACGCGCCCGCGACGACGCTGTTTCCCGAAGAGGAGGCGCTGCTCGCCCGCGCCGTCGACAAGCGCCGCAGGGAGTTCACCACCGTACGGGCGTGCGCCCGTACGGCCTTCGCGCGCCTCGGCGTCGCCCCGGCGCCCCTCCTCCGGGGCGAACGCGGCGCGCCGATCTGGCCGGACGGGATCGTGGGCAGCATGACCCACTGCGACGGCTACCGGGCGTCCGCGGTCGCCCGGTCCCGCGACGTCCAGACGATCGGCATCGACGCCGAGCCCAACGGTCCGCTCCCCGACGGCGTCCTGGGGGCCGTGTCCCGCCCCGAAGAGCGCGCCTGGCTGACCGACCTGCTCGCCGCCGACTCCGGCGTGCGCTGGGACCGCCTGCTGTTCAGCGCCAAGGAGTCGGTCTACAAGGCGTGGTTCCCGCTGACCCGGCGCTGGCTGGACTTCGAGGGCGCGAGCATCACCGTGGACCCCGACGCCGGAACCTTCACCGCCGCGCTGACCGTCCCTCCCCCGCAGGTCGACGGCCGCCCCTTGACCGGTTTCACCGGCCGCTGGCTCGCCCGCGACGGCCTGATCCTCACCGCCATCTCCGTCGTACGCCCCCCTTCCTGAACATTCGGTGAACGAGGCTCCACCGGGCGCGCCGGTCCTGCTGAACCGGGATGAAGCGGGCGGCTGGAAGGTGTTCCCCGAGACTTCGGTGCGCAGGCTTCCCTACTTCCTGGACGGACCGGTGTCTGTCATTCGTAGGCGTATTCGTCGACGTCCAGTTGCGCACGCGTCAGCCTGAGGAACTCCAGGATCCGCGAATCGAGGTGCCAACCGAGCAACCGGTGTTGCCCAAAGCGGTTTCCGAGGCCGTCGACCGGGCCGGCCGAACCCTCCGCCTCACCGGCCGGATGCTCGAATATCCGCACGACCTGCAATCGACTGGCACCCGACTCTCCATCGACACGGTCGAGTTCGGCGGCCAGGGCGCCGATGCGCTCGGCATGATCGAACAGCCTGTCGATGATCCGGGTCATCTGCTCATCGACGGTCAGACCGGGCTTGCGGCAGACGACACGCCACTCATGGGCGACCGGCCGGGGCGGCCTGGCGAGACGACTACCGCGCACGGTCACCTCGTCGGGCTCGATTCCCAGCCGAGCGGTGATCTCGGTCCCCGGTATCCGCATCGAGGCCAGGGCGAAGTAGGTGTACTGGGAGACGAGCACGCCGGCACCCTACCGATCGCCGTCCGGCTCTCTGAGAGCGGAGACCGAGAGCACCTGAGCCGCACGACACGGCTCTCGGAGGCGGGATGATCGAGAAATGTCCATCTTCTTGGAGACCGACCGTCTGATACTCCGCCGTTTCACCACGGCCGACGAGGACGATCTGGTCGAGCTTAACGGCGATCCCGAGGTCATGCGCTACCTCACCGGCGGCAGGCCGAGTTCCCGCGAAGAGATCCGCAGCCGGGTTCTGCCCAGGTTCCTCGGCTACTACGAACGGTTCGAAGATCTCGGGTTCTGGGCGGCGGAAGAGAAAGCCACCGGACGCTTTCTGGGCTGGTTCCACTTTCGACCGTACGAGGATGAAGCACGTGATGGCGAGATCGAGCTCGGCTACCGACTGCGCAGGTCGGCGTGGGGCAAGGGCTACGCCACCGAGGGGTCCCGTGCGCTGATCGACAAGGGTTTCACCGAGCAAGGGGTGGAACGCGTGGTCGCGGAGACGATGACGGTCAATTCCGCCTCTCGGCGCGTGCTGGAGAAGGCCGGTCTGACACTGGTGCGTACCTTCCACCCTGAGGGATGGGATTCCATCGAAGGCTCCGAGCATGGTGAGGTCGAGTACGCGCTGAGCAGAGCCGAGTGGGAGCGCCGGCGCCTCGGTTGATCGGCGCGCGGAACCCGGCCTGCGGATCGACTCGATCGTGATCAGGGCTCGATGTCGACGACCACGAGCATCTCCTCTTGATAGTGGTCGAGGTCATCGAGGAGCCAGGACTCCCCCTCCCGAAGCTGGTGGAAACGGAAGGTCCCATTGGTCGATCCGGCACCGATGATGCACCTGACCGGAACCGGATCGGGAAGGGCGCGAACGAGCCGTCCGACGCCGTCGGCCACCCGCAGGCCGAGTCGGAGCATCACCACCTGGTCTTCCCGGCTGATGTACAGGTCACCGTCGACCACGTCGACGGTGACCGGAGCATGGTCCTCCAGGTGGAAGCTGCTGGCCTGACACTCGTACTGCGTGGTGTCCCAGCCCATCCGGGCCATGGCCTCGCGTGAGCCCGCCGTCAGCTTGGCCCCGCCCCGATCATTGATCACGAAGACGAGGGCGTCGTCGTTTCGGGTGAGCCCCCGGTCGAGCATCTCGCGCAGCTGATCGTCCAACTCCGGGTACGCGTCCGCGGGCGCGGAGCCGGCAAGGAGCCCCAGGGCGTCGGCCGCATCGTCGTTCATGCGGATTGTGATCACCGGCGGATGCTCCTGGATCCGGCGTCATGCCGTCAACCGAGATCCGTTCCGCTGTCCGGTCGTGCCCGGCCACGCGGAGCACGCGCGGCTCCTAGGACTGGTCTGCTCTCGGCCACCCATCGCCCTGTCCCAACGCTGACGCCTTCGTGGCCGCAGATGGCCAATCGGCCCGTGATTCACCCGATCCCCCTGCGCGCTGGGCCTTGGTCCTCGGCGCCGTCGGCGGCGTTCTCGGTCTCGTCATCGGGCTGATCGTCGGGTCGATCGCCACCGCCGCCACCGGCGTCCTCGTCGGTGCCAGCACGTTCGGACTCGGCATCGTCGGCGGCGCCGTCACCGGCCTCGTCGGCGGCGAGGTCGCCATCCGTGCCATCCGCCGTTTCGTGCGTTCCCGTCTCAAGGGGACCCGGGACGCCTGAGGCGGCCACGCGGGGAGGCTCACCGCCTCCTCGCTCAACCACGAGGGCCCGGCATCAGCCGGGCCCTCTGCCCTTCCCCTGTGCCGGGGTCGATTGGACGCCCGACCCGTCCGGCATGAGGAGCAGGCGGAGGATGACGACGAGTGCGGTCTGAGTTTCCCGAACCGCGGACGCGCGGACCAGGCGGCCGTCGACGGCTGATTGGTGCCGCAGGGCGGTTATCGCGCTGGGGACGACATCGTTCGCGCTCCTGGGGACTGTCTACTGCCTGAACATCACGCTGAACAGCACCCGTACCGGCGACGTCGCCTACCACTTCGGCATCCTGGCCACATTGCCCACCTGGGGCGTTACTTCTCCGCACTTACTGCTGCCGAAGGCCGGCCGTAGTGCTCGTGCGCCCCGATGCGCAGAGTCCACTGCTTCAGTGGATGGAATCGATGACTCGGCGAAACGATCACTTACTCGCATGCGATAGTCAGAGCAAAGACCACTCACGCCTTCATTGGACACAGACGTTGCAGACAGACATTTTTCTGAGCGTAGGCCGCACATACAATTCAAATCAAGAAGACTTCGTATGCGCCATCGAAGATCTGCTGCGCGCAAACGGAATGACACCTCGAACGGTAGGGAGGAACGACTTCACCTCCCGCCAGCCCCTAGAACTGATCGCCGAGATGATGGACAGATGCAAGGGGACGGTGGTGATAGCCTTCGAACGCATCCGCGCCGACCATGCTATAGAATTTCGCGGCACCACCAAAGAGCAGAGCATCTCCGATCTGGCACTTCCGACGATTTGGAATCAGATAGAAGCCTCGATGGCCTACATCAAGGGGCATCCACTACTGGTCATCGTGGAAGACGGCCTAAAAACCGAAGGACTACTCGAAGGCAGATACGATTGGTATGTGCAACGGGTGGACCTGGACGTCGATGTGCTGAACGGGGCAGAATTCAAAGGAATCTTCAGCGACTGGAAGCGACGCGTGTCGGAGTTCGAAGCGCGCGGCAGTGAAAAGCAGCGGATCGCGCCAGAGCAGTTGACGTTGGGGCAACTTGTTCGCACTATTCGGCTGCCTCAGCTCTGGGCGACCATCGCCGCCCTGCTCGTCATCGCCGGCATTGTGGCCACGGTCGCATTCAACCTGGGCCAGGCTGTGGCGAAACACTGAGCCACGTACAACCCAGGCCCACCAACACCCCGATGGCACAGCCGGGTTGAAAAGGGTTTATCTTCTCGGGCATGGATCATCAGGGAGAGTTTCGTCGGGCAGCGCTTGAGTTGGGCATCCCGGACGACGAGAGATCTGGCCTACGGCCTCTGGTCGTCTGGCGCCTACCTCGTCATCGGCGGGTATGCCGATGACGAGGCGACGGTCGGCAGCATCACGGCGAAGACCCTCCCGAAGGGAGAAAGGTTTTCCTATCTGGACGAAGAAGCGCTCCAGCTGGCGAGCGAATGGATACCGCTCGCCAATGAATCCCGGGTCTACGCGGAGTACTACACGAAATTCATGATCCGCCACGACGACCTGGCCGCCGCTCGGTGGGACAAGGCGCTGACCGTGACCAATTTCGCGGCCCCGTGACCAGGGTCGACGCACCTCTACCACTGGGGGGCCGGCGAAGACTGTTCACAAAGGCTGTTCAGGCGTCCGCGCCAATGATCACGACCCGGGCCGGTGGGGTTCTTGGGTCATCGCAGGTTCCGACGGATCGACCATCTGGGTGTCCGGGGCGGTGCCCGGCAGCGTGCATGCCCTGTCGGCCGCCCTGCCCGGCGGCGAGAGGCTTCATGGCCAGACGCAGCGGAGCAGCCGGGCACGGGACGCGCTGGACAAGGCCATCAGGCGCCCCTTCCACTTCGCGAGCACGAGGGGCCCTTCAGCGTGTCAGGCGAACACAACGCGTTGGATCTCACACTGCGGATCGAGCTGTTCACCGCGCTGAAGCGGGCGGGCGCTGCCAGGATCATCACCTACGCCGCCGCGGACACCGCGCGACTCCGGCCGGCCGATCACGACAAGGAACGCGTTGCCGCTATGACCATCGTCCCTGCCGACTCCACCGACACGACCGTCATCACGGACTTCGACCAACTCCTACCACGCAGGAGGCTCCGGCTCGGCAGCCGCACCTCCCACCTGGCCATGGCTTATGCGAACCGCGTCGTCGAGGCGATCCGCAGCGCACTCCCTCACATCGACATTGAGATCGTCGCCATCAAGACCTCCGGCGACGCGTGGAAAGGCGACCTGGCCCAACTCGGCGGCAAGGGCGCCTTCATGAAGGAGATCGACGCGGCGATGGTCGCCGGCCAGATCGACATGGCCGTCCACGCCATGAAAGACGTGCCCGGTGACGTCCCGCTCCCCGAGGGGCTGATGTTCGCGGCCTACCTTCCCCGCGAAGACGTCCGCGACTGCGTCGTGTGGCGCTCCGGTTCCCGCCATGCCTCCCTCGACGAACTCCCGCCCGGTTCGGTGATCGGCACCTCCGCGGTGAGACGCAAAGCCCAGATCCTGCAAGCCCGCCCCGATCTGCAAGTGGTCCCCTTCCGCGGCAACGTCATCCCCCGCCTTACCAAGCTCGACGAGAACGACGACCGCATCGAGGCGCTAGTTCTGGCCCGCATCGGCCTCGTACGCGCCGGAGTGTCGGACCGTGTCGGCCAGATCCTGGAGATGGACCGGATGTGCCCCGCGATCGGCGCCGGCGTCATCGGCGTCCAGTGTCGCGAGGCGGATGAGGGAATCCGCGAGCTGCTGCGCCTGGTCGACCATCCCGAGACCCGTACGCACATCACCGCCGAGCGGACGATGCTGCAGGGCCTGCAAGGACACTGCAACTCCCCGATCGCCGGGCACTGCACCACCACGCCGGATGGACGGCTTTCGCTGACCGGCATGGTCTTCTCCCGCGACGGCGGCGAGTTCGCCTACGCCCACGAATCGGACACCCTCGACCGCGCGCCCGAACTCGGCGCCCTCGTCGCCGCGACTCTGGCGCGCAAGGGCGCCCGCGACATCATCGCCGGCATTCCCCACTGATCCGATACCGATGACTTGGTAAGGTGCGCGCGTCGCACCGCTTGGAGAGTCACGGCAGCGCTCACGGGAGAGGGGCCAGGCGACGGTGCGGGCCTCAGAGGTTTCGCGTGCGGTAGCCGCGGCCATGTCCACCGCCTCATCACTTGGCCTGACAGCCGACGACGCGATCGTTCTTCATGACTCGAACAAGCTGACTCTGCGTCTGCTGCCGTGTGACGTCCTGGCCCGGGTGGCACCAGTAGCGCATCAGGTCGCACGGTTCGAACTCGAGCTTGCTCAGCGGCTCGCCGAATCCGGCTGCCCGGTGGCTGCCCTCGAGCCTCGAGCGGAGCCACGCGCCTATGAGCGTGATGGCTTCGTGGTCACGCTATGGACCTACTACGAACCCGTGGCACCTCGAGAGATCTCACCGACCGACTACGCCGATGCGCTCCAGCGACTGCACGCCGGCATGCGCGAGGTCGACGTCCCGACGCCGCACTTCACGAATCGAGTCGAGCAGGCTCAGCGACTCGTGGCGGACCGCGACCGCACTCCGGCGCTCGCCGGAGCGGACCGGGAGCTGCTCGGCGACACGTTGCGAAGCCTGAGGCGGGTGATCGGCGAGCGCGGCGGCACTGAGCAGCTGCTGCACGGCGAGCCGCACCCGGGCAACGTGCTCACCACGAAGAACGGTCTGCTGTTCATAGACCTTGAGACGTGTTGCCGTGGGCCTGTCGAATTCGACCTCGCCCATGCGCCCGAAGAAGTCGGCGAGCACTATCCGGGTGTCGACCAAGACTTGCTGCGCGAGTGCCGGATCCTCGTGCTGGCGATGATCACAACGTGGCGCTGGGATCGAGGTGACCAACTCCCGAACGGGCGCCGGCTGGGCACAGAGTGGCTCAGCCGGATCCGAACAGCGCTCGATCACAGAGGGCTGGATACCCATGGCTGATCGCGTACGGCACTCGCCGAGGGTGTGCCGAGCGCGTGGATGACGGACGAGCCGGCCTGTAGGCCGGGTTCTTAACCGGCGTATCCCTGAGCTGCGTCAGCGCTGTGCTCTCGCTGCTGACCTGGGCTGGACCGTCTCGACTGTTCTCAACGTTTCGCGCACGATCGCGCTGCGATGTGCCCTCGATGTGCCTTCAGCTTGAGCGCCCCTTCTTCCCGTTGCCCTTCTCACTGTCGCGGCGATCTACGGTGCGTTGTACGCGCTGCTTGAACCCCCGGCTTCTGAGGTGCTCTGGTTTCCTGTCCTCGCTAGATTGGATTCGGCGCTTCGCGTTCTCATCCAGCTTGCTCATACCTGAGTGATACCCGTTGCGCAAAGAGGTGTGATCGTTACGGCGGAGGGAGACCGATTCGTTACGAGGGAAGATCGAGTAAGCGTCGACTACGGCCAATCCTCGGCTCTACCTGGACAGATGGTCTCTGGTCGTCCGCCAGAGTCCTTGGCTGTACGTCGCGATTGTCACTCAGTTGGTCACGCAGCCTGTTGGCGGCTATGACTCTGTAGATGTTCGTGAACTCTGGACTGCGTGACAACTACCTGCGGCGATACCGTTGGCAAGCCTTTAAGCTGCGCCGACGGTTACCGATATCTGTCATCGCTTGTCGACTGTTCTCGCAGTCATGTTCCGTCGATGTGCCCCTGTCAACGCCGGGAAGCCGTGGCCTAACCCCCGAATGACTTGCGGAAAAGACCACTAAGGGCCCCAGCCCCATCCAGAGTTGCTGTCGTAGTGAATGCAACCACCCCATCCATTTATGTACGCGCACCCGCTAGCACGCCAGTTGCCCGCTATTACCTTTAGTTCCACATACTCAGGAATGTCGACATCTCGGTCCCTGAAATATGCCGCACCGTCCCTTTCTGCGGCCACTTGGGCCCTGGGATCGTCATAAATGTGATTCAATACATTCAGAAAATTAGCGTCGCTGAGTAGAGTTTGCATCGAGTTCACAAGTTGATGAATTGCATCAAAACCCGACTCCATTTCACACATTTGCTGTCGATGCGACTCCGGTAGAGGCATTCGAGTTCTCCTATTCTAGCCAGCCGCCAGGGGCTTACACTCTTGATCGTTCGCCGAGAAGTCGGACAACCCTATCGTTCATCCAGTCGGCGTTACCTTGGCTAAAGGGTTCCCGATCTTCACTAAATGAATCTGTCACTACTTAGTGAGCGTTTGATAAATGAGCTCATGGCGCTGTAGCAAATAGGGCGCCATGCCAGCGCCGGGCGGAACTTTGTCCCACAAGCGGCTATCTTCTTGCCTGGCCATCCCGTTCGCCGTCGTCCCACCCCGTGGGGAGCGGGGCCGCCGGCGGTGGTGATGGTGGAGCTCCCCGCGGAAGAACGACCTTCGCCACCGCCGGCGGCTCTGCTCGGCTTGTCCTGGGACGTCGGCGGGCGGGATGGCCAGGCCCCACCCCACCGGAACAGGTCCTGGCCCTCGCCGACGCTATGCCCAAGCGGTACCGGGTCCTGGTCCTGCTCGGTGCTGCGGCCGGCCTCCGCCAGGGCGAGGCGTTTGGGCTGGCGCTCGACCGCATCGACTCCGAGCTAGGGATGATCACCGTTAATCAACAGGTCGTCGTGATCGACAGGCGGCCGGTGCTGGCATCGCCGAAAACCTCGGCGTCGGTCCGGGACGTACCGATGCCGGTCTTCCTGAGTGATGCGATCGACGAGCACGCCCAGGCGCTCCAGCTCGACGCCGACGCGGTGCTGTGCCGTACTCCGCGCGGTGGTCTGCTGCGGCGGGACTACTACAACAAGCGGATATGGAAGCCAGCGATCAAGGCGGTCGGCCTGCCTGAGGACACCACGTTCCACGATCTGCGGCACACCTTCGCCAGCACGGCGCTCGCCGGGGGCGTACCGATCTCCGAGGTGTCGCGGTGGCTCGGGCACAAGTCGATCACGACGACGGTCGACCTGTACGGGCACCTGGTGCCGGAGGCCGGCGGCCGGGCTCGTGACGCGCTGGACAAGGCGTTCGGGCTCGCGCTCGGTGTGCCCTCAAAGTGCCCTGACGAGGAGGGCTGACGTGCTGCGCTCCAGGTCAGCAGCGTGGATGACGGACGAGTCGGCCTGTAGGCCGGGTTCTGTGCCTCCGCTCGCGCGGAGCGACGGTCATCCATCTAGGGCCGCCGTTGCCGGCGGCCTCGAGCGGTCTACCCGCAGGCTCGGGCGGGCCGCCCTCGAACGCCTGCGCGGACCCGCGTTGCGGGTCCTTCTTGACCTTGCTCCGGGTGGGGTTTGCCGAGCCGCCCCAGTCACCTGGGGCGCTGGTGGTCTCTTACACCACCGTTTCACCCTTACCTCCGCACGCGGAGGCGGTCTGTTCTCTGTGGCACTTTCCCGCGGGTCACCCCGGGTCGGCGTTACCGACCACCCTGCCCGGTGGAGCCCGGACCTTCCTCGTCGGAGCGGAACTCCGACGCGACCGTCCGGCCGACTCGTCCGTCGTTCAAGATTTTACCAAAGTCCCGGTTCGGCACCCTGACGCAAGTGGTGGGTGTCGTTGAGGGACCGTACGACGGCGGGGCCGTCGGCGTACCAGTCGACGACCGACAGTGATCCGACGTCTAGGTGCATCCGGTAGAGCGCGGAGGGCGGGGCGTCCAGCGCCAGGCGTACGAGCGTCTTGATCGGCGTGACGTGCGACACGACGAGGATCTTCTGCTTCCGGAAGCGGACGAGCAGTTTGTCGCGGGCGGTCTGCACGCGTTTCTGGGTGGCCGCGAAGCTCTCGCCGTAGGGCGGCGCGACGGACGGGTCGGCGAGCCAGGCGTCCATCTCCGCGGGCCAGCGCTCGCGGACCTCGGCGAAGGTGTAGCCCTCCCAGTCGCCGAAGTCGGTCTCGCGCAGATCGTCCTCGACGCGGACCGGAACGTCGAGGGCCTGGGCGACCTCCTGGGCGGTCTGCCGCGTGCGCTTGAGCGGCGACGTGACGATCGCTTCGATGCCGCGACCGGCGAGGGCCTTCCCCGCCGCGCGGGCCTGGACCAGGCCGGTGTCGGTGAGCGGGATGTCGCCGGTGCCCGCGAACCGCCGCTCCCCGGAGTACGGAGTCTCGCCGTGCCGGAGCAGCAGCGTCGTCGTCGGCTCCGTGGTCGGCGGCGCCCAGCCCGTCGTGGCGGTGGGCGGCTGCGGCTCCGGCTCGTCCTCCTCGACCGCCGACGGCGCCCACGTACGGCCCTCGGCGGCGGCGTCCATGGCCTCGTTGGCGAGCCGGTCGGCGTGCTTGTTGCGTTCCCGGGGGATCCACGTGTAGCGGACCGAACGCAGCCGCGAGGCAAGCCGCTGCGCCTGGAGCGCCAGCGGCTTCATGTCCGGATGCTTGATCTTCCAGCGGCCGGACATCTGCTCGACGACGAGCTTGGAGTCCATCCGGACCTCGACGTCGGCGTCCGAGGAGAGCTCCGCCGCGGCCTCCAGGCCCGCGATGAGCCCGCGGTACTCGGCGACGTTGTTGGTGGCCACGCCGAGAGACTCGGCCCGCTCGGCGAGGACCTGGCCCGTGAGGGCGTCCCGGACCACCGAGCCGTACCCGGCCGGTCCGGGGTTGCCGCGCGACCCGCCGTCGGCCTCGACGATCAGCTTCACAGGCCGGATTCCGGGGTGCGGACGAGGATTCGGCGGCACTCCTCGCAGCGGATGACGTCGTCCTTGGCGGCCGCGCGGATGGCGTTCAGCTCGACGGTGTTGAGCTGCAGGTGGCAGCCCTGGCACTGGCCGCGCAGCAGGGCCGCGGCGGCGACGCCCCGGTGCTGCTCGCGCAGCTTCTCGTAGAGCTTGAGCAGGTCGCCGGGGATGTCGTCGGCGACACCGGCCCGCGCCGTACGGACCAGCTCGGCCTCGCCGTCGATCTCCCGGTAGGCGGCGTCGCGGCGCTCGGCCAGCTCGGTCAGCTCCTTGTCGGCCGCCTCCTTGTCCGCCTCGACAGTGCGCAGGCGGTTCTCGGCCTCCTCGCGGCGCTCCATCACCTCGAGCACGATGTCCTCGAGGTCGGCCTGCCGCTTCTGCAGGGACACGATCTCGGACTGGAGGTTCTCCAGGTCGCGGGCCGAGGACACCTGCCCGGAGTCGAGCCGCTTCTGGTCCCGGTCGGCGCGGGCGCGTACCTGGTCGACGTCCTGCTCGGCCTTCTTCTGCTCCCGGTCGATGTCGCTGATCTCGGTCTGCGCCGCGACGAGCGCGTCGGCGACCCCGCCGATGCGCTCCTCGACCTTCGTGATCTCGGCGAGCTCCGGGAGGGTGCGCCTGCGGTGGGCCAGCCGGTCGAGCCGACTGTCCAGCTCCTGCAGGTCGAGGAGCCGCATCTGGGCTTCAGGTGCTGCTTTCACGTACTTCCTTCAAGGGATCGAAAGGTCCACGCGTCGGTTACAACGGTGGAGATCCGGGTCTCCACGCCAGTCTGTCGCACCACGGCCGCCGCGTCGCCGAGCCACGGCCATTCCGTCGCCCAATGCGCGGCGTCGATGAGTGCCGTACTTCCATCTTCGCGGAACTCCGACGCCGGATGGTGGCGGAGGTCGGCGGTGAGGTAGACGTCGGCTCCCGCGGCGCGGGCGGCGCCCAGCAGCGAGTCGCCGGCGCCTCCGCAGACCGCCACCGTACGGACCGGCGCCTCCGGGTCGCCCGCGACGCGCAGTCCGGCGGCGGTGGCGGGCAGGCCCTTGGCCGCGGCGTCCGCGAACTCCCGCAGCGTGAGGGGTGCGGGAAGCTCACCGACGCGGCCGAGCCCCCGGCGCGGATCTTCGGCGGACGGGCTGAGCGGTCGCAGGCTCCCGGTGACACCGACGGCCCGGGCGAGCGCGTCGGACACGCCGGGGTCGGCGACGTCGGCGTTGGTGTGCGCGGTGTACAGGGCGGCGCCGGCGGTGATCAACCGGTGCACGGCGCGGCCCTTCGGGGTGGTGGCCGGCACGCCGTGCACGGGCCGCAACAGGAGCGGGTGATGGGTGACGATCAGGTCGGCGTGCCAGTCCAGGGCCTCGTCGACCACGTCGCTCACCGGGTCCACGGCGAACAGGACACGGCGGACGACGGCCTCCGGATCACCGCAGACCAGGCCGACGGCATCCCAGGACTCCGCCCAGGCGGGATCGTAGCGATCTTCCAGGATCGTGATGATGTCGGCCAGTGTGGTGGGCACCCTCCGCAGGGTACCGTCCGAGATCGCGGTGACCGCGCATTCAAGATCACTGGAATCGCGCATACCATCGGCGGGGCGCCGGGCGGAATCATGGCACTCGGCCGATCGTTGGAGGTTGCGTGAAGTCACCGTTTCGACGGCGCCGCAGGCGTCCGCGTAAGCGCCCCGTCGCTGCTCCTGAGCCGGAAGTGATCGACTGGCCGAAGGAGGGCAACGGCGGAGGCGGCGGCCTGATGTCGGCCATCCGGGGTGATTCGTCGTCCGGTGCCGGGTTCGGGCCTGGGATGTTCGCGGACCTGCAGGCCGCGTTCGGTGGTGCGGGGAAGCAGATCCAGCTCGAGGAGCAGGAGAAGGAGAAGACCCGCCGCCATGAGCTGCACACGAACAGCGCCGGCGGCCGCGATGATCTCGACTCCGGCATGATCAGAATCACGAAGCGCCGCGATCCAGACGATGACTCGGATAAGTAGGCCGGATCGGTAGTTTCCCCTACCTTTTCTCGAACATATATTCGAGTTGAAGATATCCTGACGACGTGACCGCGTACGTACCGCCCGGCTGGCCTTCGGGAGTGCATCCGCCGGGCACCGAGAGATTCGAGGGCACGGCGGTGGCCTGGCTCTTCGACCTGGTGCCGGCCGAATACCGCCGGTACGGCGTACTCCGGCGTTATCCGACCGTGCTGTCGCGCATGGCCCGTCATCACGTCGCCGCGGACCTGGAGGCGGCGAGGGAGGGCTTCCGCACCGCCCGCGCCGAGCTGGCGGACACGGTCCCCGCACACGGTCTCGAGGCGGTGCTGGAGATCTACCGCCGGGAGGGCACCCGGCTGGCGGCCATGGCCCGGGCCGTCGAGCTGGTCGACGCCGGCCTGCGCGGCGGCTCGTTCACTCCCAAGCTCTGATCATTCACTCCCGAGCTTCGATCGTTCGCTCCTTAAGCTCCCATCGTTCGCTCTGAAGCTCTGATCCTTCGCTTCCGGGTTCCGATCGGTCGCTCCCGAACACTGATCGTCGGTCGCGCCGGCCGCCGTCAGTTCGACGCGCGGAAGAGATGGGCGGCGGCGCCGCGGTTGGGCACGCCGAGCTTGTGCAGGATCCGGGAGACGTGGACGCCGACCGTCCGTTCACTGATGAACAGCGTCTCGGCGATCTGCCGATTGGTCCGCCCGCTGCTCAGCAGCGCGAGCACCTCGACCTCCCGCGCGGTGAGCCCCGGCACCGTCTCCTCCGCGGGGTCGGGCTCCTCCGCCGGGACGAGGTCGAGCCGCGCCCGCCGGGCCAGGCCCTCGATCTCCGGCCGCAGCGCGCCGGCGCCGAGGGCGTCGGCGGCCGCCCACGCCGTCCGCAGTGCCTTCACCGCGGCCTCGCGCGGACCACGGACGGCGAGGATCGCCTCGGCCTCGCGGATCCGGCAGTACGCCGCGCGGTAGATCTCGCCGAGGCCGTCCCAGAGGGCGATCACGGAGCGCCAGAGGACCGGATCCGGGCCCGTCAGCCGAGTCGCCTCCGCCTCGGCCTGCAGGGCGTACGCCTCCGACTCGGGCATCCTGGGCATCGCCGCGAGCGTCTCCCGGCACTCCTCCAGGAGCGGCGTCGGGTCGCCGTGCAGCCCCGCCTCCACCCGGATTCCCGACGCGCACAGCTCCGGCCCGATCCGGGTGAACTCGCTGCCGCGAATCACGTCGAGCCCCGCCCGTACGTGGCTCCGCGCGGCCATCGGGTCGTGCTCGAGGATCGCCAGGCGGGCCCGGCAGGCGTGGTAGGCGCTGGCCAGGTCCAGGCCGTCGGTCCGGCCGACGGTCTCGGCGAGGGTGGCGAGGTGACGCCGCGCGCCGTCGGCGTCGCCCCGGCGCAGCTGCAGCTCGGCCATGGCGAGCGTGACACCCCAGCGCTGCCATGGCGGCGCCTCGATGTCCATGACCTCGTCGACGAGCCGGTCCGCGTCGGACCAGCGGCCCAGCCGGATCAGCGCGGCGAGCGTGTTGCCGGCGGCGCACATGCAGGTCGTCCGGCCGTACCCGAGGCGCCGGCAGGTGCCCACGCCCTCCATGCCGAGCTCCGCGGCCTTCGCCCAGTCCCCCGCCCACAGCAGCGCTTCGGTGTAGTTGACGTACGCGCGGCCGAGCTCCCAGGCGTCCTCGCGCTCCTTGGCGCTGCGCAGGGCCTCGGCGAGCTCGGCGAGACCGGCGGTCATCTCGCCGAGCATCGCGAGACTGACGCCCATGGTGTTGCGGGCGTGCCCTTCGATGTCGCGGGCGCCGACCGCGGCGGCGACCTCGATCGCCTCGCGGCAGGACGCCACGGACTCCCGGAAGTGGCACTGGATCATCAGCGCGTGCCCCTGCAGCCCGCGGACCCGGGCGCGTTCGCGGGCCGACGCCTCGGTGGGCAGCAGCGCGATCGCCCTGTCGTACGCCTCGCAGGCGGCCGCCATGTCCCCGGCCATCCAGCGGACCCGGCCCATCAGCGTCCACAGGCTCGCCGCGCGTGTCGGCGCGGCCGCCGGGTCGACCTCGGTCATGGCCTCCTCAACGAGGCGGGCCGCCTGGTCCACCTCCCCCGCCGCCATCGCGACCTCGGCGGCGCGGCCCAGCAGTTCGGCGTGCGGCATCCCGGCGCGGGACTCGGCGTCGGGCACCTCCGGCCACAGGCGGATGGCGCGCTCGTAGTGCGCCAGGGCGATGGCCCAGGCGTACCCGGCCGCCGCGGCCGCGGCGGCCGCCACGAAGCCGGTGAGCGCCCGTTCCGCGTCGCCGGCGGCGTGCCAGTGGCGGGCGAGCTCGGCGGACGGGCCCCGCTTCTCCAGGGCCGTCGCGACGGCGACGTGCAGCCGGCTGCGCTCGCCGGGCAGCAGTTCGGTGTGCAGCGCCTCGCGCAGCAGCGCGTGCCGTACGTCGTATCCATCGTCCGTGACGACGAGCAGCCGGTGGGCGACCGCCTCGTGCAGCGCGTCGTTCAGCGCCTCGGACGGCAGGTCGGTCACCGCGGCGATCAGCTCCTCGTCGCCGACCCGGCCGATGGTGGCGACGGCGCGCAGGACCCGCCGGGTCTCCGGGGCGAGACGTTCGACGCGGGTCAGGAGCACCTCGCGGAGGCTGGCGGGCAGTTCCCTGGTGGTCGGACCGGCCGCGACCAGTTCCTCGACGAAGAACGGGTTCCCCTCCGACCGGTCGAACAGCGTGCCGACCTGGCGGGTGGCGGGACGGGTCCCGAGGATGCCGGCCACCTGGGCGGCCACCTCGTCCCGGGACAGGTTGCTGAGCTCGATGCGCTCGGCGTTTCCCGAGCGCTCCAGCTCCAGCACGGTGCCGTGCAGAGGGTGGCCGCGCACCACCTCGTCGCTGCGGTACGTCCCGACGACGACCAGACCGGAGCGGCGCAGGTTCGTGCCGAGCAGCGACAGCAGGTCGGCGGAGGCCGGGTCGATCCAGTGCAGGTCCTCCAGGACCAGGACGGCCGGGCGCAACGCGGCCATCCGCTGGAACAGGCCCAGGGCGAGTTCGTACAGCCGTCCACGCTCCGCGCCGTCCCGGCGGGTCGGCGGCCGTCCGCAGAGCTCGGGCAGCAGGGCGCCGAGTTCGCGTGGCGCGTCGCCGAGGACGTGCGACAGCTCTTCGGCCGTGAGCTCCTCGGCCAGCGGCCGGAGCGCGGCGACGAACGGCGCGTACGGCGCGGCGCCCTCGGCCAGGTCGAGGCAGCCGCCCGTGAAGACCAGCGCGTCACGCCACCGCGCGCGGTCGGTGAAGGTCGTGACCAGCCGAGACTTGCCGATCCCGGCGTCCCCTGAGACGAAGAGCAGGACGGACGAACCGCCCTGCGCCTGGGTCAGGGCGGCGTCGAGTCGGTCGAGCTCGGCGGCACGGCCGATGAGCGTGGGACACGAAACCCGCCTTGTCACATGGCGAGTATGTAGTAGATAAGCCGTACATGTAGTTGAAAAGTAAGCAATTATGCTGATGCACTCGATGAACCCGATCATGACCATGGGGTCATCGGCAGTCGACACGGAGGACGCGACGATGGGGACCGTGCAGGTCCGTCAGCAGCGCGGTACCCCCTGCACGCGCGTGCGTGAGGAGCAGGTCCGCCCCCTGTACGCCGCGACACTCGCGGCGCTGGGACCGCAACCCGGCACCCGCCTGCTGCACGTGGGCTGCGGAACCGGCACGGCGCTGGGCCTCGCGGCGTTCACCGGCGCGGACCTCGCCGGACTCGACCCCGCGCCGGACCTGCTGTCGTACGCCCGGGACCGGCTGCCGGACGCGGACCTGCGCGCCGCGGAGGTCACCGAGCTGCCCTATGACCGTGGCTGCTTCGACCAGGTGATGGCGTTCGATGCCATCCAGTACGCCAGGTCGCCCGCGGCGGCCATCGCGGAGCTGGCCCGGGTCACCCGGCCAGGTGGCGTGGTCGCCATCGGCCTGTGGCACAACTGGGCGGGCCGCGAGGCGAGCGCCTTCCTCAGCGCCGTACGGGGCCGGGTGCCCACGCCGCCCACGGACGGCCCGCCCGTGCACGACCTGTACCGGCTGCGCGAGGTCATGGTGGAGGCGGGACTCGACGTCTTCGCCAGCGCGGAGGTCAACCACCGGCACGACTTCGCCTCCCTGGACAGCGCCTGGGAGTCCATGACGACCTCGCCGAACGTCGAGCGGGCGATCGACGTCATGGGCGTCGACGCGGCGCACGAGATCTTCATCGCCAACTTCGCGACCATGCAGCGGGCCGACGGCTCCATCCAGCAGGAGCATCTGTACCAGTACGCCCTCGGCCGCGCCACGAGCTGAGCCGCCGAAGCCTGCGGCCGAGGCCCGGCGGCTCGGCCCACCGGAGTGTCGGCCGGCGTGACCGGCGCTATGGTTACCTCTCGCGTGACCGACGGTAAGACCGGGAGGACGACCAGATGCCCGAGGGTCATCCGCTGCGGCCGGGAGATCCCACGCGGCTCGGGGCGTACCGGCTCGTGGGGCGCCTCGGCGAGGGCACGCAGGGAGTCGTCTACCTCGGCCGGGACGACGCCGACACCCACGTGGCGATCAAGCTTCTGCACGCCCGCACGGCGGCGCATCCGGACGCGCGCGACCGGTTCGTCCGGGAGCTGGACGCCGCCAAGAAGGTCGCGCGGTTCTGCACCGCCCAGGTCCTCGACGCGGACCTCGCCGGGGACCAGCCCTACATCGTCAGCGAGTACGTCGAGGGCCGGTCGCTGCGGTCGCAGATCCTCACCGAGGGCCCCCGGTCGGGCGGCGCGCTGGAACGGCTGGCGATCAGCACGCTGACCGCCCTCGCCGCGATCCACAAGGCCGGGATCGTGCACCGCGATTTCAACCCGCAGAACGTCCTGCTCGGCGTGGACGGGCCACGGGTGATCGACTTCGGCATCGCCCGTGCCCTCGGGACCACCCGCAGCAACGAGAGCAACAACCTCGGCACACCCGCGTACATGGCACCGGAGCAGATCGCGGGCGGCGAGATCGGCCCGCCGGTCGACATGTTCGCCTGGGGCTCCACGATCCTGTTCGCCGCGACCGGCCGTCCGCCGTTCGGCAACGACTCGGTGCCCAGGGTCATGGAGCGCATCGTGCGCGGCGACGCGGACCTCGACCCGTTGCCGGAGCCGCTGCGCTCCGTCGTCGCCGCGTGTCTGGCCAAGGACTCGGCACGCCGGCCCACCGCCCAGCAGGCCCAGGCCGCGCTGCTCGGACAGGAGCCCGTCGACGCGCTGACGGTCCCGTCCTCGTTCGGTCCCCCGGTGCCGGTCCCGACCGGCGAGCGCGCCGACACGACCCCGGCCATGCCGAGCGGGACGGACCCGGTGTCCCGCCCCGGCACCACCCCCGCCATGCCGCGCGGGACCGACCCGGGATCATCCGCCGCCGCGCCGCCCGGCACGAGCCCCACCATGCCGAGCGGGACGGACCCTGGCACGACCAGCGGGGCCGGCACCGCCTCCCGCGCCGCCGCGCCGCCCGCGTCCCGGCGCTCGGCGGCCCGCTGGGCGGTCGGCGCCGGCGCCGCGACGGCCCTGGTGGCGCTCCTCCTCGCCGTGTTTCTGTGGCCCGACGGCGGGGGCTCCGCGAGCCCCGGGAAGACGGTGGCCGTCGCCGCGACGCCGTCATCACAGCCGTCCTCCTCGGCGAGCACCTCCCCGGACGACGCTCTGCACCAGGGCCGGACCCCGACGCCGACCCCCACCAGGAGCAGGAAGAAGAACGACCCGAAGGCGCCGGGCTGTCGCGAGTACACCCGCACGTACGGCCTGCCCAACGCTGGAACGGTGATTTTCAGGGGCAAGGTCTGCCGGACGGTCTACTCCGGGACGTTCGTCCTGGCCGACACGGCGCCGAAGGACGGCTGGGAGGTCTGCGCGCAGCTGCGCGGCCACCTGACGGGGTCGGCGGGCGGCTTCATCAGCACCGCGCTGATCTCGTCCAAGGGCGGCGGCGTGCAGCCCGTCGACAATGGGCCGACCGTCCGGTTCGGGGCCAAGACGAAACGGACCGAGGACTGGGTCCAGCTGAACGCCGGCCGCTGCCGCCGCTCGGGCAAGAACCTGACGTCGTCCTGGCAGACCCACGAGCGGCTCGCCACCGGCTGACCCGCTCGCCCAGGGGTTTCCCGGTGGATCGTGTTCATAGCGAGCGACGCGCAGCCGGACGAAGGTCCACCGGACACCCCCCTAGCGCGGGTTCAGCAGCTCGGTGATCCTGGTGAACCCGTCCGCGCCATGACCCTGGTCGATCACGCGGCGCGCCAGGTCCTGGACCGCGCGCATCACGCCGGCCTCGATGCCGTGGGACTCGGACGTGTGCACGATGTGGGCGATGGACGACGCCGCCGACGTGATCGGGTTGATCTCGCCGGAGAAGCCGCCGCTGTCCACATCATGCGCGAACTTCTCGAAGAGCGCTGGGAGAAAGGCGCCGATGCCCTGCGCGAACGGCGCCAGTTCTCCCGCGCTCACCCCCTCCGCCCGCGCCACCGCCAGCGCGTGCGCGTAGCCCGCCATCGTCGTCCAGAAGATGTCGAGCAACGCGACGTCGTACGCGGCCGCCCGGCCGATCTCCTCGCCGAGGTGGGTGTGCGTGCCGCCCAGAGCCTCCAGCGCGGGCCGGTGCTCCTGGTAGAGCTCTCCCGGGCCGCTGTGGATGAACGCCGCGGCCGGCGTCCCGATCGTGGTGGCCGGCGTCATGATCGCGCCGTCGAGGTAGCCGATGCCGTGCTCGGCCGCCCAGGCCGCGGTCTTCCGCGCGCGGTCGGGGGTGTCCGCGGTGAGGTTCACGACCGTGCGCCCCTTCAGCGCGTCGGTGACCGCGTCGCGCCGCAGGATGGCGTCCACCGCGTCGTAGTCGACCACGCAGATGACGGTCAGCCCGCTCGCGGCGACCGCCGTCTCGGGTGACGGGGCGCCGACCGCGCCCCGTCCGGTCAGCTCCCGGTCCCTGCCCGCCGTCCGGTTCCACACCGTCGTGCGCAGCCCGGCGTCGAGGAAGGCGCCGGCCAGCGCCCGGCCCATCGGGCCGAGACCGAGCACGGTGACGGCAGAATGTTCGGGGTTGAAGGGCATGATTGAACTCCTGATCGGGTCGATAGAGGGAATGACGATGACGCGCAGCCGTGCGCAGGACACCAATGTGTGCGGAGTCACCGCCGCGATCGCCGTGATCGACGGCAAATGGAAGACGATCCTGCTGTGGCTGCTGGAATCGCGTCCGCACCGTCCCGGTGAATTGCGCCGGCGGCTACCCGGCCTCACCGAGAAGGTGCTGACTCAGACGCTCCGGGAGATGGAGGCCGACGGTCTCGTCCACCGTGAGGTGCACGACGGGCGGCCCCTGAAGACCGTGTACTCCCTGACCGAATTCGGCCGCGACCTGTCCGAGGCGTTGACGCCGCTGTCCGACTGGGGCCACCGGCGCCTGGAGAAGCTGGCCGAATCCCGGTCGCCCTCCTGATGCACCGCCACCCCTCCGTGTTCTTTTTCGGCCGTCACGCCGGACGAGATGACCTCCGCCCGGCGTGACGGCGCGGAATGTCCATGACCAAGCTTCGGGCCACCGGATCCAGCCGACAAGTACCCACAAAAATGTGGGTATCCGGGTCATGTGGCGTCCACCGGATGTTGTCCGCCCGGTCAGCGGCACGTCTCGCCGCCCTCAGCGGCGGGATCTGAACTGAGGGCGTGGATCTGACACGCCGCAGCTTCCTGATCGGCACGGCCGGGCTGCCGCTGGCCTCCCGGCGGACGGGCGACCCGTTCACGCTGGGCGTGGCCTCGGGCGACCCCACGGCCGACGGCATCGTCCTGTGGACCCGCCTGGCGCCCCGGCCGCTCGCCGACGGCGGGCACGGGGGCATGCCGGACCGGGACGTCGGCGTCGAGTGGCAGCTCGCCGAGGACGAGAGGTTCACCCGCGTCGTACGCTCCGGGACCGCCACCGCGCGGCCGTCGTGGGCGCACAGCGTGCACGTCGAGCCCTCCGGGCTGCGACCGGGCCGGGAGTACTTCTACCGGTTCCGCACCGGCGGCCACCTCTCCCCGACCGGCCGGACGCGGACCGCGCCCGCCCCGGGCACGGCGCCGGACCTGGCGTTCGGCGTGGTGTCGTGTTCCAACTACGAGCAGGGCTACTTCACGGCGTACCGGCGTCTCGCCGAGCAGCAGCCCGACCTCGTCCTGCACCTCGGGGACTACATCTACGAGTACGCGCCGGGCGGCTACAAGAACTCGGCCGGAACGATCGTCCGCTCGCACACCGAGCACCGGTGCCAGACGCTCGCCGAGTTCCGGCTCCGGCACGCGCAGTACAAGACCGATCCGGACCTGCGCGCGCTGCACGCCCTGGCCCCGTGGATCGCCGTGAACGACGACCACGAGATCGAGAACAACTGGGCGGGCGTCCATCCGGGCACGTCGGGCCGGCCGGACTTCGCCCAGCGCAAGAGGGCGGGCTACCGCGCGTACTACGAGCACCTGCCGCTCCGCCGCTCCGCGCTGCCGCGCGGGTCCGGCATGCGGCTCTACCGGCGGCTGGCCTGGGGCGACCTGACGACGTTCCACGTCCTCGACACCCGGCAGTTCCGGGACGACCAGCCGTGTGACGACGGCGTACGCGCGGACTGCGCCGCGCGCCTGGCCACCGGCCGGGTGCTGGTCGGGGCCGCCCAGCGGGCCTGGCTCGCCGCCGGCCTGCGCGCGTCCCGTGCCCGCTGGAACATGCTGGCCCAGCAGATCTTCATGGCCCAGCACGACTACCACCTCGGGCCGGGCAAAGAGGTGCTCCTCGACACCTGGGACGGCTACACCGCCGAACGGGACCGGGTCCTGGGCGACGTCGTCGCCTCGGGCGCCCGGAACCCCGTCGTCCTGACCGGCGACATCCACTGCCACTACGCCAGCGACCTGCTCGCCGACTTCGACGACCCCGACTCCCGGCGGATCGGCGTCGAACTGGTGACGACCTCCGTGACGAGCGACGGCGACGGCTACGACGCCCCGGCCGCCCGCGCGGTCGAACTGGCCGAGAACCCGCACATCGCCTACGCCGACCAGCGCCGCGGCTTCATCGCCGCCCGGCTGACGCCCACGGAACTGCGGGCCGACTTCCACACGCTGCCGTACGTGACGAAGCGGAACGCGCCCAGCACCGTCACCGCGAGCTTCACCGTCACCGACGGCGCGCACCACCTCTCCCGCTCCGCCGTACCGGCGTCGCGCGCACCCCAGGCCGCGGCCGCCGGCGCGCCCCGCCATCCCTGATCGCCCAGAACCGGCCGGCCTGACGAGCCGGCGCGGACCTGCGTGGTGTTCCCCTGGGGCATGGCGGGCGGGAAGCCCGGTGAAGGCCGGAGGCGGACGGCTCCTCAGTGTCCTTGTCCCGCTTCGCGACAGCGGTCACCGAGCGTTTCGTACGGTGCCGTGGCGGCGGCGCTCGCGTGCCGGGCCGGAGGGCGGCTCAGGAGACGGCGTAGCCGAGCAGTTCGCCCGCCGCGCCCGCCTGCACGGTCGTCGTACGGGAGCCGCGCGCCAGGAACGCGGCGCCGCCGAAACCGCCGGCGCCCGGCGCGCCGATCAGCAGGTCCCGGCCGCGGATCGCCACGGACCAGCCGAACTGGTCCGTGCCCCCGGCCGGGGAGGCGACGAGGGCGCCGCGACTCAGGCCCCGCCGGCGACGGCCGTCGAGGACCTGGACGACGCCGCCGCCCGGAGCGCCCGCGGCGAGGTCGGCCGTGCCGTCGCCGTTCAGGTCGGCGGCCGCCAGCGCGGCTCCCAGCCGGTCCGCGGGGCCGGGCCGGTGGAGGTTCCACACGTCCTCGCCTCCGGAGCCGTACTCGACGTACACGGCGCCCTGGGCGAAGTTCTCCGGCATCGCGGTATCGTCCTCGCCCGGCACTCCGATGGCGAGGTCGTCGGTGCCGTCGTGGTCGAAGTCGCCGGCGGCCAGGGCCGCGCCGAACTCGTCGTAGCGTTCGGGGACGCCGCGGACGCCCGGACTGTCCTCGGTGATCCGCCGGGACCGGTGCGCGGCCGGGTCGACGACCGTCACCGCGCCCGACGCCTCGGTGCCGTCGCCGGGTGCGCCGACGGCGATCTGCGGGTGCCGCCCGCGGCCGAAGGCGCCGAACGCGCCGACGGCCAGGGCCGCGCCGAAGCCGTCGGTCCGGCTCGACCGCTGCCCCACCCAGGAGGTGTGCTGGGTGATCAGGCGGGCGCTGCGCAGACCGCGGGTGAACAGGGCGACACCGCCGCCGCCCGCGAGGCCGGGGATGCCGATCACGAGGTCGTCCCGGCCGTCGTGGTCCAGGTCCGCCGCGGCGAGGGCGGCGCCGAAACGGTCGCTCGCCGGCGTACGGCCGAGGGTCCGTACGTTCAGGGTCAGCCGCGGGCGCAACCCGCCGGGTGAGCCGAAGTAGACCGCGACCGCCCCCGTGCCGTCGGCGCCGGGGCGCGTCCGCCCCTGGTCGGAGGCTGCCACGGCCAGGTCGGCGCAGTGGTCGCCGTCGAAGTCGCCGACGGCGAGCGTGCCGCCGAACCCCGCGCCGGTCTGTGGGAGGCCCGGCCGGAGCCAGGCGGGCCGGCCCCCGTAGCGGACGGCGACCGCCCCGGCCCTGCGGCGGCCGCCGCTCGTCGCGTACGGGGCGCCGAGGACGAGGTCACGGACGCCGTCCCCGTCGAAGTCGGGGACGGCCCCGGCGTGGCAGCGCCGGGCCGGTTCGAGGACCGCGCCGACGGCCCGCGTGCCCGGGCGCCGGGCCGGCGTGGCCACCGTGGCCGCGACACAGGTCGGGAGCAGGATGACGGCGATCACGCTCAGGCGGGTGATGCTCACCCTCGCACGGTGCCCAGGCGGCGGAACGGCCGCCTTCCGGGCGGATGACCAGCCGCTGACTTCTGTGGGTCGAGCCGGAGTCAGCGGTGCAGGGCGCTGCCCTTGAGCCACTTGCGCCAGGGCATCTGGTAGAACGACCAGCCGTTGTCCGGCTCGACCTGCCGGTCCGTCCCGGTGGCGATGACCGGGTCGCCGGGCTGGGAGTGCTTGTAGTACCAGATGGCGTCATCGCGGGACTGGCGGATGCAGCCGTGGCTGCAGTTGCGGTTGCCGAGGCAGCCCTCATCGCCCGGCGTCTGATGGAGGTACTCACCGGCGTTGGAGACGCGGACGGCGTAGTGGATCAGTTCGCTGTAGTAGCCGGGGTCGCCGGGCCCGCGGCCCGGGGAGGTCATCGTGACGTCCTCGTCCTTCTCCATGTTGAGATGGATCCCACTGGTCGTGGTGTACTCGTGGGTCTCGCCGTTGCCCGCGCTGATCGGGATCGTGCGCACCGGCTTGCCGTCCCAGTCCACCCGCATGTGGTGCCCCGCGATGTCGAGGTGGGAGATCTGTGCCCGGCCGATGCGGTACGTCCGGCTGAAGTCCTTGGTGCCGTAGGTGTTGTCCCCGAAGGGAACGCCGGTGAGGTGGGCGACGAGGCGCACCGTCTGGTGGGCCGGCCAGAAGAACTTGGGCCGGTAGACCACCTGCTTGTCGTCGTCGAACCAGTGCCACGCGCCCTCGACCGGTTTGTCGGCGACCACCTGGAGCGCCTTCTCGACCGCCGCACGGTCCTTGATCGCCTTGTTGAAGTTCAAGATGATCGGCAGCCCGACGCCGTAGGTCTCCTTACGGTTCTCTTCCATGACGGGGTCCTGGGACACGGTCACCGTGCTGGGCGTCCCCTCGGTGCGGAAGGTGCTCACCGCGGTGGCCGTTCGCCCGTCGGCGTTCTGGGCGACGGCCCGGACCGTGATGTTCGCTCCCGGCTCGAGGCCCCACCGGGATCGCCACTCGGTGCGGCTCTTGTTGTACTCCCCGGAGACGTTCCGGCCGCCGCTGTCGAGTGCCACGTCGGCCAGCCGGCCGCTCGCGGCACGTACGACGACGGATTGATCGGGACGCACGGCCGACGTTCCGTTGCCCGGCGTGATCAGCACGCGAGCCGCCGCCGCGTCCAATTTGATCTTCTCGGCGCTCTCTCCGGCAGCCCGGTTGCCGCCACTGCAACCCGTGGTCATGACCAGGGCGGTCCCCGTGACCGCGCCGAGCGCCAATTGCGTCCGTATGGCATTGACGTGCATGTGCAGCCCTTCCAACGGCCCAGCCGACGGCAAAATTGATCGACTACGAGATACCCATCGGGGATCGGGAGAATGCAGTCCACTTCGGCCGCCATCAGGGCGTCAAGGAGGAAAAATGGTACGTCGCTGCCTGTTCTGAGTAGTGCACTACTCCGGAGCTTAGGGCGGTTTTACCCTTTTGAGGCGCACATTACGGGATATTCACCCGGATTGCCCGATTTTCGTAACTGGCGTCGAAAGCTCGCCGGAACAACTCCAGCGACCGGCGGACGGCCGATTCGACCTTCGCCTGCTCGGCCTCGTCCCGGACGGTCAGCTTGATCAGCTCGAACGCCTCCCGGGGATGCGCGTCGTCGTACTCCGCGTGCCCGGTCAGCCAGCGGAGGGCGGGCACGTCATCGCCGTACCTCTCGCGGAACGCGGGCAGGACCAGGCGCGTCCACTCCCCCGTGACCCCCTCGATCGCGTAGTTGACCGCGCCGAACGCCTCGGCCAGCCCGCCCCGATAGCAGACCGACCACAGATAGTCGTACAGCGCGCCGACCTCCGGGCAGGGCCGGTGCGAGACGATTTCCTCGAAGCCGATGCCGTGCGCGGCCGCCCAGTCGGCGTACCACTGGGCGTGCAGGGCCTCGGTACGGATGTTCCCGATCAGCCAGTCGCGGGCCAGGATGTCCCCGGGGATCTGACCGAATGTGGTCTTGGCCAGATAGACGCCCATGTACTTGGGGAACGCCTCCACGACGCAGAAGAAATCAAGGAGGATCCGCCGCCACGCCTCTTCCGGGAACGGCCCGTGGACCGTCTCGGCGAAGATCTTCGCCTCGAGCACCGACGTCCAGTCCGGACGGAGCGAATCGACCATCGACCGAGCCCATGCGGGATGCGGGGTCTCGGTGAGTTCGCTCTTCACCATGCGGTGATGACGGGTCCGAGAGGGGACCTGTGAATGGTCGCCGACAGTGGTCGCCATGATCTGACTCCTCGCTCGTTCACCCGAGTATCCGTGCGCCCTTCACATAGGGTCAATATCCGCGTTTTCATATAAGCCGGAGCTCACTCCCCCGCCACCGGAGACCTGAGTGCAACGCGAACACGCCATCGTCGTCGGCGGAAGCATGGCCGGCCTGCTCGCCGCCCGCGTCCTGACCGCCCACTTCGAACGCGTCACCCTCGTCGAACGCGACCCGTTCCCCACCGAGCCGGTGTTCCGGCCGGGCGTACCCCAGTCCCCGCATCTGCACGTGCTCTGGACGCGCGGCCGGGAGATCGTCGAGGCGCTGCTCCCCGGTCTGGAGGACACGCTACGGGCGGCCGGCGCCGAGGAGGTCCGCGTGCCCGCCGACGTCCTCTGGCTGACCTCGGCGGGCTGGCGGGAGCGCTTCGACGTGACGCGGCTGCTGACGTTCAGCCGCCCGCTCCTCGACTGGGCCGTACGGAACCGGCTCACCGCACCGCCCGACGGTGCGCGGAAGCCCATCGACATCCTCGACGGGCACCGGGTGACCGGGCTCGTCCCCCGCGGCCGGGACGTCGCCGGGGTCGTCCTCGGCGCCGAGGGCGAACTGCACGCCGACCTGGTCGTCGACGCGACCGGCCGCGGGTCGCGGGCACCGGAATGGCTCGCCCGGCTCGGTCACCCGGCGCCGCCCGAGACGCGGGTGGACCCCCTCCTCGGGTACGCCAGCCGCTGTTACGCCATACCGCCCGGCTTCGAGCCCGGCTGGAAGGCGCTGTACATCCAGGCCGACCCACCCGCGACGCGGCGCACCGGCGGGCTGTTCCCCCAGGAGGGCGGTCGCTGGATCTGCAGCCTGTCCGGCGCGGGCCGCGACTACGGCCCGGCGGAGGAGACGGCGTTCCTGGAGTTCGCCAAGGGGCTGCGCAGCCCCGTCCTGTACGAGGCCATCCGCGACGCCGAGCCGCTCACGCCGATCGTCGCGTTCCGCCGGACCGCCAACCACCGCCGGCACTACGACCGGCTGCCGTCCTGGCCGCGCGGGTTCGTCGTCACCGGCGACGCGGCCTGCGCGTTCAACCCCATCTACGGCCAGGGGATGAGCGTGGCCGCCGTCGCGGCCCTGGCCCTCGACCGCTGCCTGCGCGACGCCCGTCCCGGCTTCGAACGTCGCTTCCAGCGCGGCGCCGCCCGGAGCGCCGCCGGAGCGTGGCTCGTCGCCACCGGCGAGGACCTGCGCTACCGGGAGACGGTCGCCGCGCCCGTACGGCTCCGGACCCGCGTCATCAACGCGTACGTCGACGAGGTCGTCGCCACCGCCAACGTCGACCCGCTGGTGTGCGAACGCCTGGTCCACGTCCTGGCGCTGATGGCCGCACCGACGTCGCTGTTCGCCCCGGCGGTGCTCGCGCGGGTCGCCGCCAACCGCGTCCGGCGACCCGCCCCAATCCCCATGCCGACTCGCCCGTCCTGACCCGTCCCCGGCCCTCAGGCCGGGGAGCGCGTCAATCGCCGGACGACGGCGGGAAGCGACGGCGGAAACGGTCGAACGGGCCGACCCAGCCGGAGTCGTGCTCGGGTGGGGGCTGGGTACGCGCGGCGTCGTTCGCCGGGTCGTCGGCGGACGGATCGCTCTCCTGCCCCGGTGCGGACCCCTGGGGCACGCCCGGCAGACCCGGCCCGCCGGGTACGCCGGTGGGGCTCCCTCCGCCATGGGCGGGCGAGGCGCCGGGGACGCCCGGCCGGCCTGGGAGACCCGGTCCGCCGGTGGAGCCCGGCGCAAAGTACGTCGGTCCCGTATCCGGCGCCGCGCCGGCCTGACCGGGCGCGGCCTGGCCTGGCTGGGCGGGCTGGCCGGGCGCGGGGTACGACGTCCCGCCGTACGCCGGCGGGCCGGGTCGGGCTCCGCCCGGAAGAGGAGGGGAGCCTCCCGCGCCTGGCCCCGTGCCGGGGAACGATGGCGGAGACGGGGGTACCGGCCGCGGACCCGGCGGCGAAGGTGATGGTGCGGGAGCGAGCGGGTCGGCCGACGGCGGGCCCTGCGGATCGGCCGCCGCCCGGCCGGGCAACCCCGGATCGAGCGGTCCCTGCGGGCGGAAGCGCGGGTCGATCGACGGGCTCCCCGGTCGGCGCGGATCGCCCAACGGGAAGCCCGCCCCCTGCCGGTCGGCCAACGGATCACCCGCACCCCGCGGGTCGGACACCGGGACGCTCGGGCTCCGCGGATCCGTCAACGGATCGCCCAACGGGACGCTGGAGCCCCACGGAGCGGGCGCGGGGACGCTCGGGCCCCGTGGATCGGACAACGGATCGGCCGATCCCTGCCGGTCGGCCACCGGGACACCCGGAGCCCGCGGGTCGGACAGCGGATCGCCCCCACCCCGCGAATCGCCCAACGGGACGCTCGGGCCCCACGGAGCGGGCGCGGGGACGCTCGGGCCCCGCGGATCGGACAACGGATCGCTTCCGCCCTGCGGATCACTCAACGGATCGGCCGATCCCTGCGGGTCGGACAACGGGACACCCGGAGGCCGCGGGTGGGGCGCCGGGAGGCTCGGGTTCCGTGGATCGGGCAACGGATCGACCGGCCCCTGCCGGTCGGCCGACGGGTCGTCGGGGGCCTGAGGAGCGGCCGACGGGTCGCTCGGCTCCTGCGGGCCGGCCGATGAGTCGGCCGCCGGTTCGGCCTGGGCCTGCGGATCGGCGGTCGGCCGCGCGTGCCGAGCCGAGATCGTGGGTCTCAGATGGCCTTTGGCGAACTGCTCCACCTGGGCCTTGGCCTCATCGGCGTCGGCCCGCGCGGCGTCACGCTCGGCGATCATCGTGGCGAGCGCGGCGCGGAGCTGGTCCAGCATGCTCGAGCGCTCCTTGGCCTGCAGCCGGTACTGATCCAGCCGGGCCTGTGCCTTCTCCAGCTCACGGCGGGCGGACTCGAGCTCCTCGGTGAGCCGCGCGCCCTCGTCCAGCCGAGGCCGCGCCGCGTCGAGCTCCCCGCGCGAGGTCGCGAGATCGGCACGGACCGTCTCCAACTCGCCTCGAGCGCTCTCCAGCTCGGGACGGACGCCCTTCAGCTCGGTATGCGCCTCGTCCCGCTCGATGCGAGTCCGTTCCAGCTCCGTACGGGCTTCGTCCCGCTCAGTACGTGTCCGTTCAAGCTCCGTACGCGTCGCGTCCTGCTCCGTGCGAGTGCGTTCCAGCTCGGTATGCGCCTCGTCCCGCTCAGTGCGGGTGCGTTCCAGCTCGCCGCGCAGCTCTTCGAGCTCGGCCAGGGCCGTCTCCCGCTGGCCGCTCACCTCATCGGCGTGCGCCCGTGCCTCCAGAGCCTGGCGATCCGCCGCGGCCCGTGCCTGCTCCGCGGCCGCCCGGGAGTTCTGTGCGAGTTCGGCCGTGGTGCGCATCTTGTCCAGCTCGGACTCGGCGGCCCGGAGCCGCGAGCGCATCTCCTCCACCGCCACGGCCCGCTTCTGCAACTCCTTGGCCTCGGCCAGCTCCGCCCGGTATCGCGCGATCTCGTCGCGGGCCAGGTCCAACGCCGAGGTCAGCTCGGTGGTCCGGTGCGTGAGACGGTCGCGTTCCTCGCGTACGGCGGTGGCCGCCTCGGTCGCCGCCTCCGCCGTCCGGGTCGCCTGGTCGCCGAGGTCGCGCGCGGCGTCCCGGTCCGAACGGGCGGCCTCCAGCCGGGCGGTCAGGTCGGCGACGCCGGCCTCGGCCTGCTCGGCGCGGCGCCGTACGTCTCCGAGCTGGGCGAGCACCTGCTCGGCGTCCAGCCGGGCCGCCTCGCGGTCCCGCTGGGCCTCGGCGACGGCGGCGGCCGCCTCCGCCCTCGCCTCCGCGATCCGCCGCTCGACGCCCGCGACGCTCAGATCCGCCGTCAGGGACATGGCCAGGAGCTCGGCGACGTCCTCCAGGCGTTCGACCATGTCCCAGGTCCGCGCGACCTGGCCGGCGAGGCCCGGGGAGTCCTGGTCGCGGCGGCGCCGCTCGGCCGCGGCGCGGGCGCAGGCGCCGTCATTGTCGACGCAGTACCGCAGGACGGGTCCCGCCTCGCCCGGCTGGGGGATCGGACGCCCGCAGTAGGCACAGGGGCGCGCATCGGCGTCGCCCCCGTCCTGGAGCGGGGGCAGAGCCTCGCGTGTTCCCGGCGTGCCATCCGCCGGGCGGGTGCCCGGCCCCGGCGTACCGTCCGCCAGGTAGGCGCCCGATCCCGGCGTACCGTCCACCACGTGGGCGCCCGGCCCCGGCGGGCCGTCCACCACGTGGGCGCCCGATCCCGGCGGGCCGTCCACCACGTGAGTGCCCGGCCCCGGCGGGTGGTCCGGGGGGCGCAGCTCGCCCTCCCCGCCGGTCACGGGCTCGGAGCCCGCCTGCGGGGGGCCGTCGGTCTCCACCGGGGTCTCGTCCCGTAGGCCGTCCTCTTCGGCGGGAACGTTCCCCTGCGGGCCGTCCGCCGCCGCGGTGGCCTCTTCCGCCGGTGGCGGAGAGACGTCCGCGCCGGTCGCGGACCGGTCCGTACCGGGCGGGCCGGCAGGGCCCGGGGCGAAGCCGTCGCCGGAGGGCACGGCGGCATCGGACTCGGGCACGTTGTCGTCCGTCGGGCCGGACACTCTCATCCCCCCTGCGATCCGTAATCGGGATGATCTCGACTGTCAGCTCGAAGACCGTATCTCCCTTCGTCCCCTCCGGGGAACGCAACGGCGAGGTTCGGTGCCCGGACATTCGGAAGGGCCCGGCAGCGGCGGTGTGCCGGGCCCTTCCCTCCTCCACTCGGTCGCCTGGAGAAGCGGATCAGAGCGATGGGGAGAGGCGGGATCACGATGGATCCTGAACGGGTCGTCCGCGTGTCTCCAGGTAGTCACAACGCTAACTCCGCGGACAGGTCAGCAAGACGAATCGGGCGTTGACACAAATTCACAACATCTGTCCCCAGGGCGGCGCAACTCCCCGACCACATCCCTGCGACGGCGCCGTGAAGAGGATCCGGCCGTGCGGCTGAGTACGGGTGACCGCCGAACGCCTCGGAAAGGTCGGAAATGACAAGCGGCCGGGGCGCCCCACCTGTGGGATGCCCCGGCCGCCGTATTCTCGGTGTCTCAGCCGGCGCTCATGCCGCCGGTCTCGCTCTCCGGCGGGGTGCTGCCGGCGCCGACGACCACCTCGGCGCCCTCGCCGAGCTGGTACCGGTCGATCGCCTTCTGCAGGACCTCCTGCTTGATCTCGCCGCGCCGGGCCAGCCGGGTCAGCACGGCGAGGGTGATCGACGCCGCGTCCACGTGGAAGAAGCGGCGGGCCGCGGCCCGGGTGTCGGAGAACCCGAACCCGTCGGTGCCCAGCGACGACCAGTCGCCCGGCACCCACGGCGCGATCTGGTCCGGGACGGCGCGCATGAAGTCGCTCACCGCGACGACCGGGCCGGGCTGCCCGTCGAGCGTGCGGGTGACGTACGGGACGCGCTGCTCGTCGTCGGGGTGCAGGAGGTTCCACTCGTCGCAGGCGACGGCCTCCCGGCGCAGTTCGGTCCAGGAGGTGGCGGACCAGACGTCGGCGGCCACGCCCCACTCCTCGGCGAGCATCCGCTGGGCCTCCAGGGCCCACCGGAGCCCGACGCCGGAGCCGAGGATCTGCGCGCCCGGCGCCTCGCCCTCGACCTGCGGCGCCTCGGCGTACCGGTACAGGCCCTTGAGCAGGCCGCCGACGTCGAGGTCGGCCGGCTCGGCGGGCTGCTGGTACGGCTCGTTGTAGACGGTGAGGTAGTAGAAGACGTCCTCGCCGTTCGGGTGCTCCTCGCTCGAGCCGTACATGCGCCGCAGCGCGTCCTTGATGATGTGCGCCAGCTCGAACGCCCACGCCGGGTCGTAGTAGACGCACGCCGGGTTGGTCGCGGCGAGCAGCGGCGAGTGGCCGTCGTTGTGCTGCAGGCCCTCACCGGTGAGGGTGGTGCGGCCGGCGGTCGCGCCGAGCAGGAAGCCGCGGCTCATCTGGTCGGCCATCGCCCAGATGCTGTCGCCGGTCCGCTGGAACCCGAACATCGAGTAGAAGATGTAGACGGGGATCATGTGCACGCCGTGCGTGGCGTACGCCGTGCCGGCCGCGATGGCGGAGCCGACGGCGCCCGCCTCGCTGATGCCCTCGTGCAGCATCTGGCCCTGCTCGGACTCCTTGTAGGACAGCAGCAGCTTGCGGTCGACCGCTTCGTACGTCTGTCCGTGCGGCGAGTAGATCTTCGCCGACGGGAAGAGCGAGTCCATGCCGAACGTGCGGTACTCGTCCGGGGCGATCGGCACGAAGCGGGCGCCGAGGTTCTCGTCCTTGATCAGGTCCTTGAGCAGCCGGACGAACGCCATCGTCGTCGCGACGTTCTGCTTGCCGGAGCCCTTCTTCAGCTCGGCGTAGACCGGGTCGCCGGGGAGCTTGAGGGCCTTCGCCCGGTTGAGCCGCTTGGGCAGGTAACCGCCGAGGGCCATGCGCCGCTCGCGCATGTACTGCACCTCGTCGGAGTCCTCGCCCGGGTGGTAGTACGGCGGCAGCTCCGCTTCGAGGGCCGAGTCGGGGATGTCGAGGTAGAGCCGGTCGCGGAACTCCTTCAGCTCGGCCTTGGTGAGCTTCTTCATCTGGTGCGTGGCGTTGCGCGCCTCGAAGTCCGGCCCGAGCGTCCACCCCTTGATCGTGTGGGTGAGGATGACGGTCGGCTGGCCGACGTGCTCACGGGCCGCCTTGAACGCGGCGTACAGTTTGCGGTAGTCGTGGCCGCCGCGCGACAGCTTGCGGATGTCGTCGTCGGACATGTGCTCGACCATCTTGCGCAGCCGGGGGTCGTCGCCGAAGAAGTGCTCGCGAATGTACTCGCCGGTCTCGACGGTGTAGGTCTGGAACTGGCCGTCCGGCGTGGTGTTCATCTTGTTGACGAGCGCGCCGTCGACGTCCTGGGCGAGCAGCGGGTCCCAGTCGCGACCCCAGATGACCTTGATGACGTTCCAGCCGGCGCCGCGGAAGAACGACTCCAGCTCCTGGATGATCTTGCCGTTGCCGCGGACCGGCCCGTCGAGCTGCTGCAGGTTGCAGTTGATGACGAAGGTGAGGTTGTCCAGCTCCTCGCGGGCGGCGAGGCCGATCGCGCCGAGGGACTCGGGCTCGCCCATCTCGCCGTCACCGAGGAACGCCCACACGTGCGACCGCGAGGTGTCCTTGATCTTCCGGTTGTACAGATAGCGGTTGAACCGGGCCTGATAGATCGAGTTGATCGCGGTGAGGCCCATGGAGACCGTGGGGAACTCCCAGAAGTCCGGCATCAGGCGCGGGTGCGGGTAGGACGAGAGCCCGCCGCCCGGGTGGGAGATCTCCTGGCGGAACCCGTCGAGCTTGTCCTCGGGCAGCCGGCCCTCGAGGAACGCGCGGGCGTAGATGCCCGGCGCGGCGTGGCCCTGGATGAAGACCTGGTCGCCGGACTCGCCGTGGTCCTTGCCGCGGAAGAAGTGGTTGAACCCGACCTCGTACAGCGACGCGGCGGAGGCGTAGGTCGCGATGTGGCCGCCGACCGACAGCTCCGGGCGGTTCGCCCGCGAGACCATGATCGCGGCGTTCCACCGGATATAGGCGCGGATGCGGCGTTCGACGTACTCGTCACCGGGGAACCAGGGCTCGCGCTCCGGCGGGATCGTGTTGATGTAGTCCGTGCTGCGCAGGCCGGGCACGCCGACCTGCTGCTCTCGGGCCCGCTCCAGCAGCCGCAGCATGAGGTAGCGGGCGCGCGAGCGGCCCTCGGTCTTGATGACCGTGTCGAGCGACTCCAGCCACTCCCGGGTCTCATCAGGGTCGATGTCCGGAAGCTGACTGGGGAGGCCGTCGCTGATGATCGAAAAGCGCTGGCGTCCGGAAGCCACGGGTTCCCCTTCGCTTCGTGCCCACCCAGGTCAGGTGATGGATCGTTGCTGTCCCGACCATCGTCGTACGTCAGGACCGGTAACGCATCTCTACTGCCGGGTAACCGTTCGGTACGGCTTCCCATCGGCCTCGAGCCGTACGAGGCTGTGTGGAGAGCCACCGCTCAGGGGATACCCGCGGTCGGGAGGTGAAACGAGGATGGAAGCGGCCGTTGGTGACCGGTTGCACGTCCACGGCAACACCGTCGGACAGGCCGACCGGACAGGAAAGATCATTGAAGTGCGCGGCACCTCCGGGGGACCGCCCTATCTCGTCCGCTTTGACGATGGGCACACCGGTCTGGTGTACCCGGGGCCGGATGCCGTGATCGAGCCGGAAGAGTAGACATGTACGCATGATGAGCAAAGTGATAAGCGTGGCCACCGGGAGCAAGGAGGTCGTGCACGACATCACCGGCGAATGCCTCAGTTTCCTGCGAGACATCGGGGCGTCCGACGGATTGCTCAACCTCTTCGTTCCGCACGCGACCGCCGGCCTCGCGCTCATAGAGCTCGGCTCCGGCAGTGACCAAGACCTCTTGTCCGCGTTGAGCGAATTGCTCCCGGCGGACGATCGGTGGGCTCACGCACACGGATCCCGCGGCCACGGCCGCTCCCACGTCATGCCGGCGTTCATCGCGCCGTACGCCACGATCCCGGTGATCGACGGGAAACCGGCGATGGGCACCTGGCAATCGGTGGCTGTGGTCGACCTCAACGTGGACAATGTCGTGCGCAAGGTGCGACTCAGCTTCATCACCGGGGGTTGAGAGAAGTGGCCGGGTTCGCTCACTTGCGGGTCAGACACTTGCGCACGGGGCGGTCCGCCGTGTGAACTGTCCGGCAATGCCGCACCCGGAGGGTCGGGCGGTAAACAACATGGGCATGTTTGACATTCGCGGCCCACAACACAGGGAGGACGTTCGTGAGCGCGACCGCGGGTCAGGCGCAGAGCAGCCTGGCCGAACGGCTCGGCATCAAGCCGAACCAGGTGGTGCAGGAGATCGGCTACGACGAGGACACCGACCAGGAGCTGCGCAGCTCCATCGAGTCGGTCTCGGGTAGCGAGCTGGTCGACGAGGACTACGGCGACGTCGTCGACGTCGTGCTGCTGTGGTGGCGCGAGGACGACGGCGATCTGTTCGACGCCTTGTCCGACGCACTCACCACACTGGCGGACGGCGGCCACATCTGGCTGCTCACGCCGAAGGCGGGGCGCGAGGGCCACGTCGAGCCGAGCGACATCCTCGAGGCCGCCCAGCAGGCCGGACTGTCGCAGACCAAGAGCATCAGCGCGGCCCAGGAGTGGTCGGGCACGCGTCTGGTCTCGCCCAAGGCACGGCGTTGACCTTTCCCGCCGAGGAACGGACCGTGCGGAGAGAGGGCTGACGGGCGTGTGAGACGTGTCAGCCCGCGGGGGTTCCCTCGATCCGCCGATGCGCCGGGTGGCAGACTGGCGTACGGCCAGACTCGGCGAGGAAGGGTGACACCACATGGCGGTTGAGGTCGGCGAATCCGCACCGGACTTCGAGCTCAAGGATCAGCACGGGACCCCCGTGCGGCTGTCGGACTTCCAGGGGAAGAAGACCGTCGTTCTGGTCTTCTACCCGCTGGCGTTCAGCGGCGTGTGCACCGGCGAGCTCTGCACGATCCGCGACGAGCTGCCCACTCTGGGCGGCGACGACGTGCAGGTCCTCGCGGTGTCGGTCGACTCGATGTTCTCGCATCGGGCCTGGGCCGACCAGGAGAACTACCAGTTCCCGCTGCTGTCGGACTTCTGGCCGCACGGTGCGGTGGCGAAGGCCTACGGGATCTTCGACGAGGACCGGGGCATCGCGACGCGCGGCACCTACATCATCGACAAGACCGGTGTCGTGCGGTGGAAGGTGGAGAACGCCATCCCCGACGCCCGTGACCTCGACGAGTACCGCAAGGCGCTCGCCGACATCGCTTAGTCGCCTGTGGCCGGGCCCGCACGGGCCCGGCCCCGGATCCCACCGGAGGCGCCATGCCCTGCTACCGCTGCGGGGCCCGGCAGACGGACCCGGATCGCGGCCCCAGTCCCTGGCGACGGGGAGTCCGCGCGGATCGGCAGGTCCTGATCTGCCCCGGCTGCCAGCACGGCCGGGACTGGGCCCGGGAGCTCGATCACTGCACGGCGTGCGGGGCCACCATGCTGGTGTGCCGCCTCGGCGAGGTCGAGTGCCGCGCCTGCGGGCAGGTACGGGCCGTCGAACGGGCGCCCGAGACGCCGGTGTCCCCCTCCGACAGTCCCGGGCTGTCCGAAGAGGTCGCCGCCGCGCTCAGCCGCTTGCTGGGGAGCGACCCCACCCCCTGATCCACTCTGGCCGCCGGCCGATCGTCCTGGTCGCCGTGCCGGCCGCCGCCTGATCCCGAACGCCTCCGGCGCGGGGCCCGCCATGCGATCAACCAGACACCTTTTGATCAGTTGATGTGATCAAAGCCCCATTCACCGGCATTTAACGAAATGTCAACCTGCGGTATGGCATGATCCTTCCGCTCCTGCTGACGGGCGATCGCAGGGCTGAGGGGGAAGAGCGTGGCGGGGAGCCCTGCGCGGACGATCGCGGGTCTGGCGGCTGCGGCGACATGTGTCGGACTTCTCGGCGTCGCCGGCCCCGCAGGGGCCGCCCAGCAGCGGACGCTCCCGGTCCGGGCCGGGTTCGTCCAGGTCGTCGCCCACCCGGACGACGATCTCCTGTTCATGTCCCCGGACCTGACGAACGACCTCCGCCGCGGCGAGAGCGTCACGACGGTCGTGCTCACCGCGGCCGAGGGCCACGCCGGGATGAATGACACCCACGACGCCCTCGCGTACGTCGCGCAACGTCGCCAGGGGCTGCACGCCGCGTACGCCGCCATGGCCGGCGTCGCCGACGGCTGGTCCGTCGAGACGGTCCGCTCCGGTCGGGTGAACATCGAGGTGCACACGCTGACGGCGCGCCCGAACGTCCACCTGGCGTTCCTCGGCCTGCCCGACGGCCGCGACCCCCGCGTCCACATCGGCAGACGGGCGGTCGCCCAGCTCGAGGCCGACCGCGGCTCGACCAAGTGCGCCTCGACCGTGACGCCGCCGTTGTCGCCGTACGCCCACTGCTACACCCACGCCGACGTCGTCCGTGCCCTGGTCACCCTGTTCCAGCGGTACCGTCCCACGGTCGTACGGACGCAGGACCCGTCGCCCGACCGGCGCTACACCGCCGACCACACCGATCACAAGGCGACGGCTCAGTTCGCGACCGAGGCGGTCGCCGCGTACGGCCGGCCCGTGGCCCAGGTCGACTACCGCGACTACAACCTCAGCGACACGCCGGTGAACCTCGGCAGGGCCGCCTCGACCGCCAAGCAGCGCTTCTTCGCCGACTACCGGGCCGACGACTACCGGATCAACCCGGAGGCCAAGAACTTCGCGTCCTGGCAGCTGCGCATGCGCTACCGCTGGCCCCGGGGAGCCTCCTGGACGACCCGCGCGGACGACGGACGACTGCAGGCGTTCGCGGTCCTCTCCGGCCGGCTGTACACGTGGTGGCAGACGCCCACCGGCTGGTCCGGGCCGGCCTCGCTCGGCGGCAGTGGCCTCGCGCCGTCCATCGCCACCGCCGACGGCCAGGTCTTCGCCCGCCGGGGCGGTCAGATCGTCGTCGCCCGCCCCCGCTACGCCGGCGGCAGATGGACGGTCACCTGGACCGGGCTCGGCGCCGCGACGGGCACCCCCGTGGCCGTACCCGGCCGTACCGGCCACCCCGCCCTGTTCGTCCGGAACGCCAGGGGCGGAGTCAGCGTGCGGTGCCAGTCCACGGACGGATCGTGGACCTCGTGGCAGGAGCTGCGCGGCCCCGCGGCCGGGACCGCCCGCAGGCGTGCCGTGGCGCCCTCCTCCCCCACGCCCCGCAGGACCGTCCCGCGCCGTTCCCCGACGGCATCGGCCACCCCGAGCACGACCCCGACGCCGAGCGCCTCGCCGTCGGCGCGCCGCCCTGTCCTGCCCTCCCTCCCGCTGCCCCGCGTGAGCACCATCCCGGCTCCCGGCCGCACCCCGGCGACCCCGCGGACGACCCCGCGCAGCGGCGGCCCCGCCTCCCCCCGGCACACCGCGGTTCCCCGGAAGAAGGCCGCCGCGGCGCCCGCCCGCAAGCGCCCCCGGGTCAACCCTCCCGGCCGGGACGTCCAGGACGGCATGGACGCCGTCGGCGGCAGCCCGGGAATCGAGCTGTTCGCGCCGACCCGTACCCAGGTGCTGCAGTGGCGGCAGGGCACGGGCTGCACCTTCGTGTACGCGGGCGCGGTCCCCGGCGTACGGCCGGGCGGACCCATCACCGCGACCCGTGACGCCGGCGGCAACCCGACCCTCGTGTACGAGGAGGCGGGCACCACGGCGATCCGCCAGGCCAAGGAGACCGGCCGTACGTGGAGCGGCCCCGCCACTCCGTTGCGGGCGGTGTTCCACGAGACCGGCGAGGCTCCGGTGCCGACCGGCAGCCGCGTCCCGCCGCCCGCCCTGCCGCTCCCGCCGATCGGCGTTCCCATGGTCGCCACCGACCGGACCGGCCAGGTGTACGCCCTCGCGCTGGCCGAGGACGGCCGCCTGTACGTCACGTCCCGCAGCCCCGCCGGCATCTACGGCCCCTGGCGTCCCGTGGCCTGATTCCGTTTCGCGAGCAGGGGGAAGATCCCGGTAGGCTGTGGCGCGCCGGGTCCTTCCGGCAGCGGGCGCATAGCTCAGTGGTTAGAGCACTGGTCTTACAAACCAGGAGTCGCTGGTTCGAATCCAGCTGTGCCCACCCTGTCATGTCTCAGGACATCGGAACGACCCTGGACCTTCATTGGGTTCGGGGTCGTTCGCGTTGTGGGCCGGGTGGACGACCCGCGCCTGCCCGTCAGCCTGTCGGTAGACCGATCTGGTCGTGTTCGAGCACTGAGCGGAGCTCCGCGAGGGCCTGCGCGGCGGCCGACGCCGACGAACTCCCGAGGACGCCTCCGATCAGTTCGGCCAGCCGCTCGGTGAAGGTTCCCTCCGCCGCGTCGACGAGTCGCAGGCCGTCGTCCGTCAGGGCCAGCAGTGATGACCGGCGATCCGATGGGTTCGGTTGCCGCACGATCCATCCCTGTCTCTCCAGGCGGTCGGCGCCCTTGCTCATCGCCCCGATTCCGGCGGCGAACTCGGCGGCGAGGTCCGCCACCCGGGACCCGGGATGGTCGCGGAGGTAGCGCAGGAACTCGAACTGGGACGTGACGATCCCGTGCCGCTCGCGAAGACGGTCGTTCAGGGCGTTGTAGAGACGCGTCTCGCACCGGACGAGGTCGCCGAAGAAGCCCGGGAGGTCGACCGGGTCCCCGCTTGACTTGTATGCCACGGCATATAGTGTACCGGCATGCACTTGCGATGGAGGGGACAATGAGCAGGAAACAGCGAGCGGAGATCGACGCGATGTTGCGGCGCCCCCGACCCGAAGGCCCTCAGTCGGTGGAGGAGATCCGAGCCGGATTCAGGGCGATGATGGCCGAGATGATCGTCCCGCTCGGGATCCGCACCTCGTCCACGACGCTCGGCGACCGGCCCGCGCTGCTCGTCGAGCCGGTCGACGGCCCCCGCGCCGGAACGATCCTGTACTTCCACGGTGGCTCCTATGTGGTCGGCTCGCCCGAAACGGCGCTGTCGCTGACGGGGAACCTGGTGGTCCGGACCGGATACCGGGCCTTCTCGCTGGACTACCGGCTCGCTCCCGAGCACCCGTTCCCGGCCGCGATCGAGGACGCCCTGAGCGCCTACCGCGCACTTCTCGACAGTGGTGAAGATCCTTCGATGATCGCGTTCGCCGGAGACTCCGCCGGCGGTGGACTCACCGTCACGACCTGCCTCGCCGCCCGCGACGCCGGCCTGCCCATGCCCGCCGCGCTCGTGGCGTTCTCCCCCGGGCTCGACGCCACCCGGACGGGAGAGAGCATGGACGCCAAGGCGGCCATCGATCCGTTCTTCACGCGCGAGTCGCTGGAACAGACCGCGGCCATGTACCTCGTGGGACAGGACCCGCACCAGCCCCTGCTCAGCCCGGCCGTCCTCGCCGACCTGGCCGGTTTCCCGCCGATGCTGCTGCAAGCGGGCACCAACGAAGTGCTCCTGGACGACTCCACACGCACGGCCGCGCGCGCGAGGGCGGCGGGAGTGGACGTCGTCCTGGACATCACCGCCGACGTGCCCCACGTGTTCCAGGCGTTCGCCGGCGTTCTGGATGAGGCCGACGAGGCACTGGATCGCGCGGCCCTGTTCCTCAGCCAGCACCTCCGCGTCCGGGACACCGCGGATACGCCCGGGCGGCCGGGGAAACGATGACACGAACCATCACCGTCGTCACTCCGGCGCATCCGCCGAACGCGCCGTTCTTGAGCGAAGCGTACGAATCACTATGCGCTCAGGTGCTTCCGCGCGGCTGGGATTGGCAGTGGGTCGTCCAGGAGGACGGCGAAAGCGGTCTGATCGAGTCCGCGCTTCCCGAGGACCCGCGCATCACTTTCGGCACCACTCCGACCAGCGGCCCGGCGGTGACCCGTACGACCGCGTTGGCTCACGGCACCGGAGAACTCGTGCGCAACCTCGACGCCGACGACCGCCTGCTCCCCGGCGCGCTCTTCCGGGACATCGCATTGCTGGCGGACAGACCGGAGATCGGCTGGACCGCGTCTCGGGCGCTCGACCTTCTCCCCGAGGGAACGACCAGGAGCCACGAGGAGAACGATCTTCCAGAAGGCGTCATCGAGCGTGGGGCGGTCCTGCGCGCCTGGGAAGAGCAGGGGTGGATCCTCCCGTTGGTGCCGGGAACCCTCTGCATACGGCGTGGCCTCCTGCTCGCGCTCGGCGGGTGGATGGCGCTCGACACGTCCGAGGACACCGGGCTGGTCATCGCGGCGAACGCCGTGGCCGACGGGTACTTCATCGGGGAGCCGAGCATGCTCTACCGCCAGCACCCGCACCAGACCACCGCGCGGGATTCTCACACCGACCCACGCAGACGACACCAGAAACGCCTGCTCATCATCGAGCGCGCACAGGCGCTCGCTTCGCTCGGCGACCGGCGCCCCTGAGACCTTCGGACTCTGGGGCGTGGGCCTGGTGCCCGCGGTGACGCCGGACCGGGATGTCCTGGCCGCCGGGCCCGCATAGCATCTGCACGTGCGGATCGGGCGTTCTGGAAGGGATCTCGGTGGCTGACGCCGATGATGTGCGCCGGTTGGCGCTGGCTCTGCCTCACGTGGTGGAGATCGACAGTGACGGCTTCGACTTCCGGGTGGCCGGCAAAGGGTTCGTCTGGTCCTATCCCGAGCGCACGCCCGGGAAGCCGCGCCTGATCCGAACCGATATCGCGGTGCTCTTCGTCGGCGACGAGGCCGAGAAGCAGGCTCTCCTGCTCGGCGAGCCGGACGTCTTCTTCACCGCGCCCGGCTACGACGACTTTCCCTTGGTGATGCTGCGCCTGGCAGAGGTGGACGTCGAACGTCTGAGGGAGCTCGTGACCGACGCGTGGCGGATGCGCGCGCCGGATGATCTCGCCGCCGACCTCGATGAGGCCGACGAGTCGAGGCCGGCCCTCGGGGGAACCTGACCCGCGGTCATGCCTGTCCTGAACCGGACAGGATGCGATCCTTCGGGGGCCACGGAGCGTCGTAGTACTCATGAAGAAGCTTCTCGCCGCCACGGCCGTGACCGCGGCGGTCGCCGCCGTGCCCGCCGTCGCGTACGCACGGACCGGCGGCAAGCTGCCGACCTGCACCGCCACGTTCGTGGATCACCCCGAGAACGCCTCGCCCGCGTGGGCGCTCGATGACTTCACGCGGACGACGACGTTCGAGCCGGGCGACACCGACGGCACGTGGAAGGTGCGCATCCGCGACCGCGGGAAGTTCACGACGATCCCGGGGACCACCTCCGACAGCGGCGACCCGATCCAGGCGAAGGTGACGGGTTCGTTCCGCGGCGACGGCGACTACACGGTGACGAGTGCCACCGGACCGCAGTGCGCCGACACCGAGCACTACGAGGGCACGGCCGGTCCCGCGACGGCTCAGTGGCCGCTGCACTACTTCGCGGCGGACGCGACCACGAGCGGCATCGACCCGTGGCGGTGGGTGTACCGGACGTACTGCGAGCGCCTGGTGGAGGACAGCCGGTACCCCAAGGTGGACGGCCACATCACCGGGAAGGACTGCCCGAGGCCGACACCGACGCCCACGCCGACGGATTCGGCTCCGGAGCCGTCCCCGTCGGAGCCGGAGCCGTCGGCGAGTGAGACGACGCCGAGCGAGGAGGACACATCGTCTCCGGCGACCGAGGCTCCTGCGGCGTCCCCGTTGAAGAAGCAGCCGCACTTCACCGGCTGACCCTGTTCGGTCAGTCGAGACGGAGGGCGGCGGCCAGGAGGTCGGAGACGTGCGGGGTCGCGCGGGAGTAGTCGCGGGGCGGCGCGATCTCCTCCAGCAGCGCGGCCTGCCGGATGCGGTCGATCCGGAAGATCCGTGGCGCGTCGCGGAGCCGGCACCAGCCGATGAGGTGCCAGTCACGGGCGCCGGCGACGAACGCGGCCGGTTCCACCTCGCGCTCGGTCCGCGTGCCGTCGCGGCCGGCGTAGGCGAACCGGACGACCCGGCGGGTGGCGACCGCCTCCTCCACGACCGCCGCGGCGGGTACTTGCGGGGCGCCGTCGAGGATCAGCCCGCGGATCCGCTCGGCGAGTCGCCGGTCCTCCGGGCCCTCCGCCGCGGACATGGCCGCGACCATCTTCAGCAGGGCGGTACGGCCGGAGGAGGCGAAGGGCGACGCGCCGTCGCGGCCCACCGCGGTGGCCAGGGCCACGGCCTCGGCCGGGGAGAGAACGACCGGCGGCAGGGTCCCGACGGTGTCCAGGAACCAGCCGGTTCCGGCCGCGTCGGCCTTGATGGGGACGCCGGCCTCGCGCAGCTCCTCGACGTCCCGCTCGATGGTCCGCTCGCCGACCTTGAGCCGCCCGGCCAGCTCACCGGCGCTGAAGGACCGGGGGGCGCCCGCACGAAGCTCCTCCACCAGGGCGAGCAAGCGGTCCGTACGGGTCACGAAACCGACCGTAGATCATTAGTCGGCCGATTCAAGCTGACGCGCCGGTTGGGTCACGGTATCGCCAAGGCCGTACGGAACGGCGTCACGGATCCGCCCGGGAGCGCAATGACGGCCCCGGTGCGGACCCGGCCGGACCTACCGGAATGATCTGAACCGGTTCCCCGAGAGAGAGGCGAAGGACGTTGCTCGCGGTTTCGATGGACACGGTGCGTGTCTTCCTGCACGTTCTGGCGGCGACCATCTGGGTCGGCGGCCAGGTGACCCTGGGGGCGCTGGTCCCCGCCCTGCGCGGCTATGAGGGCGTGACCAAGGTCGCTGCGCGCCGTTTCAACGTGGTGGCGTGGCCCGCGTTCGCGGTGCTCGTCCTCACCGGCGTCTGGAACATCGTCGCGCTCGACCACCCGAGCGACGCCTACCGGATGACGCTGAACGTCAAGATGGTCTTCGTGGTGCTGTCCGGCGTGGCGGCGTTCCTGCACATGCGCGCCACCTCGAAGCGGGGGCTGGCGATCTGGGGCGCCCTCGGGGCGCTCGGCGCGCTGGTCGCCCTCTTCTTCGGCGTCCAGCTCGGCTGACCTCCGCGCCGGACGCTACCGCGGCGCACCGGACGGTCGCGCCCGGCGGAACGAACGCGCCCGCGCGGTCGTCGCCCGGCCGGACTCCGCCGTCATCGCTCGCCCGCCGCCCAGTACGACGGCGGGCGCCCGTACCGTTCGATGACGCGCCGGCGCAGGCCGGGGTCGTCTCGCGGCACCGGCTCCAGGAAGACCTCGTAGACGTCCGGGTGGCTCGCGCGGAGCTCCTCGCTGAGGCGTACGCAGGCGCGTTCGACGTCGGCGGCGCCCAGGTCGTCGCGGAAGTCCAGCCGGGCGCAGACGAGCACCTCGCCGGTGCCGACGGTCATGGTCATCAGGTCGACCAGCGCCTCGATCTCCGGCGCGGTCATGAGGAGGCGTTTCACCCCCTCCAGGATCCTCGGCTGCGCCTGCCGGCCGATGAGCAGGTCGAGGTTGGTCCGGCCGAGGAGGAACGCCGCCACCGTCAGCACGACCCCGATGAGCAGCGAGGCGACGCCGTCCCAGACCGCGGAGCCGGTGACCTGGTGCAGGCCGAGGCCGGCTGCGGCGAGGAGGAGACCGATCAGCGCGGCCGAGTCCTCGTAGAGCACCGACTTGGTGGTCGGGTCGTCGGTGCTGCGCAGGAACGCGAGAAGCGACTGCCCGTCCGCGCGGGCCCCCTGCCGGGTCTGCCGGAACGCCTGCCGCCACGAGATGGACTCCAGCACCGCCGACACGGCCAGCACCAGGTAACCGACCAGTGCGTTCTTGTGCTCGGCCTCCCCGCCCAGGATCGCCTGCGCGCCCTGGACGAAGGCGAACAGCGCGCCCATGCCGAAGATGCACACGGCCACGAGCAGCGACCAGATGTACCGCTCTGTGCCGTGCCCGAACGGGTGCCGCCGGTCGGCGGGTCGCCGGCTCCGGCGCAGCGCGGTGAGCAGGAGGACCTCATTGGCGGTGTCGGCGAATGAGTGCCCCGCCTCCGAGGCCATAGACGCCGAGCCGGTGATCACCGCGGCCACCGTCTTCGCGAGCGCGATGCCGAGATTGGTCGCGAGCGCGAGGACGACGGTCAGCCGGCTCTCCTGCTGTTCCTGTTCCTCGACCACCTGCTCAGGGTTTCACGGGCCGACTCGCGTCACGGAACCGGACGTCCGATCACCGACGAGCCCACGCCGAGGACCGCCTCGGCGGCGGTGGCCAACTGGATCAGCCGCTCGAGCTCGGTCTGGTGGAACGGCGGGGCGGCCACGCGCGCGAGCAGCAGCGTCTGCCGGGACCGGCCGACCGGGACGAACGCGTAGCGGATCCCGTCGACGCCGGTGAACGCGCGGGCGCCGGACACGGGGACGACCGGCAGTGTGAGCGGATCGGGGGCCTGCCAGCTCGCGTGCACGACGAGCCCGTCCTGGTTCAGCATCGCGGCCCAGTCGCCACCGAAGATCTTGGGAACGGCCTCGACGAGGGCGACGACTCCGTTCGGCGGGTTGGCGGCGATCTGGCCGACCACCTCCACGTCGGAGAAGACGCCGGGCGCCTCGTGGGTCTGCCAGACGCCGTCGACCTCGACACCGCGGACCGAGACGAGGGCGTCGCAGAGGACGTCGAGTGACGCGCCCTTGGGCCACGAGACGGTGATGTCGTCGACCGCCCGGCCTCCGGAACGTTCCAACACAACGACCTGCACGATGTCGGCACCTGCGGCACCCAGCGTACGGGCGACCGTACCGAGCGATCCGGGTCGGTCCGGCAGCCTGAGTCGTATCCGCAAAAGCGGCATACTGCTCACCTCCTGGACGAACAGGCTGCCATAGTCACGTTTCAGGCATGTTGCCTGCGGATATCGGCCTCCGCATCCGGATCGGCAGGCGCTCTCCGGCGGCGGCAGGAATGCGCCCGAAGTCCGTTTCAGCGGGCGGGACCCCGCAGAGGCAGGCGTACGACGGCGCGAAGGCCGGGCGACGCGTCCTCGAGGTGGGCGTCGCCGCCGTGGGCGCGGGCGGTCTCGCGGACGATGGCCAGGCCGAGACCCGCGCCGCCCTCATCGCGGCTCCGGCCCTCGTCGAGACGGGTGAACCGGGCGAACACGCGTTCGCGGTCGGCCGGCGGGATTCCCGGGCCGTCGTCGGAGACGCAGAGCTCGGCCCGCTCGCCGGCCCGCGACACGCGGACCCGTACGCCGGTGGCCGCGTGTCGCATCGCGTTGTCGACCAGGTTGTCGACCAGGCGCGTGAGGCCCTTCGCATCGCCGTGAACGATCACCGGATCGCCGGCGTCCACGGTGACGGGAACCCGCGCGGCGGGATGGCGCTCCCCCGCCGCCCAGGCCAGCGCGGCCAGGTCGACGGCCTCGCGCGCCGCCGGCCGGACCCCGTGCTCGTCGAGCCGGGCCAGGACGAGCAGGTCGTCGGCGAGGCGGGAGAGCCGGAGCGTGTCGGCGAGCACGCCCGCCGCCGTCTCGGACCACCGCTGACCGTCCGGGTGGTCCAGGGCGACCTCCAGTTGGGCCCGGATACTGGCGAGCGGGCTGCGCAGCTCGTGGGCGGTGTCGGAGACCAGCGCCCGCTGCCGGGCCTCGGCGCGTTCGAGCCGGTGCAGCATGTCGTTCAGGGTGACCGCGAGGTCGTGCACCTCGTCCCGCGCCTCGGGGACGGGCAGCCGGCGGGACCGGGCCGTGCCGCTGATCTCCTCGGCGCCGCGCCGCAGCTCGGTGATCGGGCGCAGCGCTCCCCCGATCACCAGCCAGCCGGCCGTACCGAGGAGGACCAGGAGAATCGGCGCGCCGATCACCAGGATCCGCGAGACGGTCTTGAGGCCGTCCTGTACCTGCTCGAACGAGGTCGCGGCGATGACCGTCTCACCGTCGTCGGCCGGGAGGGCCACCACGCGCAGCACGGCGGGCATTCCGTAACCGCGCCCGTCCAGGAATCGCGCGCGGCCGTCGCGACGCGCCGCGGCCAGAGTGTGGGCGTCCAGGAGCGGGACGAGACGGTCGGCGCCCGGAGACGCCGCGCGGATCCGGCCCGTCGTGTCGACCACCTGGATCGTCATCGTGCCGCCGGCCGTCAGGATCGGATCGGGCAGCCGATTCGCGTTGATCAGGGTGACGACGTCCGAGGCGCTGCGCCGGGTGGAGGAGTCCAGCGTCGCGAGCATCGAGTGCCCCACCGCGAAGGCGAAGAGGCGCGCCAGGCCGAACAGCGCGAGCGCCAGGGCGGCGGCGGAGGTGAGGACCAGCCGGGCGCGGATCCCGCGTCGACGCCACCACCGGAGTGGGCCATGCCGCTCGGTCGGGCGCCGCGTGCGACCGGCCGCGGCCTTCGATCCGTCCGGACGGTCGCGGTGCCGTGGCGCGGGGTCAGCCACCGTCGGCGACCAGCAGGTATCCGGCGCCGCGCACGGTGCGCAGGGCGGTCCGGCCGAACGGCGCGTCGATCTTGCGACGGAGGTAGCCGACGTAGACCTCGACGGTGTTGAGGTCGGTGCCGTCGTAGTCCTCCCACACGTGTTCGAGGAGCTCCGTCTTGGAGATCACCTCGTCGGGCCGCCGGATGAGGTACTCCAGCAGGGCGAACTCGCGCGGCGTCAGCTCGATCTCCGCGTCCCCGCGGCGTACCTCGCGGCGGGCCGGGTCGAGCCGGAGGTCACCGACGGTGAGGACGGTGGGCCTGCGGGTCGGGCCACGGCGCAGCAGGGCGCGGAGCCGGGCGGCCAGGACGACGTAGGAGAACGGTTTGGTGAGGTAGTCGTCGGCGCCGAGGTCCAGACCGTCGGCCTGGTCGTACTCGCCGTCCTTGGCCGAGAGGATGAGGATCGGCACCCAGTTCTGCTCCTGGCGCAGCCGTTCGCACACGCGGTAGCCGGACAGGCCGGGCAGCATGATGTCCAGCACGATCGCGTCGTAGCCGCCCTCGCGGGCCAGGTGCAGACCGTCGACGCCGTCGTGCGCCAGGTCGACGGCGAATCCCTCGGCCTGCAGCCCGCGGCGCAGCGCGTCGGCCAACCGGCGCTCGTCCTCCACCACGAGAACCCGCACGCGCCCCTCCTTCCGGCCCGTCCCAGCATGACGGGGTTCACCGGCTCACGACGTCGTGCGCAGGGATGAATCGGGATACCTCCCGAGACGTACGGCTTTCTCAGCGTCCCCACAGGAACGGACTGACAGTGTTGCGGACATTGGAAACGAGCAGGGGGTCTCGATGGCATCCACGTTCAAGAGTTCGCGCGCCATCCGATGGGCGGTGCCCGTCGGGGCGATCGCCGTCGTCGGCGCGGCGGCCGGCGCCGGTCCGGTCATCGCCGCCGCACAGGGCAGGCCGTCGCTGCCGCCGAAGACCGCGGCGCAGCTCCTCACCGCCGTCCAGGAGGCGCATCGTTCGGGGAAGGTCCAGCCGTTCTCCGGCACGGTCGTCGAGAACGCGTCCCTGGGGCTTCCGGCGCTGCCGGGCATCGGTGGCGGCGGCACCTCGCTGATGAGCCTGTTGTCCGGGTCCAACACCGCACGGGTCTGGTACGGCGACGAGAAGCACGTACGGCTGGCGCTGCTGGGCACCGGCAGCGAGACCGACCTGATCCGCAACGGACAGGACGTCTGGGAGTGGAACAGCGAGGCGAACACCGCGACGTACCGGCGGGCCGCCGACAAGCCGGGAAGGCCGGAGAAGGCCGCGCCGACGGAGACGCCGCTGACGCCCCAGCAGGCCGCCGACCGGGCGCTGGCCGCGATCGACAAGACCACCGAGGTACGGGTCGACCCGACGGCTCGCGTCGCCGGGCGGGACGTCTATGAGCTGGTCCTGACACCGAAGGACGGACGATCACTCATCGGCCGGGTGCGGCTGGCGCTCGACGGCGGCACCTACGTCCCGCTGCGGGTGCAGGTGTTCGCGCGGGGTGCGAACAGCCCGGCGGCGCAGATCGGGTTCACGTCCGTGACCTTCTCCAAGCCGGCCGCGGCGAACTTCTCCTTCACGCCGCCCTCCGGCGCGAAGGTCGTGCGCCCCGACACCTCCAAGCCGGCGCCGGGCGCGAAGATCCCGGGCGGGAAGGGTCCGATCGCGAAGACCCTGCCGGGCAGGGCGCAGGCCGGTGGCCGGTCGGGCGACTCGTCGACGATCGGCAGCGGCTGGACCGCGGTGAAGCGGCTGACGCTCCCGCAGAACAGCGGGCAGCCCGGCCAGAAGGACCAGCGGGCCGGGATCCTGTCCGCCCTCCAGAAGGCCGCGACCCCGGTCAGCGGATCCTGGGGCAGCGGGCGGCTGCTGCGCACCAAGCTCGTCTCGGCCCTGCTCACCGACGACGGCCGGGTGTACGTCGGAGCCGTCACCCCCGATGTGCTCGAGCAGGCGGCGGCGCACAAGTGACCGCGGCCACCGAAGCGGGGGCGCCGGTCGCGGCGCCCCCGTCCCCCGCCGAGGGTCAGGCGATCGCCACACGTGGCCTGACCAAGCGGTTCCGCGGCGGGCAGCTCGCCGTGGCGGACCTCGACCTGACCGTCCCCCGCGGGTCGGTCTTCGGTTTCCTGGGCCCCAACGGCTCGGGAAAGACCACCACGATCCGGATGCTGCTCGGGCTGATCTCACCGACGTCCGGCAGCCACACACTGCTCGACGTTCCGATGCCGGACGGCTGGGCGACCGCGTTGCCGAAGGTCGGGTCGCTGATCGAGGGGCCGGCGTTCCACCCGCACCTGTCGGGCGCGGCGAACCTGCGCCGCTGTGACGCCGCCGACCGCACGGCCGATCCCGGCACCTCGCGCCGTCGGATCGGGGACGCGCTGGAACGCGTCGGGCTGACCGCCGCCGCGAGCAAGCGCTACAAGGCCTACTCGCTCGGCATGAAGCAGCGGCTGGGGATCGCGGCGGCGCTGCTGCGCCACCGGGAGCTGCTGATCCTCGACGAGCCGACGAACGGCCTCGACCCGCAGGGCACGCGGGAGGTCCGCACCCTCATCCGCGAGATCGCCGCCGACGGCACCACGGTGTTCGTGTCCTCGCACCTGCTCGCCGAGATCGAGCAGGTCTGCACACACGTCGCGGTGATGCGCACCGGCCGGCTCGTCGCGCAGGGCTCCCTCGACGAACTGCGGGCGGGCACCGGCGTCCGGATCCGGGTGGAGACGCCGGACACCGGCTCGGCGCGCGGCGTGCTGACCGGACTGGGCCTCACCGACGTACGCGGATCGGACGACGAGGTGAGCGCGGAGCTGGGCGGGATGGCGCCCGAACGGGTGTGCGCCGAGCTGGTCGGCGTGGGCGTCGCCGTACGCGGGCTGGCGGTGGTCCGGCCGAGCCTGGAGGACATGTTCGTCGAGCTCACCGGGGAGGGCTTCGATGTCGACGGCTGACCTGTCACGGCAGGCCGACCGGCGGGCGATCGCCGGGACGACGGACCCGCCGACGCCCGCGTCCGCCCGCCCGGAGGCCGGGACGGGATCCGCCGGCTCCACGTTCGGGCTGCGGCTGTTCGGCTCGGAGCTCGGGCTGGTGTTCCGGCGGCGGCGCAACCAGGCGCTGCTCGTCCTGCTCGGGGCGATCCCCGTGCTGGTCGGCACGGCCCTGAGGCTGAGCACACCGCGCCCCGACGACGGCGGCCCGCGACTGGTCGCCCAGGTCACGGGCAATGGCGTCTTCCTGACGGTCGGCTCGCTGTTCTTCGTGCTGCCGCTGATCCTGCCGTTGGCCGTCTCGGTCGTGTCCGGAGACGCGATCGCCGGAGAGGCCGGCACCGGCACCCTGCGATACCTGCTGGCCGTCCCGGCGGGGCGCACCCGGCTGCTGCTGGTCAAGTACGTCTCGTCGGTGGTCTTCTGTGTGGCCGCCGTCGCGACGCTCACCGCGACCGCGCTTGTCACGGGGCTGCTGCTGTTCCCGGTCGGACCGGTGACACTGCTGTCCGGCTCGACGGTCTCCCTGGGGGCCGGGACGCTCCGGTTGCTCCTCATCGCGCTGTACATCACCGCGGGCGTCGCCACGCTCGCCGCGATCGGCCTGGCGGTGTCCACGGTGACGGACAGCCCGATCGCCGCGATCACGACGACCGCCGTCCTGCCGGTGTTCAGCCAGGTGATCGACGCGGTGCCGCAGCTCGGATGGGCGCACCCCTACCTGTTCAGCCACTGGTGGTACAGCTACGACGACCTCCTGCGGGCGCCGATCGTCACCGACCACATCACGCGCGGGCTGCTGACGTTCGCCGCCTACACGCTGGTGTTCGGCTCGCTGGCGTGGGCGCGGTTCACGAGCAAGGACATCACCTGTTAACCCAGGCGAGGAGGTCCTCGGCGGCCATGGTGTTCACGATCCGCGCCGGGTCGACGCCGCAGCGGGCGGCCCGCTCGCATCCGTACGGCTGCCAGTCGAGCTGACCGGGGGCGTGCGCGTCGGAGTCGATGGAGAACCGGCAGCCCGCCTCGACCGCCAGCCGCAGCAGGCGCTTCGGCGGGTCGAGGCGCTCCGGCCTGCTGTTGATCTCGACCGCGGTCTCGTTCGCGGCGCACGCGGCGAACACGCGCTCGGCGTCGAACTCCGACTCCGGCCGCTTGTTCCCGCGCCGGCCGCCGCCCTGGACGATCCGCCCGGTGCAGTGCCCGAGCACGTTGACCCGGGGGTTCGCGACGGCGGCGAGCATCCGCCGGGTCATGTCCGGGCCCGGCATCCGCAGCTTGGAATGGACGCTGGCCACGACGACGTCGAGCTCGGCGAGCAGCGCCGGGTCCTGGTCGAGCGACCCGTCGTCGAGGATGTCGACCTCGATGCCGGTGAGGACGCGGAACGGCGCGAGCCGCTCGTTCAGCGCGGCGACGATCTTCAGCTGCTCGCGCAGTCGCTCCGGGGACAGGCCGTTCGCGACCTTCAGCCGCGGCGAGTGGTCGGTGAGCGCGATGTAGTCGTGGCCGATGCCGATCGCCGCCTCGGCCATCTCCTCGATCGGCGAGCCCCCGTCGGACCAGTCCGAGTGCGTGTGCAGGTCGCCGCGGAGCGCGGCGCGCAGGGCCGCGGCCTCCTCGTCGATCGGGGTCCCCTCGGTCGCCTCGAGACGGCGCAGGTACGTCGGCGTCTCCCCGCGCAGCGCCTCCCCGATGACCAGCGCCGTCACCTTGCCGACGCCGGGCAGTGCCTCCAGCGTGCCGGCCCGCGCCCGGGCGGCCAGCTCGTCGGCGGAGGTCCGCTCCACCGTCTCGGCGGCCCGCCGGAACGCCCGCACCCGGTACGTCGCCTCGTGCGCCCGCTCCAGCAGGAACGCGATGCGCTTCAACGCCTCGATCGGCTCCATCCCCCACTCCTACCCGTCCCACGAAGGCCACCCCATACTTGAGTAGCATCCGCGAATCAGTCCGCAGGGGTACGAGGCGGACATCGGCCGGCCCGTACGCTCAGCCCATGGCCGGTGGACGACGTGCGGGGATCTCCGGTGCCCTGCGCCCGATGTTCACCGTCTTCGTCGGAGGCCGCACCGATCCACCGGTGCCCCGGCCTCGTCGCCGGCTGAGGATCGGCCCGGTCCACCTCGCCGACGCGGTGGATCCGGCGCTGGCGCTGATCCTGGCCATCAGCGGGTACGCGCAGCTGCAGTCACCGAATCCCGACTCCGGCGGTCCGGCCTCTCCGATCTTCCTGACGCTGGTGGCCTTCGGCGGCGTGGTCCCGCTGCTCATGCGCCGCAGCCGCCCGCTGGTCGCCTGGCGGGTGGCCCTGGGGATGATGCTCGTCACGGCCGTCGTCATCCATCCGCGCGCGGCGCACGGCGTGCCGTACCTGCCGACGCTCGGCATCGTCTACCTGCTGTGCCTGTACTCGCTGGCGGTGCGCTGCGAGCGTACGGTGACCGCCGGCGCCATGGTGGTCTCGGCGCTCGGCTGCGTCCTCCTCGATCCGCCGACCAAGGCGCTCGCGCTCCTGTGCGCGGTTCCGATCCTGCTCGGCTACACCGTGCGGCTCCGCCGTACGGCCCGGCAGGCGCTCGCCGAGCAGGAGGCCCGGCACGAGGCGGAGACGGCCGTGCTGCAGGAGCGGCAGCGGATCGCCCGTGAGCTGCACGACGTCGTCGCCCACCACATGTCGGTGATCGCCATCCAGGCGGAGGCCGCCCCGTACAAGGTCGCCGACCCGCCGCCGGAACTGGCCGAGAGCTTCGCCGACATCCGCGCCAGCGCGCTCGAAGGACTCACCGAGCTGCGCCGGATCCTCGGCGTGCTGCGCACCGATCCCTCGGCGCAGACCGCGCCGCAGCCGGGCCTGGAACGCCTGGACGAGGTCGTCGCCTCGGCGCGCGCCGGCGGGCTCAGCGTCGAGACGGCGGTGACCGGGGAGCCGCCGGTCCTGCCGGGCGGAGTCGGGCTGTCGGCCTACCGGATCCTGCAGGAGTCGCTGAGCAACGCGATGCGGCACGCGCCGGGCGCGTCGGTGCGCGTGGAGATCGGCTATGAGCCGGACGTGCTACGGCTCCGGGTGCGCAACGGGCCGGGCACCGAACCGGTCCGGGTGGTGCGGGCGGGCGGCGGTCACGGCCTGGTCGGCATGCGCGAACGGGCCACGATGCTCGGCGGTGAGCTCGGCGCGGGCCCGACCGCCGACGGTGGCTTCGTCGTGACGGCGGCCCTCCCGCTGGAGCCGAACGCCCCCGAGGAAAGGGACTCATGAGCATCCGTGTGGTCATCGCCGACGACCAGGGAATGGTGCGGTCAGGCTTCTCGATCCTGCTGAACGCCCAGCCGGACATCGAGGTCGTCGGCGAGGCCTGCAACGGGGAGGAGGCCGTGCGCAAGGCCGCCGAGCTGCGGCCCGACGTGGTGCTGATGGACGTGCGGATGCCGGTCCTGGACGGTCTCGCGGCCACCCGCCGGATCACCGAGCGGCCCGGCCACCCCGGCATTCTGGTGCTGACGACGTTCGACCTGGACGACTACGTGTACGACGCCCTGCGCGCCGGGGCCAGCGGGTTCCTCCTCAAGAACGCCTCGGCGGGCGAGCTGGCGGACGCGGTGCGCGTGGTCGCGGCGGGCGAGGCACTGCTGGCGCCGACCGTGACCCGGCGACTGATCGCGGAGTTCGCGCGGATGGGCGCACCGAAGGCACCGGATCGCAGGCGGCTGGAGGGCCTGACGGACCGGGAGACCGAGGTGCTCGGCCTGGTCGCGCGCGGCCTCTCCAACGCCGAGGTCGCCGAACGCCTCGTCGTCGCCGAGCAGACGGTCAAGACGCACGTCGGCCGGATCCTGATGAAGCTGGGACTGCGCGACCGTACCCAGGCCGTGGTCTACGCGTACGAGACCGGACTGGTGCGCCCGGGCGAGTGACCCCCCGCCCGGAGGAGTGACCGGTCCGGCCGTCATCCTCCCCCTACCGGGGATGTACGCGGCAAGTGCGGTCCCCGGGGGGACGCGGGTTACAACGGACGATTCGTAGCTTCCTGATCACTCGTTGATCAGGAAGGACGGGCCCGTGAAGAAGCGCCGGGCGGCACTCGCCGCCCTCGCCGTCGGCGGCATCATGCTCACGACCGGGGCCGCCGGCGGCCGCCCCTCCCTGTCGCCGCCCGTACAGCCGCTGCCCGCGCTGACGTACCGCGCGCTCACCGCGCGGTACGCGGCGGAGCGGCAGGCCATCGAGGTTGCCGCCCGGCGCGACCCCCGGCTGACGCCGCTGGCCGCGCCGGGCCGTACGTTCGTCGCGTTCGACCCGCGCGGCCGGGCCGTGGAGGTCGTCGGCGACCTGGCCACGGCCCGGCGGGTGGCGATCCTGGTCCCCGGCTCGGACACCACGCTGCGCGGTTTCGACTCGCGGGGCACGGCCTCCCCCGGCGGCGGGGCGCGGGCGGTGCTGGCCGAGGCCCGGCGGATCGACCCGCACGCCCGGCTGGCCGTGCTCGCCTGGCTGGGCTACGGCGCGCCGCGCACCATCAGCCTGGACGTGGCGACCACCGGCCGCGCCGACCAGGGCGCGCGCGCCCTGCGGCCGCTCGTGAACACCCTGAACGCCCACGGCGTCGCGGTGAGCCTGCTGTGCCACAGCTACGGCTCGGTCGTCTGCGGCCGGGCCGCCCGTCACGTCGACGCGACCGACATCGCGGTGTTCGGCAGTCCCGGGATGGCCGTCTCGTCCGCGGCGGCGCTGCACACCCGCGCGCGGGTGTGGGCGGGCCGCGCGTCCGGCGACTGGATGGCGTACGTGCCGAAGGTCCGGGTGCTCGGGCTGGGCTTCGGCGCGGACCCGACGGGCCGGGGTTTCGGCGCCCGCGTCTTCGCGGCCGGCGCCGGCGGCCACGGCGACTACCTCCGGACGGGCGGGATCGCCCTGCGCGACCTGGCGCTCATCGCCCTCGGACGCTACACGGAGGTGTCCCGTGCCCGCTGAACGCGGCCTCCCGCGCCCGGCGGCGGGTCGCCCCGTGACCGCCGGCACCGGCAGCCCCCGGCTCGCGCCGCGCCCAGGGACCGCCGGTACCGGCCGCGGCCGGCTCGCGCCGCGCCCCACGACGGAGGTGTCCCGTGACCGTTGAACCCGCCCTCCGGCCACGCCCGGTGCCCGAGCCGGACGGGCTCCCGCGACGCGGGTCGTTCGGCGCGCTGGCCCGGCGCCTCGACGCCGCGACACCGGAGCATCGTGACCGGGCCGTGGACGCGCTGCGGGCGTTCGCCATCCTCGGCGTCGTCCTCGGGCACTGGCTGGTCACCGCGCTCGTCGCCTCGGCCGCCCCGGGGGACGGCCGCACGTGGAGTGCGCGCAGCCCGCTGTCCTTCATGCCGTCGCTCGCCCCGGTGTCCTGGGTGTTGCAGACGCTGGCGCTGTTCTTCTTCGTCGGCGGGTACTCGGCGGCGAGGAGCCTGCGCCGCCCCCAGCGCACCGTCGGGTGGGTCCGCTCCCGGCTGGTGCGGCTGGGCACGCCCCCGGCGGTGCTGGTGGCGGCCTGGGTGCCGCTCACGCTGCTGCTCGCGGCGGCCGGGACGGACCCGATGCCGCTGGTCCGTCTCATGTACAGCCCGCTGTGGTTCCTGTGCGTCTTCATCGGCCTGACCGCGCTCACCCCGCTGCTCGCTCGCTGCGGGCCGTACGCCGCGGCGGTCGCGGCGGCCGTCGTGGGCGGCGTCGACCTGGTCAGGTTCGGCCTGGACGGCCCCGCCTGGCTCGGCTGGCTGAACGTGCCCGCCGCCTGGGCGGTGCCGTACCTGCTCGGCATCGCCTGGGCGAAGGGCCGGCTCGGCTCGCGGCGTACGGCCGTGGCCCTCCTCGTCGGCGGTGCGGCGGCCGCGGTCGCGCTCGTGGCGTTCGCCGGGTATCCGGCGAGCATGGTCGGCCTGCCGGGCGCGCGGGTGTCGAACCTGAGCCCGCCGACGACGGCCGCGGTGGCGTTCGGGCTCGCGCAGGTCGGCGCCGCGCTGCTCCTGCACGACCGGCTGGCGCGCTGGATGCGGCGGCCTCTCGCCTGGGCGCCGGTGGCGCTGGCGAACCTGTCGGCGATGACGATGTTCTGCTGGCACCAGACGGCGTTCATGCTGGTGACGATCGTGACCAGGCCCTTCGGTAGGCTGCCCGGACTGCACGACGTCCCCGACCACTGGAGCTGGATCGCGGCCCGGATGGCGTGGCTGCCGGCGTTCGCGTCGGTGCTGGCCGGGTGCCGGGCGGTGTTCCAGCGGTTCGAAGGTACGAGCGTGACACGTGGGCGGAGGCGGTGCCGCCGGCGCGACTGATAAATGGGAGGCTGTTCGGGTGAAGAAAGACCTCGACATCCGCGAGCAGACCACCGAGCGGCTCGAACAGGCGATGGGGGCGCTGGGCACCGCCGCGACGGCCAGCATGGAGGAGCGCCTGCCGTGGTTCCGCGCGATGTCGGCGGAGTACCGCTCGTGGGTCGGCCTGGTCGCCCAGGCGGGCATCGCCGGGTTCGTCGAGTGGTTCAAGCACGAGGAGAAGATCCGGCCGGCCATCGCCGGCGAGGTGTTCGGCACCGCGCCGCGCGAGCTGATGCGGGCCGTGCGGCTCCAGCAGACCGTGGAGATCGTCCGGGTCGTCATCGACGTCGTCGAGGCGCAGGTGAACGAGCTCGCGGCCCCGAGCGGCGAGACGCAGTTGCGGGAGGCGATCCTGCGCTACACCCGGGAGGTCGCCTTCGGCGCGGCCCAGGTGTACGCGCGGGCGGCGGAGACCCGCGGCGCGTGGGACGCCCGTTTGGAGGCCCTCATCGTCGACGCCCTGCTGCGCGGCGAGGTCGACGAGTCGCTGCACTCGTGGGCCGCCGCGCTCGGCTGGGCGTCGACGTCGGTGGCCGTCATGGCGGGCAACACCCCCGAGGACGAGCCCGAGGCCATCATCGACGACATCCGCATCGCGTCCCGCCGGGCGCGCGTCGACGTGCTCGCCGGGGTGCAGGGCAGCCGCCTCATCGTCATCGTCGGAGGCGTCGAGGACGACCCCCTCGCCGCGGCCAAGCCGTTCACGTCCAAGTTCGGTCCGGGCGCGGTGGTGATCGGGCCGCGCGTCGACGACCTGTACGCCGCGACGATGTCCGCGCGGGCCGCCCTGGCCGGCCTGCGGGCCGTGGCGGGCTGGCCGGACGCGCCCCGGCCGGTGTTCGCCGGCGACCTGCTCGCCGAGCGCGCCCTCGACGGCGACCCGGACGCGCGGGCGTTCCTGGTGGAGGAGGTCTACGAACCGCTGCGCGTGGCCGGGGCCCCGCTGCTCGACACGCTGACGACCTACCTGGAGCAGGGCTCGTCGCTGGAGGCCACCGCGCGGCTGTTGTTCGTGCACCCCAACACGGTGCGGTACCGCCTGCGCCGGGTCACCGAGCTGACCGGATACGTCCCCGCCGACGGCCGGGCGGCGTTCACTCTCCGCATCGCCCTGGTTCTCGGGCGTTTCGCCGACCGGCCCCTTTCGTTGTAACTCCCCCGGCGTCGCCTTGTAGGACCCTCACAAGGCTCGCCGCCGGAGATTCGTACCTCACCGCATGAACATGGCGGAGTCCTACAGTGCATGGTTGAGTGCGTGCTCGTCATCGCCGCGCCCGGGCAGGGCGCCCAGACCCCGGGATTCCTCAACGCCTGGCTCGAACTGCCGGGTGTCGCCGACCGTCTCGCGTGGTGGTCCGCCGTCACCGGACTTGACCTGATCCGCTACGGCACCACCGCCGACGCCGATGAGATCCGCGACACCGCCGTCGCGCAGCCTCTCCTGGTGGCCTCCGCGCTCGTCGCCTACGAGGCGCTGGGCGTGCGGCCGGACGTGACCGCCGGGCACAGCGTGGGCGAGCTCGCCGCCGCGGCGATCGCCGGTGTCATCTCCCCCGAGTCCGCCATGGTGCTCGTGCGGGAGCGCGGCCGGGCGATGGCCGAGGCCGCCGCCGTCACCGAGACCGGCATGACCGCCGTGCTCGGCGGCGACGCCGAGGAGGTCCTCGCGACGATCGAGAAGCACGGCCTCACCCCGGCGAACGCCAACGGCGCCGGCCAGGTGGTCGCGGCCGGCACGAAGGAGCAACTGGCCGCGTTCGCGGAGGCGCCGCCCGCCGGTGCGCGGCTGCGTTCGCTGTCGGTGGCCGGAGCCTTCCACACGCATCACATGGCCCCCGCGGTCGACACGCTGCGGCGGATCACCCCGGGCATGCCGGTGGCCGACCCCGTCACCCGGCTGCTCTCCAACCGCGACGGCGCCGTCGTGGACCACGGCCCCGACTTCGTCGCCCGTCTCGTCGAGCAGGTCAGCGCGCCGGTGCGCTGGGACTCCTGCATGGCGACGATGGCGGACCTCGGCGTCACGGCGATCATCGAACTTCCCCCGGCGGGTACTCTCGTCGGCCTCGCCAAGCGCGCACTTCCCGGTATCGAGCGGGTCGCGCTGAAGACGCCCGACGACCTCGACAAGGCGCGCGCCCTCGTCCAGCAGGAGACGCGCGCCGGCGACGACACTTTGGAGAACGCGTGACGTCATTCCAGCTTCGCACCGGCGCCCCCGGGGCGCGCATCCTCGCGTTCGGCCACTACCAGCCGTCGAACGTCGTCACCAACGACGATCTCGCCAAGACGGTGGACACCAACGACGAGTGGATCCAGAGCCGCGTCGGCATCAAGCAGCGCCGCATCGCGGGCCCGGAGGAGTCGGTCGTCGACATGGCCGTCCAGGCCGGCGGCAAGGCCCTGGCGAGCAGCGGCCTGTCCCCGGAGGACATCGACCTGGTCATCGTCGCCACCTGCACGCAGGAGGCGCAGATCCCCAACGCGTCGGCGCGCGTGGCCGACCGGCTCGGCATCAGCGCGCCCGGAGCGTACGACGTGAACGCGGCGTGCGCGGGCTTCTGCTACGCGCTGTCCAACGCCTCCGACGCGGTCCGCGCCGGCTCGGCGCGCAACGTGCTCGTGATCGGCTCGGAGAAGCTGTCGCAGTGGGTGGACTGGACGGACCGTTCGACCTGCATCATCTTCGCCGACGGCGCGGGCGCCGCGGTGGTGACCGGTGCGGAGGAGGCCGCCGTCGGCCCCGTGGTCTGGGGCAGCGCCGGTGACATGGCCGACCGGATCTACATCAAGGACCGTGCCGGCTTCCTGTTCCAGGAGGGGCAGGCCGTCTTCCGGTGGGCGACGACGGCCCTGCACCCCATCGCGCGAGAGGCGTGCGAGCGCGCGGGCGTCGACCCGTCCGAGCTCGCCGCCTTCATCCCGCACCAGGCGAACCTGCGCATCATCGAGGCGATCGCGCGTAAGCTCAAGGCCGAGAACGCCATCGTCGCCGACGACATCGTCAACGCCGGCAACACCTCGGCCGCCTCGATCCCCCTGGCGTTGTCCCGCATGATCGAGCGCGGTGACGTGCCCTCCGGCGCGCCGGCCCTGCTGATCGGTTTCGGCGCCGGCATGACCTACGCCGCGCAGGTGGTCCGGATCCCGTAGCCGGGCCGCTCGCGCGCGTTCGTCCCCCTGAACTCCCTTCGAAGCACACATCGCAACACAGGAAATGGAGAAATACCCCATGGCTCTTTCCGAGAAGGAGATCCTCGAAGGCCTCGGCGAGATCGTCGAGGAGATCGCGGGCGTCGACCCGTCCGAGGTGACCCCCGACAAGTCCTTCGTCGACGACCTGGACATCGACTCCCTGTCGATGGTCGAGATCGCCGTCGCGGCGCAGGACAAGTTCGGCGTCGAGATCCCCGACGACGAGCTGAAGAACCTCAAGACGGTCAAGGACGTCGTCGTCTACGTGCAGAACAAGGGCGTCTCTGCCTGAAGTCGAACAGCAAGGGAGAGCGTGACCATATGAGTACCTCCGTCGTCGTGACCGGACTCGGCGCTACTACGCCTCTCGGCGGCGACGTGGCATCGACCTGGTCCGCTCTGCTGGCGGGCCGGTCCGGCGTGAAGCGGCTCACCGCCGAGTGGGCGGAGAGCCTCTCGGTGCGGATCGCGGCTCCGATCGCGGTGGAACCCTCGGAGGTCCTGCCGCGGCACCGGCTGCGCCGGCTGGACCGTTGCCAGCAGTTCGCCCTCATCGCCGCCCGCGAAGCCTGGCTCGACGCCGGCTTCGCGTTCGGCGACGAGGCGGGCTTCCAGGTCGACGGTGACCGGGTCGGCGCGGTCGTGTCGTCTGGGATCGGCGGGATCATCACGACCCTCGACAACTACGACATCCTGAACGAGAAGGGCTGGCAGCGGGTCTCGCCGTTCGCCGTCCCGATGCTGATGCCGAACGGCGGCGCCGGAGTCGTCAGCATCGAGTTCGGGGCGAAGGCCGGCGCGCACGCGCTCGCCAGCGCCTGCGCGTCCAGCGCGGAGGCCATCGGCTACGGCATCGACATGATCCGGTCCGGGCGGGCCGACGTCGTCATCGCCGGCGGCACCGAGGCCGCGATCCACCGGCTCAACCTCGCCGCGTTCGGCTCGATGCGCGCGATGTCCACGCGCAACGACGACCCCGAGCACGCCTCGCGCCCGTACGACAAGGACCGGGACGGGTTCGTGCTCGGCGAGGGCTCCGGAATCCTCATCCTGGAGTCGGAGGAGCACGCGCGGGCCCGCGGCGCCCGGATCTACGCCGTCGCCGCCGGTGTCGGCTACTCCGCCGACGCGGTCGACATCGTGTCGAACGACCCCGAGGGCATGTCGAAGGCGATGGTCCGCGCGCTGGCCGACGCCGACCTGGAACCGTCGGACATCGTGCACATCAACGCGCACGGCACGTCCACCCCGGTCGGCGACACCGGCGAGATCAAGGCGATCAAGCTGGCGCTCGGCGAGGCCGCCCACCAGATCGCCATCACCAGCACCAAGTCGATGACCGGCCACCTGCTCGGCGGCACGGGAGCGGTCGAGTCGATCGCCGCGATCCTCGCCCTGCGCGAGGGTCTCGTACCGCCGACGATCAACATCGAGAACCTCGACGACGACGTCGACCTGGACATCGTTCGAGACGAACCCCGGAAGCTGCCCGGCGGTCCCGCCGCCGCCCTGAACAACTCGTTCGGATTCGGCGGGCACAACGTGACCGTCGCGCTGAGGAGGCATGAGTCGTGACCGTTGTCGATAGCAGGTCCGCCACCCGGGCGCCCGAGCCCACGGCGCCCCCTGAACCCACCGCGCCGGACCCCCGGGATCCGCGCGTACGGCTGGAGGCGCTCTTCGACGAGGGGTCGCTGCGGCTCCTCTCCGAGGAGGACACCAGCGGCGCCCTCGCGGGCGTGGGCCGGGTCGAGGGCATGCCGGTCGTGGCGTTCGCCAGCGACCCGCGCGTCCAGGGCGGCGCGATGGGCGCGGAAGGCTGCGAGGCCATCGTCCACGCCTACGACCACGCGGTACGCGAGCGGCTGCCGATCATCGGCCTGTGGCACTCCGGCGGGGCGCGCCTCGCCGAGGGTGTCGAGTCCCTGCACGGGGTCGGGCGCGTGTTCGCGGCCATGACCAAGGCGTCGGGCGTGGTCCCGCAGATCTCGGTCGTGCTCGGCGCCGCCGCCGGCGGGGCCGCGTACGGCCCGGCGCTGACCGACATCGTCATCCTGTCCGAGGGCGGCCGCATCTTCGTGACCGGCCCGGACGTCGTACGGTCGGTCACCGGCGAGGTCGTCGACATGGCGGCGCTCGGCGGGCCCGAGCCGCACAGCAAGCGCAGCGGCGTCGTGCACGTCGTGGCCAAGGACGACACCGAGGCCCTCGTCAAGGCCAGGCGGGTCGCGTCGCTCCTCGGCCACCAGGGCCGCATGCGGCCGGAGGAGGTCGAGGAGATCGACCTCGGCGGCGTGCTGCCCGACAACCCGCGCCGCGCGTACGACGTGCACCCCATCATCAACAAGCTGCTCGACGACCCGGCCGAGGCCATCGAGCTGCACCCGAAGTGGGCGCCGAACATCGTCACGACGCTCGGGCGTTTCGGCGGCCGTACCGTCGGCGTCATCGCCAACAACCCGATGCGGCTGGGCGGCTGCCTGGACTCCACGTCGGCGGAGAAGGCGTCGCGGTTCGTGCGGATGTGCGACGCGTTCGGGGTGCCGCTGGTCGTCATCGTCGATGTGCCCGGCTACCTTCCGGGCGTCGGCCAGGAGCACGACGGCGTCGTACGCCGCGGCGCGAAGCTGCTGCACGCGTTCGCCGAGGCGGTCGTGCCGCGCGTCACGCTCGTGACCCGCAAGTCGTACGGCGGCGCGTACATCGCGATGAACTCCCGCGCGCTGGGCGCGACGCGCGTCTTCGCCTGGCCGACCGCCGAGATCGCGGTGATGGGCGCGGTCGCCGCCGTGCGCATCCTGCACCGCCGCAAGCTGGCGGCCGTCCCGGAGGAGGAGCGGCACGCGCTGGAGGAGCAGCTCGCCGCCGAGCACGTGAAGATCGCCGGTGGCGTGGAACGGGCCCATGACCTCGGCGTGATCGACGAGATCATCGAGCCGGCCAAGACCCGGCGCGCGATCGCGCAGGCCATCGCCGAGGCGACCCCGGCCCGGGGCGCCCACGGCAACATCCCCCTGTAGCCCGCGAAGACCCGAGCGCCCCGTCCAGGACGACCTGGGCGGGGCGTTCGTCATCCGCGAGCCCAGCCCCGAGACCGCCCGCCCCCTACCCGACGAGGACCGCGCGGAGCGGCGGAGGTATCCGGGTAGGTCGTATGCTCAGGCAGCGTGCGAGTCGATCTTGTAACACTGGTCGTGGACGACTACGACCCGGCCATCGCGTTCTTCGTCGACGTACTCGGCTTCGATCTGGTCGAGGACTCGCCATCGCTGACGAATGACGGTCGTCCGAAACGGTGGGTCGTCGTCCGGCCGCAGGGTGCCGAGACGGGCATCCTGCTCGCCCGTGCGGACGGGGAGCGGCAGGTGACGGTCGTTGGGAACCAGGTCGCCGGCCGAGTGGGATTCTTCCTGCGGGTGGATGACTTCGACGCCGCCTACCAGCGGATGGTGGCCGCCGGGGTCGAGTTCGTCACCCCACCACGTGCGGAGGCCTATGGACGGGTCGCCGTGTTCGTCGACATCGCCGGGAACCGCTGGGACCTGCTCGGACCGGCCTGAAGGACGCCGGCCTCATACGGAGCCGGTCTCGCACTCGTAAGGGCATCGACCGGTTCCGAGCGGCGAACATCGCCGGCGCGCCCAACGTCAATCAGCGTCCCGGACGAGGTGTTGCGCCGTCACCGTCTCCAGCTCTCGCGGGTGGGGCTCGCCGAGCGGATCGCCCCGGTACCCCCGGACGTCGGCGAGGAGCAGCACGGCCAGGTTCGCCCCGGCGACCAGGAGCGCAAGTCCCAGCAACGGCGCGGCCGTCCCGGTCACCGCGGCGATCGGGGCCGCCACCGCCATCCCGAACGGCCGGCTGGCGAAGGAGATCAGTGCGTCGAACGAGCCGACCCGGCCCAGGACGTCCTGCGGGATCCGGCGCTGCAAGGTCGTCTCCCACAGCGGGCTGAGCACGCCGAGTCCCAACATGGCCGTGAAATAGGCCAGTACGACGACCGCCAGCAGCGCGGTGGACGGGGCGAGCGCGGCCACCCCCAGCGCGGCCAGCGGCAGCCCGTACGCCGCACCACCGAACGCGACCGCTACCAGCGGACGGCGGATCCGTAGCCGCCCTGCGCCGAACACCCCGATCAGCATGCCCGCGGTACCGGCCTGGGCGATGACCACCCAGGCGGCGTCCCCACCCATGTGCCGGACCGCGATGACCGGCGCCAGCGTCAGCAGGAAGCCCGCCGCCAGGTGCCAGACACCGTGCCCGGTCACGCTGGCCAGGAACCACGGGTGCCGCCGGGTCTCCCGCCAGCCCTCCCTGAGCTCCGCCGTGAACCGCTCCCTCTCGACGACCGGCGCGGCGCGGCGTGGGACGAGCCCGCCCAGCGTCGTCGCGGAGACGGCGAAGAGCCCGGCGGTGAGCAGCGACGACCAGCCGGGCCCGGCGGCCAGCACCAGCCCGCCGGCCGCGGCCGGGGCGGCCATCTGGGCCAGCCCCTCGGCGACGCCGAGCCGGGCGTTCGCCCGGAGCCGGTCCGCGCCATCGACGATGCCCGCGACCAGCCGCCGCACCGCCGGCGTGCCGAACGCCACCCCGGCTCCGGTGACGGCTGAGAGGGCGGCCAGCTCCGGGATTCGGGCGGGGCCGCGCAGCAGTTCCACGCCGATCGCGGCCTGGGCGGCGCCACGCAGCAGGTCGGCGGTGAGCACCACCCGCTGGGCAGGAAACCGATCGGCGACCACTCCGGCGACCGGCAACAGCACCAGCATCGGGATCAGCTCACAGGCCAGCACGACGCCGAGCGCGCCGGAAGAGCCGGTGGCCCGCACCACTGCGAGTGTCAGTGTCGTCGGGATGAGCGCGGTGGCCAGGGCAGCGTTGATCCGGCCGAAGATCAGTCGACGCATGCCGGAAAGATATTTCGCTGGCGTATGTTTCGTCAACGAAATTCACTGGCGTACCATACTGCCTGTATGCAGGATTCCGTCGATCACCATCTGGCCCGCTGGCGCGGCAAGGCGCCCTACGACGAGCGCACCGAGGCGATCGTCACCCGCATGCAGTTCCTGGTGAAGCACGTCCGACAGGCCAAGGACCGGGCACTGGCCCACGTCGGGCTGCAGGAGTTCGAGTTCGAGACTCTGCACCGGCTGGTCTCTCACGGAGGGTCGATGACGCCCTCGGAGCTGGCCAAGGAGCTGCTGTTGTCCCCCGCCGGGACCACCGGGCGGCTGGACACGCTGGAACAGGCCGGGTTGATCCGGCGGCTGCGCGGCACCGGCGACCGGCGCCGGGTCGAAGTCGAGCTCACCGAAGCAGGCCACGCGAAGTGGCTGGCCGCGATGGAACTGCGCGCGGTGGTCGAAAGCGACATGATCGCCACACTGGACCCGGCCTCGCAGGAGACGCTGAACGAACTGCTCAAGCACATGCTCGCCAAGATCGAAGCCGCCCGGGACGTCTTCACCTCACCCCACTGACACCAGCGCTCGAAAGGGCTCCGATCGCATCCGCGGGGCGCTCGCCATCCGTACGGCGCGCGACTCGGCCCTGGCTGTCCTAGTGTGACGCCGATGGCGTCGACGTCTACGCCCGCCACCCCGGTGGCGCCGAGGTCGAGTACGTCGAGTCGGCGCCCGAGCTGGTGGCGCGCATCTTCGGTCCCTGACCGGCTCAGAGGTGGGACGCGAGGTCGGTGCGCGCGAGAGGGGCAGGGCGGACACGGTCAGGGGGCGACACGAGGACTACCGGAACCGCCCCGGCGCGGGCCGATCACCGGCCGCCTCCGTAGTCGATGGAACAACGCGACCCCGGCGACCAGGAAGAGCAGGCCGCCGGCCAGCAGGGGCCACGGGTCCAGCAGTCCCTCGATGCAGTCGCTCCCGCCGTTGGCAGAGGTAGTGCAGTGGGTGCCGGGTCCCTGCCGATTGAGGTAGGTGAGCAGGAACAGCGGCAGGCTCGCGCTGGAGACCAAGCCGGGCAGGCCCCGCTGGGTGTCCCGGCGCGTGGCCAGCACGACGGTGCCCGCCATGGTGATGGGCAGGATGAAGATCCCTATCGACAGGATGCTCAGCATGCCGAGGATGTAGCAGGCCCCGATCAGGAGCCAGCCGGTGAACATGAGCCAGTCGCGCTTGCTGCCGGTCATGCCCTCTTCTTTCGTCGGAAGATGTCGAGTACGGAAGCGACTTTCCCGGCGCGGTCGAACAGGGCCAGTGCGGGCTCGCGTTCCCCTTCGAGGTTGGCGAGCATTTCCAGCCCCAGGTACAGAGCCACGATCGCGTGGGCGAGTTCCTCAGGCGGTAGCAGTCGCGCGGCCGGGGAGCCCGCGAGCGCGTCCCGGATGCTGTCGGCGGCGAACGCGCGCCAGGGTCGGATGCGGGCGGCGACTTCCGGGCCGAGCCCGGGGGTGAACTGGGCGGCGGCGATCATCTCGACGAGCACGGTCACGTGCCCTTGATCCAGGTCCTCGTCGAAGACCGCCCTGGCTGCCCGGACCAGATCACCGAGGTTCTTGGAGTCATCCACCATCGCCTGATAACGCTCGTGGCGTACCCGGCTGACGGCGTCCAGCGCGGCCAGGTGCAGCTTGGCCACGGTGCCGAAGTGATAGAAGATCAGCGCCTGGTTACAGCCGGCACGCTGGGCGATCTCCCGCGCACTGGCTCCGGCGAAGCCGTGCTCACGCAGCGCCGCGACGGCCCCTTCCAGCAGCGCCGCGCGGGTCTCTGTCGAGCGGGGATTCTCGGACGGCCTGACAGACCGCTTTGCACCTGCTCGGGCCATGCCGCTCCCCCGAGGTTGAGTGGTCAGATTAAGCAACTGCTCAAACAGTAGGCACCGCCAGATCTAGTGGCAAGAGCACGGCCCCTCTCGTCAAGCGCCGGCAAATCGGCCCGGGAATTCGCCGGCTTGCCGTCCGCCGGCTGCGAGAGCAGGCTCAGTGCCGGACGGCGCACATGCGGTAGAGCTGCACGATGGGCGCCGGATCATTCAGTTCGCGGCGGTGACGCTTGAGATCCCCCCGGATGCCGACTCGGACGAGGCATGCCTACGCCTCATCGGTGTGCCGGTAGACCGCGTCCGCGCGGGTGCGGTGCCGTATTCCGCGGTCTGTGGTGAACGCGTGCACTGAGCCACCCGCGCGGGGCCGGTCAGCCGTCGGCGAGCCGTACGCCGCGACGCCATACGGCGCGGATGTTCAGCGTGTCTGAGATGTCGGTCGTGGGGTCGCCTTCGACGAGGAGCAGGTCGGCGCGGCGACCGGCCGCGATGCGGCCCCGGTCGTCGAGGCCGAAGCGGTGTGCGGGGGTGCTCGTCGCGGCCCGCAGGGCCTCGACGGGGGTCAGGCCCGCCTGGACCAGGTAGCCCAGCTCCTGGTGGACGCTGGCGCCGTGGGCGAGGCCGCCGAGGAAGGGCAGCGGGAAAGAGGCGTCGGTTCCGACGATGAGGTCGACGCCGGCGGCGTGGAGCGCGCGCACCGAGTCCAGCACGTCCGCGATGCGCCCCTGCGGGTACCGGTCGAAGCTGCTGCGCAGCGTCGTGAGCCACGCCTCGTCCAGACGCGCGCTGACGCGCGGGTCGTCCGCGAGGGCCGCGCCGGTGATGCCCATCATCGAAGCGTCGAGGACGACGCAGGGCACGACGAACGCTCCCGATCCCGCGATGAGCTCGATGATCTCGTCGTCGTGCGGCCGGTCCATGAACAGGTGGGCGAGGCCGTCGATACCGGCCTCGATCGCCATACGGGTCGCGTCGACGGTGAGCGTGTGCGCGACGGTCAGCATCCCGTGCCGGTGGGCTTCGGCGACACCGGCGTTCAACGTCGCCTGGTCGAGCATCGGCAGGCCCGGGTGGCCCTCGACCGTGCCGTCGTCGACCATGAACTTGATGTAGTCAGAGCCCGCCGCCACGAGCTTCGGGATGTGGCTCACCGCCTCCTCCGGGGTGGTGGAGAACGGCATCACGACGTTGCCGAAGGCGGAGTGATCGTCCCCTCCCGGGCGGAAGCCCTCGGGGAAGAGCTCGCTGGGGTGCCCGCCGGGCGGGGTGAGACCGAACCCCGCGGAGCGGACGTCCGCCAGGGAGTCGTCCTCACTGATGTCCGTCCGGTTGTGCTTCGTCCATCGCCCCTGCATCTCCAGCTCGGTCGTGACCCCGAACCTCAGTGCGCACGCCAGCGCCTGCTCAGAGGTGTGGACATGGGCGTCGAACAGGCCGGGCAGCAGGGTCCCGCCCCTCGCGTCCACGACGTGTGCGTCCGCGGGCACGTCGCCGCCGACGGCGATGATCCGGCCCTCGCCGATCAGGACGGTGGTCTGCGGCAGCACCCGTTCCCCGTCGAAGACACGCGCGCCGGTGATGGCTGTAGTGGTCACTGTCCCTCGCTTCTTTCCCAAGAACATGCTCTCATGCAGGAGCATGACTTACAGCATACATATTCTCAACCGCATGCATGCGCTCTATGATGTCGGCATGACGAGCGGTGCGGAATCGGAGGACGACGCCATCCTCGACGGCATCGGACCGGCCTTCTCCCGGTTGCGGCGGCGTGTGCCCACCTCACGCAGGGATGCGTCCCGCAATCTCATCCTCAACATCGTCACCGCCGGGGACGGCGAGATGACCGTCGGCGGCGTCGCGGAGGAGCTCGGCGTGGACCAGTCGGTGGCGAGCCGCATGGTCTCCGACTGCATAGCGGCCGGGCACCTACTCCGTGCGGCCTCGCAGGAGGACGGCCGGCGGACCGTCCTCAAGGTCACCCCGGAAGGCGCCGCCGCGCGGGACGGTTTCGCGAAGGCTCAACGCCTGGCGTTCGAAGAGATCACCCGTGACTGGCCCATGGAAGAGCGGCTCCAGTTCGCCCGGCTGCTGCTCAGATACGTCGAGGACGGCGCTCGGCTGCGCAGGCAGGAGCACCACGAGCCCGGTTAGGCGTGGTTCTGCACCGTGGCGCGGAAGTGCGCGGTGATGGCGGACAGGTGGTCGAGCGCCGCCTGGTCGAGCAGGCGCGCGGCGCGGAACATGGGGCCCAGCCGCCCGGGTCGGCGGCCGCGAACGACACGAGCGCCGCCGACGACTCGGGCCGGGGCCATGGCTCCTGCGACATGCCGGCGCCCCTCCCGCGACGGATCGAGGATCGGGCGAGGAGTGCTCGCCGTGTTCCCGACCGGCGAGGACTCCCGGTGAGGACCTCAGCCCGCCGCATGCAGCCAGCGGACGGGTGCGCCGTCGCCGGCCCGGCGGAAGGGCTCGAGCTCGTCGTCCCAGGGCTTGCCGAGGAGGCGGTCGACCTCGTGCTCGAACGTGGCCTTGCCGGCGAGCGCGTTGGCCATGGCGGTGCGGAGGCGGTCCTCGGGCACGTGGATGTCCCCGTTGGCGCCGATGACCGCCGTGAACACGCCGAGGGACGGCGTGGAGCTGTAGCGGACACCGTCGCAGCCCGGACTGGCGTCCTCGGTCGCCTCGAAGCGCAGCAGCCGCCACTGGCGCAGCGCGGAGACGATGCCGGCCGCCGTGCCCGGCTGGCCCTCCCAGCACAGCTCGGCACGCATCGTGCCGGGCGCCGCGGGCTGATCGCTCCACGGCAGTGACACGGGCACGCCGAGTACACCTGCGGCGGCCCACTCCACATGCGGGCACAGCGCAGGTGGCGCTGAGTGGACGTAGAAAACGCCACGTGCGGACACCGGACCTCCTGGGAACGTCGCGAGGTTCGTCTTCCCCTACGTCCTCGGCGCTCCAGGTAGATGACCGCCTGGTTATTGTGCCTCATCATCACCAGTCGCACCAGCCCGGGATCCCGGGCGCGGGTGCGCCTCGGGCGTTTCCTACTCGTTGGTAGGCTCGGCGGTCGTGCGCGATCAACAGGCGCCACTACGTGGTTCGGTGATGACAGTCGAGGAGATTGCCGTATGCGAAGAGCCCTGATCCTGGCCGCGACCGCGGGGCTCCTCGCCGGGTGTGGTGGTCAGCATCGCGGTTCCGCCGCCGGGCCACCGGAAAAGGACGTCCGGCTCACCTCTTGTGTGCTCAGCCGGAAACTGCACGCCGGGGTCGTCCACGGTGTGATAACCAACACGGCCGGCCGTACGGCGGGATACGTCGTCCAGATCGACATCATCGACGGCGGCGGCAACCCGGTCGACACCGCGCTGCACGCCGAGACGGAGGTCGCGCCGGGCGCGAACGTGAAGTTCTCCGCCAGCGGCGTGCAGACCTACAACGGGAAGATCACCTGCCGCGTCGCGTCCGTACAGCGAACGCCCCGCTGACGAGCACCACGCCCACCGCGAGCCAGGCCGCATAGTCGCCGAACCGGTCATACGGCGTACGGCTCCCGGCGGGCACCACCTCGACCAGCACCGACCCCCGGCGGGACGTGTCCGACCAGGCGAGCCGGCGCCCCTTCGCGTCGAACGCGGCCGACACCCCGGTGAGCGCGGCCTGAACGACGGGACGCCCGGTCTCGGCCGCGCGCACCGCGCCGAGCGACGCGTGCTGCGCCGGAGCCCAGCTGTCCTGGAAGGTCGACGTCGCCGACTCGTACACGATGAGCCGCGCGCCACGGCGGACGACCGCCCGGCTCAGGTCCGGGAACGCCGACTCGAAGCAGACGAGGGGTGCGAAGGTCACGGCGTCCGGGCCGCCGCCCGCGCGCATCAGCACCAGGCCCGTGCCGGGCAGCCGGTCCTCCTTCGCCGCCTCACTGATGCGGGCGACCCACCCGAGCTCCCTGCGCAGCGGGATGTACTCCCCGAACGGCACGAGCCGGTTCTTGACGTACCGGCCCTGGACGCCGTCCGGACCGATGAACACCGCGCTCTTGGCGATGCGCCCGGACGCGTCCCGCGCGTCCTCGTTGACCAGCAGCGGGCCGTGCGCCCGGGCGAGCGCCGTCAGCCGCGCGACCAGGTCGGGGCGCCGGTCCAGATCGAAGCCCACGCTGCTCTCCCCCCAGACGACCAGGTCGGCGGCCGGCAGCGCGGATGTGATCCGCTCGCCGTCGGCGAACCGGCGGTCCGGGCCGTCCACGACGCCGGGCTGCACGAGCGCGATCCGCATCGGCCGGCCCGCGGCCTCGGACGAGGGGGTGTACAGGGCAGGTCCGGACAGCGCGATCAGCGTGGCCAGGACCGCCGCGGACGCCGACCGGGTGACGAGGACCATCGCCACCGCGGTGTTGACCGCCACGAGCGCGAAGGTCACCAGCCAGACGCCGCCGAGCGAGGCCAGGCTCAGCACCACCGGGTGCCGCCACTGCGTCGCGCCGTACAGCGCCCACGGCCCGCCCAGGGCATGCCACGAACGCGCCCACTCCCCCGCGACCCAGACGCTCGGCACCACGACCAGCGCCGCGAGGAGCCGGCCCGGCCGCAGCAGCGCCCACGCGGCGAAGCCCCACCCGGTCCACATGACGCCGGCGCCTGCGGCCACCAGCGCCGGACCGATGTTGGGGATCAGCCAGTACAGCGCGGCGGCGAGGAACCCGGCGCCGAACCACCAGCCGCGTACCGCGGCCTCCCGGCCGGTCGCCGCGGACCGTACGAGCAGCAGGCCGGGCACGAGCGCGACCCACGCGAACCAGTCGAGCCCCGTGCGGGGGAACGCGAGGACCGGAAGCGCCCCGGCGGCCAGCGCGGCGAGCCGCGGCCGGGCGCGTGCCCCCTTGGGCGCCGGCTGACGTTCGTCCGACGCGGGATCGCTCGAGCCGGTGCGCTCCGCCGCCGTTCTCATCCCATCAGGGTGACCCCGGGGTGACCCGGCGGCAAGAACCCGCCTTCTCGCCGGGCTCGTACGGAGACACCGCCCCGTCCGGGAAACACCGAACCGTCCGGCGACGATGTGTAATCACACGGACACGCCGAGGAGGCGGCAGATGACGGATCAGGACGCACGACTCGAACGCCTCCTCGCCCGCCACCGCGACGCGACCGTGGTCGAGGCGCTTCCCGGCCGCCCGGCGCTCGTCCGCCGCGACCAGATCCTCGTCGCGGCCCGCGACGTGCCGGCCGTCGAGGACGCCGTGCGCCGCTGGCACGACACGCGGCACGACGGGCCGGGAGTGGCCCGGCTGCTGCTCCGCGCCGGCGCGAACGTGGACGTCTGCGACCTGTCCGCCCGGCTGGCCGGGGACGCGCCGCACCGGCGGCTGACCGTCGCGCCCAACCACCTCGTCCACGGCCAGCCGATGTGGTGGAGCGGCCCCGCCGGAGCGCCACGTCCCGCGCCGGCGTTCGACGCCCCCGCCGCCGACGGGGCGGCCCGCCGTACGGTCACGGTCGCCGTCCTCGACACGGGCCTGTCACCACACCCCTGGTACTCCGCCACCCCCTGGTACGCCGAGCAGCGCGCGGAGGTCACCGAGGTCCTGGACGCCGACCTGGACCACACGCTCGACGCGCAGGCCGGACACGGCACGTTCATCGCCGGCGTGCTGCTGCGCCGCGCGCCGTCCGCGCGGATCCGCGCCAAGCGCGTGATCGGCGGCGACGGTGTGGGCGACGAGTTCGGCGTCCTGCACGCCCTGGCCTGGCTGGCCGGCTGGGGACGCGCGGACGTCGTCAACCTGTCCTTCGGCTGCCACACGTACGACGACCGCCCCTCTCCCCTGGTCTCCCGCGCCATCGCCGCCCTCGGCCGACGTACGGTCGTCGTGGCGTGCGCGGGCAACCACGCGAGCGACCGGCCGTTCTGGCCGGCCGCCCTCAAGAACGTCATCGCGGTGGCCGCCCTGGACGGCGACGAGCGCGCGGCGTTCTCCGGCTACGGCTGGTGGGTGGACGCCTGCGCGCCCGGCGTCGACGTCCACAGCTGCTTCGTCCGCTTCGACGGCCCCCGGCCGCGCGTCGGCGGGACCGACCCGGACGACTTCACCGGCTACGCCTACTGGAGTGGCACGTCCTTCGCGACCCCCGCCGTCGCGGGCGCCATCGCCGGGCTCGCCGCCGCCGAGGACCTGCCCGCCCCGGCCGCCGCCGACCGCCTCCTCGACCCCGACACCCATCCCACCCACCCCGACCTCGGCGTGCCCGTCATCTGACCGGGCTCGGAGGCCGCGCCTGCCCCGGCGGGGAGTCACCGGCGGGTGTCGCCTCGCCACCCCGACCCGGTCGCCATGAAAGGACTTTCACCCGCTCCGCGGACACGCGGCGCGATCGTGCCTCGTCGGCCCGCTGCGGCGCGCTCGTCCGCGCGGGGCGGGGGCCGCGGGCCGTGCGGCCTCCGTGGGTGCCGGGTTAGCATCCCGACGTTTGAGAGCGCTCTCAGCCCGTACGGCCGCCCGGCGGTCGTACGGGTCCCCGTACCCGCTCGCGAACCCCGGAGGTTCCCCATGAGACGTCGAGCCCTCTCGGCCGCCCTGGCGCTGGCCGGCTCGGTCCTCATCCCGGCGATGACCGGCACCCCGGCGCACGCCGACACCCAGATCTGCGCGCAGTACGGCTCGACCAAGATCCAGAGTGGCCGGTACGTCGTCCAGAACAACAACTGGGGCGACAGCACGACGCAGTGCGTCAACGTCACCGGCACCGGCTTCTCGGTCACCACCGCCAGCCACAACAAGCCGCAGAACGGCGCGCCCGGCTCGTACCCGTCGATCTACGCCGGCTGCCACTACGGGAACTGCTCCACCGGCAGCGGCCTGCCCCTGCGGACCGACGACAGCCGGTTCCCCACGATCCAGACGAGCGTGAGCATGTCCTACCCCGGCTCCGGGGTGTACGACGCCTCGTACGACATCTGGTTCGACCCGACGGCCCGCACGAACGGCCAGAACACCGGCGCGGAGCTCATGGTCTGGCTGAACCACACCGGCTCGGTCCAGCCCGTCGGCTCCAAGGTCGCCACCGTCAGCCTCGCGGGCGGCACCTGGGACGTCTGGTACGGCAACAGCGGCTGGAACGTCGTGTCGTACGTTCGCACCTCCCCGACGTCCTCGATCTCCTTCCCGGTGCACACCTTCTACGACGACATGGTGCGGCGCGGCTACGCGCAGCGCTCCTGGTACATCACCAGCGTCCAGGCGGGCTTCGAGCCGTGGGTCGGCGGCGTGGGCCTCGCCGTGAACAACTTCTCCTACAACATCGGCTGACCACCGGTCCGTCAGAGGGGCGGCGCCTTCGGGACGCCACCCCTCCTTCAACCGATTGTAATCAGTCGAACACTTTCCGCTAATATTCCGGCGCGTGGAGTGTCAAGAGACCGGCGAACTGGTGAGGCGGGCCCGGGCGGGCGATCCGGCGGCCTGGCGGGCGCTCGTCGCCCGTTACTCACGGCTGCTCTGCGCGATCGCGCGATCGTACGGGCTGAGCGGCGCGGACATCGACGACGTGGTGCAGACGACGTGGCTGCGGCTCGTCGAGCGGCTGCCCCGGCTGCGCGACCCGGCGCGGGCGGGCGCCTGGCTGGCCGTCACCGCCCGCCGGGAGAGCCAGGCCGTGCTGCGGCGACGCGGGCGCGAACGCCCCCTCGCCGGCCACACCCCGGTGGTCACCGGGCCGCACCACGTGGTGTTCGGGCGGGAGCTCGCCGGTTCGGTCGCGGCCGCGCTCGACGCCGTGCCGCCCCGCTGCCGGGCGCTGCTCGAACTGTCCATCGCCTCTCCGCGCCTGAGCTACGCGGAGATCTCGACGGCGCTGGGCGTTCCGCTGGGCAGCGTCGGCCCGACGCGGACCCGCTGCCTGCTCCACCTGCGACGCCGGCTGGGGGTGACGTGACCGACGACGAGCTGATCGAGCGCCTGCGCGGGGTGTTCCCGCCGGTACCGGGCCGCCTGTTCGCCCTGGGGCTGGCCGCGTTCGACTGGCTGGCCCCGGACGCGACGCTGGCGACGCTCGCCTACGACGCGGCGGACACGCCGGCCGGGGTGCGCGGCGGCGAGCCGCGGACGCTGACGTTCGCCGGGCCGGGCGTCCGGGTGGAGATCGAGGTCCACGGCCGGGAGATCGTCGGGCAGCTGGCCCCCGGCGGAGCCGCGGAGGTGGTCCTCCGATCGCCTGGCGGTGAGCGCGGCACCCGCACCGACGAGTCGGGTGGGTTCGTGCTGTCCGACGTCCCGGCCGGCCTGGTCAGCCTCCTGTTCCGGCCGGCCGACGGCACCTCGATCGTGACGAGCTGGATCCATGTCTGACCTCCTGGCGCGCGCGGCCGCCGATCCGCGCGGCGCGTACGCCACCGCGTCGGCGCTGCGGGACACCGGCGACCCCGGACAGCGCGTGCTGGCACTGCGCGCCCTCGGCCTGGCCGACAAGGAGCTCGGCCGGCTCGGGGAGGGCATCGCGCACCTGCGCGAGGCGCTGGACGTCGCCGAGTCCGCGCGCCTCGACTACGCCGCCGCCCAGGTGCGGATGAACCTGGTCGGCCTCCTGGCCACCGGCGGGGACATCGAGGGCGCGCTCGCCGCCGCCGACGCCGCCGCGCCGGTGCTGACCGGCGCCGACGCCGACCGACTGCGCGCCAACCGCGCGTACCTCCTCGCCCGGAGCGGGCGGATCCGGGAGGTCGCCCGCGTCGCCCGGACCTGCACCGACCCGGAGGTCCTCGTGGGCCTGCGCATCAACACCGGGCTGGCCAAGGCGTACGCCGGGCGGCTCGGGGGCGGGGAGGCCGACCTTCGCGCGGCGCTCGCGGTGGCCGAGCGGGCGGGCCTGCGGCACCAGGCGGCGATGGTCCGGCACAACCTCGCGTTCGTCGCCATGCGGCGCGGCGACCTGCCCCGCGCACTCGCCCTGTACGACGCGGTCGAGCCGGCGCTCGTCGGCGCGGAAGAGCGCCTCTGCCAGCTGCGCATCGACCGGGCGGAGGCACTCATCACCGCCCGGCTGCCCGGCGAGGCCCGCGTCGTCCTGGCGGACGCCCTCGAACGGTCGACGGCCGGCGGCTACCGATGCGACACCGCCGACGCGCTCCTGCTCCTCGCGCACGCCGAGCTGGCCGACGGCGACCCCGGCGCCGCCGCGGCGACCGCCCGGCGGGCCCAGGCGGAGTTCGCGGACCGCACCGGATTCGCCCTGCTGGCCGGGCAGGTCGGCCTGCGCGCCCGCTGGGCGGCCGGTGACCGGTCCGCCTCCCTGCTCGCGGCCGCCGAGCAGGCCGCCGAACGGCTGGCGGGCCACGGCTGGGCGTCCGCCGCGGCCGACGCCCGTACGCTGGCGGGCCTGGTCGCCCTCGCGCATGGCGACCGGGAGCACGCCGAACGCCTCCTCCACCGGGTCGGCGGTGACACCGTGAGCGCCCGCGTCGCGGGCCTGCACGCCACCGCGCTGCTGCGACTGGCGCGCGGCGACCGGCCGGGCGCAGCCGCCGCCGTCCGCGCCGGGCTGCGCGTGGTCGACGAGCACGCCGCCGTGCTCGGCGCGGTCGAGCTGCGCGGGCGCGCGGCGGGCTGGGCGGCGGAGCTCGCCGACCTGGGGTTGCGGCTCGCGACCGGCTCCCGCGCCCTGCTGGTCGCGGCCGAGCGGGCGCGGGCGATCGCCGACCGCCCGCCGGCCATCCGCCCACCCCGTGACCGGCGGCTCGCCGGGCTGCTGGCCGAGCTCCGCCGCGTGAGCGCCGAGGTGCCCGACCGCCCGGAGCTGCTCACCGCCCAGGCCCGCCTGGAGGACGCCGTCCGTGCCCGGTGCCGCCGCCTGCCGTCCAGCCGTGACGCGGTCGCCGGGTGGGGCTGGCTCGTCCCCGCCCTCGCCGAGACGCTGGGCGACCGGATGCTCGTCGAGTACGTCCGCGTGGGCGCGGACCTCGTCGCGGTGACCCTGGCGAACGGGCGCTGCCGCCGCCGGTCGCTGGGCCCGTACGACCGGGTCCGGGACGACGTGCGGCTGCTGCGCTTCGCCGTCTCCCGGCTGGCCCGCGATCCCGAGAACGCGGCGGCGCGCGCCTCGCTCGAGGCCACCGCCGGCCGCCTCGACGCCCGGCTGATCGGACCGCCGTCCGCCGGGGAGCGGCCGTTGGTCGTCGCGCCGGTCGGGGCGCTGCACGGCCTGCCGTGGCCCGCGTTGCCGTCCCTGCGGGGCCGGCCGTGCACCGTCGCGCCGTCCGCCGCGGGCTGGTTGCGCGCGATGCGGACGCCTTCGTCCGGTGGGCATGTGGCGTTGGTCGCCGGTCCGGGGCTCGCGCACGCGGACGAGGAGATCGGAGCCCTACGCGCGCGGTATCCGGAGGCGCGGGTCCGGGCCGGAGCGGCCGCGACCGCCGAGGCGGCCCGGTCGGTCCTCGACGGCGCCTCCGTCGCCCACGTCGCCGCGCACGGAGTCTTCCGTTCGGGGAACGCCCTGTTCTCCGGCCTCCGCCTGGCCGACGGGCCGTTGTTCACCTACGACCTGGAGCACCTGGAGCGGGCACCGCGCCTGCTGGTGCTGTCCGCCTGCGACGCGGGCCGCGCGGAGATCTACGAGGGCGAGGCGGTCATCGGCATGGTCACCGCCGCCCTCGGCTACGGCACGGAGACGGTCGTCGCCGCCGTGACCCCCGTCGGCGACGCCGCCGCCCGCGACCTGATGACCGGCTTTCACGCGCGTCTCACCGCGGGCCTGTCCCCCGCCGAGGCCCTCGCCGCGGCGCCCCGGCCCTCGTCCGCACTCGGCTTCGTCTGCTTCGGCGCGGGCCACACCCGAGCAGGGCCTCCCGGCGGTGCCGCGACGTTCGGCTGTCCGGACGACCAGGAGTCCCGGCGGTAGGCGATCAGCGGGTGCTCTCGGCGCGGCGGGCGATCGCGCGAAGGAACTCGAAGCGGATGAGGCCGCTTCCGGCGCGGACGAGCAGCCAGTACCGGCCGAACGCGCGCCGGCTGGCCTCGTCCGTGGCCCGGATGCGGGTCTCGGTCGCCAGCAGGGTGCCCTCCCCCTCCGGGCTGAGCTGGAACGCCATCGCGGCCTTGGCCCAACCAGGCTCGGCGAAGGACGCGAACCCGGCAGGATCGGCCGTCTCCTTCGGACCGCGCGCCGGGCGGAGCCGCCAGAACTTCGCGACGATTCCGCCCACGGCCTCGCGCCCCTCCACGCGGCCCAGCTCATTCCAGGACAGGGCCTCTGCCATCGGGCCGGACAGACGGCTGCGGCCGGCCGAGCGGACGCCCATCAGCAGCCGGGTGACGGGGAGCTCGGCCGCGGTGACGGCGTGGAGCGCCGCCCAGACGGCCTCCGGGGACGCCGCGATCCGGCGGGTGTACCGGCTGCGGAAGTCGTACGTCGGGACCAGCCGATCCAGGATCCAGTCCATCCGGTCGCTCCTTGCGAGAGAGGAGGCGTTCTGTACGCCACCGTACAGAACTATACTGTACGGCACCGTACAGAACTGGCTCTCCCAAGGTGACCCGATGCCGCGTACCGCCCGCCTGACCCGCGACGACTGGGCCGCCGCGGCGCTCGACGCCCTCGCCGAAGGCGGGCCGGGCGCGGTGGCCGTCGAACCGGTGGCCGCCCGTCTGGGCGCGTCGAAGTCGAGCTTCTACTGGTTGTTCGAGAACCGGCAGGCCCTGCTGGAGGCCGCTCTCGAACGCTGGGAACGGCTGCAGACCGAGGCGGTCGTGGCCGGGCTGGCCGAGATCCCCGATCCCGCGGAACGCCTGCGCCGCCTGGTCCATGGGGCGTTCGCGGCGACGGGCGCGGGCGATCTCGCGCTGCGGCTGCTGACCGCCTCCGACGAGCCCGCCGTACGTGCCGTCGTCACGCGGGTCACCCGCCGGCGGCTCGACGTGATCGAGGCGGCGTTCGCCGAGCTGGGACATCCGTCCGACCTCGCGCGCCACTACGCGATGGTGAGTTACTCCGCGTTCCTGGGGGCCGCCGCGCTGCGGCGCGTCGACATCTCCCCGGAGGACACCCACGCGTACGTCGACGCCGCGCTCGCACCCTTCGGCATCCCGCCGCGAGCACCCTGAGAGCGCTCCACGCCGCCCCCTCCCAGCCGGCACGGGCCGAACACTCGGGGATCGCTTTCACAACCCGGAACGAACCGCCCATCTCGCGACCTCAGCCCGGGCTTTCACCGAGCAATCGGCGCGCCTCGCCGGCGACGTCGGAGGCGACCGGGCCGAAATCGGCGCGATGGCTCGCCCGTCAGTGCGGCGGATCCGAGCGAGGGCCGCTTCGCGGCGGTAGCGTACGGTCCGTGACCGAACGCGTCTTCACGCTCGGGGAGGCTCGAGCGCTGCTTCCCGAGGTGCGCGCGCACATCGACGTGATCGTCGCCGCCCGCGCCGACCTCGCCGAGCTGGCCTTCGACCTGCGGTCGGGCCGGCCGTCGCCGCTGGGCGGCACGCCGGAGCTGAAGGCGTACGAGGCGCGCATCGACGAGGCGATCGGGTGGTTCACCATCCAGGGCATCGAGGTGAAGGGAGTCACGCCGGTCCTCGTGGACTTCCCCGCCTTCCTACGCGGGGAGTCGATCCGGCTGTGCCTGCTGGAGACCGAGTCCGCGCTCACCTGGTACCACCGCGCCGACCTCGGCTTCGCCGGGCGACGTCCCCTGACGTAGCCGGGACGCGCCGGGCCACGGTCCGGGGTCCCGCGCGGGCGCGGAACCCCGGCCGGAGGGGCTACGACCCGGCCTGGTCGCCGGTCTCGACGGAACGGGTGCCGTCGGCGACCCAGTTGGACCACGAGCCGACGTACAGGGCGGCGGGCACTCCGGCCACCGTCAGCGCGAGGATCTCGTGGGCCGCCGTCACCCCGGAGCCGCAGTAGGCGCCGACCTCGGCGGCGTCCGTGGCGCCCAGCTCGGCGAACCGCTCGCGGAGCAGGTCGGCGGGCAGGAAGCGGCCGTCGACCCCGACGTTCCCGGTGGTCGGGGCGCTGACGGCGCCCGGGATGTGCCCGGCGACCGGGTCGATGGGCTCGACCTCACCGCGGTACCGCTCCGGCGCACGGGCGTCCAGCAGGACACCGCCCTTGGCCAGGGCGGCGGCGCCGTCCGCGTCGAGCGTCGGCAGACCGCCCGGCCGGGCCGTGAAGTCCCCCGGCGCCACCTTCGGTGATTCGTTGGTGACGGGCCGGCCGGCCTCGACCCAGGCGTGGTGGCCGCCGTCGAGGACACGGACGCGCTGGTGCCCGAAGTAGCGGAGGGTCCACCAGGCGCGTGCCGCGGCGGTGGAGTCCGCGTCGTCATAGACCACGACGAGGCCGTCGTCGCGCACTCCCGCCCGCCGCATCGCGTCCTGGAATGCCTGCCGCTCCGGGAGAGGGTGCCGACCGGCCGGGCCGGGCGGCCCCGCGAGGTCGACATCGAGGTCGACGAAGACCGCTCCCGGCAGGTGGCCCCGCCGGTACGCCTCGATGCCGGGTGGACCGCCGAGTCGCCAGCGGACGTCGAGCAGGACGACGTCACCACGAAGTTCGCGGACGAGTGACTGGACGTCGATGAGAGGTTGCACGCCGCCAGTCTGACCGTTAATCCCGCCGTCTGCGAGAGGCCGTCCGGCGTTCATCCGGATCCTCGTGGGACAGCAGCGGAACGAGCTGTTCGGCGGCGACCAGCGACCCGTGCATGCCGACGATGGTGGACTCCAGCGGCTCCGCCTCGGTCGCGACGATGGCGACGTCGGCGTACGGGATGGCGAGGACGTCGCCGATTCGCGGGGCCAGGGCCGCCTCGACCGGTCCGAACAGGCCCTCGGCGATCGCCTCCTCCCGCGACAGCACCCACGCCTGACCCGCGAGACGCTCGCGCCAGGCGGCGAGCACGTCGGCGGCGGCCCCGGGCTCGGTGTACACGTGCCGGGCCCGTGCCTCACCGCCCAGCAGGGCGACGCCCGCCCTCAGACCGGCCTCGGCGTCGACGTCGACCCGGTCCGTGGGATCGGTCATGCCGTGGTCCGCGGTGACGTAGAAGGCGGCGTCCGGCGGCATCACCTCGGCCAGCCGCCGCGCCAGCAGGTCGACGAAGCCCAGCTGGTGGCGCCAGGCCGCCGACCGGGACCCGTTGATGTGCCCGATGGCGTCGAGGTCACCGTGGTAGACGGTGACGAGGGCGCGCTCGCCCTCGCGGACGGCCTGCTCGGTGCGGGCGACGAGCTGGCCGAGCAGGTCCGCGGGGAGATACCGCGCCCCGCGGTAGGCCGAGCGGGTCAGCCCGCTGTTCTGGAAGGCGCTCGCCGAGACGTGCCCCGTCACCACGCCCGCGGCCGCGGCGCGCTCGTAGATCGTGGGCGCCGGCTGCCAGGTCAGCGGGTCGATCCCGGCGCTCCAGCGCAGGCAGTTGTGCAGCCGTCCCTCTCCCGGGACGGCCACCTGGTAGCCGAACATGCCGTGCCCACCCGGCGGCCGGCCCGTGCCCAGCGACGTGACGCTGGTCGCGGTCGTCGACGGGAAGCCGGCGGTCAGCGGCCGGCCCGGCAGCGCGGAGAGGTACGGCGCGGCGCCGGTGTGCGCGCGCAGCAGCTCCCAGCCGAGGCCGTCGATCAGGAGGACACACGCGCGCGGCAGGTCGGGCAGGCCCAGGACGTTCGCCTCGCCCGGCACGCCGAGCGCGGCCAGCACGGACGGCCCCAGGTCGGCCAGCGACTCCCGGCCGTACGCCGGAACGGGCAGTCTCATCGGCCCTGCGCGGACGTGACCTCCGACAGCGCCTGCGCGAACGCGAGGACCTGCTCGACGGCGTCGGCGCCGTCCGCCGCCTCGCTCACCCGCAGCGACAGGTCGTCGGCCGTGAGCGTGCCGGTGTAGCCGTGGTCGGCCTCGCAGGACTCGTCACCGCAGGACGCCGGCTCGAGATCGATGTGGGCGATCACGCCCCAGCCGATGGTCAGCATCACCTCGGTCGGCGGCACACCGGGGACGTACGACGCGGGCTCCGGCACGACACGCGTCACCGCGACCGACTGGACCCGGCCCAGGCGCACCGCTTCCGTCGTCGTGGAGGCGTGCGGGTGCGGCACCGACTCGGTCGGCGGGTGCTCGTCGGTGTGACAGACCAGCAGGCGCGTCGGCGACAGCACCAGCACGGTGACGTGCCGCCGGACCTCCATCGCCGGGTCGAACGTCGCCTCATGGTGGACGACATAGGAGATGACGGTCTCGGTGCCCAGAAGCGACTCGACCGCGTCCGCGACGAGCGCCGGGTAGTAGCCGCTCCGCTCGATCGCGGTGCGCAGCCCCTGAGCCATCGCTCGGGTTTCCCTCATGGCTCCCATCCTGCACTGCTCGGGCGTCACACGCACACCCACGGGTCGCGATCTGTGCATGACCGACCGGAGCGAGGGAATCGTGGAGCACAGCACCCCGGTGCTCGCCCGATGGAGGAGGAACCATGACTCGACCGCCCACCCCTCCGCCCCAGCCGGAACCGCCCACGCCCCAGCCACCGATACCGACCCCCGAGCCGCCGGTCCCCCCGCCGGAGCCACCGCCGGGACGGCCCACTCCCCGGCCGATCCCCGAACCCGACCCCAGCCCGATCCCGCCGATGCCGGACCCGATCCCCCCGCCGCAACCCACCGAGACCACCTGACCGCGAAGCCACCTGCCCGCCGGACCGGGAGCGGCCCCCTCCGCGACGGCCCGGGCCACGGCGGACTCGGCCGCGGGGTGATCTCCGGGTACGCCGGCACGGGCCACCGCGCGCTCCGGGCCATGACGGGCCGGGCAGCGGCCTGTCATGGCCTCGGCGGAACCGGGGGCGAGAGGCGGGGACTACTTCTGCGCGGTCCCGGTCAGGAGGGTCTGAGGCGGCGGACGTGGTCGATGCGCGGGCCCGGCGGTCTGGCCAGCCACAGGCGCGCGGAGCGTACGACGGCGCCGGAGGTCCGGGCCACCACCTCGAGCTCCAGCCGCGCGACCTCCGGCAGGTCGTCGGACAGCCGGGAGGCCCGGAGCAGCAGGTGCTCCAGGGCCGCCACGTCGACGGGTTCGGCGCCCCGATGTCCCAGGAGCAGCGGCGCGGCCCGGATCGCGCGGACCAGCCCGGCGGCCTCGACGTCGGTCAGCGGCGCCAGCCGGTACGCGCGGTCCTCGAGCAGCTCGGCGGTCGGATCGGCGAGTCCGAACGACACGATCGCCCCGAACGACGGGTCCTCCGCCGTCCTGATCTGCGTGACGATCCCCGCGCCGTCCGCCTCGGCGCCGTCAGCGGGCTCGATGCCGTAGCAGGCGAGCAGTTCGGCGGTCCGCTCCGGTTCGAGTTCCCGCCGGTCCACCGGTGCGGGATCCGCGGTACGGACGGGCGGGTCCGCCGGGACGGCGACCGGGGCGGCGAGGAGTTCTTCGATCAGCGTCCGGGCGCGGTCCCGGTCGACGCCGGACAGGGCGGGCACCCGGCCCGGCGGGCGGCGGCGTCGCTCGGCGTACCGGACGGCGTACGCCAGGGCGCGGACGGCGTCCTCGGGCGCGGGGTAGGACGGGACGCTGCCGTGCAGCAGGCCCCGCTCGCCGAGATAGGTCGCGATGACCGGCTTGGCGGCGCCCTCCGCCTGCCGGACGATCGCGGCCGCCACCTCCGGGTCCAGGCCGCCTCGTACCGGCGGGGCGAACACCGTGACCACCGCGTCGGCCTCCTCGTCGGCCAGGATCCCGGCCAGCGCGGCCTCGAACTCCGCCGGGCCGGCGGCGGGGCCGAGCTCCACCGGCGGCAGCGGGTCGAGGTCGGCCGCGGTGGCGGCGTCCTGGGCGAGCAGGGCGATGGAGTTGGAGTTGCCGACGATGGCGACGCGGCGGCCGGTCGGCAGGGGCTGGTAGGCCAGGATCTGCGCGACGTCGAACAGGTCGCCGAGCGTGTCGACCCGTACGACGCCGGCCTGCGCGAACAGTGCGCTGACGGCGTGGTCGGGCAGGCTCAGCGCCCGCGCCGCGTGGCCGAGCGGCACGCCCTGGGTCGTACGCCCGCTCTTGACGGCGACGATCGGTTTCGCCCGGCTGATGCGCCGCGCCAGGCGAGTGAACTTGCGCGGGTTCCCGATCGACTCCAGGTAGAGGAGGATCACCTCGGTGGCCGGGTCCTCCTCCCAGTACTGCATGAGGTCGTTGCCGGACACGTCGGCGCGATTGCCCGCCGAGACGAACGTCGACAGGCCCAGTCCGCGCTCGGCGGCCCACCGCAGGATCGTGATGCCCAGCGCGCCGGACTGCGAGAAGAAGCCGACCGGTCCGCGCCCCGGCAGGGTCGGGGCGAGCGTGGCGTTCAGCCGCACGGCCGGGTCGCTGTTGGCGATGCCGAGGCAGTTCGGCCCGACCACGCGCATGCCGTTCGCCCGCGCGAGGCGTACGAGGTCGTCCTGGCGGGCGCGGCCCTCGGGCCCGGCCTCGCCGAACCCTGAGGAGACGACGACCAGCCCGTGCACGCCCTTGGCCGCGCACTGCGCCACGACCTCGTTGACGTGCTCGCCGGGCACCGCGACGACGGCCAGGTCGACCGGGTCGGGGATCGCCGCGACCGTCGGGTGGGCGCGGACGCCCGCCACCGCCGGCGCGGTCGGGTTCACCGGGAACACCGGGCCGGTGAAGTCGCCGCCGAGCAGGTTGCGCAGGACCGTCTGGCCGACGCTGCGCGCCTCCCGGCTGGCGCCGATCACCGCGACCGAGCGGGGGGACAGGAGCCGCTCGATCGACCGGGACTCCGCGCGGTGCTCGCGGGCGGCCATGACCTCACGGGACGTCTCGGTCGGCTCCAGGTCGAGGGTCAACCGGATCACGCCGTCCTCGAAGCGCTGCTGGGCCTCGTAGCCGGCCGCCCGGAACACGGTGGTCATCCGGCGGTTCTCCGGCAGGACGTCCGCGATGAACCGCCGGATGCCGCGTTCGCGGGCCGCGGCCGCGATGTGCTCCAGCAGTACGGTGCCCAGGCCGCGGCCCTGCTGGGCGTCCTCGACGAGGAAGGCGACCTCGGCGGTGCCGGCGGATTCGGCCGTCGCGGCGGTGTACCCCGTGACGGCCGCGCGCCAGATGTCCCCGCCGGGCCCCGCCGAACCGCTGTCGGCACCGCCGGGCGCGCCCGGCCGGCGGCCGAGGCGGTCGTAGCGCACCACCGCGATCATCGCGTCTCCGATGGTCGCGATCAGCGCCACCCGGTCGACGTAGTCGACGGTCGTGAAGTGCTCGATCTCACGGTCCGAAAGTTGCGGCCGCGGCGAGAAGAAACGGTAGTAGATCGATTCGGGCGAGAGCCGGGCGTAGAACTCGCGCAGCAGCTCGGCGTCACCGGCCCTGATCGGGCGCAGGTGCGCCGTCCCGCCGTCGGCGAGGACGACGTCGGCCTCCCAGTGATCGGGGTACGGCACACGTCGAGAGTATGGGAGATCCCGATTTCGCGCCGGTTCGGGACCCACCCGGGTGGCGGGAGCTGTTAGGTTTTTCTCCGGGTCACGCAGGCAGGCCGTCGTTCGGGGCGCGGCAGCCGCAGGGAACAAGGTGGGTGACGTCATGACGCGCGTGGTCGTGGTCGGCGATCTGATGACCGATGCCGTCGCGCGAGCCGCCTTCCCGCTGGCGAAGGGCGGCGACACGCCGGCCAACGTGTCGATGCACGGCGGCGGCTCGGGAGCCAACGTCGCGGCCTGGCTGGCGGTCGAGGGCGTCGAGTCCGGGTTCATCGGGCGGCGCGGGGCCGACATCGCCGGCCGGAACCGCGACATGGAGCTGATGGGCTACGGCGTCGACGCCCGGCTCGTCATGGATCCGGAGCGCCCCACCGGCACGTGCGTGGTCATGGTCACCCACAAGGGCGACCGGACGATGCTGTCCGACGCCGGGGCGAACGCGGCGCTGCTCCCCGACGACATCCCGCAGGACCTCTTCGGTCCCGGTGCGCATCTGCACATTTCCGGTTACTCCCTGCTCAACGAGGGGTCCCGGCAGGCTGCCCTGCACGCCATGAAGCTGGCGCAGAAGGCTCAGATGTCCATCACCGTGGACGGCGGCGCCAACTCCCACCTCAAGCGGGCCGGCGCCGAGCCGTTCCTCGAGTGGACCCAGGGCGCCGGGCTGCTGTTCGTCAACGCCTCCCAGGCCGAAGTGCTCACCGGCCGCGACAACCCGGAGCAGGCGGCCAAGGTCCTGACCGCCTGGTACGCCCAGGTCGTCGTCAAGATGGAGGCCGAGGGCGCGCTGTGGTTCAGCAACGGCCGCGGCGCCGAGCCGGTCCGGGTGCCCGCCGAGCCGGTCGACGAGATCGTCGACGGCACCGGTGCGGGTGACGCCTTCATCGCCGGGTTCCTGCCGGGCTGGCTGGACGGCAAGCCGCCCGCCGAGGCCCTCGCGAACGGCTGTCGCCTCGCCGCGCGGGCCATCAGCCACCTCGGCGCTCGCCCCGTCCTCTGACGCCCCGGCGGACCGCCGTACGGCCGACCGCGCCTCGACGTCCGTTCCCCGCCCCGCCACGCCGGCAGAGCCGGGTACGGTCGGCCGCGCCTCAACGCCCGGCGATCCGCCGACGCACCCGACGGCCGTACGCGCCGGTGACGCCTCGGCGGCCGTACGGCCGGCCACGTCGCGACGCCCGCCCCCGCCCCGCCACGCCCGGCAGAGCCGGGTACGACCGACCACGTCTCGGCGCCCGGCGATCCGCCGACGGGCGTACGCGTCGGCGACGCCCCGCGCCGTCCGTCGCGCGGCCGGGGCCGTGGTCAGGCGACGGTGGCGAGGGCCAGGGGGAGCACGGCGGGGGCGCCGGTCTCGCGGAGGAGCCGGGTCACGACCGTCATGGTCCAGCCGGTGTCGACCTGATCGTCGACCAGCAGCACCGGGCCGGTCAGGGAGCGCACGGAGTCGGGGACGGCGAAGGCGTTCCACAGCGCGCGGACCCGCTGGGCGCTGTTGTGGCGGCGCGGGCCGGGTCCGCCGTCGGCGTACGCGACCTCACCGAGGTAGGGCAGCCGCCCGATCCCGGCGACTCGGCGGGCCAGGTCTGCGATCATCCCCGGCCGGGTGGCCGACGCCATGGCCAGCACGCCCGCGGGCCGGTCCGCCCAGTCCCAGGCCGAGAGCACCTTGACCACCGCGCCGAAGACCTCGTCGGGCACCGGGGCGTCGGGGGCGCCCTCGGCCAGCAGGTCACGCAGCCGGTTGCCCCAGCCGATGTCGGTCAGCCGCCCGAGCGCCCGGCCGGGCTCGGCCTGCAGGTCGGCGGGGATGCGCCCGGAGATGCCCTCGGCCTTCATGCCGGTGGGCCACATCCGCCGTGGTGTCAGCTCCACACCGGGACGGCTCAGCCGCTCCCGGGCGCGTACGGTCTCCTCCTCGGGGACCTCCGCGGGCAGGTGCCGCCCGGTGCAGTTGTCGCAGCGCCCGCACGGCGCGGCCTGCGGATCGTCGAGCTGACGACGCAGGAACTCCATGCGGCAGGACTCGGTGGTCAGGTAGTCGAGCATGGCCCGCTGTTCGCGGGAGCGCTCGGCCGCGACCCGCTCGTAGCGCTCCCGGTCGTACGCCCAGGGGGTGCCGGTCGCGGTCCAGCCGCCCTTGACGCGGCGTACGGCACCGTCGACGTCGAGCACCTTGAGCATCATCTCCAGGCGGCTGCGCCCCAGGTCGACGCGGGTCTCCAGGGCGGCGGTGGACAGCGTGCCCCCCGCCTCCTCCAGCGCTCCCAGTGCCTGGCGCACGACGGGTTCGGGCGGGAAGGCCAGGCCGGCGAAGTACGCCCAGATGTCGCGATCCTCCCTGCCCGGCAGCAGGATCACCTCGGCCCGCTGGACGCCGCGCCCGGCGCGGCCGATCTGCTGGTAGTACGCGACCGGCGACTGCGGGGCGCCCAGATGCACGATGAACCCGAGGTCGGGCTTGTCGAAGCCCATGCCGAGCGCGCTGGTCGCGACGAGCGCCTTCACCTTGTTGTCGAGCAGGTCCTGCTCGGCCTGCAGGCGCTCGGCCTGCTCCGTCTGCCCGGTGTAGGCGGCGACGGCGTACCCACGGTCGCGCAGGAACCCGGCGACCTCGTGCGCCGCCGCCACGGTGAGCGTGTAGATGATCCCCGAGCCGGGCAGCGCGTCGAGTCGCCCGGCGAGCCAGGCCAGCCGTTGCTCGGCGCCCCGCAACTGGACGACCGCCAGGCTCAGGCTCTCGCGCTCCAGCGGGCCGCGCAGGACGAGTGCCTCTGCCGCCTCCGCGTCGGATCCGCCGGTGAGCTGGTCGGCGACGTCCCGCGTGACCCGTGCGTTGGCGGTCGCGGTGGTGGCCAGGACCGGGATTCCGGCCGGCAGCTCGGCCAGCAGCGTGCGCAGCCGCCGGTAGTCGGGCCGGAAGTCGTGCCCCCAGTCGGAGATGCAGTGCGCCTCGTCGACGACGACCAGGCCGGCTCCGGCCGCCAGGTCGGGCAGGACCTGGTCGCGGAAGTCGGGGTTGTTCAGCCGCTCCGGGCTGACCAGCAGCACGTCGACGGCCCCGGCGCGGACGTCGGCGTAGACGCGCTCCCAGTCCTCGAGATTGGCCGAGTTGATCGTCGCGGCGTGGATGCCGGCGCGCTCGGCGGCGGCGATCTGGTTGCGCATCAGCGCGAGCAGCGGGCTGACGATCACGGTCGGGCCCGCGCCGCGCCGCCGCAGCAGGGCGGTCGCGACGAAGTAGACCGCCGACTTGCCCCACCCGGTGCGCTGCACGACCAGCGCGCGCCGCCGCTCGACGATGAGGGCGCGGATCGCCGCCCACTGGTCCTCGCGCAGCCGGGCTTGGTCACCGGCGAGCGATCGCAGGCACGCCTCGGCGTCCTGGCGCAGGGCGTCTTCGGAAGGGTCGGGGCGTGCTTCGTCGGCCATGCGCTCCTGCATACCAGGTCCCGCCGACGACCTGGGCCGGATCGGCGGCGCGGACCCGGAGGATCAGCCGACCTCGTGCAGGTCGTCCGAGGACAGGGCGGCGACGTGGTCGTGGCCGGACAGCCGCAGCGTGAGCTCGAGCTCGGCGAGCAGGCAGCGCAGCACGTGCCGGACGCCGTCCTCGCCGTCGAGCGCCAGGCCGTACACGTACGGGCGGCCCAGCAGGACCGCCTTCGCGCCCAGCGCCAGGGCCTTGAACACGTCCGCGCCGGTCCGTACGCCGCTGTCGAACAGCACCTCGATCTGGTCGTCGACCGCGTGCGCGATGATCGGCAGCGTGTCGAGGGCGGCGACGGCGCCGTCGACCTGGCGCCCGCCGTGGTTGGACACGACGATGCCGTCCATGCCCGCGTCCACCGCGCGGCGGGCGTCGTCGGTCGCCTGGATGCCCTTCAGCGCGATCGGCCCGTCCCAGTGCTCGCGCAGGAACGCCAGGTCGTCCCAGGTCAGGCCGGGATTCCCGAAGACGCCGGCCCAGTGGAGGACCGGGTCGTCGCCGGCCTTTGCGGTGAACACCGGGTCGGCGAGGTAGTTCTGGATCCCGATGCGGCGCAGGAACGGCAGGTAGGCGTTGTCGAGGTCGTACGGCCGCCAGGCCAGCGTGAACGTGTCCAGCGTGACGACGAGGGCGGTGTAGCCCGCGGCCCGTGCCCGCCGCAGGAGGCTGACCGCCAGGTCACGGTCGCCCGGCCAGTACAGCTGGTACCAGCGGGGCCCCGCGACCTCGGCCACCTCCTCCAGGGTGTGCGACGCGGCCGTGCTCAGGACGACCGGCACCCCGAGGGTCCGCGCGGCCCGCGCCGCCGCCAGCTCCCCTTCCGGGTGGACGATGTTCAGCACCCCGACCGGGCCGAGCAGGACGGGGGCGGGCAGGTCCGTGCCGAGCACCCGGGTGGTCAGGTCGCCGCCCGCCGCGCCACGGAGCATGCGCGGGACGATCCGCCGGCGCCGGAACGCCTCCCGGTTGGCGACCGCGGTGTCCCCGGTGCCCGCCGACCCGGCGACGTAGTCGTACGCCTCCCGCGGCAGTTTCTCGCGGGCCAGCGCCTCGAGACGGGTCAGATCGGTCGGCAGCGGTGGCCTGACGTCGTTCAGGCCGTTGAGGTAGATCTCGAACTGGAAGTCGGCGTACATACGGCGCTCCTCCTCACGACGTGAGATCACGTTATCGGGCTCCGTACGGAGGAGGGCCCCGCCGCGGCGGGCGCGGCGGACGCGGGGGCGCCGGCGCGTCGCCGGGCCTCCGCGCCGATCGTCATGCCGCCTGCGGTCCGCCGTCGCGCAGAGTCGACCGGCCGTCCTGGTCCCGGGCGCGCGAGGCGTCGTCCCGGCCCACCGCCTCGTGGAAGCGGTGCAGCGCGGTGGTCAGAACGGCGCGGTCGGACGGACTGAGGCGAGCGAGGATCCGCGCCAGTTCCGCGCGCCGCCACCGCATGACCCGATCGACCCGTCGCCGGCCCGAGGGCGTGAGCTCCAGCGTCACGACGCTCCGGTTGCCCGGATCGTGGCCGCGGACCACGTGGCCGCTCGCCTGAAGACGATCAGCGAGCCGGGTCACCGACGAGGCGCCCGGACCGAGTTCTCGTGCGACCTTCGACGAAGGCGACGCGCCCAGGTCGGCGAGCACGACGAGCATCCGGAACTGGGCGAGGGACACCCGTCCTTCCAGCTGCTCCAGGCTGCGGACGGTCACGCCGACCAGGTCTTTCGTGGCGGTCTGGAAGACGTCGATCTCCGCGTCCAGCGGCGCGCGCGAGGGGTCCGTCACGAGAAAATATTGCATATTGCAAGACTTGCTCTGGTCAAGCGTCTGGTCGCGGACATGCCGAAAGAAACGGACAGCGGCCAAAGATGTCGTCGGGACCGGCAAGAATGTCCTCATGGCACGACGTGGTACGCAGACCCCTCCCCCGCCGGACTTCGAGGAGAACATCGTCGACGTCGACGTCTCCGAGGAGATGCGGGGCAGTTATCTCGAGTACGCCTACTCGGTCATCTACCAGCGGGCGCTTCCGGACGCGCGCGACGGGCTCAAGCCCGTGCAGCGCCGCATCCTCTACTCGATGAACGAGATGGGCCTGCGCCCCGACCGCGGGCACGTCAAGTGCGCCCGCGTCGTCGGCGAGGTGATGGGCAAGCTGCACCCCCACGGCGACAGCGCGATCTACGACGCGCTCGTCCGCCTCGCCCAGCCGTGGGCGATGCGGATGCGCCTCGTCGACGGGCACGGCAACTTCGGCTCGCTCGGCGGCGACGACTCCCCCGCCGCGATGCGGTACACCGAGGCCCGCATGGCCCGCGAGGCCATGCTCATGGTGGACAGCATCGACGAGGAGACGGTCGAGTTCCGGCCCAACTACGACGGCCAGGAGACCGAGCCCGAGGTCCTCCCCGCCGCGTTCCCGAACCTCCTGGTCAACGGCGCCTCCGGCATCGCGGTCGGGATGGCGACCAACATGGCGCCGCACAACCTCACCGAGGTGATCTCCGCCGCCCGCCACCTGATCGACAACCCCGACGCGTCGCTCGACGAGCTCATGCGCTTCGTGCCCGGCCCCGACCTGCCCACCGGTGGCAAGATCGTCGGCCTGGAGGGCATCCGCGACGCGTACGAGAGCGGGCGCGGCACGTTCCGCACCCGCGCCACCGCGCACATCGAGCAGGTCACGCCGCGTCGCAAGGGCATCATCGTCACCGAGCTGCCGTACGCCGTCGGCCCCGAGCGCGTCGTCGCCAAGATCAAGGACTTCGTCAACGCGAAGAAGCTGGCCGGCATCGCGGACCTGAAGGACCTCACCGACCGGCAGCAGGGCCTGCGCCTCGTCATCGAGATCAAGAACGGCTTCCACCCCGAGGCGGTGCTGGAGGAGCTCTACCGCCTCACCCCGATGGAGGAGACGTTCGGCATCAACAACGTCGCGCTGGTCGACGGCCAGCCGCGCACGCTGGGCCTGCGGGAACTGCTCCAGGTGTACGTCGACCACCGCATCGAGGTCGTGCGCCGCCGCAGCATGTTCCGCCGCACCAAGCGCCAGGACCGGCTGCACCTGGTCGACGGCCTCGTCATCGCGCTGCTCAACATCGACGAGGTCATCCAGGTCATCCGGAGCAGCGACGACTCCGCCGCCGCCAAGGCGCGGCTGATGGAGGTCTTCGAGCTGTCGGAGATCCAGGCGCAGTACATCCTCGACACGCCGCTGCGCCGCCTCACCAAGTACGACCGGCTAGAGCTGGAGAAGGAGAAGAAGCAGCTCACCAAGGAGATCGCCCAGCTCACCGCGATCCTCGAGTCGGAGAAGAAGCTGCGCAAGCTGGTCTCCGACGAGCTCGCCGAGATCGCCAAGACGTACGGCACGCCGCGCCGCACCGTCCTGCTGGAGTCCTCCGGGGAGACGAAGACCGCCGCGGTGCCGCTGGAGGTCGCCGACGACCCGTGCTTCGTGCTGCTGTCCTCCACCGGCCTGCTCGCCCGTACGATGTCCGCCGAGCCCCTGCCCGCCGACGGGTCCCGCGCGGCGCACGACGTGATCACCTCCGCCGTGCCCGCGACCGCGCGCGGCCAGGTCGGCGCGGTGACCGACGCCGGCCGCCTGATCCGGGTGGACGTCATCGACATCCCGGCCGTCCCGCCGACCGCGACGGCGCCGTCGCTGGCCGGGGGCGCGCCGATCAGCGAGTTCGTCGCCCTGGAGAAGGACGAGACGATCGTCGGCCTGGCCTCGCTCGACTCCGGCGGCCTCACCCTCGGCACCGAGCAGGGCGTCGTGAAGCGCGTCGCGCCCGACTATCCGAAGAACGCCGACGAGTTCGAGGTGATCGGCCTCAAGGACGGCGACCGCGTCGTCCGCGCCGTTCACCTGGAATCCGAGGACGACGACCTGGTGTTCGTCACCAGCGACGCGCAGCTGCTGCGGTTCCCCGCCTCGTCCGTACGCCCGCAGGGCCGCGGCGCCGGCGGCATGGCCGGCATCCGCCTCGGCACCGACGCCAAGGTGATCTGGTTCGGCGCCCTCGACGGCGCCCGTGAGTCGCTGGTGGTCACGATCGCGGGCAGCTCCACCGCGCTGCCCGGCACCCAGACCGGTGCGATCAAGGTGGCCGACTACGCCGACTTCCCGGCGAAGGGCCGCGCGACCGGCGGCGTCCGGGCGCACCGGTTCCTGAAGGGCGAGGACACGCTGCTGTTCGCCTGGGCCGGCCCGGTCCCCGCGAAGGCCGCGGGGATGACCGGCAAGTCGATCGACCTGCCCACCGAGCTCGGCCGCCGGGACGGCTCCGGCGAGAAGCTGCCCACCTCGATCGCCGCGGTCGGCGGCCCGGTCACCCTCGGCGCCGCGAACGCGACCGCCCCGGCGGGCACCTCGCCCACGGACGAGACGTCCACGGACGAGGCGGAGCAGCCTCCGGCGGAGTGAGGTCACGCGGATGATTGAAGGGGCGGCCCGTCACGGGCCGCCCCTCTCTTTCGCCGGCCGGTGCCCTACCGGCCGGCGTCCCGTGCCGCGGGGCCGCCGCCGAGGGGCCGCGTCATGCAGACGCGAGGCCACCGGTCGAGGCCGTGCGCGGCCTCCCGCCGGCGAATCGCCCGCAGCCCGGGACTGAGCTCGGCCTCGGCCAGCCGCCGGAATCCACACCGCACGTAGTACGGGGCGTTCCACGGAACGTCCTCGAAGGTCGTCAGGGTGAGCGCGGTCGCCCCTTCCGCCTCGGCCCAGGCCGCCACATGGTCCAAGAGTGATCGGCCCACGCCCTGCCGCGCGCTGCCGGGATGCACCGACACCTGCTCGACGTGCACTCCGGCGTCGATGCGGACGGCGATGAGGTAGGCCACCGGCCGATCCGCCGGGTCCACCGCGACCCAGGCCGTCCCCGCCTCCTGATAGCGGATGAGCTCGGCGAGCGGAAGCGGCTCGTCCCCCGCGACCTCCGGCATGCCGACGTCGCGGAAACACCGCCCGGCGGCCACCTCGATGTCCTGGAGGATCGGAAGCTCGTCGACACGGGCCACACGAATGCGCATCCGGCCATCATGGCCCCAGCGGCGGAGACGGGCAGCCCACCACCCCGCGATGAAGACGCGCACACCCGCCGTCACGGCCGCCCCGATCGAAACGGACATCCCGCGATCGTGGCCTCCCCGATGGGTACGGGCATCCGATCATCCGCCCGGCGCGGAGGCATGGCGGGCGAGCCCGCGGTCTCAGCGGCGCAGCGAGCGGCCGCCGTCGCGCTGCGCGGGGATCTTGGGAGGTTGCACGGTCTCCGCGATGGCCGTCAGCAGGTCGGCCGGCCCGCCCATCACCTCCTCGTAGTGCCAGAAGCGCACGATGCGCTCGGCCACCTCGTTCAGCCGGAACTCGTCACCCGAGAAACACCCGGCCGCGGCGAGACGGGTGATGACCGCCGCGTCGTCCGGAAGGTCCACGGCGTACGCCGCGGCGTCGAGAAGGGCGACCGCGCTCCGCGCGTTCCGCCCGTCATCGCGTGCGTCGGCCCGGTTGAGTCGCCACCAGGCGTGACGACGCAGGCATTCAGCGATCATGCGGGAATTCCGCATGCGGCCTCCTTGGAAAGGCATTCAGTCCGACCAATCGCGCACAGTAGTCGACAAAGGACCCACTGTCACCGCCAATGTCAGCCGACGGCCGGAAACACACCGACCCCTTGCCTTTCGATAAGCCCCTGTTGCCGCTGTACCCCCAACCGGGCGGATCACTTCGGCGATGCGAGTCCGTTCCGGTAGGCGTACGTCACCGCCTGCGCCCGGTCGCGCAGCCCCGCCTTGGCGAACAGGTTGTTGATGTGGGTCTTCACGGTCGCCTCGCTGATGAACAGCTCCCGGGCGATCTCCGCGTTCGACTTCCCCTCGGCGATCAGCGCCAGGACCTCCGCCTCGCGCTGGGTCAGACCGTCCGGCAGGTCGCCCTTCCGGCGGCGCGGCGGTTGTCCCCCGGCGGCGAGCGCGTCGACGAGCCGCCGCTGCACGGACGGGTCCAGCTGCGCCGCCCCGTCCCGGACGGCCGCGATGGCCCGTGCGATCTCCTCCGCGCCGGCGTCCTTCGTCAGGTAGCCGCGCGCGCCCGCCTGCAGAGCGGCGAACACCGACTCGTCGTCGCTGTACGTCGTCAGCACGACGATCTGCACCGCCGGGTGGGCCGCCTTGATCCGCCGGGTGGCCTCCACCCCGTCGACGCGCGGCATCCGCAGGTCCATCAGCACGACCTCCGGTTCGTGCTCGTCGACCAGGCGAACCGCCTCCTCGCCGTCGGCCGCCGACCCGACCACGTCGATGCCCGGCAACAGCCCGAGCAGCAGCACGAGGCCGTCACGCACCACCGTCTGGTCGTCGACCACCAGCACGCGCGTCACGACCGCACTCCGAGCGGCACCCCGCATGGCGCCCCATACGGCGCTCCGAACTCCGCGCGCGTCACAGCGGCACCCTGAGCAGCACTTTGAATCCCTTCTCCTCCGGACCCGCCTCCAGCGCGCCGCCGATCAGCTCCGCGCGCTCGCGCATCCCGACCAGACCGTAGCCGCTCCCGGTGGCCGCGAGCGGACCGGGCCCCTGCCCGCCCGTGTCCCGTACCTCCAGCTCGCACCAGCGCTCGAGATAGCGGAGGTCGACGGCGACGTCCGCCCCCGGGGCGTGCTTACGGGCGTTCGTCAGCGCCTCCTGGGCCGTACGGATGATCGCCAGGCCCGCCTTGGGCTCCAGCTCGCGCGGCTGCCCCGTGATCGTCACCTCGCAGCGGGCGTCGGCGATCGACCGATGCTCGTCGGCGAGCTCTCGCAGCACCTCGTCGGTCGGCGGGATGTCCCCGCGCAGGGTGGCCAGTGCCCGGCGGGTCTCCTCCAAGCCGCTGCGCGCCAGGCCGCGTGCGCGTTCCACCCGGTCGAGGGCCTCCTCGCTCCGGCCGTTGGCGATCAGCAACCGGGCGCCCTCCAGGTGGACGAGCTGCGCGGACAGAGAGTGCGCGAGGATGTCGTGGATCTCCCGGGCGATGTGGGCGCGTTCGGCCAGCACGAGATTCTGCTGCTCGGTCCGCTTCGCCGCCTCCTGCGCCCTGGCCGCGCGAAGCGCCGCGAACATGCCGACCAGGCCGACGATCGTCCAGAGGTCACCGAGCGACCGGTGCTGCAGTTCGATGCCGAAACCGACTCCGCACCCCGCCACGAAGACCGTCGGCAACGACCGGCGGGTCGAGTACTGCGACGACACGAATCCGCACGCCACGAAGAGCAAAGCGCTGCCCGGCCTGTTCGGCGCGAGCAGGTACAGCACGACGCCCGCGCCCGCGCTCGCCATGTAGAAGAGATGGCCGTACGGCCAACCGCGCCGGTACGCGACGATGCCCAGGACGAGGCAGAGCACCCCGGCGAAAACCCCGACCGTGAGTACGAGGTCCGCGGGCTGCGAGCCCAGACCGGGCCGCCTGGGTCCGTGCAGCATCGCGTAGCAGAACCAGACGAGGCCCGCCACGAGCGCGACGACCCGGAGCAGCGGGCGTTCCCCGCCCTCCCTACCGCCGATCGCCGCGTACACCGAACCCGCCGAGGCGCGCAGGTCACGGCCGAACCGCTCTCCGATCACAGATTCACGCTAACCCGCACCGGCATCGTGCGCGCCCGCCACATCAGTACGGCGTTCTGGGTGAGCATCCAGGCGGCGACCGACAGGAGGATGGCTCCGCTGCCCGTCTTGACCCCCGCCGCGTAGCCGACCGCCCCCATGCCGCCCCGCACGGCGACGGACGCGAGGAAGACGCCGAACGTCGCCCACGTGCCCCGGCTCCACAGCGAGCCGTCGGGCGCGCGCCAGACGCGCATGGTCGCGCCGAGCCCGAGGCCGAGCAGCAGAGCGGCGAGGATCTCCCCGGCCAGCAGCCCGGCGCTGAGCATCTGGTGGTGGGTGTCGAGGGGGTTCCCGCGGGTCAGGCCGATGACGGCGAGGATCAGCGGCAGGACGAGGAACCGCGACTCGTCGACGCGCCGCGCCGTGAACCGGCGGACGATCACGAAGACGACGACGGCGACGATGACCAGCCCGTTGAGTAGCTCGTGCATGGCCTCGACGGTAGGGATCCGCCGACCGAGACGGATCGGAGCCGGGTTGGATCCCGGACACCTCCACCCCCGGGTGGAGACCCGCCGCGCGGCCCCCGCGCCCCGCGTCCGACGGCCGTGCGCACCCCGGAGCGCGCCCTCGGCGGCCGGGCGTCGGCGCCGGACGCGAAACGCACGCCGCGCCCGCCGGCTGCGGTGCCCGGCGGACGCGGCGCGGTGTCAGATGTCGATGCGGGAGGTCAGATGTCGATGCGGGAGTCGTCGAGTTCGGCGGCGCCGGCGGCGATGAACTGGCGGCGGGGCGCGACCTCGGATCCCATCAGCAGGTTGAAGATGTTCTCCGCCTCCTGGGCGTCCTCGATGCGGACGCGGCGGAGCATCCGGTGGCGCGGATCCATGGTCGTCTCGGCGAGCTGGTCGGCGTCCATCTCACCGAGGCCCTTGTAGCGCTGGATCGGCTCCTTCCACCGGACGTTGCGGCGCTCGAACTCGACGAGCTTCTTGCGCAACTCGGTGTCGGAGTAGGTGTAGATGTGCTTGTCCTGGCCCTTCTTGGGCTTGACGAGCTCGATCCGGTGCAGCGGCGGAACGGCGGCGAAGACGCGTCCGGCCTCGAGCATCGGCCGCATGTAGCGGTGGAGCAGCGTGAGCAGGAGGCACCGGATGTGCGCGCCGTCCACGTCCGCGTCGGCCATCAGGATGATGCGGCCGTAGCGCGCGGAGTCGAGGTCGAAGGTGCGGCCGGAGCCGGCGCCGATGACCTGGATGATGGAGGCGCACTCGGCGTTCTTGAGCATGTCGGCGACGGACGCCTTCTGCACGTTGAGGATCTTGCCGCGGATCGGCAGCAGCGCCTGGAACTCGGAGTTGCGTGCGAGCTTGGCGGTGCCGAGCGCCGAGTCGCCCTCGACGATGAACAGCTCGCTGCGGTCGTCGGCGGTGCGGCAGTCGACCAGCTTGGCGGGGAGCGCGGAGTTCTCCAGGGCGCTCTTGCGGCGCTGGTTCTCCCGCTGCTGGCGGGCGGCGATGCGCGCCTTGGACGCCGCGACGATCTTTTCCAGGACGGCGCGCATCTGCTGCTTCTGGCCGCGCTTCGGGCTGTCGAACGCCTCCTTCAGCTCCCGGGAGACGACCTGGGAGACGATGCGGGTGGCGGCCGAGGTGCCGAGGACCTCCTTGGTCTGGCCCTCGAACTGCGGCTCCGGCAAGCGCACGGTGACGACGGCGGTGAGGCCCTCGAGGATGTCGTCCTTGATGACCGGCTCGTCGCTGTTCTTCAGCAGTTTGGTGGCGCGCAGCTGGTCGTTGATGACCTTGACGAGGGCGCGGTCGAAGCCGGTGACGTGCGTGCCGTGCTTGGGCGTGGCGATCACGTTGACGAACGACCGGGTGATCGTGTCGTAGCCGCCGCCCCACCGCATCGCGACGTCGACGTCGATGTCGCGCTCGACGTCGGTCGGGGTGAGGTGGCCCTGCTCGTCGAGGACCGGGACCGTCTCGGTGAAGTGGCCGCGGCCCTGGATGCGCAGCACGTCGCAGACCGGCGGGTCGCTCGCGAGGTGGTCGCAGAACTCGCTGATGCCGCCGTCGAACCGGAACTCGTGCTCGACGGGCTCCTCGCCCCGCTCGTCGCGGACGGTGATGGTCAGCCCGGGCACGAGGAAGGCCGTCTGCCGCATGCGGTCGACGACGGTGTCGCCGGCGATCGCGGCGTCCTTGAGGAAGATCTGACGGTCGGGCCAGAAGCGCACGCGGGTGCCGACGATGCGCTTGGCGACGCGCTTGGTCTGGTGCAGCCCCCGCTGCTTCGCCGGCTTCTTGGTGAACTTCGCGTCGGGCCCCTCGGCGGCGAAGTCGCCGGGCAGGCCGCGCTTGAAGCTCATCGCGTGGGTGTGGCCGTCGCGGTCGACCTCGACGTCGAGCCGGGCCGACAGGGCGTTGACCACGGACGCGCCGACGCCGTGCAGGCCACCGGAGGCGGTGTAGGAGATGCCGCCGAACTTGCCACCCGCGTGCAGCCGGGTCATGACCAGCTCGACGCCGGTGAGCCCGGTCTTGGGCTCGACGTCGACCGGAATGCCGCGGCCGTCGTCGCGGACCTCCATCGAGCCGTCGGCGTGCAGGAAGACGTCGATACGCGAACAGTGACCGCCGAGCGCCTCATCGACGGAGTTGTCGATGATCTCCCATAGGCAGTGCATGAGGCCGCGGCTGTCGGTCGACCCGATGTACATCCCGGGCCGCTTGCGGACGGCCTCGAGACCTTCGAGCACCGACAGGTGCCGCGCGGTGTATCCGTGCGGGTCCTCAGCGGTGATGGTGGCGGCGGTCAACGGCTGTGCTCCTCGGGGGTAGGGCGTGCGGGCAGCAGGCTACCCGCCGGGACCGACACTACGCGGACCGGCGCGCCGGTCGGGTGCGGCCTCCACCCTCAGGCGGAGATGGCCGCAGGACGGCCCAGACGGTGGAATCCACCGACAGGGGGGTGTTCGGTGATCAATGCCTTTCTAATCTTCAGCCATGCCCAACACGATTGTCGCCAAAGACCTGCGAAAGCGGTACGGCGACGTGAAAGCGGTCGACGGAGTGACCCTGTCCGTCGAGGAGGGAGAGTTCTTCGGCATCCTCGGGCCCAACGGCGCGGGGAAGACGACGACTCTCGAGATCATCGAGGGATTGCGCCAAGCGGACGGCGGTGAGGTGTCGGTGCTCGGCCGGTCGCCGTGGCCGCGCGACCCCGAGCTGCTGCCGAGGATCGGGGTGCAGCTGCAGGCGTCCTCCTTCTTCGAACGGCTGACCGCGCGCGAGCAGCTGCGGACCTTCGGCTCGCTGTACGGGGTGCCGGACCGCAAGGCCGACGCGATGCTGGAGACGGTCGGCCTGACGGAGAAGGCGGACACGCCGGTGGAGAAGCTGTCCGGCGGCCAGGCGCAGCGGCTGTCGATCGCCTGCGCGCTGGTGCACGAACCGGAACTGGTGTTCCTCGACGAGCCGACGGCGGCGCTGGACCCTCAGGCGCGCCGCAACCTCTGGGACGTCCTGCGGGCGATCAACACGGAGGGCCGCACGGTCGTCCTCACGACGCACTACATGGACGAGGCCGAGACGTTGTGCGACCGGGTGGCGATCATCGATCGGGGCCGGATCCTGCGGAGCGGCCCGCCCGCCGCGCTGGTCCGCGGCCTGGACGCCGCGACGCGGATCGGCGTGGTGAGCGGCGTGCTGAGCGAGGCCGAGGCCCGTACGCTGCCGGGCGTGGACGACGTCACCGACGACGGCGTCTCGCTCGTCATCGCGACGCGTGACCCCTCCTCCGTCGTATCGGCGCTGGCCGGCCGCGGCGCGCTGGACGGCGTCCAGATCAAGGGCGCCACTCTCGAAGACGTCTTCCTCAACCTGACCGGGCGGGAGTATCGGGCGTGAGCGGTTTCAAGAGCCTGGCGCGGGCGATGTTCCTCGGGTTCCGCCGGGACCGGGGCGCGCTGTTCTTCACGATCGCCCTGCCTCTACTGTTCCTGCTGGTCATCGGCGGGATCTTCGCCCGGCAGTCGACGCCGAAGTCGAAGGTTCTGGAGATCGGGTCGGTGTCGATCGTGGATCAGATGCCGGCGGAGATGCGGGCGGGGATCGGCAGGTCGCTGAAGTTCACCAAGGTCTCCGACCGGAACGCCGCCCTGGAGAAGGTACGCAAGGGCGACTACTCGGCGGCGATCGAGCAGAGCGGGGATCAGGTGGTGGTCCACTACTCGGCCGCCGACCAGGTCAAGGCGGGCACCACCCAGGGGCAGCTCGAGGGCCTGGTGCAGGCCGCGAACCAGGCGGCGTCCGCCAGGCCGCCGAAGTATCGGCTGGAGAGCGAGCAGGTCGAGGACAAGTCGCTCAAGCCGATCCAGTACATCACCCCGGGCCTGCTCGGATGGGCCCTCGCCTCGGCCGGCATGTTCGGCGCGTCCACCACACTCGTGACATGGCGGACGAAGGGCCTCCTTCGCCGGTTGCGCCTGTCGCCGGTGCCGATCCGCAGCGTGTTCGCCGCGCGGGTCGTGGTCAGCCTGGGGGTGGCCCTGGTGCAGACGGTGCTGTTCATCGGCGTGGCGACCATGCCGTTCTTCGGGCTGAAGCTCGCGCACTACTGGTGGATGGCGATCCCCATGGTGCTGTGCGGGGTGCTGGCCTTCCTCGCCCTCGGGATGCTGATCGGGGCCTGGGCGAAGACGCAGGAGGCGGCGCAGGGGGTCACGCAGATCGTCGTGCTGCCGATGGCCTTCCTGGGCGGATCGTTCTTCAACATCGACGACGCGCCCCGGTGGCTGCGGATCGTCTCGGAGATCTTCCCGTTGCGGCATCTGAACAGCGGGATGCTCAAGGTCCTCGTACGCGGGGAGGGGCCGGCGTCCGTCCTGCCACAGATGGGCGTCCTGCTGGGATTCGCCGTTGTGGCCACACTGATCGCCGTTCGGGTGTTCCGCTGGGAACAAATCTGACAATCGGCGTGACCGTGACTTTTGTCACCTGAGGGGGTATTCCGCTCTGGGCGTACACAGAACCCGCATGGGAACGTCCGCGTCAGGTTAGATGTTGTCCTAAGCGACCGACCCCGAGACGAGGAAGGCGACGTGACTGGAGCTCTTGCCCCAACCAAGCCGCTGACGGCCGTGGACCGCTGCGACCGCTGCGGTGCTCAGGCCTACGTCCGCGCGGTCCTCGCGGGCGGCGGAGAGTTGCTGTTCTGTGCGCACCATGGCCGTAAGTACGGCGAAACGCTTCGTGCGAAGGGCGCTGAGATTCACGACGAAACCGACCGGCTGCTTGAGACCCCTGCACCCCCACCGGAGGACGAGCGGTAGGCCAGGCCAGCCGACCCGATAATCCATGAGACGGCGGCCACCCAGCCAGGGTGGCCGCCGTCTCACGTTTCCCGCGGTACGACCCCCGCGACCGCACCGTCACCCGCTGTGACATCCTGCCGAGGAACCGCTCTCACGGTCCCCCCGGTGACACGCCACCGATGAGCCGACGGAGACGACGCCGGCGAAGGAGGACGATGCTGATCCTGCTGCCCCCGTCCGAGGGCAAGGCCGGCGACGGCGACGGGCCGCCGCTGGACCTGTCGGCGCTGAGCCTTCCCCGCCTGACCGCCACCCGTGAGCGGGTGCTCGGCGCGCTGGGGGCCCTGTGCGACGGCCCGGCGGAGGACGCGCGGCAGGTCCTCGGGCTGTCCGCCGGGCAGGCCGGGGAGATCGACCGGAACCGCGCGCTGCGCACCGCGCCCACGCTGCCCGCGTCGCGGCTCTACACCGGCGTCCTGTACGACAACCTGGGCCTGCCCACCCTCGACCCGGAACGCGCCGCCCGCTCCGTCCTGATCTTCTCGGCGCTGTGGGGCGCGCTGCGGCCCGCGGACCGCGTCCCGCCGTACCGGCTGTCCATGGGCGTGAAACTGCCGCCTCTCGGCCCTCTCGCGGCCGTATGGCGCCCGGCACTGACCGCGGCCCTCCCGGCGGACGGCCTCCTGGTGGACATGCGCTCGGCGCCGTACGCGGCCGCGTGGAAGGCCCCGGCGGTCCGGGTCCGGGTGTTCCGGGAGCACGAGGGCCGGCGCACGGTGGTCAGTCACATGGCGAAGGCGACGCGCGGTGTGCTGGCCCGCGACCTGCTGGCGAACGGCGCCGACCCGGCGACGCCGGAGGAGCTCCTTAAGACGGTACGGGACGTCGGGTACACCGCCGAGCTCAACGGCACCGATCTCGATGTGATCGCCCGCTGATCCCACCGACCCGTACGCACGAGAGCGGGCACGCGCGAGGCATGCGAAAGGGTCCGGACGGGAACTCCCGTCCGGACCCTTTCGTTATCCGATCGTTAGGCGAGGAGTGGCTCAGCCGCCTCAGTCGAGGTAGTCGCGCAGCACCTGCGACCGGGACGGGTGACGCAGCTTCGACATCGTCTTCGACTCGATCTGACGGATCCGCTCGCGGGTCACGCCGTAGACCTTGCCGATCTCGTCCAGCGTCTTCGGCTGGCCGTCGGTCAGGCCGAACCGCATCGAGACCACGCCGGCCTCCCGCTCGCTCAGCGTGTCGAGCACCGAGTGCAGCTGCTCCTGCAGCAGCGTGAAGCTGACCGCGTCGGCGGGCACGATGGCCTCGGAGTCCTCGATGAGGTCACCGAACTCGCTGTCGCCGTCCTCGCCGAGCGGAGTGTGCAGCGAGATCGGCTCCCGGCCGTACTTCTGGACCTCGACGACCTTCTCCGGCGTCATGTCCAGCTCCTTGGCCAGCTCCTCCGGGGTCGGCTCGCGGCCGAGGTCCTGGAGCATCTGGCGCTGGACGCGGGCCAGCTTGTTGATGACCTCCACCATGTGGACCGGGATGCGGATCGTGCGCGCCTGGTCGGCCATGGCGCGGGTGATCGCCTGCCGGATCCACCACGTGGCGTAGGTCGAGAACTTGTAACCCTTGGTGTAGTCGAACTTCTCGACCGCGCGGATCAGGCCGAGGTTGCCCTCCTGGATGAGGTCCAGGAACAGCATCCCGCGCCCGGTGTAGCGCTTGGCGAGCGAGACGACGAGCCGCAGGTTGGCCTCGAGCAGGTGGTTCTTGGCCCGGCGGCCGTCCTCGGCGATCCACTCGAGGTCCTCGAGTACCTGGAACTCCAGGGTGTGCCGCTCGAGGGCGAGCTTCTCCTCCGCGAACAGGCCGGCCTCGATGCGCTTGGCGAGCTCGACCTCCTGCTCGGCGTTGAGCAGCGGGACCTTGCCGATCTGCTTGAGGTAGTCCTTCACCGGGTCGGCGGTGGCGCCGGCCGCGGCGATCTGCTGTGCCGGGGCGTCCTCGTCGTCGTCTCCGATGACGAAGGAGTCGTCCTCCGACGTGGGCTTCTTGTCGCCGGCGGCGGCCGCCGCAGGGGCCTCCTCGGTCTCCGCCTCGGCCTCGACGGCGGCGTCGGCGTCGTCTCCCGTGTCCAGGTCGGCGTCGTCGGCGACGTCCTCGAGGTCGGTGAGGTCCGCGTCGTCGAGGTCGGTGACCTCGAGCTCGGCGTCGTCGGTGACCTCGTCGGAGTCCTCCGGCTCCTTGGCCGCCTTCTTGGCGACCGCGGGCTCGGTCTTCTTCTTGGGCGTTGCCTTCTTGGGCTTGGCCGTGGTCTTCTTGGCACGTGCGGGCCGCGCGGGCACGTCGGCGTCGTCCTCGACGACGGCGGTGACCGTGTCCTGTTCCTTTGCGGCGGCGGTGGTCGTCTTGGGCTTCTTGGTCGCGGGCGTCGCGCGCTTGCTGCTGTTGCGCGCGCGCTTAGGCGCCGCGGAGTCGGCAGCGCTCACCATGACGGTCACACCCTCCTTGCTAAGACTCCGCAAGATGCTCGAGGCCTTCGACACGGGAATGTCGGCCTCCTCGAACGCACGGCGCACGTCATCGGCCTCGAGGTAGCCCTGGGAACGCCCACGCTCGATCAATTGCCTGACAACGTGCTCGTGCAGCTCGGACGGCTTGGAGGTCGAACTCGCAGGCGACACAAACACCTCTCGAACGAAACGTGTGGCTATGTTTACCCAGTGCTCTGTCGGGCGCCGGCCCTGCAGGCCCTTTGCGCTGAGCAGCGTACCCCTGCTTCACTGTCGGTTTAGCAGTCTGGCACGCCCGCGTATTCCGCGCGGTGGAGTCCTGCCCGGTGACACCCACCTTAGAGGGCACTGAGCGGTCCTTCGTACGTGCTACGCCGTCTTCGGCGGAACATGTAGGGCAAGTACTGTCACGTCATCATCATGGTCGTACCCGGCCAGCATCCGGTCGACCAAGAAGTCAACGAGTATCTCAGGATCGGCAAGCACCTCCGATGGGGCAGCGGCGGCGATCGACACGATCTCGTCGAGACCAGCGTCGAGCCCCCGTCTACGGTTCTCCACCAGTCCATCGGAGTAGAAGACCACAGTGTTGCCGGGTGGAACGGAAAAACTTGTCTCTTCTCGCTCGGAGGGCCAGCCGAGCGGGGTGCCCGCCTCGGCGGTGCTGACCCGCGGCGGGCCGTCCGGCAGGATCCGCAACGGCGGCAGATGGCCCGCGTTGCTGATCGAACCCTCGCCGGTCGCGGGGTCGATGACGGCGTACGCCAGGGTGGTGATCTGCTCCCATCCCTCGGTGGCGGCGAACAGCCGGTCCAGGCCGGTGATCACCGCGGACGGGCGCGGGTCGTTCAGCGCGAGGGCGCGCAGCGCGTTGCGCACCCGGCCCATGCCCGCGGCGGCCTTGACGCCCTTGCCCATGACGTCGCCGATCGCGATCGCCACCCGGCCGTCCCCGATCGGGAAGGCGTCGTACCAGTCGCCGCCGACCTGAACGTGCCGCGTGGCGGGGTGATAGCGGGCCGCCAGGCGGATCGGCGGCAGCTGCGGGAGGCGGTCCGGCAGGAGGCTGCGCTGCAGCGCCTCCGCCGTCTTGTGCTCCCGCTCGAACAGGGTCGCCCGCTCGACGGCGAGCGCGCACTGACCGGCCAGGGCCTCGAGGAAGACGCGCTCCTCCTCGGTGATCTCCCGCGGCCGGGTGAAGGAGAACCGCAGCGCGCCGAGGGCACGGCCGGCGGCCAGCAGCGGCAGGCCGACCCACGCGCGCTCGTCGGTGCGCCGGACGAAGTCGGCGATCTCGTCGCCGCGGAGCTGCAGCCGCAGGCTGACCGGGTTCTCGGCGAGGAACGGACGCCGCTCGCGGACCGCGATCGACATCACGCTGGCGCCGTCGATGCCGATCTCTTCCCGGGCGGGGCCGGGGAGCTCCGGGATGCCGCCCGGCGTGATCATGCGCAGGCGGACCTTGTCCTCTTCGAGGAGGGCGACGGCGGACCGGTCGGCGCCGATCGCCGAGCGGCCGACCTCGGTGATCACCGAGACGACCTGGTTGACGGTCAGCGCCTCGGCCAGCATGGACGTCGCCTGCTGGAGCCGTGCGGTGCGCAGCGCGGCGGCCGACAGCTGCTCGGTGAGCCGGCCGCGCATCTCCTCGGCCTCGCGCTTGCCGGTGACGTCGGTGTTCGCGCCGACCCACTCGACGATCTCGCCGTCGCGGCGGATCGGCACGGCCCGCACGTCGTAGTTGCGGTAACCGCCCGCGCGGGTGCGGATGCGGTAGGTGGCCTCGAAGATCCGGTCGTTCGCCACGCAGGCGTGCCAGGTCTCCTCGATGCGCGGCCGGTCCTCCGTGTGCACGGCGCCCAGCCATCCCTCGGTGGCGTACTCCTCGTGGGTCTGGCCGGTGATGGCGCGCCACTCGGGCGCGTCGTCGACGACCTCGCCCGCGGGCGTGGTCACCCAGACCACCTGGGAGCTGGCCTCGACGAGGGAGCGGTAGCGCTCCTCCTTGCGGCGGATCGACCGCTCGGCCAGGACGCGGTCGGTGACGTCGACCGCGACCATCACGACCCCGGACACCTCGCCCTCGGCCGTGTGCGTGGGGAACCAGGAGTGCGCCCAGTGCCGGTCGCCGAGGGACAGGTCGACGTCCGCGACCGTGCGGTCCTCCTCCAGGGCCTTGCGGGCGGACGCCTCGATGACGCCGCCGAGCTCCCCGGGGATGACCTCGGCGGCCCGGCCGCCCTCCAGGTCGGCGACGTTCACGCCGTGCATGCGCGCCAGCGTGTCGTTGGCCCGCTTGAAGCGCAGGTCGGTGTCGAACAGCGCGAAGCCGATCGGAGCCTCCCGAAGCAACGTGGTGAGCAGCGCCGAATCCGACGCGTCGAGGCCAGAGATCCGGGGGTGCGGCACAGACGTATCGGTGCTCACCGTCGACACCTCCGTCGCGCGCTCGGCCCTACTGCGAGGCATTTCCGCATCACTATGGGTGAATGGGAGCAGGCTAGCGCTCCCGCCTCCATCACAACACCGCTCGGAGTCAGGTTTTCATCATCTCGATGCTTCGGCGCCGACGGAAGCCCCGTGCGGCAACGTTATTCCGGCGACCGCGCGGGCGCGCCCTCCGGTCACCCGCCGGGCACTCGGCACGAGGCCGCGTATCCGGCGGGAAGCATGATGATAGGGGCCGATCGCCATCGGGCGGGCGACATCTCCGATCTCGGCGAGTCCCGTGTCGCCGGGACGGGGCGCTGAACGGTACGGAGGCGCCGTTCCGGTGGCCCGTCGTCTTCGCGGCACATTTCCGTGTTTGACAAGCTTTGTAAATCGGGCACCGCGCCGTGGAAGTGAGCCACATCTCTCAGGCCCGCGCCTTCGCCGCGGCCTTCATCTCCTGTTTGTAGGCGCGGACCCGCCCCAGGGACTCCTCGTCGACGATGTCGGCCACCGAGCGGTACGCGCCCTCGTCGCCGTAGTGGCCGGCCGCCGCGCGCCAGCCCTCGGGCCGTACGCCGAGCCGTTTGCCGAGCAGCGCGACGAAGATCCGGGCCTTCTGGTCGCCGAAGCCGGGCAGGTCCCCGACCCGCGCCAGGAGGTCCCGGCCGGTCGCCGCCTCCGTCCAGACCCGCTCGGCCGCCCCGTCGTACCGCTCCAGCACCGCGCGGCTGAGAGCCTGCACACGGCCCGCCATCGCCTTGGGGTACCGATGAAGCGCGGGCCGCTCGCCGAAGACCGCCACGAGCGCGTCAGGGTCGTACCGGGCCAGTTCCTCGGCGTCGAGGTCGCGCCCGAGTCGCCGCGCCAGTTCGCACGGCGCCGCGAACGCCCGTTCCAGGGGCACCTGCTGGTCGAGCAGCATCGCGATCAGCAGGGCCAGCGGACTGCGGTTGAGCAGCGTGTTGGCCTCGGGATCGATGGGCAGCGAGATCGTCATGGCGTCCTCCGGGAGCGTTCGCCCCTCATCCTGCACCCTGCGAGCGCCACCGGTCACCCGGGGTCACGACGTGGCGGCCCGGCGGCGTGGATGTGACGGTTCGCGAACGTGTCGCCCGTCGCCGTTCCGGCGCGGCGCCGACGGTGCTCGAATAGGGACATGACCGGCGAAGGAACACCTGTCGGCCGACGCGTCGTCCTCGGCATGGTCGGCCTCGGGGCCGTGGGCGTCGTGATCGGCGCGCGCGTGCAGAGCGGCCTCAACCGCGCGGTGGGACCCGTCGGCGGCCGGGTCTCTGGACTGATCCCGGCGGCCGGCGGCTTCCGCTTCTACTCCGTGGTCGACTCGGTGCGGCGCGTCGACCCGGCGGACTACCGTCTCACCGTCGGCGGGCTGGTGGAGCATCCGAGGACCTTCCGGTTCGCCGACCTGCAGGCGCTGCCGCAGACCCGGATGACCGACACGTTCCACTGTGTCACCGGCTGGACCGTGCCGGACGTCGCCTGGGCGGGCGTGGCCCTGCCCGACCTCCTGGACGTGGTGGGCGTACGGCCAGGGGCGAGGGGCGTCCGGTTCACCTCGTTCGACGGCGCGTACACCGAGACGCTCACGCTGGAGCAGGCGCGCCGCCGCGACGTGATCGTCGCCACGAGCATGCTGGGCGGCCCGGTGAGTCACGAGCACGGCGGCCCGGTGCGGATGTACGTCGCGCCGATGTACGGCTACAAGTCCACGAAGTGGCTCGGCGGGATCGACCTGGTCCCCACGGTCAAGCCGGGGTACTGGGAGACGCGCGGCTACGACGTCGACGCCTGGGTCGGCCGGTCGAACGGGTACACGTCATGACCGAGCGGAGCGAGGGAATCGACAGCGCAGCCCCTCCGGTCACTCCTCCGACGAAGGAGGTTTCATGACCGAGCGGAGCGAGGGAATCGACAGCGCAGCTCCTTTGGTCGCTCCTCCGACGAAGGAGGTTTCATGATCCGGTTCACCCGCGCCGTACGGGGCGTGCACCACGTGACGGCCCTCCTCATGCTCGTCTGCCTCGTCACGGCGGCCATGCTGTACGTGCCGGCGCTGGCCGAGGCGGTCGGCCGCCGCCACCTCATCCGGATGATCCACCTGCTCGCCGGGTTCGGGCTGCCGGTGCCCGCGCTGCTGGGCTGGGCCTCGCGGGCGTTCCGGGGCGACGTCCAACGGCTCGACCGGTTCTCCCCCGACGACTGGCGGTGGCTCCGGGGCCGGGACCGACGCGCGACGGTCGGCGGCCGCGGGATCCACCCGGTCGGCAAGTTCAACGCGGGCCAGAAGCTGAACGCGGCGTTCGTCGCCGGCGCGATCCTCGTCATGCTGGGCACCGGGGTGATCCTCGCGTTCCCGCACCCGTGGCCGGACATCTTCCGCACCGGCGCGACGTTCGTGCACGACTGGCTGACCCTGGCGGTCTTCGCGGTGATCCTCGGCCATCTCTGGTACGCCCTCCGGGACCCCGGAGCCCTGTCCGGAATGTTCACCGGGCGCGTCACGCCGGAGTGGGCGGCCCGCCATCACCCGGCCTGGCTCGACGAGACCCGCGCGGCGGAGGCTCCCGGAATGGACGACCCTGACCAGCCCCGTCCCCGTTCGAGGGGAAATTACGGTGGATCCGGTGAGGTCACCGGCCCCGCCGGGAACACCGAAGAGGGCAAGGACGACCTGTCCCCCCGGAGGTCTTGACACTTCTTCGGGGGAGGATCGAGATTGGGCGCTGAGCGGGACGCAGGTGGACTGAGATCGTCTGGTGCGAGAGGTGTCCGCATGACCTCGACGCAACTGGTCTGGCAGGCCGACGTACGAGACCCGGTGATCGGGCGGCTCCGCCGGGAGTTCCCCTCGATCCCCACGGACGCCGTGGAGCGGTGTGTCCACGACGTCCGGCTGCGGGCCCGGCACCTGGGGGTCGATCTGACGCCGAGGCTGGTCGAGGCGGTCGCGCGCGAGCACCTGATGTCGATGATCAAGTCGGAACCACCCTCGGGACGCCGACCCGAACCCCTGCCGGGCGAGTAGGGTGAGTGGTCGGACACTGGACCACTAATCCCTCGCGCACCCGTCACGGGCGCGCTTCGGGACGTACTCCGAAAAGGTAGACCGTGAGCGACCTGCGCGAGGTGGGTACCGGGGAGGCCGCATGACACGGCGCCCCGCTCCGCCGCCGGACGCCGTGTTCGCCGAGATGCTCCGCGCCGCGCGTGAGCTCCTGGCCGTCCGCAGCCCGCTGGACGCCGAGCTGATCGTCAGCGAGATGCTCGGCACCTGGTGGGGCAAGCGGCTCGCGCACGACGACGTGGAGAAGGTCATCGGGGAGGCGCTGGTCGACCACGCGGCCACCGCCCGTACGCCGGCGGGCCTCGCGCTGCTCACCGGCATCTCCGCCCTGGGCACGCCGCGGCAGGCCGCCAAGGCCGAGCGCGCCGCGCTGCCGCTGATGGAGGCCGGGGTCGCGCGGCCCGGCTGGGCCGACCGCGTCGGGATGGTCGTCTGCGAGGAGTGCCACGTCTCCCGCGACGTCTACGGGGACCAGGACTCCATCGTCTGCATCTACACCTACGGCGGCGAGGAGCGCCACGCGCTCGTCGTGGTGATCGACCACAACGAGCGCGGCATGGTGGTCGACGCGTGGGTGTCCTCGCAGGTGGACAAGCTGCTCGGCTACTGCCGCAAGGAGGCCGAGGAGAACCCCCTGATGCGGTTCGAGCCGATCCCCGCGGCGACCGCCCGCGCACGGCTGGAACGGGCCCTCGCGGTGACGGACGACACCGAGGACCCCCCGGTCAAGGAGACCTTCGGCAACTACCACGCGTTCGTGCGGGCGCGGGTGCGCGCGCTGCCGCCCGGCGGCCGCTCCCCCGTCGCGCCCGTCTACGGCCACGATCGCCGGGCCACGATGGCGGCGCAGTTCCTCGCCTCGGACGAGGCCGAGGAACTGTCGGACCGCTCCGCGGCGAGCCGCTGCGTCGACCGGATCATCGACTACGGCTGCGACCGCGACTTCGGCCGGCCGCTGCGGGTCAGCCCGGTCAAGTGCGAGATGTTCCTGCTGCACTGGCTGCCGCGCAAGGTGATGCTGTCGCCGGAGGAGCAGGAGGCGATGCCGCACGTGCTCGCGGCGTGGGTGCGCTGGGCGAGCCGGCGGACGGGGCTGCCCGAGGAGGGCGTCCGCCAGACCCTCGACAAGGTCTGGGACATCACCGGCAAGTTCGCCGAGGCGTACCGCGACCCGACGACGTTCGGGCTCGACCGGGAGCTGGTCCAGCGGCTGCTGCCGGACGGCGACCTCGAGGCCCTCGCCCGGCGTGCCTTCGCGTTCCCGTTCCTGACCGGCGGCAACGCCGACATCGACCTGACCCGCCTGAACCCGTCCGTCGACGCGGACCGGCGGCTGCTCCTGCGGTTCGAGCACCCGGACGCCGATCCGGCGCACATCGAGGCCCACCTCCGGCTCGCCGCCCGTATCTGGGACGGCGACCCGCCGCAGCTGTGGACGGTGGCGGAGCGCCTGCTCGACCGCGGGCACGACCGCCACTCCATCCTGCACCGGTTCATGGCCATCCTCCGCGACACCGACGGCGACCCCCGGGCGCTCCGCGCCGCGCTCCTCGCGTTGCGGGACGCCCCCGACCTGTCCTAGAGGTCGCGGTGACCGGGGCGATCCGCCGGGAGCCGGCGCAGGCTCGCGGCCGGCGGCGCAAGGAGGCGCTGCTCGACGCGGCCGTCGACCTTCTCGAGACGGGCGGGTCCGCACAGGTGACCCACCGGGCCGTCGCGGACCGGGCCGCGCTGCCCCTCGCCGCGACCACGTACTACTTCGGCTCCCGTGAGGACCTGCTGACGCAGGCGTTCACCCGGCTCGTCGCGCGCGGCGTGGCGGCGGTACGGGAACGCCTGCGGCCGGTCGCCGGCGCCGGGCCCGCCGCGGTCGCCGACGTCGTCGTCGGGGCCCTGGCCCCCTTCGACGAGGCCGAGCGCAGCCGCCACCTCGCCCTGTGCGAGCTGTACTTCCAGGTGGGCCGCGAGCCCGCGTTCCGGCCGCTCGCGCGGACCTGGAGCACCGTCCGCCACGAGGCCGTCACCGAGGTGCTGAAGGAAGGCGGCTACCCGCACTCGCCGGCGGACGTCGACATCCTCGTCGCCACGGTCGAGGGAATGATCGCCCAGGACCTCGTCGAGGCGCGGCCCGGCACGATCAAGGCGATGGTGGACACGGTCACGCGGCTGCTGCGCGCCCTCCGGGCGACGGCCCCGAGCGGACCCGCGGCACGGCCACCGGAGTCCACGGCACGGCCTCCCGAGTCCGCGGCGCGCCCATGGGAGCCGGCGGCGAGGCCCGCGGCACGACCACGGGAGTCCTCGGCGAGACGGCCGGAGTCCACGGCCGAGGTCGATCGGACCGCCTCGCGGCCGGTTCCGGCCGCGAGGCGCCCGTACGACGAGACGGACGCGCCGAACGCGCTGTAAACGGCGTCCAGTGGGCATGAACCCGCCATGACGACCATGGATCAACCCGCGATCCTCACCCCCTCTCAGGCTCGTGAGGTGTTCCGGACCGGCGAGACGCCGGTGACCACGAGCGGCTGGTGCCGGGGCTACGTCCAGGCGAACCTCCTCGCCGTCCCCCGCGACCTGGCCTTCGACGCGCTGCTGTTCGCGGTGCGCAATCCGGCGGCCTGCCCGATCCTGGAGGTCACCGACCCCGGCGACCCGTACGCCCGCGAGGTCGCCGCCGCCGACCTGCGGACCGACCTGCCCGCCTACCGGATCTACCAGGACGGCGTGCTCACCGCCGAGGTGCCCGACGTCACGGAGTACTGGCGGGACGACCTGGTCGCGTTCCTCATCGGGTGCAGCTTCACGTTCGAGACGGCGCTCGCGACGGCGGGCGTGCCGCTGCGCCACATCGAGCAGGGCCGGAACGTCCCGATGTACGTCACGTCGCGGGCGTGCCGGCCCGCGGGCCGGCTGGCCGGCCCGCTGGTCGTGTCGATGCGGCCGGTCCCCGCCGACCTGGTGGACGTCGCGGTCGAGGTGACCGCGGGGTACCCGGCGATGCACGGCGCCCCGGTCCACGTCGGCGACCCCACGGAACTCGGCATCGCGGACCTGGCGTTCCCTCAATTCGGCGATAGCGTTGAGTTCGAGACCGGCGACGTCCCGGTCTTCTGGGCCTGCGGCGTGACCCCGCAGGCGGTGGTCATGGCGAGCGCTCCGCCGTTCGCGATCACGCACGCGCCGGGACGGATGCTGATCACGGACAGATCCGAGGAGAGCCTGTTTACATGATCGACCTCAACGCCGATCTCGGGGAGGGGTTCGGGCCCTGGCGGCTCGGCGACGATCTCGCCCTGCTGTCCATCGTGAGCAGCGCCAACGTGGCGTGCGGCTTCCACGCCGGCGATCCCGTGATCATGCGCCGTACGTGCGCGGCCGCGGTCGAGCGCGGCGTCGTCATAGGGGCGCAGGTGTCCTACCGCGACCTGTCCGGGTTCGGCCGCCGGGAGATGGACGTCGCCCCGGAGGAGCTGACCGCCGAGGTGCTCTACCAGATCGCCGCGCTCGACGGCATCGCCCGGGCCGAGGGCGACCGGGTCCGCTACGTGAAGCCGCACGGCGCGCTGTACAACCGGATCGTCCGCGACCCGGCGCAGGCCGAGGCGGTGGCCGCCGCGGTCGAGGCGTACGACCCGGCGCTGCCGGTGCTCACGCTCCCCGGGTCCAAGCTGCACGAGGTGACGGACCTGACGATCGTCAACGAGTGCTTCGCCGACCGCGCCTACACGCCCGCCGGCACGCTCGTGTCCCGCCGTGAGCCCGGCGCGGTGATCGAGGACGTCGCGCAGGTGGCCGACCGGGCGCTGCGGATGGCCGTCGAGGGCGTGGTCGAGGCCACGGACGGCACGCGGATCCGGGTCGACGCCCGGTCCATCTGCGTGCACGGCGACACGTCGGGCGCCGTGGAGCTCGCGCAGGCGGTCCGGAAGGCGCTGGAGAACGCCGCCGTCCCCCTGAGGTCGTTCGCGTGAAGGTACGACGCGTCGGCGACGCGGCGCTGCTGATCGAGACGGAGGCGCCGCACCGCGTGCACGCCGCCGTGCTCGGGCTCGCGCCGCCGGAGGTCGTCGACGTCGTGCCGGGGGCCCGGACGGTCCTGGTCACGGTCCGGCCGGGCGCCGAGGTCGGCCGGCTCGGGGCGCTGCTCGCCGGTCTGGCGCTCCCGGAGCTCGACGAGATCTCGGCCGAGCCGGTACGCTTCCCGGTCGTCTACGACGGCGCGGACCTGGACGAGGTCGCCGGGCTGACCGGGCTGTCCCGGGACGAGGTGGTCGCACGCCACGCCGGCGCCGAGTACGTCGTCGCCTACCTCGGGTTCTCCCCGGGCTTCGGATATCTCACCGGACTGGACGAGGCCCTGCACGTGCCCCGCCGGGACTCCCCGCGTACGTCGGTGCCCGCCGGCTCGGTCGCCATCGCGGGCCCGTACGGCGCGGTGTATCCGACGCCGTCGCCGGGAGGCTGGCGGCTGCTGGGGCGTACGACGATGACGCTGTGGGACATCGACCGGGACCCCCCGTCGTTGCTGCGGCCCGGCGTCCGCGTCCGGTTCGTCGCCGAGCGGGCCACGGTCCGGGGCGCCGGCCTCGGCCGCGCGGGCTAGGGGGTGTCGTGGCGATCGAGGTACTCCGTCCCGGTCCGCTCTGCACGGTGCAGGACCTGGGCCGTCCCGGGTACGCGCACCTGGGGGTGCCGCGCTCGGGCGCGGCGGACGCCGCCGGCCTACGGCTGGCCAACCGCCTGGTCGGCAACCCCGAGGACGCCGCCGGCCTGGAGCTGACCTTCGGCGGGGCGGCGCTGCGGTTCGACGCGCCGGCGTGGATCGCCGTGACCGGCGCGCCGGTGCGGGTGAGTCCCGGCGCGATGAACGCCCCCTGTCACGTTCCGGCGGGCACCTCGGTGGAGTTCGGCACGCCGTCCGCGGGGGTCCGCACGTACGTCGCCGTCCGGGGCGGGGTCGACGTCCCGCCCGTCCTCGGCAGCCGCTCGACGGATCTGCTGTCCGGGCTGGGGCCCGATCCGCTGACCGCCGGCGACCGGCTGGCGGTGGGCCGCGCGTCCGAGCCGATCACCGTGGACTACGCGCCCGGCTACGAGCCGGAGGACGAACCGGTCCTGCGGATCCTGCCGGGACCGCGCGACGACTGGTTCGAGAGCCTCGAACCGCTCACCCGGGGCGGCTATGAGGTCAGTTCGCACAGCAACCGGATCGGGGTGCGCCTGGAGGGGCGGCCGCTCGTACGACGGCGGGAGGGCGAGCTGCCGAGCGAGGGGATGGTCACCGGCGCGCTGCAGGTGCCGCCGAACGGCCTGCCCATCATCTTCCTCGCCGACCATCCGACCACCGGCGGCTATCCGGTCGCGGCCGTCGTGGCGAGTGCGGACCTCGGCCGGGCCGCGCAACTCCGCCCGGGGCAGCGCGTCCGTTTCCGGCTGGTCGCCCGCTCCTGAGCGCGCTCGACCGCGGCCGGGCGGGCGGTTCTCGGCGCGGCCGGGCGCGACCGGCCCGCGCTTCCCGGCTCGGCTCAGTCGCGGCCGGAGGCGGTCGGGTGGGCGCCGCGCACGTCCCAGTCGTTGTCGCCGATGACGATCCCGTCGTCGCCGTCGACGATCATCTTCCGCTCCGCGAGGACACGGAGGCACGCCCGTACCGTCTCCTCGTCCTTGCCGGTGGTCGCGGCGACGTCGCCGGCGCTCATCGGCCGCCGTACGGTGGCGAGCGCCTCGTACACGATCATCTGGTCCTGGGTCAGCGCCTGGGTGTCGCGCGCGGCCCACGCGGGGTCCGGCCCGGTGGCGCGCGGCGCGCCCTCCTGATTCAGGTCCTCCGGAGCACGGTGCGCCGTCGGTCCGCCTTCGTGCCCGTTCATGACAGCCCTCCTGATCGATCGCGTCGCTGACGAGATGTCCGGGTGCCCGCCGGGCGTCGTCTCAAACCTCGCCCAAAGCCGTCCGCCGCAGGTGAGGAGGGCCGATTCGTGGGCATGGGCCTGGTTCGGACGCATTCGACGGACGATGGAGAGACCGATGACACATCCGCATCCGGATCCCGATCCGTACTCGGAGCTGGAGGAGGAGGGGATCCCCGACCTGGAGGACTCCTACCCTGAGCGGCAGTGGGCGGAGGACCCGCAGCGCGCGCCGGTTCCCCGGGACGAGCCTGTCGGCGTCGAGGAGTTCGGGACCACCGCCGAGGAGCAGCGGGAGGGCGAGTCCCTGGACGCCCGCCTGAGAAGGGAACAGCCCGATCCGGCGCTCGGCGGCCGCCGCCGGGGCGAGGACCGGCCGGACGCCGAGGAGCGCGACTTCGATCCCGTCCGGGAGAACGAGACGCCGCGCCGGGCGGGCCGGCTGGTCGAACCGGACGAGGGCGTCCGCGCCGACACGGAGAAGGACGCCGTCGCCGAGGACGTCGGGCCCGATCAGGCCGGTTTCTCGCCCGAGGAGCAGGCCATGCGCATCGAGGACGAGGGCGCCTGAGCGCCACCCGACCGATCCTCATCGCGGCTCGCCACGGGACCGGCATAAATGCTCAGGGGTGCGGACACCTGGGTTCCGCACCCCTGAGGGTCGTGGGCGAGGTGCCTCGTCCACCCCGCGCCGATCCGGTGATCAGCCGAAAATCGTGGCACCCGGAGAGTTGACCTGGTTGTTGTTCTCGTTGCTGATGTTGATGCCGTCGTCGTCGCCCCAGTCATCCTGGCGGGGCAGGGCCATCCCCGCGAGCAGGACGCCCGCAGGGGCCGCTGCGATGCTCGGATGCGAAGCGCCGTCGGCCGACGGTGCGTTCGCCTGGGCGAACGCGTGCGACGTTCCCAGCAGTGCGGTCGTGACCGCGGCGGCCGCGAGAGCACAGGTGGTGATCGCCTTCTTCAGCACGTGACTCACCTTCTCCTGCCGATCGCCGCCTGTCCGCGCGCGCCGTGCGAGAAGGCCGTCCGCGAACGGCGTACGGATCACGACGCCGATTCGGCCTTTATCCCCCAAGAGATTACGCGGGGGTACATAGTCGGCATCGCGTCAGGGAAAACCCGCAGGGCCGCAAGGCTTGGGCAACAGGCCGTTCAAAGAAGCACTCATCGTGACCGCGCCGGACTTGCCTTCTGGAGCGAGTTCGCGATCTCCGTGGCGAGGGGCCGGTCCGGCCGGCGCCGGACGGTCACGGGCGCCCGCTCGGCGACCCCGCCGGGGCGGGACATTGGGCTGTCGGATCACGCATAGGACGCCGCCGACCGGACATGGCTCCCTGTGAAGGGCCGTTTTCGATCTCGGAGGGGGACGCCATGACAACGCCGGACGACAAGGACCGCCAACTCGACCAGGTCCGCGTCAACCCGAACCACGACTCACGGCTGACGACCGACCAGGGCATCCCGGTCGACGACACCGACAACTCCTTGAAAGCGGGAGAGCGGGGTCCCACCCTCATGGAGGACTTCCACTTCCGCGAAAAGATCACCCATTTCGACCACGAGCGGATCCCCGAGCGGGTCGTACACGCCCGGGGCTCGGCCGCCTACGGGTACTTCGAGGTGACCGATCCGCTCACCGAGTACACCGCCGCGGAGTTCCTCCGGGACACGTCGCTGCGCACGCCGGTGTTCGTGCGCTTCTCGACCGTCGCCGGTTCACGGGGGTCGGCCGACACGGTGCGCGACGTCCGCGGGTTCGCGACCAAGTTCTACACCCGGCAGGGCAACTTCGACCTGGTCGGCAACAACATGCCGGTGTTCTTCATCCAGGACGGGATCAAGTTCCCCGACTTCGTGCACGCGGTGAAGCCGGAGCCGAACAACGAGATCCCGCAGGCCTCCTCGGCCCATGACACCCTGTGGGACTTCGTGCAGCTGCAACCCGAGACCACGCACATGATGATGTGGCTGATGTCGGACCGGGCGCTGCCGCGCAGTTTCCGGATGATGCAGGGCTTCGGAGTGCACACCTTCCGTCTCGTGAACGAGGAGGGTGTCGGCACGTTCGTGAAGTTCCACTGGAAGCCGAAGCTCGGCACGCACTCGCTGGTGTGGGACGAGACGCAGAAGATCGCCGGCAAGGACCCGGACTTCAACCGCCGTGACCTGTGGGAGGCGATCGAGGCCGGGAATTTCCCCGAGTGGGAGCTCGGCGTGCAGCTCGTACCGGCGGACCGCGAGCACGCCTTCGACTTCGATCTGCTCGACGCCACGAAGATCATCCCGGAGGAGGAGGTACCCGTGCGCCCGGTCGGGCGGCTGGTGCTCGACCGCAATCCGGACAACTTCTTCGCCGAGACGGAGCAGGTGGCCTTCCACCTGGGCAACGTGGTCCCCGGCATCGACTTCACCAACGATCCGCTGCTGCAGGCCCGGTTGTTCTCCTACCTCGACACGCAGCTGATCCGCCTCGGCGGCCCGAACTTCACCCAATTGCCGGTGAACCGGGCGGTCGCCGATGTGCGCAACCACCAGCGCGACGGCTACCACCAGTCGATGGTCCACACGAGCCGGGCCGCCTACCACCCGAACTCGCTCAGCGGCGGCTGCCCCGCCGTCGTCCCGGAGGGCGCGTTCACGCACTACCAGGAGCGGGTCGACGGAAACAAGATCCGCAAGCGGAGCGAGAGCTTCGCCGACCACTACTCCCAGGCGACCCTGTTCTGGAACAGCATGTCCGACTGGGAGAAGGAGCACATCGTCTCGGCGTTCCGCTTCGAGCTGGGGAAGGTGGACCACCGGCAGATCAGGGAGGGGGTCGTGGCCAACCTGAACAACGTCGACCACGACCTGGCCGTCGCGGTCGCCGAGGGCGTCGGTGTCGAGCCGCCGGCGCGGCCCACGCAGCCGAACCACGGGCGCAGCTCACCGGCGCTGAGCCAGGCCAACGCCCCGCGTGACTCGATCGAGACCCGCAAGATCGCCATCCTGGCCGCCGACGGCGTGGACACCGGCGACGTCCGGTCGCTGCGGGAGGCGCTCACGGCCGTCGGCGCGATACCCGAGGTGCTGGCCGCGCGGGACGGCACGGTCGAGGGCTCCGAGGGGCCGGTCGAGGTGACGCGCGCGCTGCCGACCGTCGGCTCGGTGTTGTACGACGCGGTGATCGTCCCCGGCGGGAAGGAGTCGGTGACGGCGCTGGAGGCCGACGGCAGCGCCGTTCAGTTCGTCGCGGAGGCGTTCAAGCACGGCAAGGCGATCGGGGCCATCGGAGACGGGATCCGCCTGCTGTCGAGCGCCCGGCTGAACGGGGTGAACAACCATGGCGAGGCGCTGACCGCCGACCAGGGCGTCGTCATGCAGTCGGCGTCCGGCGTGACCGGCGAGTTCGTCGAGCAGTTCGTCATGGCGGTGGCGGCGCACCGGCACCACAACCGCGACCTCGCCCCCGTGCCGGCCTGAGCCGCGCCGGGACGTCGAAGAGGTCCGCGCCCACCGGACGCGGACCTCTCGCGCGTGTCTTACGCGGTCGCGCCGACGGTGTCGTCGGGTGCGCACTCGACGTCGTCGGCGCCGCCGACGCAGTACACCGCGTAGGCGCGCTCGATGACCGGCAGGGCGGTGTTGCGCACGGGGATCCCGCCCGGCGTGATCCCCTTCTCCACGCCGCGGTGGGCGTGCCCGTGCACGGCGAGGTCGATCCCCGCTCCGTCGATCACCTCGGCGAGCAGGTAGCTGCCGAGGAAGGGGAAGATCTCGAGGGGTTCGCCGTTCAGGGTGTCCTTGACCGGCGCGTAGTGGGTCAGGGCCACGCGCGCGTCCGCGTCCAGCGCGCCCAGGGCCTCGCCGAGCTTGGCCGCGGTGGCCTTGGTGTGGCGAATGAAGGCCTTCATCTCCGGCTCGCCGAAGTCGGAGCCGCAGCGGCCCGCGAAGCCGCCGCCGAAGCCCTTGGCGCCGGCGACGCCGAGGCGCTTGCCGTGGCAGTCGATCATCGTTGACTCGCCTTCGAGGACGGTGATCCCCGCGTCCTTCAGCGCCTTCGTGATCTCGGTCTCCGCGTCGGAGTGGTAGTCGTGGTTGCCGAGCACGGCGATGACCGGGACGCCGATGTCGCGGAGCTCCTCCGCGGCCATCCGTCCCTCCTCCGCCGTGCCGTGCTGGGTCAGATCGCCGGCGACGAGCAGGACGTCGGCGTCGTCGGCGATCCCGGTCAGTCGGTTGCGGTACAGGCCGCGCACATCCTCGCCGACGTGGATGTCGCCGACCGCGGCCACACGAATCATGTGGGCGATTCCTCCGTTTTCGGGGGCCGGATCTCCACGACGGTCACATCGTTGGAGATCCGTCTTCCACCGGCCGTCTCACGGGCGACCGTCTCGATGAGTTCCCGCCTCCGGGAAGTCGCCACCTGGCCGCGCAGGAAGACGACGTCACCACGGACGTCGACCTGGATGCCGAGTTCGACCGTGCGGGCGTCCTCGGCCAGGCGGCTCTTGATGCGGGCGGCGAGGTAGTGGGGCGGGTCGCTGGGCGTCATCCGTCACTCCCTTCGTACGGCGGCCCGTACTCCATCACGCGCAGGCGGTGCAGCAGGGTCAGGTAGGCGTAGGCGTACGGGGAGTCCGCCGTGGCGGCGATCACCCGCGGCCAGTCCACCTGCTCGCGCAGCGCCCGCGACACCGGTAGGTATCCCCCGAAGTCGCTGGCCTTCTCGTCGAACGCGAGAAGGCGCAGGACCGTCAGGTCGGTGGCGGTCAGCACCGGCATGGCGACCGCCTCGACGTTCAGCTCCTCGGCGCGGGCGAGCAGCGCGGCGTCCACGGCCCGCCCCGACGGCCGGAAGATCAGGTCGACCGTACGGCCGTCGTCGTGGACCTTGGCGAGCCATGCCTCGGGAATCTCGACGCGCCGCATCCCCACGGATTCCAGGGCGGAGAGGGCGCCCTCGACCTCGTCCTCGGTCAGCACGAAGTCGACATCGTGGGTCGACGGCGCGGCGCCGCGCGCGTACGCGGCGAACCCGCCGGTCAGCGCGAACTTGACCCCGGCGTCGGTCAACGCCGCTGCGGCCTTCCGCAGAGTCTTCAGCAGCTCGCCCGGTGCGGCCTCGACGTCACCCATGGCGCGGGACCTCCCGGGCGGAGTCCGGGGCGCTCAATCGCCGCGCCCGGTGACCGCGTCCCGGGCCCGGTCCGCCACGGCGGCCGCCTTTCCCACCGTCTTGAGGATGCCGGGCCTGGGCGGCGTGTTCGGGTGCGGCCGCGTCGGGGCCAGCTTCTTGCCCTCCTCGACCTTGGTACCGAGCTCGTCGGCCTCCTCCGCGCTGAGCGCCTCCCGCATGCGGGGCCACACGCGCTCCTCCTCGTAGGCGATGTGCTCGCGCCCGTCGACGGTGAACGTGCGGAGGCGGTCTTCGAACCTCGGGTCGTCGGGGTCGAGGTCCAGCAGATCGTTGAGGATGTGCTTGGCGGCCTGCTCCTGGTCGGTGGCCTCGTCGGCGAGGTGGTCGCCGTCGGGCAGCTTGTCGCGGACCGCCGGCCAGAAGTACTCCTCCTCGACGGCCTCGTGCTTGGACTCCTCGATGATCAGCTGCTCGACCAGCCTCTTGCGGATCTCCTTCTGCTCCGGGTCGGCTCCGGTCGCCGCCGTGGGCCCCGATTCGAGCTCCGCGAGCGCCTGTTCGACCTCTACGTGGTCTTTGCTGAGTACGTCGAAAACGTTCGGCATGGTTCCCTCCCCATGGTGCCGACGCGCCCACCCTGCCCGCGACGGATGGTTCAAAACGCCATCGGCCGCCCCGGCGGCCTACCGCTCGCGAGGCCCTCGCGGGCCGCTCGGGGAGGGCTCCGCGGGCCGCTCGGGGAGGGCTCCGTGGGCCGAGGATTTCGGCGATCCGTCGGCGGGTAGTCGACCGGTTACTCGGATCACGGGGAGGTCGATCGGTGAGCCGTGTCACCGTCGTGATCGCCACCAGGAACAGGCGATCGGAGCTGCTGCGCACCCTCGACCGGCTGGCGGCCCTGCCGGACCGGCCGGTCATCGCGGTGGTCGACAACGGCTCGGAGGACGGCACCGCGACCGCGGTGGCGGCCGATCACCCCGGCGTGCGGCTCGTGCCGCTGGGCCGCAACCGGGGGGCCGCGGCCCGCAACGTCGGCGTCCATCTGGCCCGCACCCCGTACGTCGCGTTCAGCGATGACGACTCGTGGTGGGAGCCGGGGGCGCTGACCCGCGCCGCCGACCTGTTCGACGCCCATCCGCGCCTCGGCCTGATCGCGGCGCACACCCTCGTCGGGCCCGAACGCGAGCCCGACCCGATCAACGCGGCGATGGCCGATTCGCCGCTCCCTCCCGATCCCGACCTGCCCGGCCCGCCGGTCCTGGGGTTCCTGGCGTGCGCCTCGATCGTCCGCCGGCGGGCGTTCCTCGACGTCGGCGGGTTCAGCCCGCTGCTGTTCTTCGTCGGTGAGGAGCGCCTGCTGTCCTACGACCTGGCCGCCGCGGGCTGGGGGCTGTGCCATGTCCCGGAGGTCGTCGCGGTGCACGAGCCGTCGGCCGACCGGCCGCCGTCCCACCGGCGCCGCCGGAGCGAGCTGCGCAACACCGTGCTCACGACCTGGATGCGCCGTCCCGGCCTGGTGGCGGTGCGGGAGACCGCGCGGCTGGGGGCGCGGGCGCTGCGGGACGGCGACTCGCGCGCGGCCCTCGCGGGCGCCGCCGTGCGCCTGCCGTCGGCGCTGGCCGCGCGGCGGCCCGTCCCGGCGGCCGTCGAGGGCGGCATCCGCCGGCTGGCCGGGGAGGCCCGGTGAGCCCGGATCCGCGGGTCGCCGTGGTGATCATGACTCGGGACCGCCGGCCCGAACTGCTGCGGACCCTCGACCTCATGACCCGGCTGCCCGAACGCCCGCAGATCATCGTCGTCGACAACGCCTCGTCCGACGGCACGTCGGAGACCGTCGCCGACGCGTACCCGCGGGTCCGGCTGATCCGGTCGGCGCGCAACCTGGGCGCCGTCGCCCGCAACCTCGCCGTCGAGGACGTGTCCACCCCGTACGTCGCCTTCTGCGACGACGACACCTGGTGGGAGCCGGGCGCGCTGGGGCGCGCGGCGGACCTGCTCGACCGGTGTCCCCGGCTGGCGACGGTCACCGGCCTGATCCTGGTCGAGCCGGGGCTGGAGGAGGACCCGATCACCCCGGAGCTGCGGCACTCGCCGGTGCCCGCCCCCGACTGGATGCCGGGCCCCGCCCTGATGAGCATCCTGGCGGGCGCGTCGATGATCCGGGTCGAGGCGTTCCGCGAGGTCGGCGGGTTCTCGCCGCGGCTGGTGCTGGGCGGGGAGGAGGAGCTGCTCGGCATGGACCTGGCGACCCGGGGCTGGTGGATGTGCTGGGCCGAGGACGTCGTCGTGCACCACGCCGCGTCGGCCGCCCGCGATCCCCGCGAACGGCGCCGGGTCGGCATCCGCAACACGCTCTGGACGACCTGGCTGCGCCGCCCGGTCCGGTCGGCCGTCCGCAGGACGCTGACCGTGCTGCGCTCGGTGCCCCGGGACCGTACGAGCGTGTCGGCGGTCGCCGAGGCCCTCGGCGGCCTGCCGTGGGTGATCCGGGAACGGCGGCCGGTCCCCCACCACGTCGAGCGGGCCCTGCGGCTGCTCGAGAAGCCCCAGCGCACCTCCCCCGCCCGCCGCTACGTCGGCTGAGCGGTCCCGATGGCGCTGGAGACGCTCGGACGGCGGCATGATGACGTGCATGACGGAACGTTCGCTGCGGGTGGTCCTGGCCGAGGACTCGGTCGTCCTGCGTGACGGCATGTCGGAGCTGCTGTCCGCGCGGGGATGCGTGGTCGTCGCGGCGGTCGGCACCGCCGAGGACCTGCTGGCGGCGGTCGCCGAGCACGGCCCCGACGTCGCCGTCGTGGACATCCGGATGCCGCCCTCGCACACCGACGAGGGCATCCGTGCCGCCCTTGAGCTCCGGAGACGTTGGCCGAAGGTCGGCATCCTCGTCTTCTCCCAGCACGTGGAGGCGACCCTGGCGGAGCGGCTGCTGTCGGCCGGTGCCGCCGGAGTGGGCTACCTGCTCAAGGAACGGGTGGCCCGCACCGCCGAGCTGGTCGATGCCCTGCACCGGGTGGCCACGGGCGGAACGGTGCTCGATCCGGAGATCGTCACCGGGCTGCTGCGGGGCGGTACCCGGCGGAACCGGATCGACTCGCTCACCCCGAGGGAGCGGGAGGTGCTCGACCTCATGGCGCAGGGGCACTCGAACCGGTCCATCGCCCAGCGCCTGGTGGTCACGGAGCGCGCGGTGGAGAAGCACGCGGCCGCGATCTTCATGAAGTTCGACCTGCCTCCCACCGAGATCGACAATCGCCGGGTCAAGGCGGTGCTCACCTACCTGAGCGAGACCGGAAGCGGCGCGTGATCCAGGCGGCTCCGACGTCGTGCCGGTGACGCTGTCACACTGTGCGACCGGTGCTCACACCGCGCTCGGCAGGTCGGCGACGACGGTCGTGGGGCCGCCATCGGGGCTGATGATCCGGATCGTTCCGCCCACGGCCTCCACCCGTCGGCCCAGGCCGGTCAGCCCGCTCCCGCCGTCCGGGAACGCGCCACCCCGTCCGTCGTCGGTCACGACCAGCCGGATCCGGCCGTGAGCGGCGACGACCTCGACGGTGGCGGTGTCCGCCCCGCTGTGCCTGGCGACGTTGGTCAGGAGCTCGGCCGCGCAGAAGTACACCACGCGCTCGATCGCCGGATCCGGGCGTTCACGCAGGTCCAGGCGCAGGTCGACCGGGACCGGGCTGCCCATGGCCAGGGAGCGGAGGGCGGCGCCGAGACCCGCGTCGAGCGGAACCGGATTGATGCCACGGGTGATCCGCCGCAGCCCCGCGATGGCGTCGTCGGTCTGGGTCCGCGCCCGGGCGAGAAGGACGGACAGCCGGTCCGGCGCCGGATCCGGGCGTGCGCCGAGCGCGTCGTCGGCCAACGAGAGGGTCATGGCGATGGCGACCAGCTCGGCCTGCGTTCCGTCGTGCAGATCGCGTTCGATCGAGCGCAGGGCCTCGGTGTTCTCGGCGGCCAGCGCGTGCCGTGACCGTTCGAGCGCGCGCATCCGCCGCTGCCCGGACGTCGGGCCGAGCAGGAGCCGGGCCAGCCGGCGGTTCAGCCCGCTCGCCCCGCGAATGGCGGCGGGGACGGCCGCCAGCAGGACGAGCCCGAGCGACGGGCCGGCGACGTTCGCCCACCAGGGGACGGCCCGGTCATGCGGGGCGAGCACATGAACGAGCGCGGGGAAGCCGATCAGCCACACCGCGGTGGCCGGCAGTACGACCGCGACCAGGAAGGCCGCCAGGCCGGCCGGGAGGCGGAGGACCAGGTACAGCAGGGCCCGCCAGCCCGACGGGTCGGTGAGCCCGGCGCGGATCCAGCCGAGCACTCCGGGCGCGGGCGGCACCGGCTCGGGGCCGGGCACCTCCTCGCCGAGGAGCCGCGCGACGGCGCGGCGGTGCAGTCCGCCGAGCACCCGGGCGCCGCGCAGGCCCGCCGCGACGAACGGAAGCCCGATGAGGGTCACCGCCAGAAGCGTGCCCGCGTACAACATGGTGAAGACGAAGACGGCACCGGCGACGGCCACCGGCAGGCCCGCGACGGCGAAGACGGCCTCGCCGGGCCGCACGGTGGGCCGAGGCAGAGGCGGCCGGAACCGGGACAGGCGGGGCCGGAACCGGGGCTCGCGGGGCCGGAACCGGGACAGGCCGGGCCGGAACCGGGACAGGCGGGGCCGGGACCGGGACAGGCCGGGCCGGGATCGGGACAGGCGGGCCCGGACCCAGGGAAGGCGGGGCCGGAACCGTCCCGGCCGTCGGGCCTCCTCCGGGTCGGCGGCGCGCCGGGGCCCGGCGGGGTCGCCGGAGTGGTCAGCCACGCTGCCCCGCGACCGTCTCGGTGGCCGGCCCGGAGGTCGCCCGCAGCCCGGTGAGGAGGATGCCGAGCGCGGCCAGCGCCGCCACACCCGCCGCGATCGATCCATAGCCCGCCGGGTCCATCGACGGGAGCGGGGATCCCGGCAGGGTCACGCTGAACGAGCTCACGCCGACCCCCGCGACGGCCGTGCCGGTGAGCGTGCCCACCGCCGTGATCAGCAGACACTCGGCGCAGAGCATCGACGCGAGTTGCCGGCGGGTCGCCCCGACCAGAGTCAGCAGCGCGAACTCGCGGCGCCGCGCGGCGGTCAGCGCCGCCAGGGTGTTGACCGTCGACACACCGCCGAAGCAGCCGAGGATGGTCAGCTCGACCTGGCGGAGCCAGACGTCGCCGGCGGAGTTCACCGAGGTCAGCTCCGTTCCCGAGAGGTGGTGGGCGGCGTCCCTGACCGTATCGCCGAGGGACAGGAACGCGCACGCCAGCGCGGTCAGCAGCGCGAGGGGGACCACGGCCGACGACAGCCGGGCGGCGTACCCGCGCAGGTTCGCGTCGGCGAGCCGGTCTGAGCGGGGCGCGACGACCCGTACGGGCAGGCTGAGGAGCGTGACGACGGCCACGGTGAACAGCGGTCCGAGGAGCGCGACCGCCACCATGAGGACCAGCGTGGCCAGCAGCGCGCCCTGCCCGGCCTTGTCCGGGGGCTGCCGGGCGATGGCGAGGCAGAGACCGCCTCCGCCGGCGAGTGCGAGGAACCCGGCGGGCGTGCGGATCGGTCCGAATCGCCGGTCGCCGCCGACGCTCTCCCCGAGCGCGACGGCCGGGGCGACGCGGCAGACCGGGCGGGCGGCGACCACGGCCGACAGCATGCCGAGGAGGAGCGCGATCACCGAGGCGGCCGCGGCGGGTACCGGAGTGAACGGGATCCGGCTTCCGGCCGGCACCAGGTCCCGGTCCGCGAGCGCGCCGAGCAGACGGCGGGCCCCCAGCGCCCCGGCCGCCCAGCCGGCCGGGCTGACGAGGAGGACCACGATCAGTACCTGCCGGCGCACCAGCCCGCGGACCTGCCGGGGGGTGGCCGCGACGGTGCGCAGGAGCGCCAGATCCCGGTGCTGCTGGCGGATCGCGAAGCCGAGGGTGTTGACCACCACGAACAGGGCCACCAGGACGGCGATCTCCCCGAACGCCCCGCCGATGATCACGAGACCGGGCTGCCCCGCCTGCGCCGGGGGAGAGACGACACTCGCGGCGATCAGCGATCCGAACAGCGTGATCGCGGTCACCGCCATGAACAGGGCCGTGGCGAGCCCGGCGAACGTCGCGGGCCGGGTCCGGATCTGCCCGAAGGCCAGTCGCAGCACGTCAGCCTCCCAGCCCGCTCAGCCGGGCGGAGACGGCCGCCGCCGAAGGGCGATCCAGGTCATCGACGATGACGCCGTCGGCCAGCACCACGACGCGGTCGGCGTAACCGGCGGCGACCGGGTCGTGCGTCACCATGACGCAGGTCTGCCCCTGCTCGGCGACGCCGGCGCGCAGCAGCGAGAGGATCTCCATGCCGGTCCGCCGGTCGAGCGCGCCCGTGGGCTCGTCGGCGAACAGCACCCTCGGGCGGGAGACCAGGGCCCGCGCGATGGCGACCCGCTGCTGCTGGCCGCCGGACAGCTGCCCGGGACGGTGCCGCTCGCGGCCGCCGAGCCCCACCTGCCGCAGCGCCTCGCGCACCGCCGTCCGCTCGGGCGGCCGCCCGGCGAGCCGGCCCGGCAGCGTCACGTTCTGCTCGACCGTCATGGCGGGCATCAGGTTGAACGACTGGAAGACGAAACCGACCTCGGCGCGGCGCAGTTCGGCCAGCCGCCGTTCCCGCAGCCGGGACACCTCGGTCGGGCCCCACCAGACGGTGCCGGACGTCGGCCGGTCCATGCCCGCGACGCAGTGCAACAGGGTCGTCTTGCCCGACCCGGAGGGCCCCATCACGGCCGTGAACGTCCCCGGTGCGAAGGCGACGGTCACGCCGCGCAGGGCGTGGACGGCGTTCTCGCCCCTCCCGTAGCGGCGGTGCAGGTCATCGCACCGGGCCGCCGCGCCGTCGCCGGGAGCGGCGTCCGCCGTGCCGTCGCGAGAGGGGGTGGAGGCGTCGAGCGCGTCGCCGGGTCGGTACGGCGAGGCGGCGGCGCCGGTTCCCGGACCGTCGTGCGTCGGGAAGCGGCCGTGCGGGTTCGAAAAGGGCATGTCGCAAGCCTGGACCGGTCGGGGGAGCCGCACGATCGTGCTTCCATCCGGATCCGTGGTACGGGAATCCACACCCCGGCACGCTCGCGTCGCCGGGTGGACCGAACCTCAGACGCGGATCGCGTCCTTGGCCAGTGCGGCCGCGTCGGCGGGCGGGGTCTCGGCGCCTCGCTGGAAGGCGTCGGCGAAGGCCTGCTCGCCGAGGGCGGCCATGGCGGCGGTCGTGATCCGCTCCACGTCACCGCGTTCGGCCGGTGGGAGCGGTGCGTGCACGCTGCGGCGGGCCGAATCGGCCGCGCCGAGCAGCACGGCGGCGCGCCGGGCGTCGCCGGACAGGGTGAGCACGCCCGCCACTCCCTCCAGGGACAGTGCCAGCGCGCGCGGTTCGCCGAGCGCCACGGCGATCTCCAGCCCGCGGCGATGGTACGCGGCGGCTTCGGCCGCGTCCCCGCGCGACTCGGCGGTGAAGCCGAGCTCCGCGAACAGCAGGTGCTCCCCTATCTCGGACGACTCGTACTCGTCCCGGATGCGCCGCAGGTGCCGGTCCGCCGCGTCCAGGTCACCGGAGCGGCGGGTGCCGAGGGCGAGGCCCATCAGCGAGTGCACCTCGCCGTACCGGTGGCCCTGTTCTGCGGCCAGCCGCAGGGCCTCCCGGTGCAGGTCGCGTGCCCGGTCCCAGTCGCGGGCGAGCAGCGCGAGCCTGCCCAGGCCCGAGAGGCGCGCGGAGACCTCCGTCTCCAGGCCCAGTTCGCGGGCGATGCGCAGGCCCGCGTTCTGACCGCGTTCGGCCTCGGCGTAGTCGCCCCTGATCTCGGCGAGCTCGGCGAGCGGCGTCACCGTCTGCAGTTCGCCCCAGCGGTCACCGAGGTCGCCGAAGAGGTCCGCGGCGTGCAGGCCCGCCTCCTCGACGGTGCCGAGGTCGCCCTGGACGAGCGCGAGCATCGCGCGCAGCCCGTATGTGGCGGCGGTACCCCACCGGTCGCCGGCCGCGGTGCACAGGTCGAGCGCCCGCGCGTTGGCCCGCTCGCTCGCCACGGGATCGCCGGAGTGGAACAGCCCGTACGCGTACAGCCACAAGGCCCGGCCGCGGCGCGCGGGGTCCGCGATGCCGTCCGGCTCGGCGCCCGCCGCGGACCGGTCCCCGGTCAGCAGCGCGAACGCGGCGCTTAGCACGCGGACCTCGGCGGCGTCCGGCGCGAGGTCGAGCACCGCCGACAGGGTACGGCGGGCCTCGTGCAGGCGGCCGCGCAGCAGCCACCACCGGCTCAGGGCCGTGACGAGCCGCACCGCCTCGTCCACGGCCGGCCGCCGCACCGCCTCATCCAGGGCGGGCGGCCGAAGCGTCTCCTCCATGGCCGGCCGCCGCAGCGCCTCCTCCAGCGCGGCGCGCATGTTGGCGGACTCGGCGTCGAGCCGGTCCAGCCAGGCCCGCTGCCCGCCGTCGCGCAGCCGCGGCTCGGCGCGCTCGGCGAGCCGGAGGTAGTGGCGCAGGTGCCGGTCGCGGGTCGCGTCGAGGTCCCGCGTCTCGTGGAGCCGCTGCGTCGCGTACGCGGCGACGGACTCCAGCAGGCGGTAGCGGGGCCCCGCCGGTCCGTCGGCGACCACGACCAGGGACCGGTCCACCAGCCGGGTGAGCAGGTCGAGGACCTCATCGCGGCGGACGCCGTCGCCCGCGCAGATCGCCTCCGCCGCGTCCAGGTCGCAGCCGTCCACGGGCACGGCGAGGCGGCGCAGGACGATGCGCTCCGGTGCGCCGAGCAACTCCCAGCTCCAGTCGATCACGGCGCGCAGGGTCTGCTGGCGCGCCGGCGAGCCGCGCCGCCCGGTGGTGAGCACCCGGAACCGGTCGTCCAGGCGTGCCGCCAGCTCCCGCACGCCCAGGGCGCGGACGCGGGTCGCGGCGAGTTCGAGGGCGAGCGGGATGCCGTCGAGGCGGCGGCAGATCTCGGCGACGGCCTCGCGGTCGGACTCCAGCGAGAACCCGGGGGCGGAGGCGGAGGCGCGGTCGGCGAACAGCCGCACGGCGTCGTTCTCCAGGAGCGGCTCGACGAGATGCACCGCCTCGCCGGTCAGGTTCAGCGGCTCGCGGCTGGTGGCCATGATCCGCAGCCCGGCCGCGGTGCCCAGCAGCAGTTCGGCCAGCTCGGCGGCCGGGTCGACGACCTGCTCGCAGTTGTCGAGAACGAGCAGGAGCCGCCGGTCGCGCAGCGCCGCCGCGAGGCGTCGCGCGGGCGCCACGGACGTGCCCGGCCCGGGCACACCGGACGGCAGGTCGTCGCGGACGCCGAGCACGGCGGAGATCTCCTGCGCCAGGTCCGCCGTGCCCCCGCGCTGCCCGGCGAGTTCGATGAGCCACACGCCGTCCGGGAAACCGGCCTCGTCCTCGGCGGCGAGCCGGGTGGCGGCCTCCACCGCGAGCCGGGTCTTGCCGACCCCGCCCGGCCCCGAGAGCGTGACGAGACGGGCCGTCCGGACGAGCCGGGCGAGATGGTCCAGGGACCCGTCGCGGCCGACCAGGGCGGTGAGCGGGATCGGCAGGTTGGACCGCGGCACCGGGCCGGCCGGCACGGCCGCGTCGGGCCGCTCCGGCTGCGAGGCCGGAGCCAGCGACCCGTCCTGCCGCAGGATCGCCTCGTACAGGGCCGCGAGCTCCGGGCTCGGATCGAGGCCGAGGTCGTCCACCAGCAGCTTCCGCAGCTCGGCGTAGGAGGCCAGCGCCTCGCTCTGCCGCCCGGCCGCGTAGAGGGCGCGCATCTGGACGGCGCGCAGCCGCTCCCGGAGCGGGTGGCGCGTCACCAGGTCGGCGAGTTCCCCGGCGAGCAGCGCGTGGTCGCCCGCCTCCAGCCGGGCCTCGGCCTGCTCCTCAAGGACGGCGAGGCGCTGCTCGGCCAGCCGGTCGGCCGCCGCACGCGCGAACTCCTCGTCCGCGACGTCGGCGAACGCGGGTCCCCGCCACAACTCCAGCGCCTCGGTGAGCAGCGCGGCCCGCGCCCGCGGATCGGTCCGCGTCCGGGCCCGCGCCGCCAGCGCGCGGAAACGGTCGGCGTCCACCTCGTCGCCGGGACGGTCGAGGACGAGTCGATAGCCCGGCGCCTGGCGCACCACGCGGTCGTGGCCGATCGCCCGGCGCAGCACTGAGACCTTGGCCTGCAGGGCGTTGGCGGGGCGGCCGGGCGGCCGTCCGCCCCACAGGTCCTCCACGAGCCGGTCGGCGGAGACGGGCCGTCCCTCATGCGCCAGCAGGTCGGCCAGCAGCGCCCGGACCTTCGCCTCGGGGATCTTCACGGGCGCCTCGTCCCCGTCCCACACGGTCACCGGACCGAGCACACCGAACCGCATGTCAGCACCGTACACACGGGGCCGTGGCCGTCAGCAGATCATCAGCGGTTCCGAAGCGGCCCCCGGCAGAGTCGTTCCCGTCAGCGCACCGCGACACCGACACCACAGGGAGGCAGGCCATGACCAGGTACGAAGGCCGCAAGGAGGATCCGATGACGACCACGACCGAGCCGGACGACGCCCTTCTCGAGCCCGCGCGTCTCGGCGGCCTCGTTCTGCCGAACCGCATGGTGATGGCGCCCATGACCCGTAACCGGGCGGACGCCGACGGCGTTCCCGGCTCGCTGATGGCGACCTACTACGCCCAGCGCGCCGCCGCCGGGCTGATCGTCGCCGAGGCCGCCACCCCCAACGCGGTCGGGCTGACCTACCCGAACATCCCGGCGATCTACGGTCCGGCGCACGTGGCGGGCTGGCGGAACGTCACCGGCGCGGTCCGCGCCGCGGGCGGGCGGATGTTCCTGCAGATCCAGCACGGCGGCCGCATCGGCCACCCCGACAACAGCGGGCTGCACCCGCTCGCGCCCTCTCCCATCCCGCTCCCCGACCCGATCTACACACCGTCGGGCTTCCGGCCCGCCGTCACACCCCGCGAGATGACGCTCGACGACGTCCACAGGACCGTCGCCGACTTCGCGGCCGCGGCCCGCAACGCCGTCGACGCCGGTTTCGAGGGCGTGGAGGTGCACTCCGCCAACGGCTACCTGCTGCACCAGTACCTCTCCAGCGCCACCAACCGCCGTACCGACGCCTACGGCGGCCCGATCGAGAACCGGATCCGGTTCACGGTCGCGGTCACCCGCGCCGTCGCCGACGCCATCGGTCCCGACCGCGTCGGCGTGCGGATCGCTCCCGGTGTGACGGCGAACGCGATGTGCGAGGACGACGTCGACGAGCTCTATCCCGCCCTCGTCCGGGCCCTGGCCGAGATCTCCCCGGCCTACCTGCACGTCGTGTACGCCGACCCGGACCAGGACGTCTTCCGCGCGATCCGTCGTCTCTGGCCCGGAACACTGATCGCCAATCCCAAGCTCCCGGACGTCACCACCGGTCACGTCCTCCACGAGTCGGCCCGGCTCGTGGCGGCGGGCGCCGATCTGATCGCGCTCGGCCGTCCGTTCCTGGCCAACCCCGACCTCATCGAGCGGCTGCGCGTCGGCGCCCCGCTCAACCCGATCAGAGACCGGCACCTGATGTACACCGGCGACGCGACGGGCTACATCGACTACCCCACCCTCGAGACCGCGGCGCAGCCCGCCTGACACGCCTCCAGGCTCTGACGATCCCACGACCTGCCCGGACCGGACCGTCAGCCCGCCGGCTGGCGGAGACCGGCGAGGGCGGCGAGAACCTCGTCGACGGTGATCCTGAGCAGGCGGGGGTCGGGTTCGCCGCCGTGCGCGTCACCCGGGCGGCCGCCCGTGCCGTGCCACAGGGCGACGTGCGGGCCGTCCTCCGGCGGTCCCCACAGCGCCGGGGAGACCGGGCCGAACAGCGTCACGGACGGCACGCCGTACGCGGTGGCCAGGTGGGACACGCCGGTGTCGTTGCTGACCACGACGGCGGCGCCGGCGACGAGGGCGGCCAGGCCGGTGAGCCCGGTGGTCCCGGCCGGCACGGCCGCGGCGGGCAGCCCGGCACCCTCGGCGACGGCCGCCGCGAGGTCGCGTTCCGCGGCGGTCCCGGTGATCACCACCGGGTGTCCCTCGGCGGCCAGCGCGCGGGCCACGGCCGCGAAGCGGTCGGCCGGCCAGCGGCGGGCGGGGAACGCCGCGCCCGGGTGCACGACGGCCGCCCGGCGGACCGCCGGCTCCGCCGCCGGGGCGCGTAGCAGCAGGTCGCCCGGGTCGGCCGGGACCCCCCACCACTCGACGAGGCGGCACCACCGGGCGACCTCGTGCTCGTCGTCGTCCCACCACGGGCCGTCGACGTCCGGGGCGGCCGCGGACGCGTACATCATGCGGGTCGCGGCGCCGGTCGCGTCGACCGGCCGGTGGCTGGCGGGGCCGTTACCGTGCAGGTCGACGGCGACGTCCGGCGGCGGCCCGTCCCACGGGATCGGCCGCAGTTCTCCGGTCGGCAGCAGCCGGTCGATCGCGCCGGTCAGTTCCGCCAGGGGCCGCAGTGTCTCCGGGGCGGCCAGGACCGTCTCGGCGTCCGGGTAGGCGCGGCGCAGCGCCCGGTAGGCGGGCACACCGGTGAGGAAGTCGCCCAGGCCGAGGGCGCGCAGCATCAGGACGGCGGGCAACGGGTCACCTCGGCCAGGATCTCCTCCCAGTCGGCGAGGAAGCGGGGCAGGCCGTAGCGCTCGAGTGCGGCGGCGCGGGCGGCCTTGCCGAGCCGGGCGGCCTCCTCGCGGTCGGCCAGCAGCCGCCGCAGACCTTCGCGGAGCCGGTCGGGCCGGGTGGAGATGATCCCCGCCTCGCGGGGCACCGCCTCGACGACCTCGGTGGTGGCCAGTGCCACCACCGGCATGCCCAGGTGCATCGCCTCGAGCAGCGACAGGCCCAGGGAGGTCCACCGGATCGGGTGCAGGTAGACGCGCCGCCGGGCCAGCTCCTCGTGCATGCGCTCCTGCGGCAGGTCCTCATAGGCGTGAACGCCGGGCAGGCCGAGCCGGCTCGGCAGGTCCCGGACCTTCATCCCGAACACGTCCAGCCCCATGCCGTCCGCGAAGTACGGCAGCAGGTCGGTACCCACGTACCGGCCGCGCCGCAGCGGCTCGTTCACCACCACGGCCGTCCGCTCGAGCTCGCCGGTCCACCGGAGCCCCGGGTCGACGACGCCGTGCTCGACGACGGCGGTCGGGGTGCGCCCGTTGTCCCACATCAGCCGGTTGAAGTGGGTGACGTGGACGAGGAGGATCTCCGGCCGGTCGGCCATCGGGTGCCGGGTCAGCGGCACGTTGCCCCAGGGCGCGTCGTGCTCGACGTACACGGCGGGCACGTCCACGCCGGGACGGCGGCCCAGCCACTCCTCGACCAGCCTCTCCTCGTGCGACCGCTGGAGGACGACCACGTCGATCTCCTCGTCGCGGAGCCGCTCGGGCGGCACCTCGACGGCGTTCGCGGGCCACTCCCAGGTACGGGCCCGGCCGAGGCCGTCCGGCCCCCGGTCCGGCGTCACCGGCAGCACGTACGTGTGCGGCCCCTGGACGAAGGCGGTCGCCCACGACCCGTGGACGTGCCAGATCAGCACCCTCATCGGCTCACCTCGACGGCGAGTTTCTCGACGGAGTCGGCGACCTCCTGGGCCGTGACCTTCGACAGGCAGGGATGTCCGTCGATGGGGCACTCGCGTGCCCGGGTGTCGCGGCAGGCGGCGTTCTGGTCGCCGAGCAGGACGTGCGGCACGCCGTAGGGCGCCCACCGCGCCGCCGGGACGACGGGGGCGAACAGCGACACCACCGGCGTGCGGACGGCGGCGGCCAGGTGCGCCGGACCGGTGTTGCCGACGACGACCACGGCCGCCCCGGCGAGGATCGCGGCGAGCTCGGCCATGCTCGTACGGCCGCCCAGGTCGACGCCGGCCTCCCCCGCGACCCGTGCCGTCAGGTCGCGCTCGGCGCCGGCGCCGGTGACGAGCGTCCGCCACCCGCGCCCGGTCAGCTCGGCGACCGCCTCGGCGCAGCGCCGGGCGGGCCAGGCGCGGGCCGGGACCGACGCGCCCGGGTGGAGGACGACGTACCGGTCCCCGCCGGTCAGGTGCCGCACGCCGGGCAGCGGAGTCCGCACGGCGAGGCGGCCGTCGTCGCCGGGCGGGAGCCGGAAACCGGCCGCGCGGGCCAGTGAGAGCCCGCGTTCGGCCTCTGGGACGTCGTCGTCGAGCCGGTGCCGTACGTCCAGCAGCGCGCCCGGGTAGTCGACGCTGATGGCGGCCGTGCGGACGACGCCGGCCAGCCGCAGCAGCAGCGCGGTCGGCAGCGGCGACTGGTGGAAGGACGTCAGGATCAGCGCTTCGTCGAACCGCCCGGCGGCCAGCCGGTCCACGAGCGCGTCGACCTCGTCGCGGCGGACCGGCGGGGGCCGGAGATCGACCCAGGGCGCGCGCCACACGACGACCTCGTCGACGCCGGGCAGCAGCCGGGCGGCCGCCTCGCCGCGCGGCCCGACCAGCATGGTGACGTGCGCGGACCGCGCGGCGACGGCCCGGACGGCCGGCCCGGCGAGCAGCACGTCACCGGCGTTGTCCAGGCGCACCACCAGCGAACGCCGCTCCCCCCGCTCGCCGCCGGCCCACCGGCCTCCGCGCTCACTCATGCCAGCTCACCGCGCCCGTACCGCCCGCCAGCGCGTACCGGACGGCCTCCTCGAGCCCGGCGGCCCGCCGCACGCCGGCCGTCTCCTCCGGCCGGGTCCGCGGCGTCGGGATCAGTACGCCGCGTGCCCCGGCGGCCCGCGCCGCCGCGACGTCGCCGCCGATGTCCCCGACGACCAGACACTCCTCGGGGGCGACGCCGAGGTCGGCCGCCGCCTGGAGCACCAGGCCGGGGGCGGGTTTGCGGCAGTCGCAGCCGTCGCCCCTGCCGTGCGGGCACTGCCGCCACGTGTCGAACGGGCCAAGCAGTTCGGTCACCCGCGCGTTGACCGCGGCGACCTCGGCCTCGGTGGCCAGGCCGCGCGCGATCGCGGACTGGTTCGTGACGACGCCGACGCGCAGCCCGGCCCGCCGGGCGAGGTCCAGGGCCTCCTTCGCGCCGGGCACCGGCTCGACCTTCTCGGGATCCTTGTTGTAGGGGACGTCGTGGATCAGCGTGCCGTCCCGGTCGAACAGCACCGCCCGCGCCGGCGGCGGCCAGGGGGCGGCCGACCGGGCCGCGACGAGGCCGCGCAGCCAGTGCCAGGTCGCGACCGGCGGGATGGCCAGGCTCGTCACCGTCATCACGGCGACCTCGCGAGCGGTGCGCGGCCCCGGCTCGATCCGCGCGGCCGCGAACTCCCCGACGCCCGCGAGGGCGCCGGCCGCCGCGGCCAGCGCGAGGCGCCCGCGCCCGGTGGCCGCCAGGCCCACCGCCGCGAGCCCGGCGGCGGTGATCGCCAGGTGCCGGGGGCGCCGCCCGGCCGTCTCCCCGGCGCGCTCGTACCAGTCCGGGCCGTGCAGGGCGCGCATCAGCGCGTCGTCGGCGTTGCCCGCCTGGGTGCGGACGCTGATCCACGGTGACGCCGGGCGCACGGGGTGCGTGGTGGTGCGCTCGCCGCGCTCCAGCAGCCAGCCGGCCTGAAGGACGCGCAGCGCGAAGTCCGTGTCCTCCCGGAACGCGCGGGGGAACCGCTCGTCGAAGCCGCCGCACTCCACGAGGGCCTCGCGGCGGTAGGCCAGGTCCGCGGTGATCCACCGGGCCCCGGCCAGCCCGGCCGTCCCCCGCTCCCAGTCGGTCGGGCGGCGGCCCTCGGGCAGCGGCACCCGGATCCGGCCCTGCACGCCGCCGACGCGCGTGGGCCGCTCCGCGAGGTCGGCGACGAGGCGGGACCGCCAGTCCGGCCCGACCCGTACGTCGTCGTCCAGGAACACGACCCACGGGGCGGACGTCCGCCGCCAGCCGAGATTGCGGGCCGCGGCGGGTCCCCGGCCGCCGGCGGCGACGACCCGGGTGCGCGGCAGCAGCGGCTCGGGGACCCTGATCGGCGTGCCGCCCTCGGCGGGGCGCCGGTCGTCGACGAGGACGATCTCCGCGGGGAGCGGCCCGGACGCCGCTGTCAGGGCCTCGAGGCAGGCGTCCAGGCAGGGCCGTACGAGCGTGGGGATCACGACGGCGTACGTCACGCCGGTCTCCTCGCCCGCGCTCGCGACGCGGGTCTCCGCCGGGTCCTCCGGGTCGGCGCTCACGGTCGCCTCACGACGAACGGGCCGATGGCGAGCAGGTCGATCGGGGTGGCGCCGAAGCACTCCAGGACGTCCTTGATGTCGTCGACCATCGGCCGCCCGGCGGTGTTGAGGCTCGTGTTGACCAGCACGGGCAGGCCCGTGCGCCGCTCGAAGGCGGTCAGCAACGCGGCGACGAGGGGTTCCCCGGCCGGGTCGACGGTCTGCACGCGCGCCGTGCCGTCCACGTGCACGACCGCCGGGATGCGGTCCTGCCACTGCGGCGCGACGTCGTGCACGAAGAGCATGTACGGGCTGGGGATCGGGCCCCGCGCGAAGATCTCGGGGGCGCGCTCCAGCAGCACCATCGGGGCGACCGGCCGGAACTGCTCGCGGCCCTTGACGTCGTTGAGGCGTTCGAGGTTGGCCTTGCGGCCCGGATGGGCGAGCAGCGAGCGGTGCCCGAGGGCGCGCGGGCCGTACTCGGCCCGGCCCTGGAACCAGGCGACGACGCCGTCGTCGGCGAGGGCCTCCGCGACCGCTTCGGCCAGGTCCGCGGGCCGCTCGTACGGCAGCCGGGCGGTGCGCAACGCGTGTTCGATTTCTTGGTCCGTGAACCCGCGGCCGAGGTCCGCGCCGGGCATGGGCGCCAGGGGCTCGCCCTCTGTGGCGGCCACGTGCAGGGCGGCGCCGAGTGCGGTGCCCGCGTCGCCGGCGGCGGGCTGCACCCAGACCTCCTCGAACGGGCCCTCCCGGTGCAGCACGGTGTTGGCGACGCAGTTCAGCGCGGTGCCGCCGGCCATGGTGAGGATCCGGTCGCCGGTGCGCCCGTGCAGCCAGCGCGCGAGTTCGAGCAGCACCTCCTCCAGGCGGCGCTGCACACTGGCGGCCAGGTCGGCGTGCGCGCCCGTCCAGTCCTCGTCGGGCCGCCGGCGCGGCGCCAGTTCCGCCCAGTCGATCCGTTCGGTGACGAAGCCGCCGTCGTCGGTGGCCCGGACGGCGGCGCGCAACTGGTCGAGGAAGCGCGGCTTGCCGTACGACGCGAGCGCCATGACCTTGTACTCGTCGGAAGAACGCAGGAAGCCCAGGTGGGCGGTGAGCCCCTCGTACATCAGGCCGAGCGAGTGCGGGAGCCGCTGCCCGGCCAGCACGTCCAGCCGCCCGCCGTCGTACCGGCCCGCCAGGTGGGAGGCCCGCTCACCGCGCCCGTCGCACACGAGGACGCTGCGCGGCTCGGCGGTGGACACCGCGAGTCCCGCGGAGGCCGCGTGGGCGACGTGGTGCGGCACGAACCGGACCTTGTCCCGGTCCAGGCCCGGCAGCGCGTCGGCGAGGAAGCCCGGCGCCTCCTTCGCGTACGTCGTGCGCAGGTGATCCCAGGCGTCGTCGATGCCCATCTCCTCGGGCGGGAGCACGAGTGACGGGTCGTAGGAGTAGCCGACCAGGTCGACCTGTCCGGGCGTCAGGCCCGCCTGCCGCAGGCACCATCGGGCCGCCTCCACCGGCTGCTCCCACGCGGAGAAGGGCACGGGCCGCTTGCCGTGCTTGCGGCGGCTGAACCGCTCCTCTTCCGCGGCGGCCACCACGCGCCCGTCGACGACGAGCGCGGCCGCGGGGTCGTGGAAGACGGCGTTGATGCCGAGCACGCGCACTGAGTCCCCCTCATCCGCATTCGTTCCCGCAAGCCAGTTGCCCTGGGCCCGGGGCGGTAAACACCCCCTGTCAGTTCCATTACCGGGCGCCCCCCGAGTAGGCGTCCGGACGGTAATGATTTGTTAAGGCTTCCAGGTGCGAGTAACTGGCCCTCCGGGCCGTCCTGGACGCGGCTCCGGGCCAGCTCACGACACACTTTCGCAGTGGCACAAGGCGTCTCGGGACTTGACACGAACTGAGCGGAATAGGCGCATAGCGCGCCGATCACGACTTTGGCGAAATTAGTCAGTGTTTGAGACGACTCTGTCTGGCAACGGCGTCGGTATGGCCCGCCGATAAAGGAGTGACTCTTGAACATCGACATGGTCTCGGAGCACGCCAGTCCACTCGCGACGCTGGGTGGCGCGGACGCCGGGGGCCAGAACGTCCACGTGGGCGCGCTCGCCGTGGCACTGGCGGAGCGCGGCCACGAGGTCGTCGTTCACACCCGCCGCGACGACGCCGGCCTGCCGGACTCGGTGCCGTTCGCGCCCGGGGTGACGGTCGAACACGTACCGGCGGGCCCGCCACGACCGATTCCCAAGGACGACCTGCTGCCGTACATGGCCGACTTCGCGGCGCACCTGGCCCGGCGATGGCTGAGCAGACCGCCCGACGTTGTGCACGCCCACTTCTGGATGAGCGGGCTCGCCGCCCTCGGTGGCGCCCGGGAGCACGGCGTGCCGGTGGTGCAGACGTTCCACGCCCTCGGCCGGGTCAAGCGCCGCCACCAGCGGGCTGCCGACACCAGCCCACCCGGCCGGATGCGCCTGGAGGGCCAGGTCGGCCGCGAGGCCACCGCGGTGGTCGCGACCTGCACCGACGAGGTGCGGGAACTCGGCGCGTACGGCGTGCCGCCGGGCCGCGTCTTCGTCGTGCCCTGCGGGGTCGACACCGGGCGCTTCCGCCCGGAGGGCCCCGTGGCCGAACACTCCGGGGACCGGCCCCGCATCCTGACGATCGGCCGGCTGGTCCCCCGCAAGGGCGTGGACACCCTCATCGAGGCGGTGTGCCGGGTCCCGGACGCGGAACTGCTCATCGCGGGCGGACCGGAACGCCCCAAACTGGGCGACGACCGGGAGGGGCGCCGGCTGATGGGCCTGGCGGAGGAGCGGGGCGTGGCCGGCCGCGTCACCTTCCTGGGCCAGGTCGCGCACGACGAGATCCCGGCGCTCATCCGCTCGGCGGACATCGTCGTCGCCGTCCCCTGGTATGAGCCGTTCGGCATCGTCCCGATCGAGGCGATGGCCTGCGGCGTGCCCGTCGTCGCCTCGGCGGTGGGCGGCCACCTCGACACCGTCGTCGACGGCGTCACGGGACTGCACGTGCCGCCCCGGCGGCCGGACGACCTGGCCGCGAGCCTGCGCCGGCTGCTGGGTGACGCCGTCCTCCGGCGTTCTCTGGGCCGCGCGGCGGCCGAGCACGCCCGCGGCCGCTACCCGTGGGACCGGGTCGCGGCCGAGACCGAGGCCGTCTACGAGCGCGTGATCGAGTCGGCGCGGGAACGGCTGGCCTTCGCGGAAGGAGCACGGCCATGATCGATGCACATCTCACCGCTCTCGAAGAGGCGCTGCGGCGGTTCCAGGCCCAGACCCCCCGTCTCGAGAGCTGGGGACGGCGGCTGGCCGCCGTCCTGGAGGACGGTGGACGGCTGCTCGCCTGCGGCAACGGCGGCAGCGCCGAACAGGCCCAACACCTGACCGCCGAGCTCGTCGGCCGCTACCAGACCGAGCGGCGGCCGTTCGCGGCGATCCCGCTGCACACCGACGTCTCGGCGCTGACCGCGATCGGCAACGACTACGGCGCCGAGGAGATGTTCGCCCGGCAGGTCCGGGCGCACGGCCGGTCCGGCGACGTGCTGGTCTGCCTGTCCACCAGCGGCAGCAGCCGCAACGTCATCGCCGCCGCCAGGGCCGCCGCCGAGGTCGGCGTGCGCGCCTGGGCGCTCACCGGCCCTGGGCCGAACCCCCTCGCGGGGGTCTGCGCCGAGGCGATCACCGTGGAGGCGCCGTCGACCGCCACCGTCCAGGAGGTGCACCTCGCCGCCATCCACATGCTGTGCGCCGCGGTGGACGCGGTGGTGTGCGGTAAGGACGGCGGGGCGGTGATCCGCGACACCGCCGGCGGCGCCCGACGCGTACTCGACCTGGAGCGCGAAGCCGAGGAGGCCGTATGAGGGGCGGTCCGCTGGTCGTCATCGGCGACGTCCTGCTCGACGTCGACCTCGAGGGATCCGCCGAACGGCTGACACCGGACGCCCCCGTTCCCGTCGTGGACTGCCGGCGCGAGCACCACCGCGCGGGCGGCGCCGGGCTGGCCGCCACCCTGGCGGCCCGCCTGGCCGGACGCGACGTCGTCATGATCACCGCGCTCGGCGACGACCGTTGCGGACGGCGCGTCCGCGACCTCCTCGCCCGGCACGTCGAGATCGTCTCCCTGCCGATGCGGGGCACCACGCCCAGCAAGATCCGGGTCCGCGCCGCCGGTCAGTCGCTCGTACGGCTCGACGCCGGCGACGGGCGGGCGGCCGACGGACCGGTCGACCCGCGGATGGCGACCGTGCTCGAGCGGGCCGGCGCGGTCCTCGTCTCCGACTACGGGCGCGGCGTCACCGCCCACCCCGAGGTACGGCGGCTGCTGGCGGGCCTGTCCGGTGGCACGCCGATCGTGTGGGACCCGCATCCGCTCGGGGCCGCGCCGCTGCCCCGAACCCGTCTGGTGACGCCGAGCCGCGCCGAGGCCCGTGCCTTCGCGGGCGACGAACCGACCGCCGGCGACGGGGCGTTCGCCCAGGCCGCCAGGGACGCCGCCACGCTGGTGGAACGCTGGCGGGTCGGCGGTGTCGCCGTGACCCTCGGCGACCGCGGCGCCCTGCTGTCGGTCGGCGACGGCGTGCCGTTCGTCGCGCCCGCCCCGGAGACCGGGATCACCGACGGGGCCGACACCTGCGGCGCCGGCGACTGCTTCGCGGCCGCCGCCGCGCACGTGCTGCGTGCGGGCGGCCTGGTCACCGAGGCGGTGACGGAGGCGGTCCGGTACGCGAGCGAGTTCGTGGCCGCCGGTGGGGCGGCGGCCGTCTCCGGCACCGGCCCGGCCGCGGCCGAGCCGCCCGTGGCGCCGGCCGACGGCGATCCCTGGGAGGTCGTCCGGCGGGTCCGCGAGCGCGGCGGCCGCGTGGTGGCGACCGGAGGGTGCTTCGACCTGCTGCACGCCGGCCACGTCAGCATGCTGCGCGAGGCCCGGCGCCTCGGCGACTGCCTGGTGGTCTGCATCAACTCGGACGCGTCCGTACGGGCGCTGAAGGGACCCGACCGTCCGGTGGTGCCGGCGAGCGACCGCGCCCGGGTCCTGACGGCGCTCGAGTGCGTCGACGCGGTCGCGGTCTTCGACGAGCTGACGCCCGTCGAGCTGCTGGAACGCCTGGGCCCCGACGTGTGGGTCAAGGGCGCCGACTACTCGGGCGATGACCTGGTGGAGGCGGACGTCGTCCGCCGCCACGGCGGAGAGGTCGTCCTCCTGCCCTATCTCAATGGTCGTTCGACGAGCCGTCTGGTCGCGCGGGTCCGCGAGACGGCGAGCACTCTCGGAGGTGAGACCCGATGACGGAACGCGCGGTGGTCACCGGCGGGGCGGGATTCCTCGGCTCGCACGTCTGCGAACGCCTGCTCGCGCAGGGCACGTCGGTCATCTGCATGGACAACTTCCTGACCGGCTCCCCGCAGAACGTCGCCCACCTGATGGGCCGTCCGGGATTCCGGCTCATCGAGTGCGACGTCACCGGCTTCGTGCACGTCCCCGGCGACGTCGACCTCGTCCTGCACCTCGCGTCCGCGGCCTCCCCCATCGACTACCTGAAGCTCCCGCTGGAGACGCTCAAGGTCGGCGGGCTCGGCACGCTGCACGCGCTCGGCCTGGCCCGGGAGAAGGGCGCGCGGTTCGTCCTGGCCTCCACCAGCGAGGTGTACGGGGACCCGTTGCAGCACCCGCAGCGCGAGGACTACTGGGGCAACGTGAACCCGGTCGGCCCGCGCAGCGTGTACGACGAGGCGAAACGCTACGGCGAGGCGTTGACCACCGCGTACCGCAACAGCCGCGACGTGAGCACCGGCATCGTCCGGATCTTCAACACGTACGGACCGCGGATGCGCCCGCACGACGGCCGCGCGATCCCGACGTTCATTCGCCAGGCCCTGCTGGGAGAACCGCTCACGGTCGCCGGGGACGGCAGCCAGACCCGGTCGATCTGCTACGTCGACGACACGGTCACGGGCATCCTCGCGCTGGCCCTCAGCGACCTCCCCGGGCCGGTCAACATCGGCAACCCGGAGGAGATGACCGTCCTGGAACTCGCGGAGACCATCCGTGAGCTGTCCGGATCCGACTCGCCGATCGTGTTCGTCGACCGGCCCGTCGACGATCCCGGTATGCGCCGCCCCGACACCACCCTGGCCCGCGAACGCCTCGACTGGCGGCCCGCCGTGCCGCGCGACGTGGGCCTGCGCCGGACCCTCGACTGGTTCGCGGCCGAACTCGGCGTCGAGACCGCCGCGCGTGCCACCGGGACGTGAGAGCGGGGCGAATGCCGTTTGAGACCTGCCCGTCGGGTACGACGGAAGCACGAGCAGTCGGTCCTGGCCGACATGAGCGCCGCCGAGCCGAACCTCTGAGCAGGGTACGGAGGCTGACCGGACAACCGACCAGAGGTACGGAGGCAGGCGAGACGAGGCCGGTGCGGGAGACGCACCGGCTTCGTCGTATCGCCCGGCAGCCTGAGACCGCCGGCCCTGTCATGCGTCCTGGCGACCTGAGAGCGGGGTCAGTCCTGGCGAGGGGCCTCGTCGCGGCGGTTCTGCTGGGCGGGACTGCCGTGGATCACGCCTCCGGTGTTGTCGCCGCGCTTGGTGCCCGCGCCACGGGCGCCGCTCTGCGTCGGATTCCGCGCCGCGCGGACCGTCATGGCGATCCATACGATGAGGACGAGGACGATCAGTACGATCCCGACGATTCCGAGCACCCCGACGTACGTGACATGGTGCGTCATACGCTCATCCCTCCTTCTCGGCCCCCTACCCGTACGGTCCGCCCCACACCTCTCGGCAGGGAGATCGTGCGGCTTCCCGGCGTGCTCAGGCGAGTTCGGGCAGCACCTGTTCGGCGTAGAAGGAGAAGAACTCGTCCTGGTCGGGGCCGATCTGGTTGACGTAGACCTCGTCGTAGCCGGCGTCGACGTACTCGCGGATCGCCCGGATGTGCCGCCCCGCGTCCGGGCCGCAGGGCAGGTTCTGCTCGATCATCTCCTCGGTGACGAGCTGCGACAGCTGTTCGAAGTGCCGTGGCAGCGGCAGCAGCTGGGCGGCCTCACCGGGCAGTTGCTCGTTCGGCCACAGCCGGTGCGCGGTCTTGCGCGCGCTCGCGGCGTCCCGGCCCCAGCAGACCTTCAGCCCGCCCTGGGCGGGCTTGCCGTCGCCCCCGGCCGAGCGGAAGACCTCCAGCAGGTCCCGGTCGGGCATCGTGCACATGAAGCCGTCGGCGATCCGCCCCGCGAGAGTCGCCGCCTTGTTCCCGAAACCGGACATGTAGATCGGCGGCGGCTCGTCCGGGAGGGTGTAGAGCCGGGCCGTGTCGACGTTGTAGTACCGCCCGTGGTGGCTGACGAGCTTCCCGCTCCACAGGCGGCGCATCACCTCGACGGCCTCTTCCAGCATTTCCCGGCGCTCCTCGGCCGGGGGCCAGCGCGACTCGACGATGTGCTCGTTCAGCGCCTCGCCGGTGCCCACGCCCAGCACGAACCGGCCGTCGGTGAGGGCGGCGCTGGTCGCGGCGGCCTGCGCGACGATCGCCGGCGGCGTACGGACCAGCGGGCAGGTCACCGCCGTCGTGATCGGCAGCGAGTCACCTGGGCCAGCGCGCCGATGACCGACCAGACGAACGGGCTCTCCCCCTGCTCATCGAGCCACGGATGGTAGTGGTCGGAGATCCACAAAGCCTCGAAGCCCGCCTGCTCGGCCAGCTTCGCCTGCCGGACCAGCTCCTTCGGCGAGTGCTCTTCGCATGACAGGAAGTATCCGAATTTGGCCATGCTCCCCCGGTTCCCCCGCCACGTCGCCGAAACCTGTGCGGAAGGGGGGCCTGGCCCGGCGGACGGCCCCCGACACGGGTCCCTGGCTCGTTCCAGAGGCCCGTGGCCGTCAGCCGTCCCGCCGGGTTCCGGCCACCCGGAATCCCGGTGTGCTCACTCGGCGCGCAGGGCCTCGGCGACCGGGCGGCGGCCGGCCAGGCGGGCCGGCAGGGCGGTGATCAAGGCGACCGCGGCGATCGTCCCGGGGATGACGGCGGGCAGCCAGGCGTACGGGATCGCCTCGCCGCCCGCGGCGCCCCCGGCGGCCCGGGCCCCGGCGTAGACGACCAGCCCCAGCGGGATTCCCAGCGCGCCGGCCAGCGCCGCCGGGAACAACTGCGCCGCAGACAGCCCGGCCGTCACCTGGCGCGGCGTCGCGCCGAGGGCGCGGGCGAGCGCGCTCGGCCGCCGGGCGTCGATCGAGCCGGCCCACGCGATGAGGACGGCGTTGACCGCCGCGAGGACCAGGAGCGCGAGCGTCATGGTGATCACCACCTGGTTCACCTGCCGGGTCACCGGGTTCTCCGCGCCCGGCACGAACATCAGGCCGGTGGTCCTGGCGTCCTTACGGACGATGTCGCCGTGCAGGGCGATCGCCGCGACCACCATCGCCGCGGTGACCGCGAGGCTGATCAGCGCGAGCGCGGACCGGCGCGGCCGCCGGGCCGCCAGCCGCAGGCCGAGCAGCAGCGGCACGGGGAGCCGGGCGGACAGCCGGATGAGCCGCGCCGAACGCCGGGGCGGGCGCACCCGGCCGGACAGGGCGCGCACGGTGCTCATCCTGGTCCCGCGGACGGCGGGGACCACGGTCGCCGCCCCGGTGACCACCACCGCGACGGCCAGGACCAGGACGACCGTCCCGAACGTCAGGCCGGGGCGGCCGCCTCCGATGAGTCCCGCGCTCGGCCGCGCCAGCAGCGGGGCGGCCGCCCAGCCGACGATCACTCCGACCGCGGAGGCGGCCACGGCCAGCACGACGTACTCGGCGAGCAGCACGGCGGCGACGGTCCGGGGCGTCGCCCCGACCGCCTTGAGCAGGCCGACCCGCCGTGTCTGGTCGGCGAGGCGGCCGCCCACCAGGACGGTGACGCATGCCACGGCGAGCAGGGCGAGCGCCCAGGTCCCGGTCATGAGCGCCTGGTCGACGAGATGCAGTTCGGCGGTCGCGTACGAGCCCATGTCCTGCCAGGTGCGGACGCCCCGGTGGGCGGCGGCGAACGCGGGGGCCGCGGCCGGGTTCGCGAGGCGGAGCGGCATCACCTGGGAGGTCACCGGCCGGCCGAGCCGGCGGAGGTCGGTCCTGGTGGCCCAGACCAGGCCGGGCGTGGTGGAGGGGTAGGGCACCCGGCCGGCCGTCACGGCGATGCCCGCGACGGTCAGGCGGCGACCCGCGATGGTCAGTTCGTCGCCGGGCCGTACCTTCAGGGCGGTCGCGAAGGCGCGCTCGACGACGACCCCACCACGGCGCGCCCACGTCCCGGAGGTGACGCGCGGCCGGTCGACGGGCCCTCCGGCGGTGTCGCGTCCCTGCACGACGGCGGCGACGCGGATGTCCCGGACGCGCAGGTCGTCGACGGAGACCATGGCGTACGGCCCGGCCGAGACGACGACGCCGGGCGCGTGCGCGAGCGCGGCGAGGTCCGCCGCGCGCCCGGCCGTCGCCACGGCGTCGGGCCCGGCCGTGGCCGCGCGGGTGCGCTCCCAGGGCCGGTCGGCGGCGCCCCCGACCGTACGGCCGAGGGCGAGCGTCGCCGTGGTGGCCGTGAGCGCGATCAGCAGGATCAGCGCCTCGGCCCGCCGGCGGCGCAGGTCACGCAGAGCCAGCCGAGCCACCAGTACGAACACGCTCATGCGCCCTCCTTCGTCGGGGGAGAGACCAGACGCGCCGCGCTTCCGATTCGCTCGCTCCGCTCACTCATTAGCCCTCCAGCCCCGCGAAGGAGCCGAGGCCGCCGCCCGCGCCGGCGAGGTCGGTCCGGCCGACGAGCGCGCCGTCCCGCATGGTGATCACGCGATCCGCCGTCGCCGCGACCCGCGAGTCGTGCGTGACCATCAACAGGGTCTGGCCCTCGGCCCGCAGGGCGGCGAACAGCCGGAGCACCTCGGTGGTCGCGGCGCTGTCGAGATTGCCGGTGGGCTCGTCGGCCAGCACGATCCGCGGCCGGCCGATCAGGGCGCGGGCGACGGCGACCCGCTGCCGCTGCCCGCCGGACAACGCCGCGGGCAGATGCGTCGCGCGGTCGGCCAGTCCGACCCGCTCCAGCAGTTCGGCGGCACGCCGCCGCGCGACGCGGGGACTCACGCCGGCCAGCAGGGCGGGCAGCTCGACGTTCTCCTGGGCAGTGAGCTCGTCGACGAGCTCGAACCCCTGGAACACGAACCCGAGCGCGTGCCGGCGCAGGCGGGCGAGCTCGGTCTCCGACATCCGGTCGATCCGCTGATCGGCCAGCCACAGCTCGCCGCCCGTCGGCCGTTCGAGGCCACCGAGCAGGTGCAGCAGCGTCGACTTGCCGCAACCGCTCGGCCCCACGACGGCCACGGTCTCGCCCGCCTGCACGTCAAGGTCGACGTGGTCGACCGCGCGGACCAGTCCCGTTCCGCTGCCGTACTCCTTGCGCAGCCCGTGAGCCCGCAATATCACCATGGTCAGCCCTTCCGCTCCCAGTACCGGGCGCAGGCGTCGAGCCAGCGCAGGTCGGCCTCCAGCCGCAGGGTGACGCCCTCGATGAGCAGCGCCGCCGCCGAGCCGTCCGGCTCGTTCAGGGCGGCGCGCTGGACCTCCGCCAGCCGGCGCAGCAACTCCCCGCGCTGGGCCTCCACGAGGTCCACCGGGTCGGCCAGCCGGGCCGCCGCGGCGGCGACCAGCTTCAGATGGAACTCACTCGGCTTGCCCCAGGTCAGGTCCCTGAGCCAGGCGTCGACGCGCTCGCGGCCCTCGGCCGTCAGCGCGTAGACCTTCCGGTCCGGCCGGTGCGCCTGGCCGACGTGCTCGGCCGTGACCAGGCCGGCCTTCTCCAGCCGGGTGAGGGTGACGTAGACCTGACCGGCGTTGAGCGCGTCCCCGACCGGGCCGAGGGCCTCCTGGAGCCGGGCCCGCAGCTCATAGCCGTGGGAGGGCTCCTTGGCCAGCAGTGCCAGCACGACGTCCTGCACGAGTGATCACCTCTAACGGTTAGCTATATAGATAACGGCTAGCCAAGGAAGACCGCAACCGAATCGGCCGAACCCACCGGCCTCACCGCACGTTGACCGGCGCGAGGCCGTGACCGCTCAACGCCCACGTTGACCAGCACGCGACTGTGACCACTCAGTGCACGTTGATCGCACGAGACCGCGACCGCTCAGTGCACGTTGACCGACGCGCGACTGTGACCGCTCAGTGCACGTTGATCAGGGCGACGCCTGCGACGACGACGCCCGCGGCCGCCAGCCGCGGCAGGCCCATCCGCTCGTTGAAGAAGACGGCGCCGATGATCGCGCCGGTGATCACACCGGTCTCGCGCAGGGCCGCCACCGCCGCGAGCGCGCCGCGCGTCTGCGCCCACACGACGATCCCGTACCCCAGCACCGAGATCAGCCCGCCGGGCAGCCCGAGCCGCCACTGTGCCCGTACCGCCGGCCACACCGACCGGCCGCGCGCCACGGCCACCCACGCCACGACGACGGGCCCCATGCCGAAGAACAGCCAGCCGCTTTGACGTGCTTCCCAGCCTGAAAGGCTGGGTTCCAGTCCGTGCCGCGTCATGCAGCACCCCTGCGGCTTCCTGCTTCAAGGGGCATGCCACCGGAGCGAGGTGGTCTTACCTGCCCTCCACCGGGACGGCGTGTGCCGTCCCGCCCACTGGTGTGGGAGGCGTTTAGTCTCTCCGCCCGTCCGGCGGCGAGAATGTTCTTGGCCGCATTCACGTCCCGGTCGTGGACCGCCCCACACGGGCAGGCCCAGGATCGAACGGTCAGCGGCATCGACTCGGCCCGCGCCCCACAAGCCGAGCACTGCTTGGAAGAGGGGAACCACCGGTCGATCCGATGGAACGTCCGCCCGTAAAGGGCGGCTTTGTATTCCAGCATCGCCAGGAAGGATGACCAGCCGGCGTCGTGGACGTTCTTGGCCAGCCTTGTGCGCGCCAGTCCATTAATAGCCAGGTCTTCCACGTAGATCGCTTGGTTATCGCGAATCAGTCGTGTGGAGAGCCGGTGATGGAAGTCCCGGCGGGCGTCGGCAACCCTGGCGTGCTGACGAGCGACGGCTAGGCGGCCCTTGGCTCGATTATTCGATCCAGACTGTTTGCGAGCCAGTGCCCGCTGCAGCCGTTTGAGTTTCTTCTCCGCCCGGCGCAGGAAACGTGGGGAGGCGATCTTGCGCCCGTCCGACAGGACCGCGAAGTGCCCCAATCCCAGGTCGATCCCGACCTCGGACTCGACCGGCGCGGTGGGCGTTCGTCGACCTGAACCACGAACGAGGCGAAGTACCTTCCCGCCGCGTCTTTGATGACCGTGACGCTGGATGGTTCGGCCGGCAGGTTACGGGACCAGCGGACCGCCAAATCCCCGATCTTTGGCAACCGTAGCCTTCCGCCCGCCGTGATGGCGAACTTGGCGTTCCGGGTGAAGCGGATCACCTGCCGGTTGTCCTTACGGGACCGGAATCGGGGAAGGGCCATCTTCGGCCCCTTCCGTTTCCCCGTCAGGGAGGCGAAGAAGTTGCGGTAGGCGGTGTTCAGGTCAGCCAGTGCCTGCTGTAGCACCACGGCCGACACCTCACCCAGCCATGCCCGCTCGGGCGTCTTCTTCGCCTCGGTGATGACTCGCTTGGACAACTCCCCATCGCAGATATAGGGCAGGTCGGCAGCGTGAGCGTCCTGTCGGGGCACGCAGTCCGTCGTTGAACACCACCCGCGCACACCCGAACGCCTGCGCCAGCGCAATCCGCTGCTCTGGAGTCGGGTAGAGGCGGTAGGCATACCGTAACTGCATGGCACCGCACCATAGCGCAGCCTACAGCTGGATAAAGCAATATGGACGGTACCGCTCTGTCCGTCCCGTACACCTGCCCCCTTGATCAAGTGCTCGTGTCCGGATGTCGAGGCCCAAACAGATCAGCAGTTCTGCCGATCCCGATCAGCGCGAATGCGGCGCCCCGGTCGGTCGCCGCCTTGGCGGGCGCGTTCCAGGTGGCGCGCAGGACGCCGGCGAAGATCGCGGCGAGGGCCGGCAACAGTGGAAACGCGTTACTCACCGTCACACATCACCTCAAATCGCCCCAACAAGCCTCCCCCGGCGGTCGCCCCTCCCCCGTGGGGGCGGCCCCGCCGGAGGGCGCGGTCAGCTCGCGGACTGAACCTTCTTGGCCATCTTCTCGGCCATGGTGAGCGCGGCGGCGCCCTTGTCCGCGTGGCTGGAGCTGTAGAACGTGGTCACGATCGTGTCGCCGACCCGTACAGCGGCCAGGGTCATGCCGCCCTGCCAGGTGGGGGACGTCTCGATCGCCTTGACGGCCTCGTCGCCCACGCCGGGCACCGCGACGCTCTTCACCCTGACCTTGGCCGCCGGGCTGCTCGACCGGTCGACGAACGACGCGCAGTGGGCGAACACCTTGCGCAGCTTCGCCATCGCCTGCTGGGCGTCACCGCCGTGGTAGGTGTCGATCTCCTGCGCGATCTCCTGGGTCTGCGCCGCGTCGCCGTAGTCGTTCTGCGCGAACGCCGCGCTGTTGATGTTCGTGACCCGGATCCAGGAGGTCTGGCCGAGCACCTCGCAGGCCTTCGCGGCCGGAACGGGGGTGTTGGAGACCTGCACGCCGCCGTCGCCGGTGTCCCGCGAGCCGTCGGGGCTGAGGTGGAAGCCCTTCGGCATCGACCGCGCGGGCAGCAGAAGGGACTTCAGGGTGGTCCCCGTCAGCGACTTCGACGCCGCCGAAGCGGACGAGGCGGTCTTGGGAGCCCCGGCCGAGTCGTCCTTCCCGCCGCCGTTCTGGCAGCCACCGGCCGCGAGGACGGCGGCCGAGGCCACGGCGAGGACGGCGCCGGCCCGGACACGACGGGCAGGGAGGATCTTCATCTCCGGTCTCCAAGGCTGGGATTAGTTGATCATGCTCACCCGGAGCTCGGTGGTTCCGGTGATCGCCAAGGAAAGCACATGTGAATCCAATTAACAACTGAGACGGTTGTGGTCGACTGTTCGATCATGGGGCGGTAACGTGACCATGAAGCAGCCGGGACGCGGGGTCGCGTGCAGCACCGTGAAGGGAACGACGCACCGTGCAGGACGAGGCAACCGTCAGCGCCGCGGACATCGCCCGGCTGGCGGGCGTCGGCCGGGCGGCCGTGAGCAACTGGCGCCGCCGGCATCCCGACTTCCCCCAACCCGTCGGAGGGACGCCGACCAGCCCGGTCTTCGCGCTGACCGACGTCGAGGCATGGCTCCGGGACCAGCGCAAACTCGACGAACTCCCCCTGGAGGAGCGGGTCTGGCAGCGGCTGCGGGCGGAGGCCCATGACGATCTACGCGTCGCCGAGGTCGTGGCGGACGCCGGCGAACTCCTCCTGCGGCGACGCTCGGCCGGAGCGCCGCGGCCCGGGCACGCTCCTGAGCCGCTGAGCGCCGAGACGGCCCAGGCGGTCGCCGAGCTCGCCGACGCCCGGGGCACCGTTCAGGCGTTCGAGTTCCTGTTCACCCGCTACCGGGAGACGCAGGCCCGCCGCGTCTCGACCACTCCCCCGGAGATCCCCGGGCTGATGGCCGCGCTCGCCGGCGACGCCCGTACCGTCCTGGACCCGGCGTGCGGCACCGGCGATCTCCTCCTCTCCGTGCTCGGCGACTCCCACGACCCGCGCCGTCTCCTCGGCCAGGACGCGGACGGGGACGTCACCCGGCTGGCCGCCGTCCGACTCACCCTGCTCGGCGCGGACCCCGGCATCCGGGAGGGCGACTCCCTGCGCCAGGACGCGTTCCCCGGGGTCCTGGCCGACGCCGTGCTGTGCGACCCGCCCTTCCACGAGCGCGCGTGGGGCCACGAGGAGCTCAGGACGGACCCGCGCTGGGAGTACGGCCTGCCGCCGCGCCTGGAGCCGGAGCTGGCGTGGGTGCAGCACGCGCTCGCGCATCTCGCCCCGGACGGGCGAGCCGTGGTCCTCATGCCCGCCATCGCGGCCGGGCGCCGTTCGGGCCGCCGCATCCGCGCCGAACTGCTCCGCAAGGGCGCGCTGCGCGCCGTGGTCGGGCTGTCCGCGTCCCATCACCTCTGGATGCTGCGGCGTCCCGAGGGTGCCCCGCCGGCGACCGTCCTGATGATCGACAGCGCGGACCGGGACACGGTCGTCACCACCTGGTGGCGGCACGCGGACGACCCCCGCCACGACGAACCCGGCGTCAGCCGGGCCGTCCCCGTCATCGACCTCCTGGACGAGGAGGTCGATCTCACGCCGTCCCGCCACGTCTCACCCGCCCGGTCCGAACGCACCGCGGAGCGCTTCACCGAGACCCACGACCGGCTGGCCGTGACGCTCGACAAGGCCGGCGACCTCGTACCGGCGCTGCCCCCCGCGGCGGGGCGCCGGGAGTCCCGCTCGGTCCCGCTGGCAGAACTCGCCCGGATCGGGCACCTGACGATCCACCAGGCGCCGATGCGCGGGGACACCGAGGACGGCGGCGACGGCGACCCGCCCCTGCTCACCGCCGAGGACGTCGTCGAGGGCCGCGCCCCGACCGGCCGGGCCGCTCGGGGCGACGGCCGCTGGGTCCCCATCCAGGCCGGCGACGTCCTGGTCGCCGCGGTCGCCCGGCGTTTCGTCGTACGGGTCGCCGAGACCGACGGGCCCCTGCTCGGGCCGCAGCTGAGCCTCCTCCGCGTCGACCCCCAGCACCTGGACCCGTACTTCATCGCGGGGGTGCTGCGCAGTTCGGCCAACGCCCGCGCGTCCATCGTCCAGTCCACCGGGACGATCGGCCGCGCCGACATCCGGCGCGCGCAGGTGCCCCGGCTGCCGCTGGAGGAGCAGCGCCGGTACGGCGCCGCGTTCCGCCGGATGACGGAGTTCGAGTCGGCCCTGCGCTCCACCGTCGCGATGGGCGCCGAGCTGGCGCAGCTCCTGGCCGACGGGGTGGCGGAGGGCACACTCGCGCCCCCCGACGACACCCTCTCCTTCGGGCACCCGTAGGGTTCGGGCGTCGATCGGCACGGCGAGGGGACGGAACGGTGGGGCGGCACACGGTGCTGGCCGGGCGCTACGAACTGCTGAGCCCGCTCGGCCGCGGCGGCATGGGCGAGGTCTGGGAGGGCGAGGACCGGCAACTGCGGCGCCCGGTGGCCGTGAAGCTGCTCACCGACGACGCCCTGGCCGGGCACACCCACCCGGACGAACTCGCCCGCCGATTCGCCCGCGAGGCCTCCGTCACGGCCGGGCTGCGGACCCCCGGCGTCCCCACCGTGTACGACGCCGGCACGTACGACGGCGGGCTGTTCCTCGTCCTCGAGCTGATCACGGGCCGTACGCTCGGCGACCTCATGGCCGAGGAGGGACCGCTCCCGATTCCCTGGGCGGCCGGGATCGCGGCGCAGGTCGCGGCGGTGCTGGCCGCCGCCCACCAAGGCGGCCTCGTCCACCGGGACGTCAAACCGCAGAACGTCATGCTCACCGGCGACGGCGCCGTCAAGGTGCTCGACTTCGGCGTGGCCGGGCTGGTCGACCACTCCGCGCTCTCCCGGATCACCCGGACCGGGCAGCCCGTCGGCACGCCTGCGTACATGGCCCCCGAACAGTTGCACGGCCGCCCGGCCACGGCGCGCTCCGACCTGTACGCGCTCGGGTGCGTCCTGTACGAGATGCTGGCCGGTGACCGGATGTTCGACGCCGCCTCGCCCGCCGAGCTGATGCACCTGCAGCTCGAACAGGCTCCCCCTCCGCTGCGCCGCGACGATCTGCCTCCGGAGCTGGACGCCCTGGTCCGGCAACTGCTGGAGAAGGACCCCGGGAGGCGGCCCGCGGACGCCCGGGAGACGTACGACCGCCTGCTGCCGCACGTCGTACCGCCGGGCCCGCTCGGCGACATCGACCCCGCGGACGAGTCGCGGAGCGGCGCCCACCTGTACTCCCGCGCCTTCGTCCGGCTGGCCGGCCCGCCGCCCGCTCCCCACCGGCCTCTCCCGGTCGCCCCCGTCGGCACTCCCCGGCCGACGGCCGCCGTGCGGCCGGCGAACGGCGCCTCGCCCATGTCCGCCCCAGGCGGGCCCGCCTGGGGCCACGCTCCGGCTCCCGGCGGGCCCATCTCGGGCCACGCCCCGGTTCCCGGCGGGCCCGGCTGGGGCCACGTCCCGGTTCCCGGTGCTCCGCTCGCGACCGGACCGTGGTCGGCGAGCGAACCGGCGGGAACCGATGCGCGGGTCGTCGCCGGCTCGCCGATGCCGGGTGGCCCGCGCGGGCTCGCCTGGACGGTGGCGCACAGCCTCTGGATACTGCCGACCCTGCTGTTCGGCGCGGGCACCTGGCTGTCATTCGGCTACATCGCCGCCCGGCATCGGCGACCGTCCTGGCTCATCGCCGCGGCGGCCTATCTCGTGCTGGCGGTGCTCGCGTTCATCCTCGTCGGCAGCGGTTCGGAATCCGACGTCGACACGCCTCAGACGACGATCGGCATGGCCCTGGGCCTGATCATCTGGCTCGCCGGCCTCGTCCACGCCCTCTGGATCAACCTCACCGTCCACCTCCCCCAACGAGCCCGCCGACCACGCGCCTGATGGACGGTCTGAGCCCGGCTGCCGGACAACGCCGACACCGGTCCGCGATCAGCGAACGCCGTCCCGCGCCCTTCCCTGCCGATGGCGCCGCTCGCTGGCCGACTCTTGCCAAATTCGCCGTTGCTCCCGGTCCGTCATCGTTGTGCGACTTATCGTGAGCATCGACGAGGCACGCCCTGGGAGGGATCTTGCTCGAGGACCCTGGTATCTCCGGACCGCCGCCCGACCTGTCGCACATCCGCACCAGGGAACAGTTCGTTCCAGCCTGACGACGCGGACTGGTTCTTCGGCCGGGAGAAGCTGACCGGATCGCTGCTTGAAAAGGCCGCCGAAGCCCGAAGTGCGGGCGCTCCGCTGATCGTGGTCGGTCCATCTGGGTCGGGGAAGTCCTCGTTGTTACGGGCAGGGCTGATTCCGGCGATCCGCGCCCGCGCGTCCGCCGAGGGCGGGCAGCCGGTGGTGCTCCTGGTCCCGACCAGATTGAAATGGCGCACGAGGCGCTCCTGTGGGCGTGGCCCCGCTTGCGCGCCTGGATCACCACGGACCGGGCGGGACTGCGCGTGCTGGTATGCGGAGTCACCGATCCTGCGGCGGTCGAGCCGATGGCTGGACGTGCTGGGCCGAATCCGGCGCACTCCGGGCAGGCGCCCGGCCGACGCCCCCACACCGTATCCGGGGCTGGTCAGCTCGTGGAAGGCGTCGGACGCCCACTCTCGGGCGGCGGTGAGACGTCCGCCGCGGTAGAGCGCGGCCGGATCGCGGCCCGAGGCGCGCCACGCCTCGGCATCGGACGTGAGCTGCCGATGCCAGAATCTCCGTGAACTGCCTGATCTGGTTGGCCGGCGGAAGGTGGCGGCCACCGAAGTACCCGCCGACGGTGGCGGAAGGGATTCCCGTTGCCTGCGCGACGGCACGGACGGTCAGCCCTGCCCGCTCTCTCAGCGTGGTCAGCTCGCCGGCTGCGGTCCGCCGTTGCCGGTTCGCGTACCCGGCGAGAACAGTGGCCAGCAACGAGACGACGGTCAGCGCACCGACCAACTGGTACAGGCGTCTGGTGCGGCGGCGAGCGGCCGCCGCCTCGGCCGTCGCCTGATCGATGCTCGCGTGCAGGAAGCTGCGTTCCAGCGGATTGAGGTCCGCGCCGGGCGCACGCTGGCCTCCGGCGGCTCGGACGGAACGGTCCGCCTCTGGGACGTCCGCGACCAGCATCATCCCGGTCGGCTCGGCTCTCCCCTGACCGGGACGAAAGGGACCGTGTTCGCCGTGGCGTTCAGCCCGGACGGGCACACGCTCGCCGTCGGCGGCACCGACGCGACGGTGCGGCTCTGGCGGCTGGACGGCCGCCGGCGGGCGACCGGGGCCGGCCCGCCGCTCACGAGACCCGGAGTCCTCGTCAACGCGGTCGCTTTCGGCGCGGACGGCCACACGCTCGCGGCCGGAGACTCGGACGGGAACGTGTCACTCTGGGATCTCACCGGACGGAACGTCATCACCACGCTCCCGCACCCGGGGCCGGTGACGGCCGTTGCCATCGGGCAGGGCGGCCGCACGATCGTGACCGCAGCCGCCGACGGCGTCGCCCGAATCTGGGAGCCGCCGGGCCCGCTCCTCACCGGCCCGAAGAAACCGGCCTTCAGCACGGTGCCCGACGCGACCGGCCGGGTGTTGGCCGTCGTCGCAGCGGACGACAGCGCCTGGCTGTGGAACGTCGCCGATCCGCGCCGTCCGGTCCCACTCGGCCCGCCCCTGATGGGCGCGAGCAGAGCCGGACGCGCGACTGGAGCCGGGGCACTCAGCCCGGACGCACGAACGCTGGCCGTCGGCGGTGCGGATGGCGGTGTCCAACTCTGGGACGTCACGAACCCGGCACGACCGGCCCCGATCTCGCCGCGGTTGACCGGTCCGACGTCGAACGTGGAAGGCGTGAACTTCAGCCCGGACGGCAGGACCCTCGCGATCTCTGATGACGACAAGACGGTGTCGCTCTGGAACGTCGCCGATCCACACCGGCCGGTCCGGCTCGGGAAACCGTTGTACGGGTTCACCAACTACGCCTACTACCCGGCCTTCAGCCCGGACGGGCGCACCCTGGCCGTCGGCAGTGCCGACGGGACGGTTCGGCTGTGGAACGTCGGCGACCCCAGCCGTCCCGTCCTCATGGGCAAACCGCTGACAGGACACACCAGTTACGTGTTCACCGTCGCATTCAGCCCAGACGGACGAACCCTGGCCACGGGCGGCGCCGATGACAAGGTGCGGCTGTGGGACCTCACCCACAGAGATCATCCGCTGCCCATCGGCCCTTTCCTCACCGGTCTCAAGAACTACGTCAACTCCCTCGCCTTCGCTCCGGACGGCAGGACCCTCGCGGCCAGCGCGGGCGACGGCACAACGTGGTTGTGGGACGTGAAGGACCGGCGGCATCCAGCGGTCGAGGCGACCCTCACCGGACCGTCCGTCGCCGTCTTCACGAACGCCTACGATCCGCGCCGGCCGATTCTGATCACGGCGAGCGCCGACCACACGATGCAGTTGTGGAATACCGATCCTGAACAGGTCGCCCGGTATGTTTGCCGGATCGCCGGGACGCCCCTCGCGCGCAGCGAATGGCAGGAGTACATCCCGGGCCGCTCCTATCGCTCCCCGTGTAAGGACACCTGAGAAGCACCGTTTGGAATGAATCCTTCGCGGATGGCCGCACACAACAGGCCGGTCTGTCGGCGATAGTGGTCGGTGTCGTGGAACCTTCGCGGAAGGCGAGTCGCCCTTTGTTGCGGCCACGCGATCACCCTCGGCGATCGCCGCGCGCCCGCGCTGTCCGCCCTGGCAGGTACGGCGGAGGCCGAACGACTCGCAAGACCCGTGAGGACAGGGGTTCCAGTCCGTCTGCGACCTGACGCCCGCCGTACGGCCTTGTACGGATGTTTCAACGCTGCCGTGCGGGGTTGTCCGACCATTTCGCATCGCCTTCCCACTGGCGGGGATCGGGCGTTTCCTATGGATCAGCAGGCCGGACGAGGCTGCGGGGCCGACCAGACAGACGAGGGGACATCGTGACGACTCTTCTGCTGAGCACAATGCTGCATTTTTTGCTAATCGGTTTGGTCCTGGCCTTTATCCTGGCCGGAGCAAAGATGATCCTCGATACCGACCGGCATGTCGAACGGTATCTCCGGATCGGAATGGCCCTTTTGCGGAGGAATGGTCGTCCTCGGCTCCCAGGCCGGCGGTCTGTCGGTCGCCGATTTCATGGTCGACTCGTTGAACAAGGCCAGTCCGGGGGTGCTGGCGGCCGGCGCCACCGTACACGGAGGTATGGGCTCGACCCTCGGCTGGTACCTCACTGCATCGATGCGGCGCAGCAGTGACATCGCCATCCGGATCATGGCTTTCATCGGGACGCTCGCGGTCACCGAGTTCCTTGAGGTCTACGCCCTGGCGGTCAAATCCTCCGGGCTCGGCCTCGGCCCTGCCATCGTCCCGGACATGTCCTTCGTCGTCGGCGTGATCCTCTACGCCGCCCTCACCCTGGACCACCGCAAGGCGCACAGGGAGAGCGGGCGGCCCGAGGATCCCCCTGTGCCTGCGCGGCCCTCCGAGGCCGCCGCCCCCGAGCACCAAGAAGACTCCGAGGCCCTCGAGGATTGACCGCCATCCGATTTCACCTCCACTGGCGCAGCGGTCATCCCCCGACGGCTCCCGAAAGTTCTGCCCAGGAGAAGTTCAGCCGAGCGTGATGCTCTCGCCTGGCTTGGGACGCCGGACCTCGGCGCCGAGTCGTTCGGCCTCCATGTCGAGGACGCTCTCCAGCACCTTCACGCCCCACTCGTTGATCAGTCCGTCGTGGATGGCGTACGCGCGGCGCGGCCGCGTCGTCCGCAGGTAGCGGATCAGATCCGGAACGGTCAGCCACGGCGCCTGGCCGGGGACCAGCAACGTCGGCACGTCGATGACGGTCAGCGCGTCACCGGGATGGAAGACCTCTCCGTCGACGAGGAAGCCGACGTTGTCCACGGGCGGAACATCCGGATGGCTGAAGTGGTGCTTCTCTCCGACGGCCGCCACCTCGAAGCCGGCGGCCGAGAACACGTCGCCGTCCCGGACGACCTGTACCCGGTCGCCGAGGTCGGCCAGGTACCGGGCGACGCCCGGGCAGGTGTGGACGGTGAGTTCCAGGTTCTGGCCGGCGGCCGCCCGCAGGCGATCGGCGTCGAAATGGTCGAAGTGCTCATGGGTCACGAGAACGGCGTCCGCACCGGTCAGGACGTCCCGCTCCGGCGTCATCACACCGGGGTCGATGACAAGGGACCGGCCGTCCTTTTCGAGACGAACGCAGGCGTGTCCGAACTTTATGAGTTCCATGCGACCAATCCTGTCGTCCCGATCCGCGCCTTACCTTCGTTGATCGCCGAGAGCAGGCCCATATTCGAAACATTTCGAAGGCATCGCCGCCCGACTCGAGCTTTCACGAGTTTTCACCCGATCGACCAGGCACCGACACCCAGGCCAACCAGGTCAGGCGACTCGGGCAAGGGGAGCGAGTCGAATAGACGCCTGAAAGCTTTCGAAATCTATCGTTGACTTGGTCGTAACACCGGGCGGATACTCGCTCATCGATCGGCAACCCGCCAGCGTTCATGAGGAGGCATCACACATGAACGACGCTCTCGCCCACCTGAAGTCCCGCAGACGCGGCCGCGCCAGGCCGCTCATCCGCGCGGCCTGTGCCATGGCCCTGGCCGTGGCCGCGGCGCTCTCGCCCGGCACCGCGCACGCCGACACGACCGTCACCTCGAACCAGACAGGCAACGACGGCGGCTACTACTACTCGTTCTGGACCGACGGCGGCGGGTCGAGCTCAATGACCCTGAAGGGCGGCGGTTCCTACAGCACCTCTTGGAACAACGTCGGCAACTTCGTCGCCGGCAAGGGCTGGAGCAACGGCGGACGTCGCGCCGTGAACTACTCCGGCAGCTTCAATACGTCCGGGAACGCCTATCTGTCCCTGTACGGGTGGACGTCGAACCCGCTCGTCGAGTACTACATCGTCGACAACTGGGGCAACTACCGGCCCACCGGGACGTACAAGGGCACCGTCACCAGTGACGGCGGCACGTACGACATCTACGAGACGACCCGCTACAACGCCCCCTCCGTCGAAGGCACCAAGACCTTCAACCAGTACTGGAGCGTCCGGCAGTCGAAGCGGACCGGCGGAACCATCACCACCGGCAACCACTTCGACGCGTGGGCCCGTTACGGGATGAATCTCGGCAGCTTCAACTACTACATGATCCTCGCCACCGAGGGGTACCAGAGCAGCGGCAACTCCAACATCACCGTCGGCGACTCCGGCAGCGGCGGAGGCGGCGGAGGCGGCGGTGGTGGGGGCACCGGTGGGTGCACCGCGACGCTGTCCGCCGGAAGCTCCTGGAGCGACCGCTACAACCTCAACGTCGCGGTCTCCGGCTCCAGCAACTGGACCGTCACCATGAACGTCCCCTCCCCCGAAAAGGTCATGGCCACCTGGAACATCAACGCCAGCTACCCCAACGCCCAAACCCTCGTCGCCACACCGAACGGAAGCGGCAACAACTGGGGCGTCACCATCCAAAAGAACGGCAGCACCACCTGGCCCACCGTCTCCTGCAGCACGAGCTGATGCCCCGAACAGCACGGAGAGGAGGCACCCCGAAATGCGCATCAGACCGCTGGTGACCAGACGTTCCCTCGTGACGGGGCTGGCCGCCGCCGCGACGGCCGTGGCGGGCACCGCCGCCGTCAACGGCGCGGCCACCCCGGCGCACGCCGCCACGTGCAATGGGTACGTCGGGCTGACCTTCGACGACGGCCCGTCCAACGACCACACGCCGGCCATTCTCAACGCGCTCCGACAGAACGGGCTGCGGGCCACGATGTTCAACGAGGGCCAGTACGCCGCCGCCTACCCGGCCCAGGTCCAGGCGGAGGTCAACGCCGGCATGTGGGTGGGGAACCACAGCTACACCCACCCGCACCTGATCCAGGAGAGCCAGTCACAGATCGACTCGGAGGTCTCCCGGACCCAGCAGGCCATCGCGAACGCGGGCGGCGGCACGCCGAAGCTGTTCCGCCCGCCGTACGGTGAGACGAACTCCACCCTGCAGTCGGTCGAGGCCAAGTACGGCCTCACCCAGATCATCTGGGACGTCGACTCGCAGGACTGGAACGGTGCCAGCACCGACGCGATCGTGCAGGCCAACGCCCGGCTCACCAACGGCCAGATCATCCTCATGCACGAGTGGCCCGCCAACACCCTGGCGGCCATCCCGCGCATCGCCCAGACGCTGGCGAGCAAGGGTCTGTGCGCCGGCATGATCTCCCCGCAGACCGGCCGCGCCGTGGCCCCCGACGGCGGCGGCTCCGGCGGTGGGGGTGGTGGTGGAGGTGGAGGAGGCACCGGTGGGTGCACCGCGACGCTGTCCGCCGGAAGCTCCTGGAGCGACCGCTACAACCTCAACGTCGCGGTCTCCGGCTCCAGCAACTGGACCGTCACCATGAACGTCCCCTCCCCCGAAAAGGTCATGGCCACCTGGAACATCAACGCCAGCTACCCCAACGCCCAAACCCTCGTCGCCACACCGAACGGAAGCGGCAACAACTGGGGCGTCACCATCCAAAAGAACGGCAGCACCACCTGGCCGACCGTCTCCTGCAGCACGAGCTAGTGCCGCACCCCTGAAACACGCCCGTGGCGCGGCGGCCGGGGGCCGTCGCGCCACCCCCGCGACCGACGTGGACAATCGCACCGAATCGGGCACCTGGGTGGGCGCCTGTCTTTCATGCGTGTCCCCTTAGGAGCCAGTTTGTGCCTCCTGAGGGGACACCCTCCAACGTGATGGGTCACCCGGCGGGCGACTCACCCGACCTAGGAAAGATCAGCTGGGCGACCTCTACGCAGGTGTCGCTGACGTTTTGACCGGAGTAACTGGACTTGCGCCAAGTGCTGGCTGACGGAGTGATGTTCACATCTGCTCCATGATCGCGCGGATCAGTTCCTCGGACTCAGACATCGGGAGCGCAACGCTCCTAATCAGGTCGAAACCTACCGTCAGCGAGTGAACCTGTCGAGGATTGCCGATGTCCACGGGGTCTCCATCGGGGGTTGGAGAGCTGCAGATATAGCCGAGCGTAGTCACATCGGGACAGCCCGGAACGAGAAACCACGCGAATTCCAGGAGGTCACGGATGGACACAGGGACGACCGGTGCGGCGCTCGCCCGGTATCTGCAGGAACTGCGGGATCGGTTGGACGCGGCGGGCTTCACCGCCGCGGTCGAGACACCGCTCGACACGGCGCCGTACGTGCGGGTCGGGAACCGGCACGCGCCGGTCCTGTCCGAGACGATCCGGATCGACCACTACCGGGTCGTCGGCGACGCCCTGTGGTTCTTCTACTCCTGTGGCGACCCGATCTGCCCCGCGCGGGAGACGGCGCGCGCCGCCGAGGAGATCCGGAATGTGCTCGGCAATCGGTGATCTCCCGCCGGGTCGCGGCGCGGTGACACGGGTCGATCGAGTGGCCTTCGGCCGTGCGCCCGATCCGGTCTGGGAGGCGCGCTGGGTGTGGCTGCACCGGCTGCGCCGCGAGTTTCCCGGATGGATCGCGCTGTTCGATCCGTTCGCGTCGGTCTGGGTGGCGGTGCGGGGTCGGCAGGGGTACGTGACGGGCGCGACGGCGTACGAGCTTCGTGATCGTCTTGACGCCGTGCGGCGGTCCACGCTGCCGTAGTCTGCCCGCGTGAATCACGGGACTTCGGTGGGGATCCTGCGGTCCCGCCGTGACGGGGCCGCGCGTGTCACGTACTTCGAGCTGTTCTTCGACCTCGTCTTCGTCTACGCGGTGACGCAGCTGTCCCACCGGCTGCTGAAGGATCTCACCGTGACGGGCGCGGCCGAGACGCTGCTGCTGTTGCTGGCGGTGTGGTGGGCGTGGATGTACACGAGCTGGACCACCAACTGGTTCAACCCCGACCACCCGGCCGTCCGGCTCGTGCTGATCGCGGCGATGCTCAGCGGTCTGCTGATGTCGACGGCGCTGCCCGAGGCGTTCGGGAGCCGTGGCCTGTGGTTCGCCGGCGCGTACCTCGCCATCCAGGTCGGCCGTACGGCGTTCGTCACCGTCGTGACCTGGCGGCACGAGCTGGGGCCGAACTTCCAGCGGATCATGGCGTGGGAGACGGCGGCGGGCGTGCTGTGGCTCGCCGGCGCCTTCGGCGACCACCGGGTCCGGCCGGCGCTGTGGCTCGTGGCGCTCGCGGCCGAGTACGTCGCCCCGTGGGTCGGCTACCGGTTCCCCGGGCTCGGTCGGTCGACGACGGCACACTGGACGATCGACGGCTCGCACATGGCGGAGCGCTGCCAGCTCTTCGTGATCATCGCGCTCGGCGAGTCGTTGCTGGTCACGGGTAGTACCTTCGGGGGCCAGAAGGACATGGGCGCGGGTGCGGTCACGGCGTTCGCGGTGGCCTTCCTCGGCAGTGTGGCGATGTGGTGGATCTACTTCGACCGCAGCGCAGAGGCCGCCGCGACGCGGATCGCGAACGCGGACGATCCCGGCCGGCTGGGTCGGTCCGCGTACACGTTCAGCCACGTGCCGCTCATCGCCGGGATCATCGTCAGCGCCGTGGCGGACGAACTGGTCGTCGCGCATCCGGGCGGACACATGAAGGGAGGCACGGCCGCGGTGGTCCTCGGCGGTCCGGCGCTGTTCGTGGCGGGGCACGCGCTGTTCAAGCGGGCGGTGTTCGGTCACTTCACGGCCGCGCGGGTGCTGGCGCTGGTGGCGCTGGCGGTCCTTACTCCCGTCTCCATGCTCTTCGCGCCGCTGGTCCTCGCCTTCCTGGCCCTGGCCGTCCTGGGCGCGCTGGCCGGCTGGGAGGTGCGCGGACGCCGGGCGCGGGCTCCGGTGGCGGTCGAGGAGGCCACCTGATCACGTCCGTGCCCGGCAGGTCGGGTCTCCGCTGCGGCATGATCTTGTCGCATGGCCGACGAATCGAGTCCCGAACCGGCACCTGCGCGGACGCCGAGAGGGTCCTGGCGGTGGGGCGCGGGGGCGTTGGGGACGGCCGCGGTGGTGGCCTCCGTGACGGTCGTACCGCAACTGCTCCCCGGTGCGGGTCGTACGTCGGCTTGGGACCGTTGCCCGGCTCAGTTCACGTTCCTCGGCAAGAACCAGCTGCCGACCCGGCCGGGCGCCACCACGCGACTCGTTCCCGGTGAGCCCGGCTCCGCCGTCGTCTGCCGGTACCAGAGGCGGATGGGGGGCGGCCTTCGAGAGGCTCCCGCACGGCTCATCGGCTTCCACCCGCTGCCCGACGTACGGTCGTACGCGGAGCGGGCCGACCGGTTGCCGGTCATGGGCAGCGGCTCGATCGCGTGCCTCTACGTGGGGGAGCCGCTCTCCGACCTTGTGCTGTTCTCGTACGGTGACGGCCGGGTTCAGGGCCTGAGCATCGATGAGAGCTGCAAGCTGGTCACGAACGGCAGGAGAACCGCCAAGGCCGACCAGGGCTTCGTCGACCTCGTCAATGCGCTGGTGCCCAGCCCGGCGCCACCGAGCCCCACGTTGATGGTGACGACTCCCGCACCGGGCCCCGCGCCCAAGCGGACACCGCTGACGCAGGCCCGGCTCGAGGCCATCGGATGCGCCCCGTCCGCGGATCACCCGATCCCGGTGCGCCCGGACCCGGCGCGGGCGGCGGCGACCGATCAGGTCTGGCGCCGTATCGAGACGTGGCTTCGCGCGCACGCCCCCGCGACGTACGCCACGCTGGGCCCACCGGCGGACCCGGGGCGCATCGCCGCCCTGCAGACCCGGCTCGGGGTGCGCTTCCCCGACGACGTCGTCGTCTCGCTGCTCCGCCACAACGGCGTGCGGCAGGGTGACCGGGCGGCCTTCCAGGTGCCCCTGATGTACCGGCCGCTGTCCCTGGACCGGATCGAGTCCACCTGGCGCATGCTGTGCGGCATCGTGCGGGACATGGGAGACGCCTCGGGTACCTGGTGGTCCGGCAGGCTGGTGCCGATCGGCGAAGACGGAGGCGGGGTCACGTTGGTGGTCGACCCCGACCACGGGGGACGGGTCGGTGACGCCGACGACGAACAGGGGCTGATCTTCGACTCCGGGGAAGGCTGGCCATCGTATCTCGCCCTCCTCCAGGCGACCGCGACCTCGCTGGAGTCCGGGCGGCCCGTCCGGTACAGCCACCCGCAGGTGGACCGATCCGGCGCGCTGGACTGGTCCTACCGGCCGCCCCGGTCCTGAGGCCGGGCGCGGCGTACGCCGATCCGGGCATCGTGCGGCGGTGGGTCAGACGCCGCTGGACACGTGCGGGGCGACGGCCTCCGTCCTCGCTCCGGCCGCTCTCCGGCCGGCCCGCAGGAGGCGGCGCCACCGGGCGGGATCGTGCAGCGCCGGCTGCGTCGTCTCCAGGAACCGCTCCAGCGTGGTGACGAAGCGGTCGGGATCGTCACGGTGCGGGAAGTGCCCGCACCGTCCGAAGATCTCGAGCCTGCTGCCCGGCATGGCGGCGTGCGCGATCATCGCGTGCCCGACGGGGATCACGTGGTCCTCCCGGCCCCAGATGATGAGGATCGGCATGCCCTCGGCGAGGTAACAGCGGTCGAGCATGGTGATGACCTGGCCGCGCATGTCGACTCCGGCCCGGAGGCAGCGCAGGAACGCCTCGCGCGCCTTCCGGGTGCGCAGGCCCTGGTACCGCTGGAGGATGTAGTCGAAGTCGGTCCCCAGGAACAGTCCGCCGGTGAGGCGCAGGGCGGGGGCCGCCAGCCGCACGGCCGTGCGCGCGGGTACGGAGGTCGCCAGCGACAGCCCGATCTCGGCGCCGGGCGCCGCCGCCACGCGCAGCAGCGGGTGGACCTCCCGGCCGATCCCACCGGGGGCGATGAGCACGAGCCGCTCACAGCGTTCGGGGAACTGGTAGGCGAACTGCATGGCGATCCCGCCGCCGAGCGAGTGGCCGACGACCGACACCCGGTCGACGTCGAGGACGCTGAGCAGGTCGCGCATTCCGCAGGCGTACGCGGCGATGGCGTAGTCGGCCCGCGGCTTGGCCGACTCGCCGTGGCCCAGCAGGTCGGGCGCGATGACGGTGTGGCGCTCGGCGAGGCGGGGGATGACGTCCTCCCAGGTGCCGGAGTTGTCGCCGATGCCGTGGATCAGCAGCAGCGGCGGTCCGTTGCCGGTCATTCGGAAGGCCCGCCAGTAACCGTGGATGTCACGGAAGCGGATGAGAGCTCCAGGAATCACGCCTCACCACCGATGTCGAGTCCCTCGCATCGTCCGGCCGGCGCGTTTCGGGGCGACTACCGGGCCGTAAGTGCACGGTAACAACCGGGCTCACGGGTCCGCCCGAGAGGGCCGCGGTGAGCCGCTTCGGGCCCAGGCACTCAGTCTCCCGTGACGGCCGGCGCGCGCTCCGGGTCGACCGCCGCCGGCGCTCTGAGCCCGTCGAGGATGACGGTGGTCAGGGCGTCGTCCGCGCGGGCCCCGGGCCGGCAGACGGCGACGCTGAGCAGGTCGACGATCTCGCGGGGCGGGATGTCGGCGCGCAGTGAGCCCTCACGCTGGGCCTGCTCGGCGAGAAGGGCGATGAGCCCGTTCACCTCGCCGGTGAGCTCGGCGACCTCGGCAGGAGGGGACTCATCGTCCACGAGCGTCTTGGCCAGGGCCAGCGGCAGGCCGGCGCAGTGGCGGACGAACAGCACCAGCGCCTCCCAGGCCGGCAGGGGACGGGCGGCCAGGTCGCGGATGGCGGAGAGGAGCCGCCGCAGCGTGTCGGCGGCGATCTGCTCCTGCAGTGCCTGCCGGTCCGGGAAGTGGCGGTACAGCGTGCCCACCCCCAGGCCCGCGGCCCGCGCGATCTCCTCCATGGACACCGCCGGACCTCGAGTGGCGAACAGGTCGAGGGCGGCGTCCAGGATGAGCGCTCGGTTGCGGCGCGCGTCGGCTCGCACGGATCTCCCCACTGCGGTCAATCGGAATCTGATCTTCAGGTTAGTCTAGAGTTCGGAAGCGGAATATCCGGTTCATGTTGTGGGAGGACGCCGTGCGGCTGGGAGTGATGATCGGGGTGGCGGTCGCGGACACCGCTCTTCCGGAGATGATCGAAGGAGTGCGCGCGGCGGCGGAGGCCGGGCTGGACCGCGCCTACTTCAGCCAGCTCTTCTCGTGGGACGCGGTCACGCTCGCCGCCCTCGTCGCCCGGGAGGTGCCGGGGATCGACGTGGGCACCGCGGTGACCCAGACCTATCCCCGCCATCCGCTCGCGCTGGCCGGTCAGGCCCTCACCGCGCAGGCGGCGAGCGGCAACCGGTTCATCCTCGGTGTCGGCCCGAGCCATCCGGAGATCATCGAGAAGGCGTTCGGGCACTCGTACGACCGGCCCGCCCGGCACGTCCGCGAGTACCTGACGGCTCTGGTGCCGCTCCTGCGCGGCGAGAAGGTCGACCACCACGGCGAGGCGCTCACCGCCGTGGGACGCACGAGCGTGCCGGGCGCGGTGGCGCCGCCCGTCCTCCTGGCGGCGCTCGGCCCGGTGATGCTGCGGATCGCCGGAGAGCTGGCCGACGGCGCGGTCACCGTGTGGACCGGCCCGCGCGGGATCGGTGAACACGTCGCGCCGACGATCGGCCGCGCCGCCGCGCAAGCGGGACGGCCCGCCCCTCGTGTCGTCGCCGGCGTCATGGTGAGCGTCACCCATGACCCCGACGGAGTCCGGCAGAGTGTCGCGGCGGCGGTCGACGCCGCCGGGCGGCTGCCCAGTTACCGCGCCATCCTGGACCGTCAGGGCATGTCGGGGGTGCACGAGACGGTCATCGCGGGCGACGAGGAGGCGGTCGAGCAGGCCATCCAGGCGTACGCCGACGCCGGTGCCACCGAGTTCGTGGCCAGCCTGGTCGGCGACGAGCGGGAGCGGGCCCGCACCCTCGCGCTGCTGTCCGCGATCCGCGGCCGCCGCTGACCGCCGATCGGCCGGACGGGAAGGCCCTGGCGATCAGGGCCGCACCTGTCCGCGCCCCGCGACCGCCGCCGACCGCCGATCGGCCGGGCAGGAAGGCCCTGGCGATCAGGGCCGCACCTGTCCGCGCCCCGCGGCCACCGCCGGCCCTCGATCAGCCGGAGGGCGTGATGATCCGGGCGAGCCGGGCGCGTTCGGCGGCGAGCGCGTCCTCCGGGACGTCCTCCCAGAGCGTGGTCGTCTCGTCCGCCCAGACGCCGGCGACCCGGCCGCCGTGCAGCACGACCGGGGAGATCCAGCCGCCGCTGCGGCTGACCGCGGCGCGGCGCACCGCCGGGACGATCTCCGTGGCGGTGGTGCCGGTGCCCAGGACGTACGCGTCGAACGCGCCGAGGAGGCGAACGGCCCGGCTCGGCGGGGTCGCGGCCAGCTCCGCGACGTGCTCGGCGAGCATGACGCGCCGCTCGCCCTCGACGTCGACCTCGGTGAGCTCGTCGCCCAGCGCGGCGAACCAGCCCTTGAGCCGCGCCCTGGGGGTGACGCCCCGGCTCAGCCACACCTTGTCGAACAGCTCCGGCGTCGTCGGCCCGTGGGCGCCGAGGTACGCCCGGAGCACGGTCGCCGCCGGGTCGGGCGCCTCCGGCAGCCAGGCGGCGCTGACGAACGTGACCCGGTTGCCGCGCGGCGGCCCGAAGCACAGCACCCGCCACCAGGCGAGCGGCTTGAGGAGGACGCCCCACCCGGAGCCGAGCACCTCGGCGAGATGGGCCGAGCCCGTACGGTCGACGATCTCGGCGGTGAGCTCCTCACGGCTGAGGACCGCGCCGCCGGACAGGGCGTCGGTCGCGGCCGCCGCGATGGCCTCCAGGTCGGCGGGGGTGGCGCCGAACGTCTTCTGCCAGCTCCCGCGCTCCCAGTTGCGGTGCGCCCCGGACAGCGCGAGGTAGGCGGCGGCCTCGTCGGCGGGCAGCAGGTGCAGGGTGCCGCGCATCGCCCAGGTCTTCACGAGCCTGCGGTCGGCGAGGGCCGCCGGCACCGCGCCCGGTGCCGGCTCGGCCTGCCGGACGGCGATCGCCAGCTCGGCGGCCGAGGCCACCTGTGCCTGGACGCCGGCGAGCCGCCGGGTGACCTCGACCGGGTCACCGCCGGCGGCCGGGTCGAGGAACTGCCGCCGCAGCCGCCAGGCCAGCACCTGCTCCCACGTCACCGTCTCCACGGCACCGCACGCTAGCGCGCCCCACCGACAGCGGTGTCCTCGCCGTACCGGCGATCAGTGGTGGCGGGCGAGGTCGGTGTAGGCGGCCCGGACGTCCTCGGTGGTCAGGGTGGTCAGGTCGGCGGTGGTGACATCCGCGCCGAGCTCGGCGACGCGCAGGTCGCGGAAGCCGCAGGCCTTCTCGTACAGCGAGCGCACGAACCGGCCGTTGCCCAGCTCGTCGATCCGGCCGAGGCCGCAGACGCGCTGGAAGACGCCCGCCAGGTCGTCCAGCGCGTCCTCCTCCCAGGTGTCACCGGCCCGCTCGGCGATCGTGAGGGCGATCTCCAGCAGTTCGTCGGGGCCGTAGGAGGGGAACGCCACGCGTTCGGCGAAGCGGGAGGCCAGGCCCGGGTTGGACCGCAGGAACCGGTCCATGTCCGCGTCGTAGCCGGCGAGGATGATGACCAGGCGTTCGCGGTCGTCCTCGGCGCGCTTGAGCAGGGTCTGCACCGCCTCGATGCCGAACGCGTCGCCGCCGGAGTAGCCGGGATTGACGAGGGAGTACGCCTCGTCGACGAACAGGACCCCGCCGAGCGCGGAATCGATCACCTTGTTGGTCTTGATCGCCGTCGCTCCCAGGTGCTCGCCGACGAGGTCGGCGCGCTGGGCCTCGACGACCTCGGGCCGGGCCAGCAGGCCGAGCGCGGCGAAGACCCGGCCGAGCACCCGGGCGACGGTCGTCTTACCGGTGCCGGGCGGCCCGGCGAACACGAAGTGCCGCGTCGGCGGATGCGTGCGCAGCCCCTGCTCCTCGCGCAGCTTCGCGACCTGGAGCTGCGCGGCGATGGCCCGGACCTGGCGCTTCACCGGCTCCAGGCCGATCATGCCGTCCAGGTCGGCGAGCGCCTCCTCCAGGGTGGGCGTCTCGGCGTAGCCGCGGTAGCGCTCGGTCAGCTCCGCGAACGCGATCTCGACGTCGACCGCGTGGACCGTGACGAGGTCTTCGGGAGCGGGTTCGGCGCCGGCATGGACGATCCGGACGTCGCGGGCGCGGGCCGCGGACTCGACCAGGGAGCGCACGAACCGCCCGTTGCCCAGCTCGTCGAGGACGCCGCGCCGGGAGACCTCCTCGAACTTCGACCGCAGGCAGGGCCCGGCGTCCGGGCCGAGACGGTCGCCGCGCAGGCCGGTGTGGTACTCGGCGATCAGCAGCAGTTCGGCCGGCTCGTACGCGGGGAACTTCACGCGCGTCCCGAACCGCGAGGCGAGGCCGGGGTTGGAGGCGAGGAAGCCCTCCATCTCGTCCTCGTAGCCCGCCAGGATGATCACGACGTTGTCGCGGTCGTCCTCGGCGCGTTTGAGGAGCGTCTGGACGGCCTCGCTGCCGAACCGGTCGGGCTGTCCGTCACCGGCGTTGACCAGGGAGTACGCCTCGTCGATGAACAGCACGCCGCCCAGGGAGCGCTCCACCACCTCGTTCGTCTTGATCGCGGTGGCGCCGAGGTACTCCCCCACCAGGTCGGCGCGCTGCACCTCGACGACCTGCGGCGTCGGCAGCAGCCCGAAGGCGTAGAAGATCCGCGCGACGGCGCGGGCGACGGTGGTCTTGCCGGTACCGGCCGGCCCGACGAACACGAAGTGCCGCATCGGCTTCTCGGTGGGAAACCCGGCCGCGGCCCGCATCCGCGCGGCCTCGATCGAGGCCGCGATCGACCGGACCTGCCGTTTCACCGGCTCCAGGCCGATCATCGCCTCGAGTTCGGCGAACGCCTCGTCGACCGAGATGTCGGGGACCTCCTCGGCGGCGCGGGTCTGGCCCGGCGCGGCGTACTCGTCGTCCTCCGCGTAGTCCTCCTGGGCCCAGCCGGTGTCGTACGCCTCGGCGGGGACGATGCGGCGCGCCTGCCACCAGCGGTAGCCGAGGACGGCGAACGCCGCCGCCCAGGCGGGCGCGGCGGTCAGCCTCGGCAGCGGGTGGGCGAGCGCGGCGGCCACGATGCCGGCCAGTCCCAGTGAGAGGACCGCGGTGCGCCACGGCGCGTACGCGTGGATGCGGTGGGCGAGGAACGCGACCGGGAGCGCCAGCGCCGCGAGGAAGACGGCCTCATGGCCGCCGTCCGGGTAGAGGCGGCTCAGCGGGATCACGGCCGCCAGCCAGCAGGCGACGACGAAGGCCGTCGCCATTCCGCTCGGCGAGCGGAGGGTGAAGTCGACGACCAGCAGGAGCGTCGCGACGAACACGACGGTCGTGAGCAACGGCAGATTCGCGACGATCGCCACAGCCGCCGATCCCACGACCAACAGCAGGAACGTCAGCCTCCGCAGACCCGGCTGGATCTGGAAATAGCGCCAGCGGGCACGTTCGAACAGATCACGCGCCACCGGAGGGCGCGATCGGGATCTGCCGAACGGTCGCATCGCTCTCCCTCATGCCTGAGGACGTGTATAGCGCAGCTTGGGCGTCGAATGGCAGGACCCATTGCGTGGCGCGTCCCTATCAAGACCGTTATCGGACAGTGGCCATGCCCCTGGCGGGCGCTCTCCGGCCGAGGCCGCCCGGCCGGCCGGGCGCGGGTCGCGTTGCTCACTAAGCCTTCGCCACCTGATCGGCGAGCTTCTTGTCCTTGGCGACGCGGACGAGGGCGGCCGAGAGCTGCGCCAGGTCGCGGTCCTTGACGAGGTCGGCCAGGCGCTTGGGATCGCTCGGCAGGCCGACGCGCTCGGCGCCCTTCAGCGTCAGGTCGTCGAGGTACGGGCGCAGCCACGGCCATACGGCCTGCGCCTCGCGGCAGAAGATGTCGGCCCCCACCGGTCCGATGCCGGGGAACTCCTCCAGCAGCTCCTTCGCGTGGCCCACGTCGCGTTCGGCCTTCAGCGGCAGTTTGCGCAGATCGCCGTCGTACTCCTCGAGGACGAGCTCGGCCATGTCCCCGAGCCGGGTGGAGGTGCTCTCGTCATAGCGGACGTAGTGCGCCCGGCCGAGCGCGTCGACGCGCTGCTGCCAGGTGAGCCTGGTCATGCCGCGCGGCGTTCCCCCGCCCGCCTCGAAGATCTCCCGCGCCGCGGCGGTCGCGATGTCGGCGCTGATCCGGGTGCTGAGGAGATTGGCGAGTACGAGGAGTTTGAACAGCGCGCCCGGTTGATCCTTCAGCGGAATCCCGGCCTCTTCGGCAAAGGTTCGTCCGGCCTCCGACAGCAACGCCTTGACCGTCTTGTCCATGACGCCACCTCCAAGTAGGTCAGGTCCTTACCCCATAACCGACGTTCTTAGCACCGGCACCCGTTCCGAGTACCGGGCCAGTAGTTCGGCATTGCGCTCATCTCCCCCGGGAACGTTCGCACTGACCCAGAGCGGCAATTCGGCGCGGTCGGCCATCCGGGCGAGAAGCAGGTTCCACAGGTAAACGCATGACAATGAGGACAGTGCCGCCGTGCGCGGCGCCTCGGTGGGATAGGAGGCGTCGCCCGGCGGGGTCAGGGTGTCGAGCACTAGATCCGCGACCTCACCGAGCTTCACGCCCGCCCGGGGCGGAGCCGCCGCCATCGACGGCCCGGACACCATGGCGATCACCGGCAGGCCGTACGACCGTGCCGTGGTCGCCAGCTCCACCGGGTACGGGTTGGTGCCGCTGTTGGAGAAGATCATCACCAGGTCGCCCGGCCGTGGTGCCGCGGCCTCCAGAACCGGAGCGGCCAGGCCGGGGCGGCGCTCGGCCTCCGTCGCAGGCCACGCGCCGTTGAGCGCCGAGATCTCCGGCCGGGACAGCGGGTACACGCAGGCCAGCCCGCCCGCGCGGAAGAAGCCCTCCAGCACCATCGCCAGTGAATGGCCCGATCCGCCGAGGTACAGCAGGCCGCCGCCGAGGACGGTGTCGAGGAGCAGCCCGCTGGCGCGCTCCAGCGCGTCCGTGTTGTGCCGCTCTATCCGCTCGAGATGGTCACGCATCCAATCCACGAACACCGGTCTAGCACCTTTTCGGCGTCCGCGATCTTAGGGAGCGCGCGTGGCGGGACTTTTGTCCTGCCGGATACCGGGATGGACCGATCTACGCCGCGGACCGCGTCCCCCCTAAAGTGTGCGGCGTGCAGCAGGAACGGCAGGGGCCCGAGGCCGGCGACGACGTCACCGGGCCGGCCACGGACATCGCGAGCCACATCGACGACGGCCCCGGCCCGTACGGGATGTACCCGTGGCTCCTCGTCGGGTACTCCGCGTTCTCCAGCGTGCTGCACGGCCAGGCCCGGCCGGTATGGGCGTCCGGTCCCCTGCTGACGATCTACATCCTCCTCATCGTCACCGCCATCTGGTACGGCTTCCGCCGTGGTCCGGGCGACCGGCGGGCGGTCGTCCTGCTCGTCGCGGCCGGGGTGGACGCCTTCACCATGATCGGCTGGTTCGGGCACGGGATGAGCTCGCTGACGCCCACACTCGCCCTGGCCTGCGGGGTCGTCATCCCCTGGGGCCGACGGCCCTGGCCGGTGCTGGTGATCGGGCCGCTGGCCGTCGCGGCGGCGCTGCTGGCCTGGGCCCGGGGCGCGTCGTCCGGGGACGCGTTCGGCGTCTGGTACGGCAGCCTGCTCTCCGGCTTCATCGTCGCCACCATGCTGCGCCTGTTCGCCGCGATCCGGGAGCTGCGCGACACCCGCGAGGAACTCGCCCGGACCGCCGTGTCCGAGGAGCGTCTGCGCTTCGCCCGCGACCTGCACGACCTGCTGGGGCACACGCTGTCGGTGATGGTCGTCAAGGCGCAGGCGGTCCGCAAGCTCGCCGACCGCGACGCCGGGCTCGCCGCCGAGCAGGCCGCCGACATCGAGGAGATCGGCCGGGACGCGCTCCGGCAGGTACGCCTGGCGGTGACCGGCTACCGTGGCCGCGGGCTCGACGCCGAGATCGACGGCGCCCGTACCGCGCTGCGGGACGCCGGGATCACGGCGCTGGTCCGCATGGAGGGCACCCCGCTGCCGACGGAGGCGGACGCCCTGCTGGGCTGGGCGGTGCGCGAGGGCGTCACGAACGTCATCCGGCACAGCGGCGCCGCCAACTGCGAGATCTCGGTGGCCCGGCGGGACGACGCGGCGGTCCTGTCCGTCCGCGACGACGGCCGCGGCGGGACCGTCCTCTCCGGCGGTTCCGAGGGCAACGGCCTGCGCGGGCTCGTCGAGCGGATCGGCGGCGCGGAGGGCCGCCTCGAGGCGGGACCGGCCGACGGCGGGGGCTACCTGCTCACCATCACGCTGCCACTGAAGGAGACCGTTTCTTGATCAGGGTGCTGCTCGCGGAGGACCAGGGCATGATGCGCGGCGCGCTCGCCCTCCTCCTCAACCTGGAGGACGACTTCGAGGTCGTCGGTCAGGTCGCCGCCGGAGACCGGATCCTCCCGGCCGCCCTCGAGCTGCGGCCCGACGTCGCCGTGCTCGACATCGAACTGCCGGGACGCAGCGGCCTCGACGCCGCCGCCGACCTGCACGCCGCGCTGCCGGACTGCAAGATCCTGATCGTCACGACGTTCGGGCGGCCCGGCTACCTGCGCCGCGCCATGGAGGCGGGCGCGAGCGGCTTCCTCGTCAAGGACGGCCCCGTCGAGGACCTGTCGGCGGCCATCCGGCGCATCCTCGCGGGCGAACGCGTCGTCGACCCCGAGCTGGCCACCGCCGCCCTCAGCGCCGGACCCAGCCCGCTGACGCCACGGGAGTGCGACGTGCTGTCCGCGGCCGCCGACGGGTCGACGATCTCCGACATCGCCGGGCGCCTGCACCTGTCGGAGAGCACCGTGCGCAACTACCTGTCCGCGGCGATCGGCAAGACCGGCGCCCGCAACCGCATCGAGGCCGTACGGGCCGCCCGCCACAACGGCTGGCTCTGACCGCTCACCCGGCTGAGAACGGGCCACCGGCGGGGACGGATCACCCGCGGGGACGGGCCACCGCCTCTGCCAGGCCACCCCGGCTCGTACGGGTCAGATCAGGGAGAGCTGGCCCTCGATGTCCGGACGGTGCCTTTTCAGGTGCCGCCACTCGGGCAGGTCGTCGAGGTAGGACCAGGACAGCCGGTGGTGCGGTGTCGGCCCGAGCCGGCGCAGCGCCTCCTGGTGCGTCGGCGAGGGATACCCGGCGTTCCGCGCGAAGTCGAACTCCTCGTGCCCCAGCCCGGCCATCAGCGTGTCACGGTGCACCTTGGCCAGTACGGAGGCGGCCGCCACCGTGACCGACCGCAGGTCGCCCTTGATCTCGGTGCGCACCGGCCAGGCTCCGCCGAGGTAGTCGTGCTTCCCGTCCAGGATGATCGCGTCCGGGCGGTCCGGCAGCGCCTCCAGGGCCCGTACGGCCGCCCGCCGCAGCGCCTCCGTCATGCCCGCCTCGTCGATCTCCTCCGCGCTCGCCATGCCGATGGCGTACGCGGGCAGCCGGCCGCGGAGCTCCTCGGCGATGCGCTCACGGCGCCGGGCGGTGAGCATCTTCGAGTCGGTCAGCCCGGCGGGAGGCTCGGTCAGGTCCGTGACGGCCGCGCACACCACGACCGGCCCCGCCCACGCGCCCCGGCCCACCTCGTCGATCCCGGCGACGCGCGCGGCCCCGGCGTCGATCAGCCGCCGCTCCAGCGAGTAGTCGGGCCCCGTCTCCCCGGGCCTCGTCTCCACCGGCTCCGCGCGGCCGTCCCCGGCGAACGACCCGTCATCGATGATGCCCTCGTGATCCATGAGGCCTCATGATGACAGGCGGGATGGGCACGTGGCCTGTTTCCGGAACCGGGTGGACGGCGATTCGACTCTCGAAGGATCATCGTCCGATGGAAACGTCGCCCGAGGACATGAACGCGTTCTGGACCGACGATCGCGAGGAGCGCGAGGAGAGGGCCGCCACGTCCCGGCGGCCGGTGTACGACGCCGTCGCCCTGCTCGCCCGGTGCGGGATCGGGGTGGTCTTCCTGGCCCACGGCTGGCAGAAGATCCAGGTCGGCGTGACCGCGACCGGCCACGACTTCGACGCGATGGGCGTGCCCGCGCCGACGGCCGCGGCCGTCTACTCCACGTTCGTCGAACTGCTGGGCGGGGCGGCGCTGATCCTCGGCCTCGCGTTGCCGGTGGCGGGCACGCTGCTGTTCCTGGACATGGCCGGGGCCTTCGTGTTCGTCCACGCAGCGCACGGGGTGTTCGTCGTCGACAAGGGCACGCCCCGCAACGGCTTCGAACTGGTCCTCGTCCTCGGCCTGGCCTCGCTGCTGTTCGCGGCGGGCGGCGGCGGGCGGCTGACGCTGGACCACCGGTTGTTCGGGCGCAACGGTTCCCCGGGGCGCCGCCGTCGTACGCGACGGGACGAGACACCTCCGCCCCCGTCGCCCACCGGGGACGCGCCGCCGGCCGCCCCGAGCACGCGGCCGACACCCGCATACCCGGTAGGGGACGCGCCGCCGACCGCCGAGTACCCGGCCGGGGACGCGCCGCCGGCGTCCGGGAGCCCGGTCGGCGGGGCACCGGACGCGGCGGCGCCGCCCGCGCGGCCGAGGCGCGCCGCCACGAGCACGCCCCGCGACGTACCGGTCGCGGGACCGAAGCCGGAGCAAGAGCCCCTGGCGGACGGCACGCCTCCCGCGAAGAGCAAGCCCCGGGCGAGGTCGCGGAAGGGCCCGTCCGCGAAGGACTCCTGAGCCGGTCGGCGCCGCGGCCGGGCGCGAAGGGCGCCTGACCCGATCAGCGCGGGGCCCCGGCCGCGAAAGGCTCCAGAGCCGGTCGGCGCAGGACCCCGGCGACGAAGGGCTCCTGGCCCGGTCAGCGGCCGCGCAGCGTGCGGTACCGCTCGACCAGGGTGGCCGTCGAGCCGTCGAGGTCGGAGGTGTCCGCGGTCTCGGCGGTGAGCCGGGGCTCGAGTCGCTTGGCGAGAGCCTTGCCCAGCTCCACGCCCCACTGGTCGAAGGAGTTGATGTTCCAGATCGCGCCCTGCACGAACACCTTGTGCTCGTACAGCGCGATGAGCTGGCCGAGCACCGACGGCGTCAGCTCGTTCGCCAGGATCGTCGTGGTCGGGTGGTTGCCCTGGAAGGTGCGGTGCGGCACCAGCTCGGGGGCCACCCCTTCGGCGGCGACCTCCTCGGCGGTCTTGCCGAACGCCAGCGCCTGGCCCTGCGCGAACAGGTTCGCCATCAGCAGGTCGTGCTGGTCGGCCAGCTCCCCCAGCTCCTCGAGCGGCCGGGCGAAGCCGATCAGGTCGGCCGGGATGAGCTTCGTCCCCTGATGCAGGAGCTGGTAGTAGGCGTGCTGGCCGTTCGTGCCGGGCGTCCCCCACACGACCGGGCCGGTGTCCCAGTCCACCCGCTCGCCCTGGCGGTCCACCGACTTGCCGTTGGACTCCATGTCCAGCTGCTGCAGGTAGTCGGTGAAGCGGGAGAGGTAGTGGCTGTAGGGCAGCACCGCGTGGGTCTGCGCGCCGTGGAAGTCGTCGTACCAGAGGCCGAGCAGGCCCAGCAGGAACGGCGCGTTGCGCTCCGGCGGAGCCGTGCGGAAGTGCTCGTCGATCAGGTGGAAACCGTCCAGGAACTCGCGGAACCGCTCCGGCCCGATCGCGATCATCAGGGACAGGCCGATGGCCGAGTCGAGGGAGTAGCGGCCGCCCACCCAGTCCCAGAACTCGAACATGTTGGCCGGGTCGATGCCGAACTTCGCGACCTGCTCGGTGTTGGTGGACACCGCCACGAAGTGGCGCGCGACCGCCGCGTCGTCACCCAGCGCGGACAGCAGCCAGCGGCGCGCGGAGGTGGCGTTCGTGATCGTCTCGACCGTCGTGAACGTCTTGGACGAAACGATGAACAGCGTCTCGGCCGGGTCGAGGTCGCGGATGTTCTCGTGCAGGTCGGCGCCGTCGACGTTCGAGACGTACCGGAAGTCGCGCGACCGGTCGCTGAACGGCTTCAGCGCCTCGTACGCCATCTTCGGGCCGAGGTCCGAACCGCCGATGCCGATGTTGACGACCGTGCGGATCGGCTTGCCGGTGTGGCCCTTCCACTCGCCCGACCGGACCCGCTCGGCGAAGGCGGCCATCTTGTCCAGCACCGCGTGCACCTCGGGGACGACGTTCTTCCCGTCGACCTCGATCACCGCGTCGCGCGGCGCGCGCAGCGCGACGTGCAGCACCGCGCGGTTCTCGGTGACATTGATCTTCTTCCCGGCGAACATCGCGTCCCGCAGCCCGGCGACGTCGCGGGTCTCCGCCAGCTCGCGCAGCAGGCGGAGCGTCTCATCGGTGACCAGGTGCCGCGAGTAGTCGATATAGAGGTCGCCGGCCTCCAACGCGTATCGGCGGCCCCGGTCGGGGTCGGCCCCGAACAGCTCGCGCAACGGCGGCTCACCGATCTCCTGACGGTGCGCTCGCAGCGCCTGCCACTGTTCCGTCTCATCCAGCCGAACGCGGTCGGACATCCTCGTCTCCCCTTCATTGAACTGAGAAGAAAGCACTCTCTTCGCGTGCCCCCTCCGTAACCATCCAACCGAAGCGCGTCGGGCCCCGTCTCGCGGACCCCCAAGGCGGTCAGGGCACGCGGGCCGTCCACTCGGCGGTACCGAACTTCGCGGCCACCCTCTTGGCCGCCGCCTGGAGTTCGTCGTCGGTGAGCCGGTCCTCCGTCAGCCCGTACCGGCCCCGGAAGTGCGCGATCATCCGGTCGATGATCCGGGACCTGGGCAGGCCGGTCTGGCGGCGCAGCGGGTCCACCCGCTTCTTCGCGCTGGCGATGCCCTTGTCGGACAGCTTCTCCCGGCCGATCCGCAGCACCTGCAGCATCTTGTCCGCGTCGATGTCGTACGACATGGTCACGTGGTGCAGCACCGCGCCGGAGCTCAGCCGCTTCTGCGCCGCTCCCGCGATCTTGCCCTGGTCGGAGGTGATGTCGTTGAGCGGCTGGTACCACGCCCGGATGCCCAGCTCGCCCAGCGCGCCGAGCACCCAGTCGTCGAGGAACGCGTAGCTGTCGGCGAACGTCATGCCCTGGACGAGCGCGTCGGGGGCGTACAGCGAGTAGGTGATCGTGTTGCCCGGCTCGATGAACATCGCCCCGCCGCCGCTGATCCTGCGGACCACGGTCACGCCGTGCCGGCGCGCCGCGTCGGCGTCCACCTCGTTGCGCAGCGACTGGAAGCTGCCGATCACCACCGCCGGCGCCGCCCACTCCCAGACGCGCAGCGTCGGGGGCCGGCGCCCGGCCGCCACCTCCTCGGTGAGGACCTCGTCCAGGGCCATGTGCAGCGCCGGGTCCTGTGGGTCCTCGTGGATGAGCCGCCAGTCGTAGTCGCGCCAGTCGGTCGCGTCCGTCAGCGCCCGGCGCACCGCGATGCCGACGGCCTCGGTGGAGAGCCCGAACATCACGGCGCCCGTCGGCAGCCGCGCGTCGAGCCGGGCCGCGATGTCCCGCGCCTCCAGGTGCACGGGCAGGCCGTTCAGGGTGTCGTCGATGGCGTCGAGCGCCTCGTCCGGTTCGAGGAAGAAGTCGCCGCTGACCCGGGCGTTCCGCAGTCTCCCGTCATCGACGTCGAAGTCGACGACCACGAGCTTGCCGCCCGGCACCTTGTACTCACCGTGCATCCTGGCCTACCTGTTCATCCTGACCGGCGCTTCCCGAATCACGACGCGCGCCCGGTCCCGGAGATCGTCAACCACGCGGGCCGGGCGTGGATTCCGCCGGTGGCTCCGGTGCGGCCGCCGAGCCGCTCCGACAATAAGTGGACGAATCAGGTCCGCTTATCGTACGCTCACGAGCCTTGAACGGACGAACCGAGTCCGGTTAGTTGGAGGAGAGCGCGTATGGACCAGATTCGCGTCGGCGTCGTCGGAGCCTCGCCCGAGCGCGGTTGGGCGGCGGCCGCGCACATTCCCGCGCTGCGCACTCTCCCGGCGTACGAGCTGACCGCGGTCGGCACCAGCCGCCCGGAGAGCGCACGCGAGGCCGCCCGCGCCTTCGGCGCCGCGCACGCGTTCACCGACGCCCGCCGGCTCGCCGAGCACCCCGAGGTCGACCTGGTGGTGGTGACCGTCAAGGTGGCCGCCCACGCCGAGTTGGTCGGCGCGGCGCTGGCGGCCGGCAAGCACGTCTACTGCGAGTGGCCGCTCGGCCTCACCACCGCCGAGGCGGAACGCCTGGCGGCGGCCGCGCGCGCCGCCGGGGTGCACGACGCGGTGGGCCTGCAGGCGAGGTACGCGCCGGCGATCACGTACGCCCGTGAGCTCATCGCGGGCGGGCACCTGGGCCGGGTCACGGCGGTCAACGTGCACGCCGCGCGGAGCAAGGGCGCGAGCGGCGAGATCCCCACCTGGGCCGCCTACACCCTCGACCCGGCTCAGGGCGCGGGCCTCCTGGAGGTCGTCGGCGGACACACTCTGGACACCCTGGAGTACCTGGCCGGCGACCTCACCGAGCTCTCGGCCGCCCTGTCGGTCTCGCGTCCCCGGTACACCGTCGCCGAGACCGGTGCGACGGTGGAGGCCACCAGCCCGGACCAGGTCGTGCTGCACGGCCGGCTCGCCGGCGGTGCGGTCGCCGCCGTCCACCTGCAGGACGCGAAGGTGGGCGAGAGCCGCACCGTCCTGGAGTTCACCGGCACCGAGGGGGACCTGACCGTGGTCGCGGCGGGCGACTGGCGGGCCGCGCAGATCCAGGTCGGCGAGCCCCGGCTGTACGAGGCGCGGAAGGCCGGCGACCCCTGGCGGGACCTGCCCGTGCCGGCCGGACACGGCCGGATCCCGGACCTGACCTCGACGCCCGGCGCGGGCGGGGCTCCCGTGCGTGTCCCGGGCGAGGCGCCCGCACGCGGTACGGGCGGGGCCTCCGTGGACCTTCCGGGCGAGACTCCCGTGCTCGCCCGGAACGTCGCCCGGCTGTACGCGCGCCTCGCCGAGGACATCCGCGAGGGGACCCGGCGCGTACCGGGGTTCGAGCACGGGGTCCGCGTGCACCGGCTGCTGGACGCCGTCCGCCGCTCCGCCGAGACGGGTGGTTCCCGGCCCGTGGAGCGGTGAGGTCCGGCGGTCAGCCGCGCAGGGCGGGTTCGGCGCCGGCGGGGTCGGAGGCGGCGGACCGATCGGTCGGCTGGGCGATCTCGGCCCGGCGCAGGACCAGCAGGGCGAGGAGGGCGGCGCCCACCATGGCCACGGCGCCCGCCACGGCGGCGGCGTGCATGCCGTCGACGAACGCGTCACTCGCGGCCCGCCGGACCGCCGTGCCGGCTCCGCCCGGCAGCCGGCCGGCCACCGCGAGCGCGCCGCCCAGCGTCTCCCGTACGGCGTGCACCGCGTCGTGCGGCAGTCCCGCGGGCAGCGCGTCGGTGACGTTCCGACGGTAGATCGCCGTCCCGACGCTGCCGAGGATCGCCATGCCGAGGGCGCCGCCGAACTCCGAACCGCACTCGACCAGCGCGGACGCGGTCCCCGCGCGCTCGGGCGGCGCGGCGCCCAGCACCATGTCCGTGACGAGCGTCATCACCACGGCCAGGCCGATGGCGTACACCCCGGCGCCCACCAGGATCACCACGACCGACGAGTCCGCCCGCACCTGCGTCAGCGCCACGAAGCCGAGCGCGGCGACCAGGAAGCCCGCGCCGATCACGTACGCCCGGTTCACCCGGCGGGCCAGTTGGGTGGCCAGCGGCGCGGCGATGCCGACGCCCAGTGAGGGGACCAGGCTCCACAGGGCCGCGGTCAGGGGGCTCATGGCGAGCACCGACTGCAGGTACTGCGTCGTGAAGATCGCGAAGCCGACCATGGCGAACATCGCGATCAGGTTGGTGACGATCGAGCCGCTGAACCCCCGGTTGCGGAACATCCGCAGGTCGATCATCGGGTCGGGGCGACGGGCCTGGCGGCGGATGAAGACCGCGCCGACCAGCAGACCGGCGACGATGCTCAGTACCCGCACGAGGTCGACGCCGTCGGCGGCGATCTCCTTTACACCGTAGATCACGGGCAGTACCGCGCCCAGCGAGAGCACCGAGGAGAGCAGGTCGAACCGGCCGGCCGCCGGGTTCCGGAACTCCGGAACCAGGAACGGGGCGAAGACGAGGAGCAGCACCATGGCCGGGGTGTTGATGAGGAAGACCGAGCCCCACCAGAAGTGGTTCAGCAGCAGCCCGCTCAGGACCGGGCCGAGCGCGATGCCGCTCGTGGTGGCCGCCGACCAGATCGCGACGGCGGTGCCGCGCTGCTTCTCGTCGTGGAACATGTTGCGGATCAGCGCCAGCGTCGAGGGCATCAGCGTCGCGCCGCCGACCCCGAGGACGGCGCGCGCGGCGATCAGCATCCCGGCGTTCTGCGCGTACGCGGCGGCCACCGACGCGAGGCCGAAGCCGAGCGCGCCGATCAGCAGCAGCCGGCGCCGGCCGATCCGGTCGCCGAGCGCGCCCATCGTGATGAGCAGCCCGGCCAGCACGAACCCGTAGATGTCGAAGATCCACAGTTGCTCGGTGCTCGTCGGCTGGAGGGTCCTGCTGATGAACGGGACGGCGAAGTACAGCACCGACACGTCCATGGACACGAGGAGGAGGGGGAGCAGGAGCACGCAGAGCGCGATCCACTCCCGGCGGCCCGCCTTGGCCGCGGTTCCGGCGGAGGAGTCGTTCATGGAGGGAAGACTCGGCGCCTCCGCTGACCATCCGCGTACCGATCACTGACGGCCGTCATTCGTACGGTCACAGATAATCCGCTACTTGTTAGATTGGGGGCATGACCACGAGCGCTCCCTCGCGTACCGCGCCGGACCTGTCCTACCTACTCACCCACACCGGGCACGTGCTCGCGACCCGGATGACCGCCGCCTTCGCCGAGATCGGGATGACCCCACGGGGCTACTGCGTGCTGTTCCACGCGCTGGAGGAGGAACGCACCCAGATCCAGCTGGCCGAGATCTCCGATCTCGACAAGACGACGATGGTCGTCACCGTCGACGAGCTCGAGAAGGCCGGGCTCGCCGAACGCCGGCCGTCGAGCCGGGACCGCCGGGCGCGGATCATCTCCGTCACCGAGGCGGGCGAGCGGGCCGTCGCCGAGGGGACGCGCATCGCCGACCGAGTGCACCGCGAGGCCCTGGAGGCGCTGCCCGAGGACGAGCGCGAGGTGCTCGTCCGGGCGCTGACCCGGCTGGCCGAGGGCCACCTGGCGACGCCGGTGGAGTGCGAGCGGCCGATCCGGAGGGCACGCCAGCCACGGAGTTAAGTCCGATAGAGATTGTCTACAACAAAACTATTTGCTAGCGTCCTATCTCGGTTGCCCACCCACATACCGGGAGACGCCCCATGACCACACCCCTTGTCCGTTCGCGCACCGCGGCGCTGGTCGCGCTGTGCGCCGGAAGCCTGATGATCATCTTGGACGGCAGCATCGTGACGGTCGCGCTGCCGGCCATCCAGCGGGACCTGCACTTCTCCCCCGCGAACCTCACCTGGACCGTCAACGCCTACATGATCGCTTTCGGCGGCCTGCTCCTGCTGGCCGGGCGGCTCGGCGACCTGGTCGGCCGCAAGCGGGTGTTCGTCACCGGCCTGGCGGTGTTCACCGCGGCCTCACTGCTGTGCGGCCTCGCGACCGACCAGGAGACGCTGATCGCCGCGCGCTTCGTGCAGGGCGTCGGCGGCGCGCTGACCTCGGCCGTGGGCCTCGGAATGATCGTCACGCTCTTCCCCGAGCCACGGGAACGCGGCACGGCGATCGGCGCGTTCAGCTTCGTCGGGGCCGCCGGCGCCTCGATCGGCCAGGTCCTCGGCGGAGTCCTCACCGAGGCGATCAACTGGCACTGGATCTTCTTCATCAACCTGCCGATCGGGGCCGCGACGATCGCCCTGGCGGTCCGGGTGCTGCCCGCCGAGCGCGGTCTCGGGCTCGGCGCGGGCGCCGACGCCGTCGGCGCCGTGCTGGTCACCTCGGGGCTGATGCTGACCGTCTACACGATCGTCCAGACCGGCCGCCACGGCTGGACCGCCCCGTCGACGCTCGGGCTCGGCGCGGTCTCCGTCGCCCTGCTCGCCGGGTTCGTCCTGCGCCAGGCCAGGGCCGCCGCCCCGCTGCTGCCGCTGCGGATGTTCCGCTCGCGCAACGTCTCGGGCGCCAACCTCATCCAGATCCTGATGGTCTCCGCCCTGTTCGGGTTCCAGATCCTCATCGCGCTGTACGCCCAGAACGTGCTCGGGTACGGCGCGCTGGGCACCGGCCTGGCGATGCTGCCGGCGGCCGGCATGATCGCGACCGTGTCACTGCTGCTGTCGGCGCGGCTGATCGCCCGGTTCGGCGAGCGGCTCGTCCTGCTCACCGGCCTGGCGTCGCTGGTGGTGGCCCTCCTGCTGCTGACCCGGCTGCCCGCGCACGCCGACTACGTCGCGGACTTGCTGCCGACGATGCTGCTCGCGGGCGGGTTCGGCCTGGCGATCTCGGCGGTGACCGCCCTCGGCATGTCGGGCGCGAAGCCGGACGACGCGGGGGTCGCGTCCGGGCTGTTCAGCACCGCTCAGCAGGTCGGCGGCGCGCTCGGCGTCGCGGTGCTGTCGACGCTGGCGACCGCCCGTACCACCGGCCTGGCGGCGCACGGGCACGATCGGGCGGCCGCGCTGACCGGCGGGTTCCACCTGGCGTTCGGCATCGGCGCGGGCCTGCTCGCCGTCGCCTTCGTCCTCGCCCTGACCGTGCTGCGGCAGCCCCGCCGCACGACGGCCGCGCCCGCCGGCGCCGAGGCTCCGGCCGACGTCCCCACCGCTCCCGCATCCGTCCACTGAGAGCAGGAACCGATGAGCGACACCGAGAACACCCCCGGATCGGGCCCCGCCCCGGTCGCGCTGTCCGACGAGGCCCTCGTGCGGTTCCTCGCCGGCCATCAGTTCGGGGCCCTCGCGACGAACAAGAGCAGCGGCCACCCGCACCTGTCCACCGTCCTCTACTCGTGGGACGGCCGGGAGCGCGTCGCCCGGATCAGCACCACGGCCGACCGGCTGAAGGTCCGCCACCTGCGCAAGGACCCGCGGAGCGCGCTGTACGTCGCCAGCGAGGACCACTGGTCGTTCGCCGTGGCCGAGGGCACCGCCGAACTCTCCCCGGTCACGACCACGCCCGGCGACCCGACGGGGCTCGAACTGCTCGGCATGGTCCCGCCCTTCGAGAGCGCCGACGAGCGGGCGGCCTTCCTGACGCAGATGGTGGCCGACCGGCGGCTGGTGATCCGGCTGCGCGTCGACCGTCTCTACGGCACGGCACTGGACATCCCCTCGTCCTGACGGCGGGTGGCGAGGATGGCGGGGCTGCGGAATCCTTTCGCGGCCCCGCTGGTTACTGCCGAGTTTTTGTTACTTGACCGTTATTTGTGACGCGCTGGTCAGGTTGTTAACCCGGAGGTAACTTCCCTCCATAAGTGCCTGATTACGTGACGCGGTTCACAACGGCACTCCCCCGCCACCCCCTCCGGGAGGAACCGTGCCCCCTCGCCCCCGCCTCCTCCGTACGCTCTGCCTCACCGCCGCCGCGGCCCTGTCCTGCGTCCTGCTCACCGGCGTGTCGACCGCCGCGCACGCCGCCGACCCGGTCGACGCCGCCAAGGCGCTCGCCGCCCCGGGCGTCCCCGGCGCGAACGACTGGTCGTGCCGGCCCTCCGCGGCGCACCCGCGGCCCGTGGTCCTCGTCCACGGCACCTTCGCCAGCGGCAGCGTCAACTGGCTCACCGTCGCGCCCGCCCTCGCCGCACGCGGCTACTGCGTCTTCGCCCTCACGTACGGCGAGGTGCCGGGCGTCCCCGTCCTGCGCGCCGTCGCGCCGGTGGCGAGCTCGGCGGGCCAGTTGGCGACGTTCGTCACCGGTGTCCTCGCCGCCACGAACGCCGCCCAGGCCGACCTCGTCGGGCACTCACAGGGCGGCATGATGCCGCGCTACTACCTGAAGTTCCTCGGCGGCGCCGCCAAGGTCCACACGCTCGTCGGGCTGGCCCCGTCCAACCACGGGACGACCCTCGACGGCCTCGCCACCCTCGCCGCGCAGTTCCCCGGCGCCCTCGACCTGCTGAACTCCGGCTGCCCGGCCTGCGTCGACCAGGTCGTCGGCTCCAGCCTGCTGACCACGCTGAACGCCGGCGGCGACACGGTCCCCGGCGTCTCCTACACGGTGATCTCCAGTAGGTACGACGAGGTCGTCACGCCGTACGCCACGCAGTTCCTCAGCGGGTCCGGCGTCCACAACGTCCTCCTGCAGAACCTCTGCCCGACCGATGTCTCCGAGCACGTCGCCATCGCCTTCGACCCGGTGGCCCTGCACGAGGTCGAGAACGCCCTCGACCCCGCGCACGCGGCCCCGAGCAACTGCCTGTCCCACGGCTGACACGGCTCCCTCCCCCGGGGGCGGTCAGCCGCCCCCGGCACCGGGACCCGCCGTACGGGTGCCCGTCCCGGCCGGGGCCGGATGGTTCGGCGATTCAGGACCCGCCGGCCGGACGCTCCGGAGGACCGCCGTCAGCAGCGTCAGGCCGAGGCCGACGCCCAGCGCGTGCTCGGCGATCGCGACGCCCGTGTACTCGGCGGTCGTGAAACCTCCCGGCCGCAGGATCACCATCGCCAGCTTCCAGCCGCTCCACGCGAACAGCGAGCCCGATCCGGCGAAGGCGAGGCTCATCGGGAGCCACCGCCGAAGCCGGCCGGGCCGCCCGCGTGTGAGCGCCCCCACGCTCCACGCGCCGATCAGGGCCCACAGTCCCGAGGTCGCGTTCAGCAGCCGCCCGTTGAGATCCCCGTCCTCGCGGTGCGCCGGGTCGAGGCCCAGCGTGCTCCCCAGTGCCCAGGAGGACCAGAGCGCGCCCAGCCCGATGGTCGCGACGATCGCCGCGGTGACGAGCGGCCGGGCCCCCGCCCCGCCGCCGCGCAGCCGGCCGAGGAAGGCGCGCGGCCAGCGCTCCCGCAGATAGATCGGCAGGGCCACGGCCAGCCCGAGGGCCATCCCCGTGAAGCCGACGGTGATCAGCGCCGTCTCCCACCGCGGCACGAGGCCGGAACCGTCCCGCGCACCGCCCGCGTCGGCCCCCGACGCGCCGAGGAGGCCGCCGGCCGCCATGTACGGGATCATGGGGACCAGGAAGCCCGCCCCGACCCAGGAGAAGAAGACCACCGGAACGGCGGGCAGCCGGCGTCCCCACCGCTGGGCCAGCGCCAGCCCGAGTCCGACCCCGGTCGTCGCCATCGCCACGGTGACGGCGTTCAGCGTCACCCAGCCGGCGGTGCCGAAGCCCTCCGGGGCCCGGCCGACGAACGCCGCGACGACCCAGACGACCTTGACGACCAGGTAGGACGCCATGCTGAGCGCCGCGCCGTAACCGGCGATCCGGCGCGCCGCGCTCCACCCCACGCCCACACCCGTCGGCGGTCCCGCCGAATCTCGCACCATCCGCACCAGCACCTCGCGTCGAGCCGATCTGACCCTGGCGAGCCTTCCGGAGGCGCCGATCGGACAGGACCCCCTGCGGTGTGAACCCCCGGCGGTCGCCTCCCCTTTACGGGGGAGCCGCCTCGGGCCCGAGGGGAGATCGTACCGATCGGTTCGATCTACTGCTAGTCTCGCGCCAGCCCTTTCGACCTGCGGAGGTAGCGTGAGCGTGCCCGATCTCCTGATGACCGACCCGGCCCCGGACATGACGCCGGCCGCGACCACTCCGGCGGTGGCCTTCGAGAGCGCGGGCGAGACGCTGCTCGGCGTGCTGCACGTTCCGGCGGGCCCGGGGCCGCACCCGATCGTCGTGCTGCTGCACGGTTTCCCCGGCAACGAGCGCAACTTCGACGTGGCGCAGGCGCTGCGCCGGGCCGGCTACGCGTCCCTGGTCTTCCACTACCGCGGCTCGTGGGGGATCGGCGGTTCCTATTCCTGGGCCCACCTGCTCGAGGACGCCACGCGGGTCACGACCGCCGTACGGGAGCCGGAGTTCGCGGCCGCCCATCGGCTGGATCCGGAACGGCTCGCGGTGGCCGGGCACAGCGCCGGCGGCTTCACCGCGCTGATGACCGCCGCGGCGGACCCGTCGATCGCCGCGGTGGCCTCGGTGTCCGGGTTCGACTTCGGGTGGGCGGCCGCGGACTCCCGGGCCGATCCGGCGCGGCGCGCGTGGTACCTCGACCTGTGGCGCGGCGGCCTCGCCCCGCTGCGCGGCACCAGCGCCGAGGCCCTCCTCGCCGAGATGGAGGAAGCGGGCGACTCATGGAGTCTCGCCGGGCTCGCCCCGCGGCTCGCGAACCGCCCGGTGCTGCTCATCGGCACCGGCCGCGACGACGTGACCCCCGCCCCGTTCCACCACGATCCGGTCGTGAGCGCCTACCGGGCCCACCCCGTCGACCGCCTCGAAGACCATCTGTTCCCCGCCGACCACGACCTGTCGGACCACCGCGTACGACTCAGCCGCACCCTCGCGGACTTCCTGCGCCGGCACCTGCCCCCGTCCCCCGGCGGCGTCGGCGGGTGAGTGGTCCCGCGCCGGTCCGCGGGGGGTTCCCCGGCGGATCGGCGCGGCGACGGGGGCGACGGCCGCACGGGCCGCTCCGGGGCCGGCCCACCGGGGACGCGGGTGTCTCAGGCGGCGAGGGCCTGACCGTCCGCCGCGGCCACGTCCTTGTGGAACCGCTTGTGGACGTACAGCTTCTCGCCGAGGGACTCGCAACGCCACCACAGGCCGCTCGCCGGCCCGATCCGCAGGTTGCGCGGCAGCTCCCGGCTGATCTCCTTCACCGGGGTCATCCGGAACCGCCCGGACTTGCAGATCAGGATCCGCCGGTCCGTGACCACCACGACGCGGTAGGCGTTCGTGAGGATGATGATCCACACCGAGATCAGGGCGAAGTACTGGCTGGTCGTCTGTCCGCAGAAGACGGCCTGGATGTTCTCCCCCGGCTGGAGGAGGGGAGCCGCATTGGCCCGCAATTTGTCGCGGATAGCCACAAGATGCCCTTTCTTATGAGGAACCGGAAGGATAACAACGTACTGATCCCTTGGCGCGGCCTCCGGCACGTCACTGAAACGTGACCGGACCAGGGGCGTTCCGCCGCGCGTGCGCGGCGGAACGCCCTCGGCGTCAGGCCGTGGCGGCGACCGCCTCGGCCAGGGCGCGCGGAACCTCGGCGTACGAGTCGAACTCCATGGCGAAGCTCGCCCGCCCCGAGGTCCGGCTGCGGAGATCACCGGCGTAGCCGAACATCTCCGACAGCGGAACCCGCCCCTGGACGATCCGGGCGCCGGCCCGCTCGGCCAGGGCCTGGATGTGCCCACGCCGTGCGTTCAGGTCGCCGATCACCTCGCCCGTGTAGTCGTCGGGCGTGGTGACCTCGACCGCCATGACCGGCTCCAGGAGCACCGGCACGGCCCGGCGCGCGGCGTCCTTGAACGCGTGGAATCCGGCCTGGCGGAACGCGAGCTCGGAGGAGTCCTGCTCGTGGAACGCGCCGTCGAGGAGCGTGACGCGCACGCCCGTCATCTCGTAGCCCGCCACGACGCCGAACCGCATCGCGTCCTGGCAGCCGGCGTCCACCGCGGGGATGAACTCCTTCGGGACCCGCCCGCCGGTGACCTCGTTCACGAACTCGTAGCCGTCCGCGATCGGTTCGACGGCGAGCCGCACCCTGGCGAACTGCCCCTTTCCTCCCGTCTGCTTCCTGTGCGTGTACTCGACCTTCTCGACCGGCCTGCGGATGGTCTCCCGGTAGGCGACCCGCGGCCGGCCGACCGTCGTCTCGACACCGAACTCGCGCTCGAGCCGGTCGACGACGATCGACAGATGGAGCTCGCCCATCCCGCCGATCACGGTCTGGCCGGTCTCCTCCCCGGTCCGCACCGTGAAGGAGGGGTCCTCCTCCGCGAGCCGCCGGACCGCCAGGCGCAGCCGCTCCCGATCCCGCCGGGCCACGGCCTCGACGGCCACCTCGACGACCGGGTCCGGGAAGTCCATGGACTCCAGGACCACCGGGTTCCGGTCGCCGCACAGCGTCTCGCCGGTCGTGGTGTCCTTCAGCCCCATCACCGCGACGATGTCGCCGGTGCCCGCCGACGTCAGCTCCAGCCGCTTGTCGGCGTGCATCCGGTAGAGCTTGCCGACCCGCTCCCTCCTGCCCTTGACGGAGTTGAACACCGTCGCCCCCGGCTCCAGGCGGCCGGCGTAGACCCGGACGAAGGCCAGCCGGCCCAGGTGCGCGTCGGTCAGGATCTTGAACACGAGCGCGGCGAGGGGTTCGTCGTCGGCCGGTCTGATCGCGGCTCCGCGCCGGACGTCGACGGCCTCGACGTCCAGCGGGGACGGCAGGTACCGGACGACCGCGTCGAGCAGCGGCTGCACGCCCTTGTTCTTGAAGGCCGTGCCGCAGAGCACCGGCGTGACCGTAGGACCCTCCGACCCGCCGGACGCGATCGTGACCCGCCGGATCGCGGCGTGCAGCAGGTCCTCCGGCGGTTCGAGGCCGTCCGCGAAGAGCCGCATGACCTCCTCGTCGTGCTCGGCGAGCGTCTCCACGAGCCTGCCGCGCCACTCACGGGCGGCCGCGCGGTGCGTGTCCGGGACGTCGACGAGGTCGTAGGCCTCGCCGAGGCGGGCCTCGGCGGACCAGACGTACGCCTTCATCCGGACGAGGTCGACGACGCCGGCGAAGGCGTCCTCGGTCCCGATCGGCAGCTGCAGGACCAGCGGCACCGCACCGAGCCGATCGGCGATCATGCCGACGCATCGGTGGAGGTCCCCGCCGGTACGGTCGAGCTTGTTGACGAAGCAGATCCGGGGCACGCCGTACCTCTCGGCCTGACGCCAGACGGTCTCGGACTGCGGCTCCACGCCGGCGACCCCGTCGAAGACCGCCACGGCGCCGTCGAGCACCCGCAGGCAGCGCTCCACCTCGACGGTGAAGTCGACGTGCCCGGGGGTGTCGATGACGTTGATCAGATGATCGATGCCGTCGAGCGTCCAGTGGCACGTGGTCGCGGCGGACGTGATCGTGATGCCGCGTTCTCTTTCCAGCGCCAGATAGTCCATTGTCGTATTACCGTCATGGACCTCTCCGACTTTGTAGGAGACACCGGTGTAGTAAAGAATGCGCTCGGTCGTCGTCGTCTTGCCCGCGTCGATGTGGGCCACGATCCCGATGTTGCGAACCTTGGCCAGATCCAGACGAGTGATGGCGGCCATGGGCTTGCGTCCTTTCTGCGCTGGGATGGGATGCGGTGACCGGTCGTACCGGGTCATGAGTATGAACGCATCGCCCAGGGAAGTGCACGCGGTTTTCGGCGGCCGCGCAGGTCCGTCGGCCGGGTGGCGCCGGGCGATTCACGCGTCGGATGACGCGTGAATCGCGCGCTCATCGACGCGAGAGCGTCCCGGAGGACTCGCGGTCGGCGGACACAATGGCGTCGAGCAGTCCGGGAAATACCTCGTCGACCTCATCGCGCCGAAGAGCGTTCATCCGCGAGGTGCCGACGTAGTACTGCCGGATGAGCCCGGCCTCGCGCAGAATCCGGAAATGGTGGGTGGCCGTGGAATTGCTCACGGGAATGTCGAACCCGCCGCACTTGAGGTCGGCGGTGGCGTCGCAGAGCTGCGTGACGATGCTCCGCCGCACCGGGTCGACGAGGGCCTCGAGGACCCGCTGCAGGGGGACCGTCCGCACGTCGGGGTGCGGCGGGATGCGGTCGTCCATGACCCACATCCTACGACCGGTGTCGAACTACGATGAACGTCAAAGTTTGACAGCCGTCGTACTTGCGGGCTTAAGTGGTTCACCCCACGACTCCGCGGAAGGACGACGCGATGACCAGGACGGTGCGGTTCCACGAGCTCGGCGGCCCCGAGGTGCTGCGACTGGAGGATCTGGAGGTCGGCGATCCGGGCCCGGGCGAGGTGCGGATCCGGGTGGACGCGATCGGCCTGAACAGGGCCGAGGTGCTGTTCCGGACCGGCCACTACATCGAGGAGGTGAAGCGGTTCCCCGCCCGGCTGGGCACCGAGGCCGCCGGCGTGATCGAGGCGGTCGGCGCGGGCGTCACCGGGCTCCGGCCCGGGCAGCCGGTCGGCACCGTGCCCGCGTTCTCCCAGAACGACTACGGCGTCTACGCCGAGCGGGCGATCGTGCCCGCGTCGGCGGTGATGCGCCGTCCGGAGGGGCTCGGCGCGGTCGAGGGCGCGGCGGTGTGGATGCCGTACGTGACGGCCTACGGGGCGCTGGTCGAGGTCGGCGGGATGCGCCCCGGGGACACGGTCGTGCTGAACGCGGCGTCCAGCAGCGTCGGGCTGGCCGCCATCCAGGTGGCCGACCGTGTCGGCGCCACGCCGATCGCCCTCACCCGCACCGCCGCCAAGAAGAAGGCGCTGCTGAAGGCGGGCGCGGCGGACGTGATCGTCACCGAGTCCGAGGACGTCGTCGAGCGGGTGCTGGCGGCGACCGGCGACCGGGGCGCCGAGTTCGTGTTCGACGCCGTCGCCGGTCCCGGCGTCATGGACCTGGCCAAGGTGGTCGCCGACGAGGGCACGCTCCTGGTGTACGGCGCGCTGAGCGGCGAGCCGACGCCCTATCCGGGGATCGAGCTGGGCATGCCCGCGCTCAGCATGCGCACCTACACCCTGTACGAGACGACCCGCCGGCCCGAACGGCTCCGCCGGGCGGAGGCGTTCGTGGCCTCAGGGCTGCGTTCGGGCGCCTTCCGGCCCGTCGTGGACCGCACGTTCGACCTGGAGGAGATCGTCGAGGCCCACCGGTACCTGGAGTCCAACGCCCAGTTCGGCAAGATCGTCGTCACCGTCGAGCAGTGAGCCGGGATCCTCGTACGGCTCAGGCTCCGTCGGGCCAGTTCGGGGAGCGACCGAGCGCCGTCAGGATCCGGTCGAGCGGGGACGCGTCCTCGGGCGCGGGCAACTCCGGGCGGAAGGAGGCGCCCGGCCCGAGCCGGTGGTCCCCGCCGGGGACGGCCAAGGCGACCCGCAGCGCGTCCTCGGCCAGGTCGTCGTCCAGTTCGTACGACAGCCCGAGGGAGCGCGCGACGTCCCAGGCGTGCACCACGTAGTCGATGAAGTGGAACCCGATCGCCTGAGCGCCGGGGAACGTCGCTCCGGGCCCGACCTCGGGCAGGGCGAACGCCCGGTCCAGGACGTCAGGTCCGGCGAAGGCGGCCAGGACCTCCTCGGCGGCGGCGGCGTACGCGGCCACCGGATCCGCGTCGAGCGGCCGGGGCCGCCAGACCGCGAGGTCGGCGCCGCCGCCCCGCGCGGCGGCCGCGAAGCCGTGATGCTGGGCCGTCATGTGGGCGAGCAGGTCGCCGAGCGTCCAGGCCGAACACGGTGTGGGGCGGCCGAGATCGTCGCGGCTCGCCTTCGCCACCACCTCGACGCTCGTCCGTACCACCCGCTCGTCCGCCGAACGTAGATCAATCGTATTCATGAGCAGATAGTAAGCAAGCTGCTTATCATCTGTCCATGCATATCTTTGGAGACGTCGTATTTTCGTGCCATGACGGAGAGCAGGGCGGCCGAAGACGGGCGGCGTGACCTGGCGGCGATGATCGTGCCGTTGGGGCGCGCCCTGATGGCGGCCGAGGCGCCGGTGCTGAGCGCCCACGACATGTCCATGTGGGCGTACTCCGTCCTGCTGGCCCTGGGCGAGGAGCCCGTCCGGACCCAGAACGCGCTGGCGCAGGCCATCGGCGCCGACAAGACCCGCATCATCGGCGTGCTCGACGGCCTCCAGGAGCGCGGGCTGATCGAGCGGCGACCCGACCCCGGCGACCGGCGGGTCCGGCTCCTCTCACTCACCCCCGAGGGACGGCGGGTGCGCGACTCCGTACAGGCCGGCATCAGAGAGCGGGAGAACCGCCTGCTCGCCCGGCTGCCGGCCGCCGACCGCGCCGCCTTCCTCCGGGCCCTGCGGACGCTGTCCAGCCTGCCGGAGGAAGAGATCGTCGACCCGGCGTCACCTCGGCGTCGCTCGGACTGACCGCTCGACGCGGCGCAACCCGTCGAGAACGACCTGGAGCAGGTGCCGGGCCCTGGCGTCCCACTCGTCCTGCTCGAGGCGGGTCAGGTAACCGATGAGAAGGATGACGTCACGGGCGTCCACGTCGGGGCGGATGCTCCCGTCCGCCTTGCCGGCGTCGAGGAGCACGGTCAGCGCGTCGCCGATCGGGCCGAGGCTGTGCGCCGAGAGGTCCCGCCAGACCGCCGCCTCGACGGCGGCGAACACTCCGCGCTTGACCCGCGCGTAGTCGACCACGCGGTCGAACCAGCGAGCCAGCGCGGTGAGCGGCTCATGCTCGGCGAGCAGCGCCGGGGCGGCCGCGACGAGCTCGCCGACGTCCTCCCGATAGACCTCGGCGAGCAGATCCTCCCGGGTCGGGAAGTGGCGGTAGAGGGTGCCCTGACCGACCCCCGCCTGCTTGGCGATCGCGTTGAGCCTGATCTCCTCCGCGTTCGCGATGACCTCTCGCGCGACCCGGATGATCCGTGCGCGGTTGTCGGCGGCGTCGGCCCGGCGGCGGATTGAGTCCATCGCTCCCCTGCTCGATGCGTTGGCTAAGCGGACATGTGTCCGGTAGCGTGCGAGTCACTGCGGACACGTGTCCACTTTATGCCGAAGGGATTCCCATGACAGCCATCAGCGGCAAGGTCGTCGCCATCACCGGAGCGAGCAGCGGCATCGGCGAGGCGACGGCGCGCCTGCTCGCCGAGCGAGGGGCGGCCGTCGTCCTCGGCGCACGCCGGACGGAGCGCCTCGACGAGCTCGCCCGGGACATCCGCGACCACGGCGGGCGCGCCATCGCCTGCACCACGGACGTCACCCGGCGCGAGGACCTGGAGGGACTCGTCGGCCGGGCCGTGGCGGAGTTCGGCCGCCTCGACGTGCTGGTGGGCAACGCCGGCATCAGCAGGCTCGGACCCGTGGCCGACCTCGACGTCGACGGCTGGTCGGCGATGATCGACGTCAACCTCCGCGGAGTGCTGTACGGCGTCGCCGCCGCGCTTCCGGTCTTCCGCCGGCAGGGCCGCGGCCACCTGGTGACCACGGTGTCGACGTCCGGCCTGAAGATCGTCCCCACCCAGGCGGTCTACGCCGCGACCAAGAACGCCGTCCGCACTCTCCTGGAAGCACTGCGGCAGGAGTCGACCGACGGCGTGCTGCGGACGACGGCGGTGTCGCCGGGCTTCGTGAACACCGAACTCACCGACTCGATCGACGACCCCCAGGCCCGTGAGCAGGCCCGCCGCACCATGGACCGGATCGCCATCCCGCCGGAGGCGGTCGCCCGCGCCATCGCCTTCGCCGTTGAACAGCCCCACGACGTGGAGATCGGCGAGATCACCATCCGCCCGACGATCCAGGGTTAGCCACCGTCGGCCCGAATCGATGATCGTTCCCTGAGCGTCGCGGGCCACGGCGGTGAACCACTCCGGCCGCGCGTCACTCGCTCCGTCAGCGCGGCCCGCTCTCCTTGACGTACTCGGCTCCGAGGACGTTCAGGAGGGCCAGAGCCTCGGCGCTGCGGGATCCGGGCGGCGCGGTGTAGAGCACGAGGTGCTGGTCGCGGTCCGTGAGCGCGAGCGTGTCGCAGTCGACGGTGACCTCCCCGACCACCGTGTGCCGGAAGGTCTTCGTGAGCATCGGCGCGGCCTGCACATCGTGTCGCTCCCAGAGCCGGGCGAACTCCGGGCTGCCTTCGCGGAGCTCGTCGACGAGTCCGGTCACCGCCGGATCGGACGGGTACCGGGCGAGGGCGGACCGGAGCTCCATGACGACGTGGTGCCGGAACTCCGTGGTGTCGGAGACCCCGTACGGCGTCGCGTCGGCGTCCGCCGGTCCGAGGAACACCCGGCGCGCGAGATTGCGGTCCTGCGGGGCGAGCGGAGCGAAGTCCTCCATGAGCGCGGCCGCGAGGTCGTTCCAGGCGAGGACCTCGAACGTGGCGGACATCACGAACCCGGCCGTCTGCGGCAGGCGTTCCAGCAGCGCGAGGATGCTCGGGCGGACGTCGCGCCGGTGCACTCCGGTACGGCTCGGCGCCGTGCCCGCGAGGAGGTGCAGGTGATCGGACTCGGCGTCCGTGAGCCGCAGCGCGCTCGCGATCCCGGCGAGGACCTCGCCCGACGGCCGAGGCGCCCTGCCCTGCTCGAGCCGGACGTAGTACTCGGTGGAGATGTGCGCGAGGACCGCCACCTCCTCGCGGCGCAGACCCGGTGTCCGGCGCCGCGGGCCCGAGGGGAGGCCGACGTCCTCCGGCCGGAGGCGCTCGCGGCGGCTACGGAGGAACGCGCCCAGCTCTTGCCTGTCCATAGCCCAATTCTGCACGCCGCCCGGCGGCGGATCCTGGTACTTCCTGTGCCTGTATCCGGTTCGGGGGCCGGCCCGACGCTGCCCTCATGACGAACGACATCGACATCACCCCCATCGGCCTGCTCACCGGCAAGGTCGTGTTCATCACCGGCGCCAGCCGCGGCATCGGAGCGGCCGCGGCCCGGCTCTTCGCCGCCGAGGGCGCCGCCGTCGTGCTCGCCGCCCGCGGCACCGACGCCCTCCAGAAGATCGTTGCCGAGATCCGCGCCGACGGCGGCGTCGCGGACGCCGTGACCGTGGACCTCGCCGACCGCGCGAGCATCCGCGCGGCGGTCGACCGCGTCGAGGAGCTGCACGGACGGCTCGACGGCGCGTTCAACAACGGCGCGGTCGGCCAGCGGCCCGGCCCGCTCGACACGACGAGCGACGAGGACGTCGAGCAGCAGTTCGAGGTGAACTTCCGCGCGCACTGGACCGCGATGACGGCCGAGGCCGCGCTCATGCGCCGGGGCGGTGGCGGGGCGATCGTCAACACCTCGAGCATCGGCAGCCGCCGCGCGAACCCCGCGCTCCCCGCGTACGGCGCGATGAAGCGCGCGCTCAACAGCATCACCGAGACCGCCGCGGTGACCTGGGCTCCCGACGGCATCCGGGTCAACGGCATCACTCCCGGCGGCACCGCGACGGAGATGATCGACGAGTGGGAGGCCGCCTCCCCGGGCGTCATCGAGCAGATCAACGCGAGCGTCCCGCTCGGCCGGATGGCCGAGCCTCGCGAGGTCGCCGAGGTGGCCGCGTGGCTGCTCAGCGACCGGGCCTCGATGGTGACCGGCGCGATCGTGCCGGTGGACGGCGGCGCCGGCGCCTGAGACGGGGACGACCCCGCCGCCGGCGAATGGGAACAGGAGAAGGGGGATCCGGAGCATCTCCGGATCCCCCTCGTCACCCGGCACGACGGCCGTGGTGTCTCAGCCCGAGTGCCGTGCCTGCCGACACCTCTCCCGCTGTACTGGGACAGAGCACTTACTCGCAGGGTGCGGTATTCCCTAACGGGCGGCGAGCCGAGCAGCACCCCGTCAGGGCTCAGAGGGTGTTGAGATCGACCGCGTCGGCGATGGCGCGGTAGCCGGTGTCGTTGAGGTGGATGTGGTCGCCGCTGTCATAGAGGGCACGGATTCGGCCGCGGTCATCGACGACACGGTCGAAGTCGACGACGGAGTCGTACGCGCCGCCACCGCGGATCCAGCGGTTGACCTCGTCGCGGATCCGCTCCCCGCTCCCGGTGTAGGCCGCCGACCCCTTCATCGGCATGATCGTGCCGCCGACGACCCGGATGCCGCGAGCGTGGGCGGCGCCGATCAGGGCACGAAGTCCTTCGATGATCTGTCGCGCGGTCACGGGCCCGGTCTCGTTCCAGGCGGCCAGGTCGTTCACGCCGTCCATCACGATCACAGTGCGCACGCCGGGGCGTTCCAGCACGTCCCGACGGAAGCGGGACAGGCCCTTCTCTCCGTACACAGGTGAGTCGCTGAGCAGCCGATTACCGCCGATACCCGCGTTGACCACGCCCAGCGGCCGGCCCCCCCGAGACGAGCCGTTCGGCCAGCCGGTCGGGATACCGCCCATCGATGCCCTTCGTGGAGCCGACTCCGTCGGTGAGGGAGTCACCGAATGTCACCACGCTGCCGTGGCGCGACTTTCCGGAGACCTCCACGCCGGTCAGGTAGTACCAGGAGTCGCTGCGCTCCCCGAACGCCGCGGCACCGGTGTCGGTCAGGTGGTCGCCCGCGGCGCGGTAGGCGGCGGCCATCGCGAAGTGGTGGAAGGTCGCGGGCCCCGTCGGGGCGTCGAACCGGAGCGTCACGGTCAGCTTGTCCAAGGCGGACGAACGCAGGGCCACGGCATCGCTGACGATTTCACGGCCAGGGGGGACGACGGCTCCCGTCGAACAGTGGAACCTCAGCGTACGAAGCGACCCCGGTTGCACCGCGGCGCCCGTACCGGCCTTGGCGATCACTCCGCCGGCCACCCGGAGCGGCGTGGTCCCGTAGACGTTCGACAGCCGGATCCGAGCCTTCGACCCACCGTCGGTGACCCGGATCACCTGGCGCAGGGAGTCGCCGGCGAAGCCCTTCTCCGACCAGTTGGGCCCGTACCAGTCCACGGACGGAGTGGACGGCTGGGCGGCGGTGCCCCAAGCCGCGTTCCAACGAAGGCCCGCCTCGGCCTGCGTCGGCATCGCGACGACGCGCAACGTCGACCGGATCATCGCCGCCGCCGGGGCCCTGATCGCCGAGCAAGGCGCCGACGCGTCCTTGGAGGAGGTCGCCCGCCGCGCCAGAGTCGGTTCGGCCACCCTGCACCGTCACTTCCCCTCCCGGCAGGCGCTCCTGGAGGCGGTCTTCAAAGATCGAGTGGAAACTCTTTGCGCCAAGGCCGACGACCTGCTCTGCGACCCCGGTCCGGGAGAGGCGTTGCTCATCTGGCTCCGCGCCGTCGGCGCACATGCAGTGGCCAACCGGGGTCTGGGTGCGTCACTGATACGCGGCGGCGACCCGACCCTCGGCAGTACTTGTCATGACATGATCATCAACGCTGGCGATGCCCTCCTCGCACGCGCCCGAACGGCAGACGCCGTGCGCCCCGAGATCGCCATCACCCATCTGCTGAAGCTGGTCAGCGCCATCGCCCTGGCCACCGAGCACGACCCCGACGGCCCGGCCGAAGCCGACCGCCTGCTGGCGATCGCCATCGACGGCGTACGCGCGCACTGACCCGTTGAGGTGACATCGTCGTCCCGCCACCGACGTGCGAGAACACGTCGAGGGGGACCCGGAACATCCCATCCGCTCCGCAGCAGGCCGACGGCCGCCGCCGGCCCGCCGATTCCGGCCCCGGCCCCGGCCCCGGCCCCGGCCCCGGCCACGATCGCGGAACGACCCGGCTCACGTTTCATCGACATCTTCCTCGTGCTGCGGCCCGGGCATACTCGCGAAGGCCTTGTCCATCCAGTCGAAGACGTTGTGCGCCACACGCAGTCGCCGGGTGCGCGCTGGATCGGGCCCGGCCAGCTCCATGCCCGAGGCGGTGATCTCAGTCGGTCACAGCTTGGAGGCCCTGGCGCCAAGTGGGGTGTGTCGGGTACCAGCCCAGTTCGCGCTTGGCCTTGGCATTGGATGCTCCACGCAGTTCGGTCATGAGCACGACGCCGGCCGGTCCGGCGGCCAGCCGCCCGATGAACCGCGGTACACGCATCGGTTTCTTGGCACCCATCATCGCCGCCAGTTCCGGTAGCCACTCGGCGACCGGGGCGGGGTCGTCATCGACGATGTTGTAGACACCGCGGCCGCCGTTCTCCACCGCTGCGACCGTGGCCTCGGCGGCGTCGGCGACGTGGACGAACGACCACACCCCGCCGCCGTCGCCGACGACCGGGAACTTGCGCTTGCGGATCATCTCGAGCTGGGCGGAGCCGGGCGCCATGGAGGTGCCGGGTCCGTAGAACGCGCCGTAGCGCAGCACGATCCCTTCGGTCCAGGCGGCGCCGAGCACGGCCTTCTCCAAGTGCTCGATCGCGGCGATCATCGGGGCCATCGGGGCGACCGGTGAGCGGTCCAAGGGGTCCTGTTCGGTCTTGACCGGCCCGCCGGTCCGGGCGTAGGTGAACGCGCCGTTGCTCTGGGCGACGAACCGTCGCACCCCGGTGGCGCGTGCGGCCGCGAGCAGGTTGTCGGTGCCCTCGATCCGCAGCCGGTCGGTGGCGGCGAAGCTGCGCTCGAAATGGCGGGTGTCGATGTGCCCGATGGCGGTCAGCTGGTTGACGATCACCTCTGGGGCCGCCTCGCGCACGGCCGCCTCGACCTGGGCCCGGTCGAGCGCGTCGGCGATGACCGGCACCGCGCCCAGCTCCGCCGCCCTGGCCTTAGCGGAATCGCTGCGGACCATGGCGAACACCTCGTGTCCCGCGTCGACCAGACGGGGCAGCAGTTCCGTGCCCATCGCTCCCGTCGCTCCTGCCACCAGAACTCGCATCGTCGGCTCCCTTCCTCTCCGGTTCGGTTTCGCCACTTGAACCGGATGGCCCGCCGATTGCTGACAGGAATCGGACGTGATAGAGGTCACACCACGAGCAGGGGCTCCCCATGGTCGGCCGCCGCCCACTGCTCGGTCGCGCGTTCAAGCTTGTCGGGGTTCGCCTGGGTACGGCAGGCGGTGATGCCCTCGGCTGTGACCTCCAGGCACATGATGGCGACGACCCGGCCCTCCACGACGACCACGACGGCGGGTTCGCCATTGGCGGCCCAGGCGTGGATCTCGGACGAACCGCCGACGATGGTGCGCTTGGCCTCGGCGGGCTTGAACAGGGCCCGCACGAACCTCGCGACCGCGACGGCTCCCTCGAACGCCTTGGTGCGCGCTGGGACCTTCCCTCCGCCATCGCCGATGGAGATGGCGTCCTTGGTGAGCAGGCGTACGAGCTCATCGGTCCGGCCACTGGTGGCGGCCGCGAGGAACTCCTCGACGATCCGGTAGGCGGCGGCCTCGTCGATCTCGCTGCGGGCCTTGCCGTACGCGACATGCTTCTTGGCACGGTGAAAGATCTGCTGGCTGGCGGCCTCGGTGATGTCGAGGATCTCGGCGATCTCCCGGTGCGGGTAGTCGAAGGCCTCCCGCAGCACGTAAACGGCCCGTTCGTTGGGGGACAGACGCTCCATGAGGGTGAGGACCGCGGCCGACACCGATTCGCGCTGCTCGGCGGTGTCGGCCGGGCCGAGCATCGGGTCGCCCGCGAGCAGCGGCTCGGGGAGCCATCGGCCCACGTAGGTCTCGCGGCGTGCCCGCGCGGACGCAAGCTGGTTGAGGCACAGGTTGGTGAGCACCTTCGTCAGCCAGGCCTCAGGGACCTCGACCCGGTCGACGTCGGCGGCCTGCCAGCGCAAGAACGTTTCCTGCACGGCGTCCTCTGCCTCGTGTGCGGAACCGAGGAGGCGGTAGGCGATGGCCTCCAGACGGGGCCTCGCCAGCTCGAACCGGTCAACGTCATCCACCGTCAAAGGCATGATCGCATCGTAATCTTCCGCAGCGCCTCCAACTGGTCACGGCCTTTCTCGTGCCCTTAGGGCGTCGTCTTCGGCGAGCAGAACTCCGCGTGGAGCAGGTCAGTGAAGATGCCGACCGGGTCGTCCCAGGGGCCGTCGGCCCAGTCACCGTTGACGTCGATGACGACCAGGTGCTCGCCGTCGCGGGTGCCGTAGGTGTAGGACCAGGAGCCGAAGATGGCGCCGCCCATGCCCCACACGGTGGCGCCGCACGACAGCGTGACCGAGGAGATGCCCAGCCCGTACGTCGTGTCGGGGATCCAGTTCTCGGTCGGGACCGTGGTGAACATCTCCTCTTGCTGCGCGGAAGGGAGGAGCCGGCCGCCCAGGAGTGCACCGAAGAACCGGTGGAGATCACCGATTGTCGAGATCATGCCGCCCGCCGCCCAGAACATCGATGAGTCCAGCTCGGTGGCGTCGTGGATCACGGCGTCGGGGGCGGGATTCATCAGCTTCGTGTAGTGCCGCGGGTGTGGTCCTTGGATCGTCGGGTCGGCGCCGCTCGGCAGGTAGGTCCCGTCGAGGCCGAGCGGCCGGGTGATCCGCCGGGCGATCTGATCAGCCAGCGCCTGGCCGGTCACCCGCTCGACGATCATCCCGGCGAGGATGTAGTTGGTGTTGCTGTATCCCCAGGCCGCGCCCGGTTCGAAGGCCGGCGGATGGGCCATGGCGATGTCCACGAGCAGTTCCGGGGTGTGCTTCTCATAACGGTTCACCATTTCGGGGTCCTCGGTGTAGCTGCAGATCCCGCTGGTGTGGTTCAGCAACCGCCGGATGCTGATCCTCCCGCCCCGGTGACCGTGCCCGCGGACCCTCCCCGGCAGCCATTCCTCCACGGTCTCGTCCAGGCTCAGCCTGCGCTCGGCGACAAGCTGCAGGATCACCGTGGCCACGAACGTCTTGGTGGTGCTGCCGATGCGGAACCGCTCTTGTGGAGTGCGTGCGCGCCCGGTGTCGGTGTCGGCCACTCCCGCCGCGCCGAACCAACGCCCGCGGTCGTCGCGGACCTCGATGACGATGCCGGGAACGCCGCCCTCCCCGACAGCCCGATCGAGCAGCCGCTGAAGGACGTCACGGTCGGCGCCCATGGCCGCCGAGGCGGTTCGGGCGTGGGGCTGTGTCATGTCGACTCCTCACCATTGCTTGAGAGGTGAGGGAAACTACGTGCGGTTTCCTGAATCGTCAATCCGCCTAGTAGGAATGAACATGGCGTTGAACAGCGGTTTCTCACAAAGAAGATTGCAATGGCCTGGGCTCGATTGCAACGATCGAAAACTCAGCCGTTGCAATGCGGTCGGTCGCGAATGCATACTGCGCGAATGCCGGGAAGCAGGCTGAGCGAACAGGACCGTCGGCGCATCGCGTCGTGGCTGGCGGGAGGGCTCGACTACGCCGAGATGGCCAGGCGGCTGGGCAGGCCGACCTCGACCATCAGCCGGGAGGTGGCTCGCAACGGCGGGCCCGGAGACTACCGGGCGGACCACGCCCAGAAGGCCACCGCGCGGCGTGCCCGCCGTCGCGGACACGCCGCGCGGCCGCTGCGCGCCCCGGCCGCCGCGAACGTCTACCGGCGTGACCCTGAGGCGGTCCGCGCTTTCGCGGAGGACTTCGCGGCGCTGATGGTACAGATCGGGCTTCCCCGAATGGCCGCGCGGGTGCTCGTGCACCTCGTCACCACCGATTCCGGCGCCCTGACCTCCGTGGACCTGGTCCGACAACTGCAGGTCAGCCCGGCGTCGGTGTCCAAGGCGATCGGCTACCTCGAAGGCCTGGACATCATCCGACGCGAGCGTGACCCCCGACGACCCCGCGAACGGTACGTCATCGGGGACGACGTCTGGGTCCGGGCTTGGACGGCGAGCGCCCGCAAGAACACCATGTGGGCCGGCACCGCTCGGCGGGGAGTCAAGATCTTCGGGGCCACCACACCGGCCGGGGCCCGGCTGAACGACATGTCCCGGTTCTTCGCACGACTCAGCGCCAATATGGCCGGCGGCCCTGACCAGTCGGCCGTCAACGACATGCTGACGGTGCTCGCCGCACTGGTGCATGCGAGCGAGCCGCTCACAGTCGAGCAACTCGCCCCGGCGTTGGGATGGCATCCGGACCGCGTCACCAGTGCCCTGCGCGGCGCCGAACGGCATCCGGAGGTCGGCGACCCGGTCACCGTACGGGCCGTCGCGTCCGGCGCCTACTCCGTCACCGCCGGAGACCACCGGCTCACCACGGCACAGCGCGAAGCCCTCGGCCCTCCACATCGCCACAGCCGACCGCGCGACAAAACGACCTCGACAAGTTGATGACCCTTCCAAGGAGCTAATTGAACTCATCAGGAGCAGGCTCAGCAGGGAGCGAGAAGGTCGATCATCCAGGTATGACCGGATCGCCACCTGGCGCAGCTGGCAGGTCTACGCTCCCCTGCCTACAGGCTCAGGCCCACGCGGCCCAGTGCCCGGGCGGGGAGAGGGCACTTAGGCGAAAAAGCATGAGAGCGGGGAGCCGACGTCACGTCGGCTCCCCGCTCCGCACTGTCTATTTCACGCCTTGATGGGCATTCCGAATCAGCTGCAGCCGCTGGTGGAGCCGCAGCCCTCGCAGACGTAGCAGCTGCCGGCCGGGCGCATCTTCGTGCCGCAGGTGAGGCACAGCGGCGCGTCCGCCGTACGGCCCTGGTGGCTCTCGATCAGCTCGGTCGAGGAGTGCGCCTCGGCGGGTGCCTCCGGCTCCTTGGCCTTCGGCTGCTCGACCGGCACCGACTGGGCCAGCGACTCGCGCTCGATGTCCTCCTCGGCGTGCAGCGAGGCCGGGTCCTGGCCCGCCGCCTGCGCCGTGCGCTCCTCGGCCGAGAAGATCCCCAGCTCGGCGCGCGTCTCGTACGGCAGGTGGTCCAGGGCGAGGCGACGGAAGATGTAGTCCATCATCGAGGTCGCCATCCGGATGTCCGGGTCGTCGGTCATGCCCGCCGGCTCGAACCGCATGTTGGTGAACTTCTCGACCCACGTCTCCAGCGGCACGCCGTACTGGAGGCTGATGGAGATCGCCATCGAGAAGGCGTCCATGACCCCGGCGAGCGTGGAGCCCTGCTTACCGAGCTTGAGGAACACCTCACCGAGCCCGTTGTCCGGGTAGCAGGAGGCGGTCATGTAGCCCTCGGCGCCGCCGACGGAGAACCGGGTGACGGTCGCGGTCCGCTGCTTGGGCAGGCGGGTCCGCACCGGGCCGCGCTCGACCACCGGGGCCGGCGCCGGCGCCTCCTCGACCTTCTCCTCGGTCTTCTTCTTGGCCACGGACAGCGGCTGGCCGACCTTGCAGTTGTCGCGGTAGATCGCCAGGGCCTTGAGGCCGAGCTTCCAGCCCTCGAAGTAGATCTTCTCGACGTCCTCGACGGTGGCCTGCTCCGGCATGTTCACGGTCTTGGAGATCGCGCCGGACAGGAACGGCTGCACCGCGGCCATCATCCGCACGTGGCCCATCGGGCTGATCGCCCGCTCGCCCATCGCGCAGTCGAAGACCTCGTAGTGCTCGAGGCGCAGGCCGGGCGCGTCGACGACGTGGCCGTGCTCGGAGATGTACTCGACGATCGCCTCGATCTGCTCCTGCTGGTAGCCGAGCTTCTTCAGGGCGCGCGGGACGGTGTTGTTAACGATCTGCATCGAGCCGCCGCCGACCAGCTTCTTGTACTTGACCAGCGCCAGGTCGGGCTCGATGCCCGTCGTGTCGCAGTCCATCATGAGGCCGATCGTGCCGGTGGGCGCCAGCAGCGACGCCTGGGCGTTGCGGTAGCCGTTCTTCTCGCCGACCTTGAGGCACTGCCGCCACTGCTTGGTGGCCTCGCTGTGGATGGACTTGTCCATCGCGTCGAGCGTGCGGATCTCGTCGTTGGCGACCGCGTGCTTGCGCATGACGCGCTGGTGCGCCTCCGCGTTGCGGGCGTAGCCGTCGTACGTGCCGACCGCGCCGGCCAGCTCGGCGGAGCGGCGGTAGGCCACGCCGGTCATCAGCGAGGTGATGGTCGCCGCGAGCGAGCGCCCGCCCTCGGAGTCGTACGCGTGGCCGGTCGCCATCAGCAGCGCGCCGAGGTTGGCGTAGCCGATGCCGAGCTGGCGGTACGCCCGGGTCGTCTCACCGATCTTCTCGGTCGGGAAGTCCGCGAACGTGATGGAGATGTCCATCGCGGTGATGATCAGCTCGCTGAGCTTGACGAACCGCTCGACGTCGAAGGTGTTGTCGCCGTTCAGGAACTTCAGCAGGTTGATGCTGGCCAGGTTGCAGGACGAGTTGTCCAGGCTCATGTACTCCGAGCACGGGTTGCTCGCGGTGATGCGCCCGGTCTCGGGGTTGGTGTGCCAGTCGTTGATCGTGTCGTCGTACTGGATGCCGGGGTCCGCGCACTCCCAGGCCGCCTGGGCGAGCTTGCGGAACAGGCCCTTGGCGTCGACCTGGCTGATGACCTCGCCGGAACGGCGGGAGCGCAGGCCGAAGGAATCGCCGGACTCCACCGCGCGCATGAACTCGTCGGAGACGCGGACGGAGTTGTTGGCGTTCTGGTACTGGACGCTGACGATGTCCTTGCCGCCCAGGTCCATGTCGAAGCCGGCGTCGCGGAGGGCGCGGATCTTGTCCTCTTCGCGTGCCTTGGTCTCGATGAACTCCTCGACGTCCGGGTGGTCGACGTCGAGGACGACCATCTTCGCCGCCCGGCGGGTCGCGCCGCCGGACTTGATCGTCCCGGCGGAGGCGTCGGCGCCGCGCATGAACGACACCGGGCCGCTCGCGGTGCCGCCGGAGGACAGCAGCTCCTTGCTGGAGCGGATTCGGGAGAGGTTGACCCCCGACCCGGAGCCGCCCTTGAAGATGACGCCCTCTTCCTTGTACCAGTCCAGGATCGACTCCATCGTGTCGTCCACGGACAGGATGAAGCACGCGCTGACCTGCTGCGGCGAGGCGGTGCCGACGTTGAACCAGACCGGCGAGTTGAAGCTGAAGACCTGGTTGACCAGGGCGTGCTTCAGCTCGTGGTCGAAGATCTCGGCGTCCTCCTCGGACGCGAAGTAGCCGTTCTTGCGGCCGGTCTCGGTGTACACCCCGACGACCCGGTCGACCAGTTGCTTGAGGCTCGACTCGCGCTGCGGCGTGCCGACCGCGCCGCGGAAGTACTTCGAGGTGACGATGTTGACCGCGTTGACGGACCAGGTGTCGGGGAACTCGACGCCCTTCTGCTCGAAGTTCACCGACCCGTCACGCCAGTTGGTCATGACGACGTCCCGGCGCTCCCACCGGACATCGTCGTACGGGTGGACGCCCGGCCGCGTGAAGACGCGCTCCATCTTCAGGCCCCTGCGACCCGCCTTGCCCCGACGGGCTGAGCCGCTCACCGTCTCCGTCATGACATCCCCCTTCTCGGGCACACCAGGCCCACCTCCAGGATTACCCGTACAGCCCGCGGTCCGGGCGCCGCCCTAGGAACGGGCGTCGCCGCCGGACGCCGCGCGCAGCGATTCGATTTCCTTGGCGAAGTCGTCCAGCGTCTCGAACCCCCGGTAGACGGAGGCGAATCGCAGGTACGCGACCTCGTCGAGTTCACGGAGCGGGCCGAGGATCGCCAGCCCGACCTGGTGCGAGGGAATCTCGGCGTTCCCGGTCGCCCGGATCGCCTCCTCGACCCGCTGGCCGAGCATGGCCAGGGCGTCCTCGTTGACGGGACGGCCCTGACACGCCCGGCGCACTCCGGCGATGATCTTGTCCCGGGAGAACGGCTCGGTGACGCCACTGCGCTTGGCGACCATCATGAGCACCGTCTCCTGGGTGGTGAAGCGGCGGCCGCACTCGGGACACGAACGACGGCGCCGGATGGCGGCTCCGTCGTCGGCCGTGCGGCTGTCGATGACCCTGCTGTCGGTGTGTCGGCAGAACGGGCAGTGCATGGCTCCGGACTCCTCCCCCTGACAGCGGGTCACGCGCGAACTGCGCGAACCTCACCTCGTAACCACAACCTATGGTGAACTACATCCATGTAACTACTAGATGTTGGGGTCCAACCGTAGAGCCCGGCCGGGTGCATCGCAACCCGCATGGGGCACCCGGCGAGAAGACGCCGCTCACAGGGCGATCCGTCGCCCTCATCGGCGTGTCGGACCCTCCCACCCGGGGGCGGCGATCGGCCGCTTCGACCTCGTACATCCTGGATCACCTGCGGAAACGCGACCGACGCCCGTCGCGGTGAGGTCGATCACATCCCGGCCGGCGGCCGGGCGGGTGCGGGCGTCGCGCGCCCCCAAGACTGCCACGGGCGCGCCGGCGCCGCGTCGGCGGGCACCCCCTTCGCGCCGGCCGCGCGAGAGCGCCGATCACGACGAGGCGGCAAGGCGCGGCCGCCAATGGCGCCCTCCTTCCGCGAACCCGGCCCGGGAATTACCTTCGAACATGTGTGCGAACTAAACGCGACATACCCCGGACCGCAAAATTCCACATTTTTCGAACACCTGTTTGATCATTTCCCGCAGAAGCGATAACGTCCCACTACGGGACCGAAATACCGGCGGCGACGCGTCACCGGCAAGACAGCCATCGGAGACACCATGAGCAAGGTTCGGGAAATGCCCGACGGCCCGGGCGACGAGAGCGGCCTGACCGTCCGTCAGCGCAAGGTGCTGGAAGTGATCAGAGACTCGGTGCAGCGGCGCGGCTATCCGCCGTCGATGCGGGAGATCGGCGAGGCCGTCGGCCTGACCAGCACCTCCAGCGTGTCCCACCAGCTCCGGACCCTGCAACGCAAGGGCTTCCTGCTGCGCGATCCCAACCGGCCGCGCGCGGTCGTCGTCCGCATGCCCGGATCTCCGGCCATCGCCGCCGAGGCCGACGGCGAGTCGTACGAGGTCGCCAACGGCCAGGAGGCCCCGACGCGGCCGGCGCCCGCGTACGTCCCGCTCGTCGGGCGCATCGCGGCCGGTGGTCCGATCCTCGCCGAGGAGGCCGTGGAGGACGTCTTCGCGCTGCCGCGGCAGCTCGTCGGCGAAGGCACCCACTTCCTGCTCAACGTCACCGGTGACTCGATGATCGAGGCGGCCATCGCCGACGGCGACTGGGTCGTCGTGCGCCAGCAGCCCGTCGCGGAGAACGGCGACATTGTGGCGGCGATGATCGACGGCGAGGCCACCGTCAAGACGCTCAAGCGCCGCGACGACAAGGTCTGGCTGATGCCGCACAACCCGGCGTACGACCCGATTCCCGGCGACGACGCGACCATTCTCGGGCGCGTGGTGGCGGTCCTGCGGAAGATGTGATCCCGCCCGGGATCCCCGGCGGCGACGCGGCCGTTCCGGGGCGCACGGTGGCGGTCCCGCGGAATACGTGATCAGCCCCGGTTCGGTGCCACGGCACCGAACCGGGGCTAAGGCGTGTCCGACGAATCCCCGTCGGACACGCCCTGGCGCCGATCAGGCAGGCACGATGTTCACGATCTTCGGAGCGCGCACGACGACCTTGCGGACGCCCCGGTCGCCCAGGGCCGCCCTGACCTTCTCCGACTCCAGCGCCAGGCGCTCCAGGTCGCTCTCGGCGATGTCCGGGGACACCTCCAGGCGGTCGCGGACCTTGCCCGCCACCTGGACCACGCAGGTCACCGACTCCTGGACCAGCAGCGCGGGGTCGGCCGTCGGCCAGCCGGCCTTGACCACCGGAGCCGTACGGCCCAGCCGCTCCCACATCTCCTCGGCGGTGTACGGCGCGACCAGCGACAGCATGACCGCCAGGGTCTCGGCGGCCTCCCGGACCGCCGGGTCGCCGGCGCCCGCCCCCGTGTCGATGGCCTTGCGCGCCGCGGAGGTCAGCTCCATCATCCGGGCGATCGCCACGTTGTAGCGGTGCGCCTCGACCAGCCGGGTGACCTCGTCGATCGTCCGGTGCGTCACCTTGCGCAGCTCGACGTCGCCGGTCGCCGGGTCGGCGCCCGGCGCGGACGTCACCTCGGCGGCCACGCGGAAGACCCGCGCCAGGAACTTCACCGACCCCGACGGCGACACGTCCGCCCAGTCGATGTCGTCCTCCGGCGGCCCCGAGAACAGCATCGTCAGCCGTACGGCGTCGACGCCGTACTCGGCGATCTGCTCGCCCAGGTCGACCAGGTTGCCGGTCGTCTTGGACATCGCGGAGCCGTTCAGGATGACCTGGCCCTGGTTGACCAGCCGCTTGAAGGGCTCGGTGAAGTCCACCAGGCCCATGTCGTACAGCACCTTGGTGAAGAAGCGCGCGTACAGCAGGTGCAGGATGGCGTGCTCGACACCACCGGTGTACTGGTCGGCCGGCATCCACCGGCGCACCTTCTCGGCGTCGAACGGCCCGTCCTCGTACCCCGGCGAGCAGTACCGCAGGAAGTACCAGGACGAGTCGACGAAGGTGTCCATCGTGTCGGTGTCGCGCTTGGCCGCGCCGCCGCACTTGGGGCACGAGACGTTGACCCAGTCGGCGGCGGCCGCCAGCGGCGACACGCCCTTCGGGGCCAGGTCGGCGCCGCGCAGGTTGTCCGGCAGGCGCACGGGCAGCTGGTCGTCCGGGACCGGGACCTCGCCGCACGCGTCGCAGTGGATGATCGGGATGGGCGTGCCCCAGAACCGCTGCCGGGAGATCAGCCAGTCGCGCAGCCGGTAGTTGACGGCGGCCTTGCCCAGGCCCTTCTCCTCCAGGATCTCGACGATCCGCGGGATGGCGGTGGACTTGGTCAGGCCGTCCAGGGGACCCGAGTTGACCAGCTCGCCCTCGCCGGGGGTCGCGGCCCCGGTCTCCCCCGGGTCCGCCTCACCGGTGTGCACGACGACGCGGACCGGCAGGCCGAACCTGCGGGCGAAGTCCAGGTCGCGCTGGTCGTGGGCGGGCACCGCCATGATCGCGCCGTGGCCGTACTCGGCCAGGACGTAGTCGGAGGCCCACACGGGGATGCGCTCGCCGTTCACCGGGTTGATCGCGTAGCGGCCCAGGAAGACGCCGGTCTTCTCCTTGTCGGTGGCCAGCCGCTCGATCTCCGTCTCGCGGCGGACCGCGTCCCGGTAGGTCTCGAACTCCGCGCGCTGCTCCGGCGCGACGATCTCGTCGGCCAGCGGGGCGTCGGCGGCGACGACGAAGAAGGTCGCGCCGTACAGGGTGTCCGGCCGGGTGGTGTAGACGGTGATCGGCTCCGCGCGCCCCTCGATCTGGAAGGTGACGTCGGCGCCCTCGGAGCGGCCGATCCAGTTGCGCTGCATCAGCAGCACCCGCTCGGGCCACTCCAGCTCCGCCATGTCGGCCAGCAGCCGGTCGGCGTACTCAGTGATCTTGAAGTACCACTGCGTCAGGACGCGCTTCTCGACCACCGCGCCGCACCGCTCGCAGTGCCCGTTGACGACCTGCTCGTTGGCCAGCACGGTCTGGTCGTTCGGGCACCAGTTGACCTGGCCGCCCTTGCGGTACGCCAGGCCGCGCTCGTAGAAGCGCAGGAACAGCCACTGGTTCCAGCGGTAGTACTCCGGGTCGGAGGTGTGCAGCCGGCGCGACCAGTCGAAGGAGGCCGCGTAGCGCTTGAAAGACTCCGCCTGGGTGTCGATGTTGGTGTACGTCCACTCGGCGGGGTGGGAATTGCGCTTGATCGCGGCGTTCTCGGCCGGCAGGCCGAAGGAGTCCCAGCCGATGGGGTGCAGGACGTTGAAGCCCTTCTGGAGCCAGTACCGCGCCACCACGTCGCCGATCGCGAACGCCTCGGCGTGACCCATGTGGAGGTCGCCGGAGGGGTATGGGAACATGTCCAGCGCGTACTTGCGAGGCCGCTCGTCGGCGGGGTCCTCGCTCGCCGCGAAGGGCTTCAGCTCCTCCCACCGGGCCTGCCACTTGTCCTGGATCGTCCGTGGGTCGTAGTTCTCGTCGGCGCCTGTCATGGTTCCTCGTCTGATTCGCACGGCTTCGGCTGGCGGTGAACCGTGCCCCTGGCATGAGAACGCCCCTCACGCAGGAGGGGCTGCCGCGTCGACGGCTCGGGTCAACGCGGCCGGCTGAGGAGCAGCCGAGATCGCATACCTCAAGACTATCGCAGACGCAAGGACGCCGGGCGGCCGCCGAACGACGCCTCGCTCGGTCGAGGCGTCGTCCGGCGGCCGCCCGGCGTCCCGGGCGCGGCGCGTCAGACGGTGTACGGCAGGTGCTTGATGCCGTTGATGAAGTTGGACAGCAGGCGGTCGGGCTCACCCGTGGCGCGGATGCCCGGAGCCCGGCGGAACAGCTCCCGGAACATCACGGTGATCTCCCTGCGGGCCAGGTGGGCGCCGAGACAGAAGTGCGGGCCGGGGCCGCCGAAACCGACGTGGGGATTGGGATCACGGGTGATGTCGAAGACGTCCGGGTCGGCGAAGACGGTCTCGTCCCGGTTGGCCGACCAGTAGTAGAGCAGCAGCTTGTCGCCGGCCTTGAACTCGCGGCCGTTCAGCTCGGTGTCACGGGTCGCGGTGCGCCGCATCCAGATGACCGGCGAGGCGTACCGCACGATCTCCTCCACCGCGCCCGGAACGTACCGCTCGAAGTCCGACGCGAGCAGCTCCCGCTGCTCCGGGTACCGGGTGAGCAGGTGCAGGCCGTGGGCGATGGCGTTGCGGGTGGTCTCGTTGCCGGCGACGACGAGGAGGATGAAGAACGAGCCGAGCTCCTGGTCGGTCAGCGACTCGCCGTCGATGTTGGCGTTCACCAGCGCGGAGGTGAGGTCGCCGGTCGGCTCCTCGCGGCGCCTGCGGCCGAGCTCCTCGACGAGGTCCTTCAGCGTCTGCCCCGCCTCGAGGAGCTGCAGCGCGACCTGGTCGGCCTCCTCGGAGACGAACTCGGTGTCGGCGCCGGCGAGGATGATGTTGGAGTTGTCGAAGACGGTCTTGTAGTGCGCCTCGTCGATGCCCATCAGGTCACAGATGATCTTCAAGGGGAGCCGGGCGGCGACGTCGGTGACGAAGTCGCCGCCGCCCTTGGCGAGGACCTCCTCGACGACCTGTTCGGCGACGGCCTGGACCTGGTCCTCGAACCGCTGGATCATGCGCGGCGAGAACGCGCGCGAGACGATCCGGCGGATCTTGGCATGCCGCGGGTCGTCCATATTGATCATGGAGCCGAAGTACTCGCCCAGGTCGGCCGGCATGTCGTTGATGTTGATCGCACCCTGCCCGGAGCAGAAGTCGGCCGGCCGGCGCGAGGCCTCGACGACGTCCGCGTGGGTGACCAGCGCGTAGTACCCGGGCCCCGCCGGCACGAACGACAGCTCCGGCTCCCGGAAGAACGCCGGCCGCGGCAGCCCCCGCAGCGTCCGGAACGCCGCATGACGCTCGTCGAGCGGGCTCGCCCAGAAATCCCACTCGGTCAGATCGATCCCGTCGGGCCGGGTCTTCTCCACGCCGCTCCTCCTCGACTAGAACGCGATTCTGCTCCATTCTGCCAAAGTAAGCACTTACACCGCACCGGTTCGTACGGGTCGATCGTCGGCCAGCCAGTCCAGGATCAGCCGCTCGACCTCCCCGGGCCGCTCCAGATGCGCGAAGTGCCCGGCGCCGGCGACGAACGCCGACCGCGAACCGGGCGGGAGATGCCCGTCGACGTCTCGGGCGAGCCCGGCGTCCAGGCAGCCGTCGGCCGCCCCGTGCAGATAGAGGATCGGCCGCTCGCCGACGCGTTCGGCCGCCTCCTGTTCGGCGGCGTACGCGGGCAGGTGCCGGGACGGGTCGAGCATCGCCCGGTAGTAGCCGATGGCGGCGGACAGGTTCTCCGGGTCGCGGAGGCACTCTTTGACGTGGGCGACGTCGCGGGCGGCGTCGTAGCCCGGCGACCAGTCCGCCCACAGGCCGTCGAGGAACGCCAGGTCCTCCATCAGCACCGCCGCCTCGGCCAGCGGCGTCTGGAACAGGAAGATGTAGAAGGACCGCTTGAGCTGCGCGTAGTCGAAGAAACTCGACAACATGGCCCCGAACGGCGGGAGCGCCATGGCCACCGCCCGCCGCCAGCGCTCCGGGGCGTGCGCGACGGCGGCGTACGTCGCGGCGGCGCCCCAGTCGTGCCCGATGAGCACCGCGTCGGCGTCCCCGCCGAACGCCTCGTGCAGGGCGTTCGCGTCGGCCGCCAGCGCGCCGACCTGGTAGGCGCCGTCCTTCGGCACGTCCGTGGGCGCGTAGCCGCGCAGGAACGGCGCGACAGCGTGGTAGCCGGCGTCGGCCAGCGCGGGGAGCAGATGCCGCCAGGTGTGCGCCGAGTCGGGGAAGCCGTGCAGGCACAGCGCGAGCGGCCCGCTGCCGGCCTCGAGGTAGCCGAAGCTCAGGCCGTTCGCCTGGATCGTCGCGATCTCCGTCATGAGGCCGACACTAAGCCGCCGTCGCCGACCCGTCACGCCCTGCCCGGCGCGTCCCGGAGTGGTCGCGGCGCACGCCGCGACCACCCGTCACCGCGACCGACCGTGGCCGGCCGTCACCGCAGTCGGCGGTCAGCCGGCCGTCGGCGGCTCGAACGCAGGCCGCAGCGGCATGCCGGAGCGGCCGTCCTCTCCCAGCTTGACGCCGAGCACCTGGTGCAGCTGGATCCAGTTCAGGTCGAACCCGAGCCGCGAGCCGGCCATGTACAGCCGCCACACGCGCGCGGTGCCCTCCCCGACCTCGGCGACCGCCTCGTCCCAGTGGTCGTCGAGGTTGCGGCACCAGCCGGCCAGGGTCTTGGCGTAGTGCTCGCGGAGGTTCTCCTCATGCTGGATCTCGAAGCCGGCGTCGTTCATCCGCGAGATCAGCCAGCCCGGCCCCTCCAGTTCGCCGTCGGGGAAGACGTACCGGTTGATGAAGCCTTCCTGGCGGATCGACGGCTCGTTGTCGTCAGGGCGGGTGATGCAGTGGTTCAGCATTCGGCCGCCCGGCTTGAGCTTGCCGTACAGGAAGGAGAAGTAGCCGGGGACGTTCGCCTTGCCGATGTGCTCGGTCAGGCCGATCGAGCTGACGGCGTCGAAGCCGTCCTCCTTGACGTCGCGGTAGTCGAGGTGGCGGACCTCGGCGAGCTCCGACAGCCCCGCCTCGGCGATCGCCTTCTGCGCCCACTCGGCCTGCTGCTTGGACAGCGTCACGCCGAGCGCCTTCACGCCGTACTCCCGCGCGGCGTGCATGACCATGCCGCCCCAGCCGCAGCCGACGTCGAGCAGCCGCATGCCCTCGCGGAGCCCGAGCTTGCGCGCCACGAGGTCGAACTTGTGGAACTGCGCCTGCTCCAGCGTCGCGTCCTCCGAGGGGAAGCACGCGCAGGTGTAGGCCATCGACGGGCCGAGCACCCACTCGTAGAAGGTGTTCGAGACGTCGTAGTGATGGGAGATCGCCTTCGCGTCGCGGCGCTTGGAATGCCGCAGTCCCGACAGGAGTGGCACGCGGGCGGGCCGTACCTCCTGCGGCGGCGGGTCGAGACGCGTCAGCGCGGCGGCGCGCAGCAGCGGGTCGCCCAGAATGCCGCGCAGCAGGGTCCTCTTGTCGGCCCAGCTCAGTTCGCCGAGGGCCGACTGCATCCGGAACAGTGCCGTGTGCATGTCCCCGTGCACGTCGAGGTACCCCGCGACGTACGCGCGGGCCAGCCCCAGCGCACCCGGCGCGTGGGCGAGATAGGACACCGCGTACGGCGACCTGACCTCCACCCTGACGTCCGCGCCGAGAGCTCCGGCGCGACTGTCGTCGTACGCCCGGAACTCCACCTGTGCGTCGCGTCCGACGACGCGTTCGAAAGCCTCCGCCAGCTTCATCTTCACCTGCCCCGTACGGTTTTGTCGTAGAGATCCAGCAGCCGCCGCTCCGGGTCGTATTCCTCCTTCAACGTGCGATAGGTAGCGCCGTCGTAGTGCCGCCAGAAGTCCTCACGCGTGTAGAACGCCGTCGAGTACAGCGATTTGTGGCCGTCGAGGCGGGCGACCTCGCGCTCGATCAGCCGGTTGTGGTGTTCGGGCAGCCGACCGGGTTTCTGCGGCACCGTCCCCCAGAAGCCCACGTTGACGTACGTCCGTCCGGGCTCGAGGGGGTACAGCGGCCACTTGTCCTGTGCCCGCAGCGGGCACAGCCACACCGGGCTCATGCCGATCTCACGGTGGAAGAACTCGAGGAACTCGGGCAGCCGCTCCACCGGCACCTCGACGTCCTGGATGACGTCCTCGCGGGGCGGCCGGCCGAGCCAGCGGTCGACCCGCGCCGACGTCTGCAGGCGCTTGTCGAGCGCGACCAGCCGGCGGTAGACGTCGGAACGCTTCTTGGACGCCGGCCAGACCCGGCGCACGAGGGGATGCTGCGCGCCGAACGCGCGCGAGCACCAGAACCAGTCGGTGTCCCACCGCCAGAGGTAGTCGTGCGTCGTCAGAGCGTCGGTCGGCGGGCCGTCCGGCCGCAGCCAGCGCGGCGTGACGAACCGGTCGCGGATCGACCGGTAGTAGATCCCCTGCCCCGTGTAGTCGGAGACGCGCTCGGCCGTGTCGGCGAACCGGCCCAGCGTGAGGTACAGCTCATCCCCGCCGAACACCGTGCCGTCGATGAAGTCCGCCTCGGCACCGAGCTCGTCGATGGCCTCCACGCACTCCTGCGCGGAGGAGAACCGCACGTGCCACAGCGCGACGTACGGCTTGACCGGCTGCAACTTGATCTTGAGGCGCAGGGCGTACCCGAGCGTCCCGTACGAGTTCGGGAAGCCGTAGAACAGGTCGCGGTGCTCGTTGTCCGGAGTCGCGGTGACGACCTCGCCCGCGCCGGTGAGGATCTCCATCTCCAGCACGGACTCGTGCGGCAACCCGTTGCGGTACGACGACGACTCGATGCCGAGCCCCGTCACCGCGCCGCCCAGTGTGATCGTCTTGAGCTGCGGGACGACGAACGGCATCAGGCCGTACGGCAGGGTCGCGTCGACCAGGTCCTCGTACGTCGTCATGCCCTGGACATCGGCGACGCGGGCCTCGGGGTCCACGCTCAGGACCTTGTCGAAGCCGCTGACGTCGAGGCCGGGCGCCTGGATCTCGTCGCGGAACCGGAACAGGTTCGAGGTGCGTTTCGCCAGCCGGACCGGTGCGCCCTCCGGGATGGCCCGGTAGGACGCCAGGAGCCTCTCGACCGCGGTTTGGTGACCTGTCACCTGTCGATCTTCTCATCCCGGCATCCGGCGGCACAGCCAGGGCACGCCCGATACGCGGCGTGATCGGGTCAGTGCACCAGCCGGAGGGTGAACGGATACCGGAACGCCGTGCCCACGAGCGCCAGCAGCGCGGCGACCCCGCAGACGATCCAGGCGACCGCGTACGCGATCCCCCCGATGCCGAAGGTCACGACCGTCAGCAGCAGCAGCGTGAGCTGGAAGTTGAGGGCCTCGACGATGTGCCGGCGGACGTACGGCGACCGCCGGGCGCGCGTGCACAGCATGACGAGCGGTCCCAGGAAGAGGGTGGTGGCGCCGAGGACGTGCGCGAGCGCGGCCAGCACGCGCTGCTCGGCGGTCGGCTCGCCGACCGGCGTCGGCGCCCGGTGCGCGGCGGGCACGGGCGACAGGTCCGCCAGCACCGCGTCCAGGTCGGCCCGTGTCCTGGCCGTCATCGCGAGATGCAGCCGCAGGTCGAGTTCTTCCTTGTCGAGGCGGCCTTCGGCGAAGGCCTGCTGCAGCCGGTCGACGATCGGCTCGCGTTCGGCGGCGGAGACGCGCAGCGCGCCGGTCGGTGTGGAGATGGTCATGCCATCGATCGTGCGCCGCGCCCGATTCCGAATCCATCCGGGAAACCCCTGATCCGTCCCTGGGGCGATCCCCCGGTCCAGCAGGTCGGCCTCCGGGTGCGGCGGGCCTGGACCAGGCAAGTCGCCTTCGGGCGCGGCGGCCCCGGACCGGCGGGTCAGCCTCCGGGCGTGGCGGGTGCCCGTGTTGCGGCCGGGCCACCCGAGGGGTGCGCGCCGCTCGGGTTCGCCGCGCCGCTCGGGTGCGAAGCGGCCTTCGTCCGCGGGCTCTTCGGCCGGGGCACGGGCCCGTCGAAGTAGGTCTCCCCCGGCTTCAGCGACCGTACGCCGAACAGTTCGGGCACGGTGACGAACGTGAAGCCGCGTCGCGACAGACCGGCCAGGATCTTCGGCACGGCGTTCACCGTCGTCGGGTGGATGTCGTGCATCAGGATGATGTCGCCCGGATGGGCCCAGGACACCGCGCGATGCGCGACGATCGCCGAGTTCCGGTCCAGCCAGTCATTGGTGTCGACGCTCCAGAGGATCTGCGCCATGCCCATGCGGCGCGCCACCGCCGCCACTTGCCGGTCCGTCGCGCCGTACGGCGGTCGCATCAGGACGGTGCCGTGGCCGGACGCCCGGCGGATCTCACCGAGGGTGCGCGTCAACTGGGAGCGGATGGCGCCGTCGGACAGCGAGCTGAGCGACGGGTGCGACCAGGTGTGGTCGCCGACCACGTGGCCCTCGGCGAGCTCACGGCGGACGAGCGCCTCGCGGCCGCGGATGTTGCCGCCGATGAGGAAGAAGGTGACCTTGACGTGCCGGGCGGCGAGCATGTTCAGCAGCTTCGCGGTGTACGGGCCCGGGCCGTCGTCGAACGTCAGCGCGATGCACTTGACCTTGCGGCAGTCGACCCGCGGCTTGGGCGCCGCGGCCTTGGTGCCGGGGAGCTGGGCGAGGTACCGCAGGCGTGCGATGAGGTCGTTCGCCGGGGCGTGGGCCGCCGCGGCGTTCGCCGGGCCGCGTGACGCCGTGGTGGGCGGGCCGCCCACGGGACGCGACCTCGGCCGGCCGAGCGGCCCGGTGGGCGGTGCGCCACGTGAGGCGGACCGGCCGGTCGCCGTCTCCGGGATGGGCGGCCCGGCGGTCCCACCCGTGCCCCGCGCGGGGCCGGCCGGGTGGGTTCCGAGGCCGCTGAGCCACCCGAGCCCGAGTACGGCCGCGGCGATCAGGAGGGCTTTGCGGACGGTCCTCGACGACATGACGAAGCTCATCGGACCCCCCATTAGTACCTGACGCGCGACACGGCACACCTTAGTTCCATATTCCCCTTGCGGTTTCGTAGTCGGTCAAATACCGACAAACGCGTGGTGTCATCACTTGGAACCCTGCAAGATAGATCGGCGTTGAAGACGTGACGAATCGCGCGATCCACCGCAAGAAGCCGTCAGGGCACGGGGGGCGGGAAGCGCGACGGGCTCTTGGGGAGGACGTCCGATGAGGTGGGGCGATCGCTTCGGAATTCGCCGCCGGCGGGGTGACAGGGTGACCGTTCTGGACCGGGAGGCGACGAACGCCGACATCGAGTCGCTCAGGGCCTTTGCCCGGAGTCGCAAGGGCGTGGAGTTCTACGTCGAACCCGAGACTTTCGCCACCGACACCACCGCCGTGGCGATCGCCGCCGACGGCGAGTGGACCCGCCGCCGCGTCGGCTCACCGCGGGTCATCCACAAGGTCGCCCGCGACCTGCGCCTTCCGGTGTACGACGTGCAGATCACCGGTTACCCGCAACGGATGCGGGATTTCAACGAACGCCGCAAACGCCAGGGCGGCGCCGCCTCCCTGTGACGACACCGCGACGGTAGGACCGCTCCGCGGCCCCTGCGGTTTCGGACCCGGCAGTTAGGCCCCTGCGATTCGGCCCCGGCGGTTCGGACCCGGCGGTTCGGGCCGCCTGCCAGGCCGCGAACGCCGGCAGCCAGGCCGGCCCCGGTCCTGGCCCCGTCACCAGCTTCCCCCTCCGCCTCCTCCACCGCCGTCGCCCACGGACATCCCACCGCCGCTGAAGCCGGAGTCGCTGCCGTAACCACCGCCGAAAAGGCCGCCGCCGCCCCCGCGGCTGCGGGCACCCCTCGTTCGGGAGGTGGCGGGTTCGGGCCACACGCTCGACAGCCCTAGGAGCAGGGAGGCGACCGCGGAGCGGTGCTTTCGCGGCCGAAGTGGCCTGTCGACCTCGAACCAGTCCAGGTCGCCCGCCTGCGCCGGCGACGCCATCGGGTCACTCCAGCGTGCCGCCTGCCGGAACGCGATGGCGTACGGGAACGTGCGCGTCAGGGCGGCGGGGTCGTCGCTCGGTGGTCCGCCCGCGACGGCCTTCCGCCAGGCGCTCGCCAGCGCCTCGGCTCGCGCACCCGACGCCCGGCGCGGCACCGTGTGTCCCATCAACACGACCAATGGCGCGATCACGATCGGCGTCAGGCTCACCCATCCTCCGCCCGCGAAGGCCGGCGACGTGGCGGCGAGGCAGAGCAGGGTCAGGCCGAGGATCCCGGCCGACCACGCCAGCAGCTTCGACTGCAGCGCCTGCGCCGACGGGGTCCTGCGGTACAGGCCGAGTTCGACCGGCGCACGCTCGAGTTGCTCGCAGAGCGGGCGCTGATACGCCCGCGTCCAAACGTCGCCGAGAGAGATGGTGTCATTCCGCTGGAAGATGTCGGTGAGGAGCCGGCGTTCGACGCCGACCAGGTCCCGATCGGCGGCGTCGCCCCGGGTCAGCCGCACTCTGTCCTCGTTCCGAGTCAGCCTTTCCGCCTTCAGGTGGATGTGGTCTCGGATCACCAGGTCCGTCAAAGTGGCGGCGAGGGCGTGCCGGTTCGCGCGCAACCCGTTCACGAGCACCACGGCGACGCCGGGGCGCATCCTCGGGTCGTCCGGGGGGAACGCCGAGACGCCGCCGTCCCGGCGTCCCAGGCCGCACCGGCGACGCGGCAGGAACCACCAGGCGGCGATGAGCAGTAGGCCTCCCGCGGCGGCGAGTCCCCACGTGGTGAAGCGCGTCATGGCGAACGGCGCGCTGACCGCCACCAGCCGGGGAGGCGCGACGGGCATGGCGTCCTTCGGCAGGCCGACGCGAACGGTGACGCCGCTGTGCGGCGGCAGTGCGGCGGCGGAGAAGTCGGCGATCGCCCCACTGTGCGTGGCATGCGGACACGGCGCGGTGCCTCCTCCCTGACCGGCGACACAGGCGACGCTCGTTATGAGGACGGGGGAGACGACCCGTACGTGCACCTGTGAGATCGGGATCTTCCAGGAGGAGCCGAGCGCGTTCCACGTCAGGGAGATCCCGTGGCCGTCACGGGTCAGCGCTCGGCTGACGTCGTAGTCGATCCCGTAGGTCTGCGTACCGGTGACGGTCCGGCGCGGGTCACCGATGCGCAGCTTCACCGTGCCGTCGTCCTCGCGAACCGTCGACTCGCCCGCAGGACCGGCCGGGCTGCTGATGCGGAACCCGCTGATGGGCATGAGCCGACGATGCAGGGTGTCATGCCGTGAGCGCTCCGGGATCCAGCGGTCGATGCCGTGGTGCTCGCCCGGACCGAAGACATAACGGATCTGCTCGGTCACGTGCAGCGTTCCGCCGGGCTCCGGCGTCAGGGTGACGGCGAAGGACTCGATGTGCTCGGCCGCCTGGTTCGGCGCGACTGCGCGAGCCGGGACGCCCGGCGCCGAAAGGACGAGGGCCACGGCGGCCGCCACCCCTGCCGAAATCCGTCCGATCATCGATCTTCCTTGGTACGCACGTGGTAAAGCTATCGGCGGCTCGGCACGGAAAACGTGACAGTTGAGCCATTTCGGTGCGTCAACGCAAAGATCGGGCCACATGGTGACCTCGACCGCGCGGTGACTCGGCCGCGTGCTGCCTCGACCGCGTGGTGACCACGGCGTGGTGACTCGGCCGCGTGGTGACCTCGCATGATCTGCGCGCCCCCTCCCCCCGGTGACACGTCCGCCTGGCGGGCACTGCCGGTGTGAGACAGCACCCGCCAGGAGCCTGTCGCCTCGCGATGCCCCGTCCCCTCAGCTCGCCTCGTCGAGCTGTTCCGGGGTGATGTCGAGCGGGACGGACCAGGGCGGCAGGCCACTGACGAACAACTCGTGCAGCAGCCGCGCCATGGAGTAGTGCGGGTCGGCGGCCAGCGCCCGGTCCAGCGCGAGGTTGGCCAGCGCGCCTTCGCCCGCCCGCCAGGCCGCGAACGCCAGCAGGCAGGCCGGCCCCGGCAGGTAGGGCTCGGCCACGCGTCGCACGACGTCCCGCCAGAGCCGGATGTGCGCGCCGATCTCACCGTCGTCGATGCGCACCCATGCCTCGTCGCGGACCCGGAGGTTGACGAGAAGGACGCCGAGCCAGGCGACCTCCTCGTCAGAGGGCGGATCGCCGCCGGCCCGCGCGCGCTCGATGAGGAGCCGGACCAGCCGCACCCCTTCCTCGACCACCCGACGCGCCACCCCACCCCGCCCCGCGACGGCCCTGGCCACGTCAGCCGTGCTCACACCGACCTCGGTGGGGTCGGCCGAAGCCGGCCCGGCCTTGAGGAAGTCGACCGAGATAGAACCCCCCGCAGCGGCACCACCCGGAACCGCGCCACCCGAAGCAGCACCGCCCGGAACCGCCGTGCCAGAAGCCGCACGGCCCGGCACCGCAGTGCCCGAGGCAGCGCCGCCCGAAACCGCACCGTTTGGGAGCGCGGTGGCGTCGCCGGTCGCGGGGCCGCCTTCGGTCGCGATGGCTTCGGCCCAGGAGGTGAGGCGGCGCTCGGCGCGGTCGGTGGCCCGCCGCATCGCGTCGCCGCCGACCGGGGCGATCATCCGCGCCAGCTCCTCGCGGTCCGGCAGGGCGACCAGGCCCCCCGCGATGGCCGCCGTGGCCACCGCGCTGCCGCGCACGTCGACGAACGTGCCCTCCGGCGGGCAGCAGGCGGGGTCGGTGCACAGGTAGGACCAGTAGCGGTCGCCCTCGACGCGCAGGACCTCGCGGAGTCGCACGCCGTCGCGGGCGAGACGGTCGCCGACCCGCTCGACGACGGGCGTCACCCGCGCGCCCGGGCCGTAGCCGGTGAGGATGACGTCGGCGGGCCGGCGCCGGGTGATGAGCTCGGTGACGTGGTCGAGCAGGGCGTCGGAGGCGGTTAAGTCGAGCCGGATCGCGTATGCGCCGTCCGTGCCGCCGCAGCACAGCACGACGACGCTGTCCGTGGGATGGAACCCGACGAGATAGGGAATCGCGGCGACGACGTCGGCGGGCGACCGGAGCCGCAGAGTGTTCGGTCTCATGCCCTGAGCCTCCCGCGCCCGTCTCCACCCCCGACACCCCCGGAATCGCTTCTGTGGAAAACCGCAGGCCCTGATGTCAGGCGTGCGTCCACGAGTGGCTCGGTGCGCGTCCACCCGGCGGGCGCGATCGACGGGGCGGTGCAGACTTGTCGGGTGGATCTACGCGAAGCACTCCCTCTCTGGGAACCGACGCCGGGATGGCTCAACACCGCCAGTTACGGACTGCCGCCGCGTCCGACCGTGGAGGCGGTGCGGCGGGCGCTCGGCGAGTGGCAGCGCGGCGATGTGCCCTGGTCCGTGTGGGACGTCTCCACGGGGCGGGCGCGGGCGGAGTTCGCCCGGCTCGTCGGCGCCGAGACCGATGACGTCGCCATCGGTGCCGCCGTCTCCCAGCTGCTGGCCCCGGTGGCCGCGTCACTGCCGTCCGGGGCACGCGTCGTCGTACCGGAGATCGAGTTCACCTCGAACCTCTTCCCCTGGCTGGTCCGGGACCTCGACGTGCGGACGGTGCCGCTGGACAAGGTCGCGGACGCCGTCGACGGCCGTACGGCGGTGGTGGCGTTCAGCGTCGTGCAGTCCGCCACCGGCGAGATGTCCCCGGTCGAGGACATCCTGGCGGCGGCACGGGCGAACGGCGCGCTGGTGGTGGCCGACGCCAGCCAGGCGGCCGGCTGGCTGCCGCTCGACGCGACGCGGTTCGACGTGCTCGCGTGCGCGGCGTACAAGTGGCTCATGGCACCGCGCGGCGCCGCCTTCTGCTACGTCGCCCCGGCCGTGCGGGACCGGATCCGGCCGGTCGCGGCCGGCTGGTACGCCGGGGACGAGCCCGGCGGCGAGCCGCACGCGTATTACGGGCCGCCGCTCCGGCTGGCGCCGACGGCCCGGCGGTTCGACCTGTCGCCGGCGTGGTTCTCCTACGTCGGGGCGGCTCCGGCGCTGGAACTGCTCAACGCGATCGGGGTGGAGCGGATCCACGCCCACGACGTCGCGCTCGCCGACCGGTTCCTGCGGGGTCTGGGACTGCCGCCCGCAGGCAGCGCGATCGTGAGCGTCGACCTGCCCGGTGCCGCGGAGCGGCTGGCGGCCGCGGGGGTGCGCGCCGCCGTACGGGACGGGCGGCTGCGGGCCGCGTTCCACCTGTACACGACCGACGCCGACGTGGACCTAGCCCTCAACGCCCTGACCTGATACGCACCGGACTGACAAAAAGCCGGAAATGTCCCATCGATCAGAACACTGGGCATGGAGCGGCAGATGATGCGAGGGTGACAGAAAGGTGTCATCTGCTCACGGTGGTGATCGCGGCGAATGCCCACACCCTACGAAGAGAGGCCATGGCTCCGCTTCTACGCGGAAGGAGTCCCCGCCGACGTCGAAGTGCCGGACGTGCCGCTCACGCGGCTGCTCGACGCGTCGGCCGACCGCTTCGCCGGCCGTCGGGCGCTGGAGTTCCTCGGCCGTTCGATGACGTACGCCCGGCTCCGCGACGCGGTCGACCGGTTCGCGACGGCGCTGGCCGGACTGGGCGTCCGTAAAGGCGACCGGGTCGCGGTCATCCTGCCCAACTGCCCGCAGGAGGTCATCGCCTTCTACGCGGTGCTGCGGCTCGGCGCGGTGGTGGTCCCCACCAACCCGCTGTACACCTCGTCGGAGCTCCGGCACCAGCTCGCCGACTCCGGTTCCCGCGTGGTGGTCGTCTTCGACAAGGCGTACGAGACGGTGCGCGAGGCGAGGCCCGGGACGATGGTCGAACACGTCATCGTCACCTCACTGCCCGACTACCTGCCCTTCGTCAAACGGGAACTGCTCAAGCTCCCGCTCGCCAGGGCACGCCGGCTGGCCGACGAGCTGAGCACCGAGGTGCCGGCGGACGCGCCCGTCCTGTGGTTCGACGACCTGCTCAAGGAGACCGCCGAACCCCACCCGCAGGCGATGGTCGACCCGTTCCGCGACCTGGCCGTCCTGCAGTACACCGGCGGCACGACGGGTCGGCCGAAGGGCGCCATGCTCACCCACCGCAACCTCGTCGCGAACGCGCTGCAGACCACGGCGTGGGACCCCGCGATCCGGCCCGGGCAGGACGTCACCCTGGCCGTCGTTCCGCTGTTCCATGTCTTCGGCCTGACGTTCTGCCTGACCTGCACGATCCTGATCGGGGGAACGGTCGTGCTGATCCCCCGCTTCGACCTGCAGCTCGTGCTGGACGCCATGCACAAGCACCGGCCGACGCTGTTCCCCGGCGTACCGCCGCTTTTCCAGCAGCTCGCGGCGGCGCCCGAGGCGAAGAAGGCGGGGGCCGGGGCGATCCGCACCTGCGTCTCGGGGGCGATGCGACTCGCCCGTACGACGGTCGACGCTTTCAAGGCGGGTACGGGCGGCCAGGTCGTCCAGGGGTACGGGATGACCGAGACGTCTCCGGTGGTCATGGCCAACCCCCTCGACGGCAACGCCCGGCACGTGTCCGTCGGCACTCCCCTGCCCAGCACCGAGGCGCGGATCGTCGACGAGAACGACCCCTTCCGCGTCCTCCCCGTCGGGTATCCGGGCGAACTGCTGGTCCGCGGCCCCCAGGTGTTCGCGGGGTACTGGAACCAGCCCGCCGAGACCGCGGAGACCCTCTCTCCGGACGGCTGGTTCCGGACCGGGGACATCGCGATGATGAGCCCGGACGGCTATTTCACGCTGATCGACCGCAAACGGGACGTCATCATCGTCGACGGCTTCAACGTCTACCCCTCGGAGGTCGAGGCCGTCCTGCAGGCGCATCCGGCCGTCGAGGAGGCGGCCGTCGTCGGAGTGCCGGAGCCGGGCCACGGCGAGGCCGTCGCCGCGTACGTCATCCCGAAGCAGCCGCACCGGCCGAGCCAGGACGAGCTGCGGGCCTACTGCGCGCAGCACCTCGTCGCGTACAAGGTGCCCGCCTTCGTCGAGTTCCGCCCGTCACTGCCCCGCAACATGCTCGGCAAGGTCCTGCGCCGGGTCCTCCGCGAGGAGAACGCCCTGCCCTGACCCATGCCCCCGGCGCCGGCCACCGCTGTGCACGGTCCCCGGCTCGGTCGGCCGTCGCGCCCGGCGCGGCGGGTCGCCCCGCCACCGCTGTGGGTGCGACCTCGACCCAGCCGGCAGGCGCACCACAGATCAGGCCCCCTGGGGCCGGCCGCCCGGCGTACCCGGCCCGCCGCAGGCCACCGCGCCGTCCCTGAGGGGGTGGTCGCCTCGGCTCAGCCGGCGCTGTCGAGGCGGCGCAGGGCCGCCTTGACCGTGGCGGAGTCGAACGTCGTCCAGAACGGCGGCAGCGACGACCGCAGGAAACCGCCGTAGCGCGCCGTGGCCAGCCGCGGGTCCAGAATGGCGACGACCCCGCGGTCGGTCATCGACCGCAACAGGCGTCCGGCGCCCTGCGCGAGGAGCAGCGCGGCGTGCGTCGCGGCGACGGCCATGAAGCCGTTGCCGCCGTGCGCGGCGACCGCCCGCTGCCGGGCCGAGGAGAGCGGGTCGTCCGGGCGCGGGAACGGGATGCGGTCGATCACCACCAGCCGGAGCGACGGCCCCGGCACGTCGACGCCCTGCCAGAGGGACAGCGTGCCGAACAGGCAGGTCGCCTCGTCGTCGGTGAACTGCTTGATGAGCTGGGACGTGGAGTCGTCGCCCTGGCACAGCAGCGGCTGCGCGAGGCGGCCGCGCAGTGCCTCGGCGGCCTGCTTGGCGGCCCGCATCGAGGAGAACAGGCCGAGCGTACGGCCCCCGGCGGCCTCGATGAGCTCGGTCAGCTCGGTGAGGTACGCCTCAGGCAGGCCGTCGCGGCCCGGCTGCGGAAGCTGCCGCGCGATGTAGAGGATCCCGCTGCGGGCGTGGTCGAACGGCGAGCCGACGTCCAGCCCCGACCACCGCAGCGGCCGTTCCGCGCCGTCCTTCTTCGCCGGTTCGTCGCCCTCGGGCGGCTCGGACGCCTCGGCGGCGCCGTCCGCCGCCGTGCCGAGGGGCGGCAGGCCCCACTGCCGGGCCAGCGGCTCGAACGACCCGCCCAGCGACAGGGTCGCCGAGGTGAGCACGGTCGTACGGCGGCCGAACAAGCGCTCGCGTAGCAGGCCGCCGACGCCCAGCGGCGCGACCCGCAGCGCGGTGGGCCGCCGGGAGTCCTCGGTGAAGGGCCGGTCCAGCCAGACGACGTCGTGCCGGGAGGCCAGGTCGGCCTCGAACGTCTCCAGGAGCCGCCCGGCCGTGTCGTGGATCTCCTCCAGCGCGGTCAGGGCGGCCCGGCCCGCGCCGAGCCGCTCGGCGTCGTCCTCGGCGGTCTTGAGGCTGGTGCGCAGGGCGGTCGCGCAGCCGTACGCGGCGTCGCGGATCGAGAGGAGGACCCCGCCGAGGGCCTGCGGCAGGACGTCCATGCGGCCCGCGTTGGTGTCGGCGAGGATGGGCTGCAGCGCCTCGCCCGCCTCCTTGAGCCGGTCGGCGAGATCCTCCTCGATGAGGCGGCCGCAGCGGCGCGCGGCGAACTCCACGGCCGACGCGGACAACTCGGCGGTGGCCACCGAGGTCACCCGGTCGACGAGCTCGTGCGCCTCGTCGATGATCGCGACGTCGTGCTCGGGGAGGACCTGGAACTCCTCGAGCGCGTCGATGGCCAGCAGCGCGTGGTTGGTGACGACGACGTCCGCCTCGCCCGCCTTGTCCCGGGCACGCTCGGCGTAGCACTCGGTGCCGAACGGGCAGCGCTGCGCCCCCAGGCACTCGCGGGCGCTCACGGCGACCTGGCGCCACGCCTGCTCGGAGACGCCGGGGACGAGCTCGTCCCGGTCGCCCGTCTCGGTGGTCTCGGCCCACTCGTGGATGCGCTGCACCTGCCGCCCCGTCGCGGAGACCGACTGGGCGTCGAAGAGGATCTCGTCCGGGTCGTCCGGCTCGTCGACCTGCATCCGGTGCAGGCACAGGTAGTTTCGCCGGCCCTTGAGGATCGCGAACGCCGGCTCGCGGCCGAGCAGCGGCGTCAGGGACTCGGCGAGACGCGGCAGGTCGCGCTCGACGAGCTGGCGCTGCAGCGCGATCGTCGCCGTGGACACCGCGACACACGCGTTCTCGGCCACCGCGTGGCGGACGGCGGGGACGAGGTAGGCCAGGGACTTCCCGGTGCCGGTGCCCGCCTGCACGGCCAGGTGCTCACCGGACTCGATGGCGTGGGCGACGGCCTCGGCCATCTTGACCTGTCCCGGCCGCTCGGCGCCGCCGACGCCGGCGACCGCGGCGGCGAGCAGGGGTCCGACGCCGGGAACGTCGGTCTTTTCCGGAGAGTCGAGGAGGTCGTCGGCCACCCGGTCAACGCTACCGGGCGACCGGGACCGCTCGCCGCCACAGCCGCACTTTCCCCACCGCCCTCAGGCGACCTCCGATCGGCGATCCGGCAGCTCTCCGGCCAGGCCGCGGCTCCGTACAGGAACACCGCGGTCGACGACGCGACCCGCCCGCGGACGCATCACCGGGTCCGGCCGTGACCGCGCTCGGTCAGGCGCGCTCCGCGAGAACGAGCGTCAGGAGGCCCGGGAACGCCTGGTCGAACTCCGCGCGCCGGAGGCGGTTGAACCGGCGCGGCCCCTCGTCGCGCTGCTCGATCAGCCCGGCGGCGCGCAGCACGGCGAAGTGGTGGCTCCGGGTCGCCTTGGACACCGGCAGGTCGAACGTGCCGCAGGCGCGCGTCCAGTCCGGCTGTCCGGCGAGTTCGCGGAGGATCGTGCGGCGCACCGGGTCGGCGACCGCGTCCAGGGCGTCCTGGAGCGGCACCTGGGACGGATGCCGGTGCGTCAGCCCGCGAGCGCGCGCGGACGGCCCGCGCGCCTCGGTGTTCGATTCCCGTCGTACACTCATGTGGTCGACCTCCATCGAACACTCTAGGTGAGGAGTCACGGTGATCAAGCACACAGACCCCGCGTACGGCCCGGACGCGCGCAACCGTCTGCCCGAGGCGGCGGACCCGTCTCCCGCGGGCGCGTACGCGGCCCTGGAGTCCTTCTACTACGCGCTCAACCATCGCGACCCGCGAGCGCTGCGGGAGGACTGGAGCGACCACCCCCTCGCCCAGCTCAACAACCCGCTCGGCGGCGTCCTGCGCGGCGGCGACGCGGTCGCCGGACTGTACGAGAAGATCTTCACCGGGCCGGTGCGCGTGGAGGTCACCTTCGGTGACGTCGTCGAGTACGTCGGCGCGGACCACGCGGTGTTCGCCGGACGCGAGGTCGGGACGTACACGGGGCCGGACGGCGTGCCGGTCCCCCTGCGAATCCGGACGACCCGGTACTTCCGCTACGAGGACGGGCGCTGGCGCCAGTTCCACCACCACGGCAGCATCGACGACCCGGACGCCCTGGCGGCGTACCAGCGCGCCGTGACGGGCTGACCGAGCCGCGGCGGCGCGCCAGGCCTCGGAGCGGCGGATCGGGTTCAGGCGCGGCGGGTGGCGAGGAACTCGCCCAGCCTGCCGATCGCCTCTTCGAGGTCGTCGGCGTGCTGCAACGTGACGATCCGCAGGTGGTCGGTGGTCGGCCAGTTGAAGCCGGTGCCCTGCACGACGAGGATCTGCTGGCTCTCCAGCAGGTCCAGCACGAACTGCTGGTCGTCGTCGATGGGGTAGACCTCCGGGTCCAGGCGCGGGAAGACGTAGAGCGCGCCGGAGGGCTTGGCGCAGCTCACCCCGGGGATCTCGTTGAGGAGCCGCCAGGCGCGGTCGCGTTGCTCGCGCAGCCGGCCGCCGGGCAGGACGAGGTCCTTGATGCTCTGGTGACCGCCGAGCGCGGCCTGGATCGCGTGCTGCCCCGGCACGTTGGGACACAGCCGCATGTTGGCGAGCATGTCCAGGCCCTCGATGTAGGACTCCGCGTGGTCCTTGGGCCCGGTGACGACCATCCAGCCGGAACGGAACCCGCAGACGCGGTACGCCTTGGACAGACCGGAGAAGGTCAGGGACAGCACGTCCGGGGCGAGCGGCGCGATCGAGACGTGCTCGGCGCCGTCGTACAGGATCCGGTCGTAGATCTCGTCGGCGAGGATCAGCAGCCCCCGCCGCCGGGCCAGCTCCGCCACGCCCTGCAGGAGCTCCCGGGAGTAGACCGCGCCGGTCGGGTTGTTCGGATTGATGATGACGATGGCCTTGGTGGCCGGTGTGATCTTCGCCTCGACGTCCGCGAGGTCGGGCATCCAGCCCTGCTCCTCGTCGCAGAGGTAGTGCACCGGCGTGCCGCCGCACAGCGACACCGAGGCCGTCCACAGCGGGTAGTCCGGCGCCGGGATCAGCACCTCGTCCCCGTTGTTCAGTAGCGCCTGCAGGGCCATGACGATCAGCTCGGACACACCGTTGCCGAGGTAGACGTCCTCGACGCCGACTCCAGGGAAGCCCTGCTGCTCATAGTGCTGCACGACCGCCCGGCGGGCGGACAGGATGCCCTTGGAGTCGCTGTAGCCGTGCGCCGCCGGCAGATTGCGGATGACGTCCTGGAGGATCTCGTCGGGGGCCTCGAACCCGAACGGCGCGGGGTTGCCGATGTGCAGCTTGAGGATCTGGTTGCCCTGAGCCTCCAGCTGCATGGCCCGCTTCAGGACCGGTCCCCGGATGTCGTACAGGACGTTGGCGAGCTTGTCCGACTGGCTGACCTGCATGGGGACACCCTAACGGGACGTCCCCCGAGCCGTCGTGGGGATTACCGCGTCGCGCATGATCATTTGGACGCCGTGTCCAATAGTGTGACGGGCGCAACAAACAATCAGGCTTGATTGCATGTTTCTCGCGACCTACCGTCGAAGACGTGTCAGTGAGCAGCCGCCGACGTCCCGGGCAGGTCGCGCGCCGCGCTCCCCGCACCCAGGAGGAGCGGCGGGCGGAGACGCAGACCCGCCTGCTGGACGCGACCGTGGAGTGCCTGGCCGAGCTCGGCTGGGCCGGCACCTCGACGACCGAGGTGGCCCGCCGGGCCGGCGTCTCGCGGGGCGCGCAGCAGCACCACTACCCCACCAAGATGCTGCTGGTCGGCGCCGCGCTCAAGCACCTGCTGGAGCGGCAGCGGCTCGCGTTCGAGCAGGCGTTCGCCGCCCTGCCGGCCGAGCGCCGCAACGTGGAGGGCGCGCTCGACCTGCTGTGGGACACGTTCCGCCAGGCACCCGCACTGGCCCTCATGGAGCTCGCGATGGCCGCGCGCACCGATGCGACGCTGCGCGAGCTGAGCATCGACATCAACGAGCGGATCATCGCGGTGATCCTCGAGGTGTTCCAGCGGCTCTTCCCCGAGTCGGTGGACGAGGAGACGGCGGGAACGCTCATCCGAGCCGTGTTCGCCATGTTCGTCGGGCTCACGTTGCAGAACTCCCTGGACGATGACGCCCACGGCCGCCAGGCGGCGGTGCTGGGTCAGGTCAAGGCGCTGGCCCGCCTGCTCATCCCGGATCCCGTCTGAGGGAGAGAGTCATGTCCAACCCCCCGAGCAAGACACTCGACGAGGAGATCCACGCGAAGGTCGAGGACCGCGCGGCCTACACCGGTGTGATCCAGCGTCTGTCGAAGGCGTCGGTCGACAAGCACTGGGACGCCTACGCCGACATCCCCTGGTCCGACCCCGACTTCGCGGTCGACCCCGACGACCCCCGCTGGATCCTGCCGACCGTCGATCCCCTCGGCCGTACGGAGTGGTACCGCTCGCAGCCGCCGGAGGTGCAGTCCCGGATCGGCCTGTGGCGAGTGGCCACGATGATGAAGATCGGCCTGCAGTTCGAGAACCTCCTCAAGCGCGGGCTGCTGAGCTACGCCTACCGGCTGCCGAACGGCTCCCCGGAGTTCCGCTACGTCCTGCACGAGGCGAGCGAGGAATGTCAGCACGCGATGATGTTCCAGGAGTTCGTCAACCGGACGAAGATGCCGATCCGCGGGATGCCCAAGGCCCTGGACGTCCTGTCCCAGGTCGCCCCGCACATCCCGCGCATCTCCACGGAGCTGTTCTTCGTCTTCGTGCTGGGCGGCGAGGACCCCATCGACTACGTCCAGCGCAAGACGGTCAAGAACGGCGAGGCGAAGCATCCGCTGCAGGAGACGATCATGCGGATCCACATCGCCGAGGAGGCGCGGCACATCTCGTTCGCCCGTCACTACCTCCGGCACCGCGTGCCCACGATGCCCGCCCCCCGCCGCCGGGCGCTGGGCGTGGCCACTCCCCTCGTCCTCGGCCTGATGGCACGGATCATGCTCGCTCCCCCGGGCCCGATGGTGCGGCACTTCGGCATCCCGAAGGACGTGGTCCGCGAGGCGTACGGCACGGACGACTGGACCGCGGAGTTCAAGAACTGCGTCGCCAAGATCCGTGACCTCGCCGCCGAGCTCGACCTGATCACCCCTGTCAGCAGGCGGGTCTGGAAGGCCGTCGGCCTCTGGGACACGCCGAAGCCGCGCCGGGCCCGAGCCGCCCGCTGAGACACCAACGAGGAGCCCTCGCATGACCTCCCGGATCGCCATCGTCACCGGCGGAGCCTCCGGCATCGGCCGGGCCATCGCGGCCGCCCTCGCGGCCCGCGGCGACATCGTGACCGTCGCCGACATCGACGCCGACGGCGCCGAGAAGCTCGCGGCCCGGCTGTCCGAGCGCGCGCCGGCCACGGCCGCCGCCCTGGACGTGACCGACGCCGACGCGGTCGCCGCGCTGTACCGGTCGGTCCGGGAGGAGCACGGCCGCCTGGACCTGGTGTTCAACAACGCCGGCATCGCGGTCGGCGGGATGACCGAAGAGCTCACCCTCGACCACTGGAACCGCACGATCGACGTGAACCTGCGGGGCGTCGTCCACGGCGTGCACGCCGCGTACCCGATCATGCTGGAGCAGGGGCACGGGCACATCGTGAACACCGCGTCGCTGGCCGGTCTCGTGCCCGCGCCGCTGATGCTGCCCTACACCGCCACGAAGCACGCGGTCGTCGGGATGAGCCTGGCGCTGCGCGCGGAGGCCGCGAGCCGGGGCGTCCGGGTCAGCGTGATCTGTCCGGGTTTCGTCGACACGCCCCTGCTCGACAACGCCAATCCGGACCTGCCGCCGACCGAGACCGGCAGGAACGCCCGGCGTGCGGCACAGCGCGTGCAGCGCAGGCTCTACTCCCCCTCCGCGCTGGCCCGTGACGTGCTGCGGGGGATCGACCGGAACGACGCGCTCATCGTCGCGCCGGCGTCCGGGCGGGCGGCGTGGCTCGGTGCGCGGCTGTCGCCCCGGGCGGCGGTCCGCATCGCCGGCCTGAGCGTACGGCGCATGCGCGGATTCGCCGGCTGACGGCGGCCGCACGGGCCGTACGGCGGGAGCCGCTCAGTCCTTCTGCCCGGCCGGGAGCTCCTCGGCCGGGGGCGACGGCAGGCGCGGATAGTGCAGGTCGAAGGCCGGCCGCTCGGAGCGGATCCGCGGGATCGAGAGGAAGTTGTGCCTCGGCGGCGGGCAGGAGGTCGCCCACTCCAGGGAGTTGCCGAAGCCCCAGGGATCGTCGACGCCGACGCGCGGTGCCTTCCGCCAGGTGATGTAGACGTTGTAGATGAACACGAGCGTGGACGCCCCCAGGAGGAACGCGCCGATGCTGGAGATCAGGTTGAAGGTGTAGAAGACCCGGGCGTAGTCGGCGTAGCGGCGCGGCATCCCCTCCGCGCCCAGCCAGTGCTGGATCAGGAACGTCGTGTGGAACCCGATGAACAGCATCCAGAACTGGATCTTCCCCAGCAGGTCGTTCAGCATCTTCCCCGTCATCTTCGGCCACCAGAAGAAGAACCCCGCGAACATCGCGAACACCACCGTGCCGAACAGCACGTAGTGGAAGTGCGCCACGACGAAGTAGGAGTCGTTGACGTGGAAGTCCAGGGGCGGTGACGCGAGGATCACGCCGGTCAGGCCGCCGAACAGAAAGGTGACGAGGAAGCCGATCGACCACAGCATGGGCGACTCGAAGGACAGATGTCCCCGCCACATCGAGCCCACCCAGTTGAAGAACTTGACCCCGGTCGGAATCGCGATCAGGAACGTCATGAAGGAGAAGAACGGCAGCAGGACCTGCCCGGTGGGGAACATGTGGTGCGCCCAGACCGTCGCCGACAGGCCGGTGATGGCCATCGTCGCGCCGACCATGCCGACGTAGCCGAACAACGGTTTCCGGGCGAAGACCGGGATGACCTCGGTGACGATGCCGAAGAACGGCAGCGCGACGATGTACACCTCCGGGTGGCCGAAGAACCAGAACAGGTGCTGCCAGATCATGCCGCCGTTCACCTGCGCGTCGAACACGTGCGCGCCGAGTTTGCGGTCCGCCTCCAGGGCGAGCAGCGCGGCGGCCAGGACGGGGAAGGCCAGCAGGACGAGGACGCCGGTGAACAGGATGTTCCACGTGAAGATCGGCATCCGGAACATCGTCATGCCCGGCGCCCGCATGCAGATGATCGTCGTGATGAAGTTGACCGAGGTCAGGATGGTTCCCATCCCGGACAGGACGAGTCCCATGATCCACAGGTCCGGGCCGAGGCCGGGCGAGTGGGCGGCGCCGTTCAACGGCGCGTAGGCGTACCAGCCGAAGGCGGCCGGACCGTTCGGGACGAAGCCCGACGCGAGCACCATCAGCCCGCCGAACAGGAAGAACCAGTAGCTGAGCATGTTCATCCGTGGGAACGCCACGTCCGGCGCGCCGATCTGCAGCGGCATGATCACGTTGGCGAACCCGGCGAACAGGGGTGTGGCGAACAGCAGCAACATGATCGTGCCGTGCAGGGTGAACAGCACGTTGTACTGCTGGTTGCTCATGATCTGCAGGCCGGGCTGCATGAGCTCGGCGCGGATGAGCATCGCCATCAACCCGGCGGCCAGGAAGAAGAAGAACGAGGTGACCAGGTACAGATAACCGATCACCTTGTGATCGGTCGAGGTCAGCCAGCCGACGAGGATCTGCCCCTTGGAACGGGGCTGGGACGGCTGCGCCGCCGTAGGCGGCGTACGCCCAAGTAGGACCATCGAGGTCTCCCCCTGCCCTCAGGCACCGCCGCCTTCCACTATTAGCCGTCGCGCCGCCGCGCGCAAGAGTGGCGCTAGATGTCCAGTTGTGGCCCCCAGTTCCCGATTTTCGCATCTATTCCATAACAACTCTTGATTAACAGGGTCCCCACCGAAATCCTCGCGTCGCGGCGTTCCCCTACGCCGCTCACGAAAGGACTGGTGGATGTCCCGAGACGGACGACGTCGCGTGCTGACCGCCGCGGCCCTGGCCCTGCCGCTCCTCGCGGCGGGCCTGTCGGCCACGACGACGGCACAGGCGAACGACCGGAGACCGGTCGCGGGCACCAGGCCCGCCTGGGCCCGTGCCTCCGCCGACCGCGGCAAGACCAACGACGCCCAGCGGCTCGACGCGAGGATCTGGCTGGCCGGGAAGGACCCGAAGGGTCTCGACGCCTACGCCGAGGCCGTGTCCACGCCCGGCAGCGCGCAATACCGCAAGTTCCTCACCCCCGCCGACTTCAATGCCCGCTTCGGCCCCACGGCCGAGCAGGTCAAGGCCGTCGAGTCCTGGCTGGACTCGGCGGGTCTGCAGGTGGACACGGCCGGCTCCAACAGCCACTACGTCCACGTCACCGGCCGCGTCTCCGAGGCCAAGAAGGCGTTCGGCACCGACTTCCGCAACTACGCCGCCCAGAACACGATCGTGCGGGCGCCCTCCGGCGATGCGACCGTCCCCGCCTCGGTCGCCTCGGCCGTGCGTACGATCACCGGCCTGGACAGCGCCAAGCACGTCCGGGTGGCCGGCGACACGCTGCCGCCGCCCGAGCCCAACTACTGGGTCGCCCAGCCGTGCGAGCAGTACTACGGCCAGAAGATCGCCACCAAGCAGCCCAAGGCGTACGGCAAGCACCAGCCGTACGCGATGTGCGGCCTGCTGCCGAAGCAGCTCCGCGGTGCGTACGGCGCCACCAAGAGCGGCCTGACCGGTAAGGGCTCGACGGTCGCGATCGTCGACGCCTACGCCGCGCCCAAGATGCTCGAGGTCTCGAACACCTTCTCCAAGAAGTACGGTGAGCAGCCGTTCGCCAAGGGCCAATACCGCGAGGTCCTGCCCGCCACGTTCGACAAGACGGACGAGTGCGGGGCCTCCGGGTGGTACGGCGAGGAGGCCCTCGATGTCACGGCCGTGCACGCCGTGGCGCCCAAGGCCAAGGTCGTGTACGTAGGCGCGCAGAACTGCTACGACACCGGCCTGGACGATGCCCTCCTGAACATCGTCGACAACCACCTGGCCGACATCGTCAGCAACTCCTGGGGCGACCTGTCGGAGCACTACGACTCCGCGATGATCGACGCGGAGGAGTCGATCTACAAGCAGGGCGCGATCGAGGGCATCGGCTTCTACTTCTCGACCGGTGACTGCGGCTACGAGGTGCCCAAGACGCCATGCCAGGCGCGGTACGGCGACAGCGGGTCGACGAAGCGGCAGACGGACATGCCGGCCTCCGACCCGTGGGTGACCGCGGTCGGCGGCACGACCCTCGCGGTCGGCAAGCGCAACGACTACAAGTTCGAGACCGGCTGGAACTTCACCACCGACAGCCTGTCCAAGGACGGCAAGAAGTGGGACCCGGCGCCTCCCGGCCACTACCCGGACAACTACGCGGGCGGCTCCGGCGGCGGCACCAGCGAGCTGTTCACCCAGCCCGGCTACCAGCGGGCGGTCGTGCCGTCGTCGCTGAGCCGTACGCTGCCGGACGGTTCGAAGGCGGCCAAGCCGATGCGCGTCATCCCGGACATCGCGGCCGTCGCCGACTCGACGACCGGCATCCGGTACCCGGAGTGGGCGCAGCTGCCGGACGGGTCGTACGGCTACGCGGAGAGCCGCGTCGGCGGCACCAGCCTCGCCTGCCCGGTCATCGCGGGCCTGCAGGCGCTCGCCCAGCAGCGTCAGGGCGGCGCGCCGATCGGCTTCGCCAACCCGGCGATCTACCTGCGGGCGGGCAAGGGCCTGCTCCACGACGTGACCGACACCCCGCTCGGCAAGAACAACCCGGTGGCGTTCGTGCGGACGAACTACACCGACCCGTACGCCAAGCAGGGCCCGCTGGTCTACGTGCTGCGCACCACCGGCAACTACGGCATCCCCAAGGGTGACGCGCTGCCCGCGGTCCGCGGCTACGACAGCATCACCGGCGTCGGCACCCCGACGTCGAAGTACCTGCTGTCCTACCGGTTCTGACCGGACCTGACCGGCCATAGCCGGCCGGCGAAGGGGGCCGGGTGCGTCAGCGCACCCGGCCCCCTTCATGTCCCCAGGGCGTACCGGGCCGGACCTAACGTTCGGCAAGCCACCCGGGGATGAACGAGGCGAAGCCCTTCGTCTCCGGGGGGCGGTCAGGCTCGCATGACGGAGCGGAGCTGCTCGCGGGCGTCGTGCATCTCCGGCAGTCCCGCCCAGCGGCCCGACAGCCGGTAGACGCCGGCGATGTGGTCGTTGACCCGGACCGAGGAGACGAGCGGCACGATGCGGGCGAGCGCGGTCATGCGGTCGGCGGCCATGGGCGCGTCGCCGGCTCGCAGCGCCGCCTCGACCTCCCACGCCTGGTAGGCGACGAAGAGGAGGGTGGAGCACTGCGCGCCGAGGCGGACGGCCTCGGCGATGGCGGACCGGGCGCCGCCGTGCTCACGCATCCCCAGCATGGCGACCCCGACGTTGCCCAGCATGTCGGACATCCCGTACGTCGGCAGGCCGTCGACGACGAGCGCCTCCTCCAGCACCTCCCGTGCCGCGCGCTCCTGCCCGGGCAGCAGCGCCAGGGAGCGCCCGAGCCGCAGCCGCAGCCACGCCCGGCGGGCCGGTGGCAGGTCGCCGAGCCGGAGGCCGAGCCGCGCGTACATCGCACCGCGGTCGCCTCGTCGCTGGTCGATGTTGATGCGGCTCAGGGTGCTGTACGCGTCGGCCTGGGCGCGGGTGCTGCCGGAGCGCCGGGCCAGGTCGAGCGCGAACACCCCGGTCTGCTCGGCCGCGGCGTAGCGCCGGGAGTCGTACAGCACGCGCGCGGCCTCGCACGCGAGGTCGGAGGATGCCTCCTGGAGCGCCCGGTCGGACCCGCTGACGGCCGGCCCGACCTTCCGTAGATGCCGGAGCGCCGTGGAGACGACCGGGATTCCGCCCTGCTGATAGCGGTCGTGCGCGAGGCGTTCGGCGAGTTGCCGGACGTAACCCGGATCCTGATAAGGGCCGACCTTCGGAGTTGGAACGAAAGTGATGGATGCGGCCGCCGCGACGAACTCTCTGCGCCTCACGGGATCGTCCTCCGAAATGGGCGATATGCGTACTTCCCAACCTATGCGGTTCAGCAGCCGTTCCGTACGGGCGATTCCAGGATCGCGCATCCCGCGCGACGCCTGGGACACCCAGCTCTGAGATACGCCCAGCTCACGGGCGAGATCGAGCTGCGACCAGCCGCGCAGCCCCATGATCGAATGAAGCGCCTCCGGGAGACCGTGACCGTCCATATTCGCAGAGTAGTGCGCACCGCACTCACCCGGCTACCGTCGCCACCCGGAAGGCGTGCATCATTTCCAACAAAACAGAGGACCGTTCGAAACAGCCTCATTGACCGGCTGAAACAGCAGGTGTCGATAACCTGTTCGAAGACCGGTCATTCGGGAAGGGAACTCCCATGGGCGCATGTCCCACTCCCCACCGCGAAGCCCTCGAACACGCGCTCCGCGCCCTCGCGGACGCGGTGGCCGCGCTCGGGCTGCACGTCACGATGGCCGGGCCGCTGACCCTGGTGGTCAGCGGTGAGCGGCCCGCGCCCGAGGACCCGGGCGACCGGCTCGCCGCGCTTCTCGAGCCCACCGAGCCGCTCAGTCAGTCCGTCACGATCGAGTCCCACGACGGCCGGCTCTGGTGGTGCTGGGTGTGGGCCGACGTCGACCGCGGCGGCCACGACTCCGAGCCGATCCGGCCGATCGAGGAGGTCGAGGAGGTGGCCCGGCGCGTCCGCACCGTGGTCGCCCTGCCCTCCACGACCTGATCATCGGACGCGGTACCGCTCGGCGTCGGCGTGTTTGAAACTCAGCCCGAGGCCCGGAGCGTCCTCACGCGGGCGGACGCAGCCGCCCTTCGGCGACAGGGCGCCGTCGAAGAGCATCGACTCGATCCGCACGTGGTCGTGGAACCACTCGATGTGCCGCGCGTTCGGGATCGCGGCCATCGCCGCCGCGTGCAGGTGCGGCGCGCAGTGCGCCGACAGGTCCTTGCCGTGCGCGCGGGCCAGGCCGGCCACGCGCAGGAACTCGGTGATGCCCCCGACCCGGGTGACGTCGGCCTGCGGGCAGTCGACGGCGTCGATGATCCGGGTGAAGTACGGCAGGTCGTAACCGTACTCACCGGCGGCCACCTCGCACTCCACCGCCGATCGGACCTCCCGCAGGCCGGGCAGGTCGTCGGAGGAGACCGGTTCCTCGAACCACCGCAGGTCCACGTCGGCGGCCTGGTGGGCGACGCGGATGGCCTGCTTGGCGGAGTAGGCGCCGTTGGCGTCGGCGTACAGCTCCACGCCGCCGCCGACGACCTCGCGGGCGAGCTCGAGCCGCTGCAGGTCGCGGCTCTCCCTGCTCCCCCACGACTCGCCGATCTTGATCTTCACCCGCGGAATGCCGAGGTCCCCGGCCCAGTGCCCGAGCTGCTCCCGCGTCCGGCCCGCGTCGTATGTGGTGAAGCCCCCGGAGCCGTACACCGGCACCTCGGTGCGGACGGCGCCGAGGAGCCGGTGCAGCGGGAGTCCGAGGGTACGTGCCCGCAGATCCCACAGCGCGCAGTCGACCGCGGAGATCGCCATCGAGCAGATCCCCGGCCGGCCGGCGTTGCGGACCGTCCGGCACATCGCCTCGTGCGAGGCGGCGACGTCCTCGCTCACCACCGAGGCCAGCTCACCGGTCACGACGTCGGCGACGGCGGCCGGGCCGTACGTCCAGCCGAGGCCGGAACGGCCGTCCGCGCGGACCTCGACGAGCACCATCGTCGTCGACGTCCACTCCAGCGTGCCGTCGGCCTCGGGTCCGTCGGTCGGGATCGTGTACGCGGAGGCGTGCAGCTCGATCACGTGAACACCTCCGCCAGGAGCTCGGCGAGGTGGACGGGCCGGGCGTCAGTCCGCTGCTCGATCTGGGTGCGGCAGGAGAAGCCGTCGGCGAGGATCCGGGTGCCGTCCGTCGCGTCGCGCACGGCGGGCAGCACACCCAGCTCGCCGACGCCGACGGACACCTCGTAGTGCCCGCGCTCGAAGCCGAAGTTGCCGGCGAGGCCGCAGCAGCCCTCGTCGAGGACCTCGGCCTCGATCCCGGCGCGCTTGAGCAGCTCGCCGTCGGCGTCGAAGCCCCAGATGGCGTGCTGATGGCAGTGCGGCTGCGCGATGGCGTGGATCCCGGTGCCGGGCGGTGGCGCGGTGACGAACGCGGGCGCCCGGTCGAGGAGGAACTCCGACAGTGAGTGCGTCTGCTTCGCCAGCAGCTTCACGTCCTCGGACACCGGCTCCCCGGCCAGCAGCTCCGGCGCGTCGGAGCGGAAGACGGCCGAGCAGCTCGGCTCCAGGCCCACGACGGGCACGCCCCGGCGCAGCCGTGGGGCGAGGGCACGGACCGTGCGGCGCAACACGCGGGCGGCCACACCGAGCTGGCCGGTGGAGATCCAGGTCAGCCCGCAGCAGAGCGGGACGGGCGGCACCTCGACGCGGAACCCGGCGGCCTCCAGCACGCGTACGGCGGCCTTCCCGGCCGCGGGGTGGAAGTTGTTCGTGAAGGTGTCCGGCCACAGCACGACCGGGTCGCCGTCCCCCTGGGATCCGCGCCGGGCGAACCAGTCGGTGAAGCGTTCCCCGGCGAACCGCGGCAGGTCACGACGCTGGTCGACGCCACCGGCCCACTTGACGACGCGGTTCAGGCCGGGTGCGTGCGTCACCGCGTTGACCACGCCCGGCGCCGCGGCGGCCAGCCGCGCGGACAGGGGCAGCCAGCCCATCGAGTAGTGCGGGCGGGGCCGGAGCCGCCACCGGTAGTGGTGGGCCAGGAACTCCGCCTTGTAGGTCGCCATGTCCACGTGGACTGGGCAGTCGCCGCGGCAGCCCTTGCAGGCCAGGCACAGGTCCAGGGCGTCGTCGACGTCCTTGGAGCGCCAGCCGTCGGTGATCACCTCGCCGCGCATCATCTCCATGAGGACACGGGCGCGGCCGCGCGTGGAGTGCTCCTCCTCGCGGGTCACCCGGTAGCTCGGGCACATCACGCCGCCAGAGGTCGACCGGCACTTGCCGATGCCCACGCAGCGGGCGGCGGCGTGGGTGAACCGGTGGTGGTCATCCGGGTAGGAGAAGTGCGTCCGGGGCTCGCGCGGGTTGTAGTCGAGGTGGTCGAGGTTCTCGTCGAGCCGGTACACGCGGCGGCCGGCCGGCGCGGCGACCTTGCCCGGATTCATCCGATCGTCGGGGTCGAAGATCTGCTTGTACCGGCCGAACAGCGCCACGACCTCGTCGCCGAACATGATCGGCAGGAGTTCCGCGCGGGACTGCCCGTCGCCGTGCTCGCCGGACAGCGACCCGCCGTACGACGCCACCAGCCGGGCGGCCCGCTCGGCGAACCGCCGGTACTTCCCCACCCCGTCCGGGTCCTCGAGGTCGAAGGCGATGCGGGTGTGCACGCAGCCCTGCCCGAAGTGCCCGTACAGCGACGCCTGCCCGTAGTCGAACTCGCTCAGCAGCGCCCGGAAGTCGCGCAGGTAGTCGCCGAGCCGGTCCGGCGGCACGGCGGCGTCCTCCCAGCCCTCGTGCGTGTCGGGGTGGCCCGGCGGATACGCGGTCGCGCCGAGCCCCGCCTCGCGGATCTTCCAGAGGCGTTCCTCCTCGGCGGGGTCGTCCATGAAGACCACGTGCGGATCGTGGTCGGTCCCCCGCAGCTCCTTGATCATGTGCTCGGCCCGCTCGTCGGCCTCCTCGCGGGTGTCGCCGCCGAAGCGGACCATGAGCCAGCCCGACCCCTCGGGCAGTCCCTTCAGGGCGTCCTTGCCCGCGACGTTCTCGGCCCGGGCGATGTCGATGAGCGTCTCGTCGAGGCCCTCCAGCGCGAGCGGCCGGTAGCCCGCGACCTTGGTGACCGCGTCCCCGGCGCGGAAGATGTCGGGATAGCCCAGGACGACGAGCGTCTGCTGGTTCGGCACCGGGAAGAGCTCGATCTCCGCGTGCAGCACGGTGATCAGGGTCGACTCGCTGCCGACCAGCGCCCGCGCCACGTTGAAGTGCTTCTCCGGGAGCAGGGAGTCGAGGTTGTAGCCGGAGATCCGGCGCGGGATGTCCGGGTACCGCGTGCGGATCAGCGCGAGGTTCTCCTCGACGAGCTCCCGCATCGCCCGGTAGATCTCGGCACGGCGGCCGCCCTCGGCGAGGATCTTCTCGTACTCCTCGTCGGAGGTCTCCCCGACCCACATCCGCACGCCGTCGTACGTCAGCACCTCCAGGCGGATCACCGAGTCGGCCATCTTGCCGTACGCCTGCGCGGTCGCGCCGCAGGAGTTGTTGCCGATCATCCCGCCGATCGTGCACGTGTCGTGTGTGGACGGCTTCGGCCCCACCTGCAGCTTGTGCGGGGCCAGCAGGTCGTTCAGGTCGTCCAGGCAGATCCCCGGCTGTACGAGGGCCCGCCGCTCCTTCTCGTCCAGCCGGATGAGGTTGTGGCAGTACTTGGACCAGTCGATGACCACGCCCTCGTTGCAGCACTCGCCCGCGAGACTCGTCCCGCCGCCCCGCGAGAACACCGGCGCCCCGTGCTCCCGGCAGACCGCGATCGCCTCGACGGCGGCGTCGACGTTGTGCGGCACCACCACGCCGATCGGCGTCTGCCGGTAGTTGGAGGAGTCATGGGCGTACGCCGCGCGCGAGCCCGCGTCGAACCGGACCTCCCCATCGACCCGCGCTTCGAGATCTCGCTGAAGGCTCATAAGACTCCGGTTACCCGCCCGGCAGGTTTCAATCGCGTGCGCCGGGAACGGCGTCCTTAGTGACCGCACGAGGAGGAGAGATGACGCGAACTGTCGCCGACCACCTGTTGGAACGCCTCCGTGAGTGGGGCGTGGAGTACCTTTTCGGGTATCCGGGGGACGGCATCAACGGCATCATCGCCGCGCTCGAGCGGGCGGACGACAACCCCAAGTTCATTCAGGCCCGGCATGAGGAGATGTCCGCCTTCGAGGCCGTCGGGTACGCCAAACTCAGCGGGAAGCCCGCCGTCTGCATGGCGACCAGCGGGCCGGGCGCGATCCACCTGCTGAACGGCCTGTACGACGCCAAGCTCGACCACGTCCCGGTGGTCGCGATCGTCGGGCAGACCGCCCGGTCGGCGATGGGCGGCAACTACCAGCAGGAGGTCGACCTGCTGTCGCTCTTCAAGGACGTCGCGAGCGAGTACGTGCAGATGGCGACCGTGCCGGCGCAGTTCCCGAACCTGCTGGACCGCGCGATCCGGATCGCCATGGACGAGCGGGCCCCCACGGCCATCATCATCCCGTCCGACCTGCAGGAAGTGGAGTACGAGCCGCCCGCGCACGCGTTCAAGAACGTCCCCTCCAGCGCCCCCGGCTACACGCCGCCCGTCACCGTCGCGCCGCCCCAGGAGATCGAGCGGGCGGCGGAGGTCCTCAACTCCGGGGAGAAGGTCGCCATCCTCATCGGGCAGGGCGCCCGCAGCGCGGCCGCGGAGGTGCACGAGGTCGCCGAGCTGACCGGCGCCGGCGTGGCCAAGGCGCTGCTCGGCAAGGACGTGCTGCCGGACACCCTGCCGTACGTCACCGGCTCCATCGGCCTGCTCGGCACCCGGCCGTCGTGGGAGCTGATGCGTGACTGCGACACGCTGCTGATCGTCGGGTCGAACTTCCCCTACACCCAGTTCCTCCCCGACTTCGGCCAGGCGCGCGCCGTGCAGATCGACGTCGACGGCAAGCTGATCGGGATGCGCTATCCGACCGAGGTCAACCTGGTCGGCGACGCGGCCGAGACGCTGCGGCAGCTCATCCCCCGGCTCAAGAAGAACAAGAACCGCTCCTGGCGCAAGAAGGTCGAGAAGAACGTCGAGCGGTGGTGGGGCACCGTCGAGCGCGAGGCCATGGTCGAGGCCGACCCGATCAACCCCATGCGGCTCTTCTACGAGCTCAACGACCGGCTGCCGAAGAACGCCATCCTGACCGCAGACTCAGGATCGGCGGCGAACTGGTACGCCCGCGACCTGCGGCTGCCGTCGGGCGTCCGCGGCACGCTGTCCGGGACGCTGGCCACGATGGGGCCGGGTGTGCCGTACGCCATCGGCGCGAAGTTCGCCCACCCCGATCGGCCCGCGATCGCGTTCGTCGGCGACGGGGCCATGCAGATGAACGGCATGGCGGAGCTGATCACGATCCGCCGCTACGCCGACCGCTGGCAGGACCCGCGGCTGATCGTCGCCGTGCTGCACAACAACGACCTGAACCAGGTCACGTGGGAGCTGCGGGCGATGGGCGGCGCGCCGAAGTTCGAGGAGTCGCAGGTGCTGCCCGAGGTCTCCTACGCCGGGTTCGCGAGCATGATCGGCCTGGAGGGGATCCACGTCGACAAGCCCGACGAGATCGGGCCCGCCTGGGACCGCGCGCTGAGCGCGGACGGCCCGGTCGTGCTCGACGTCCGGTGCGATCCCGACATCCCGCCGATCCCGCCGCACGCGGAGTTCTCACAGATCAAGGACATGACCGAGGCGGTCCTCAAGGGCGATCCCGACCGGGTGGGGATCGTGAAGAAGGGGATCAAGACCAAGATGCAGGAGCTGATCCACCGCTGAGCGCGCGGGCGCTCCTGCCATCCGCCGACCGCACCCCGACCCGTGGAGGTACTCATGGACTCAGATCCGCGCGAGACGCAGGACGAGGACCGGCAGTCGAACTCGGCCGCGCGCCTCTCGGAGCAGGCCGCCGAGCACGTCGGACGCGGCTACGACTCGACCCAGGACGCCTTCGTGCGCGAGCAGCGCGAACAGGGCAAATCCGAGGACGATGAGGACGTCTCTCCGAGCTGACCCCGGGCACCCCTGATCGAAACGCCGACGCGGGCCCCACATGGGGTCCGCGTCGGCACAGGGGCGTTCCTAGCCGTGTTCCGGGCGCTCGGATCGGCGCGGTCCGCCTTCGACCTCGCGTCTGACCTCCCGCTCGGCCCGGCGCCGGGCCTCGGCGAAGTAACGCTTGGGGTCACGGATCATGCGCTCCGAGCGATCGTCGGAGTCCTGCACGACGATGTCGTCCGCCATATCCACTCCCTCCCTTTCCGTAAGTGTCGGTGCCGTCGGGGCGAAGGTCAATCCGGATCACCCGCCGCCTCGGCGCGGGGTCCGATCCCGCCGCCTCGGCGCGGGGTCCGATCAGACGGGCCGGCACGGGATCCGGTTCCGCCGTCCGGCGTGGGCTTCGGTCCGGTCACCGGCCGACCCGGAGCACTCCCTCGTCCGGTGCCCCGTACGCGAGCGCGTCGGCGAGCAGGCCGGCCAGCAGCCGGACGAACGGCACCTCCGCCTCGGTCACCCCGGCGACGTCGATGGCGTCGACCGTGAGGATGCCGAACGCCCGATGCCCGGCGACCACGGGCACCGCGACGAACGACCGGTACCCGTGCTGGGCCGAGCCGCGCCACCCCGGCGGCGGGTCGGCCTCGACGTCCAGCGACACGACGTCCTGGTTGTGCCGGATCATCGCGAACACCGAGTCGCCCTCGACGGTGCCCTCCTCGAAGACCGTCACGGGCTCGTCCGCGCGCCCGGCGTACTGCGCGGGCTCCAGCTTGCGCGGTTTGCCCGGCGCGAACCGGAACCAGCAGGCCCGGACGCGTTCGGCGTCGATGAGGTGCGCCGCCGAGTCGAGGATCATCGGGACGGTGGCCTCCCGCAGGTTGCCGCGCTCCTGCCGGTTCGTGGCGGTGGCGATGCGCCCGAGCTGCCGGACGATCGGGTCCAGCGCGTCGTTCATCGTCACCCGCATCTCGACGGCGGCCTCGATGGCCGCCTGCTCGGCCTCCTTGCGCAGCCGTTCCTTGCGGATCTGTTCGTATCCGGGCACCGCAGCGCCCACCACGCTCATGATGATGCTGAGCCCGATCCACCAGGGCTTGAGCGCGCCGCCGTCGCCGGCCTCGGCACCCGCCAGGGCGACCAGGCCGACGGAGGCGACGCTCACGCCGGTGGTGAGGTAGATGCGCCCGACGGGACGCCGGTTGCCCTTGGGAGGTAGCCGCACCCACCGCAGATTAGGCGATCTTCGGTCGATTCGCTTGACCTACGGTCACGATGTCGGTCATCGGTCGACCGCGAGTGAGGCGGCCGTCGTTCAGCCGGGCGGTGCGCGGACGACGGCGACCGGGCAGTGGGCACGGTGGACGACGGCCTGACTCACGGAGCCGAGCAGCATGCCGCTCAGGCCGGCACGGCCGCGGGATCCGACCACGAGGAGCTCCGCGCCGGCGGACTCGTCGATCAGTACCCGGCTCGCCACGCCGAGGCCGACCACCGTCCGTACGTCCGGGCGCCCGTCCGCGAGCCGCGTCAGCATGGCCTCCGCCGCCTCCCGGTCCTCCTCCCGGTCCACGGCGTGGACGACCGTGAGCCCGCACTCGCGGTCGTCCGCCTCGGCGAAGGCGAACCGGATCGCCGCCTCCGACAGGCCGGTCCCGTCCACACCGGCGACGACCCGGCCGGCGGAGGGACCGGGCGCGGCGTCGGGCAGCCCCGGGCGGATGACGACGACCGGTACGTCGGCGCGGACCGCGACCTCCATGGCGGTCGAACCGGTGACCAGCCGGGACATGGCCAGGAAGCCGGTAGATCCGACGACGATCATCGCGGCGTCGGCGGCCTCGGAGAGCAGCCGGTCCGGCTCCCGTCTCGGCAGCACCCGTACGAGCGAGCCGCGCCGGCCCGCCTCCTCGATCGCCCACGTGACGGCCTCGTCCCCGGAGGGGGTGCCGTCGACATAGGCGATCACGGGCCCCGCTTCCTCGGGGATCCGAGAGCCGCTCATCGTTCTTCCCGAAGGTCGGTTCCGCCGGCGACCGTCCCGTCCCACCGGCCGGCCGGGCCGGCGGTCCGCGGATCAGCGGCTCGGCGCAGCCGGGCGGGGCGACGAAGCCGGCCGGCGGGACGGGATGCGCGCGTTCACTACCGGGTTTCCACCCCAGCGGGCGACTAAGCGGGACAAAGGTCCCCTTTCGGGCACCCGGCCGGCCCTGTCCGGCGCGGCCCCGCCTCCGGACGATGAGGGTGCGCCCCGTCCTCGGCCGGCGCGAACCGGCCGGACGGCCCGCCCCTCGTGGCGGCCTCGGGGCGACGCCTTTCTCCCCCCACTGGTGATGACACGGCCAATTAAGGGAAGACCGAAAGAAAGGCATCAGATGGCCAAAATTGCGATCATCGGGGAAGGGGTCAAGGTCACGGGCTTCGGGCTCGCCGGAGCGATCGTCCTGCCCGCGGAAGAACCTGACGCCGTCCGCGCCGCCTGGCGCTCCCTGGGCGCCGACGTCGCCATCGTCATCCTGACCTCGCGGGCCGCCCGTGTCCTGGACGGCGAGCCGTCCTCCTGGCCGCTCACCGTCGTGATGCCGCCATGAGGAGCCGGCCACGCGTCACGGTCGGGCGGTCGTGAAGCGTGCCGGAACAGCACGAGAAGGGGAAACGGCCATGCCGACCACAACCCGCCACTGCGGATGCGGGGACATCGCAGCGGTGATCTTCGGCGTGGACGGCGTCCTCGTCGACACCGCCCACGCGTCGGGCACGGCCTGGAAGGCCGTGCTCGATCCGTTCCTGCGCTCACACGCCGTCGTGTACGAGACGGAATGCCGGTACTTCGACGCGGGCACCGACTACCGCCGGTACATGCAGGGCCGCACCACGATGGACGGCCTGCGCCAGTACCTCACCGCGTGCGAGATCCCCCTGTGCTTCGACGCCCTGCGCGGCCTCGGCGCGCGTCATGAGGAGCTGTTCCTCCTGATCATCGGCCGCCTCGGCGTCCAGGCGTTCGCCTCCTCGGTCGGCGTGGTCCACGCCGTCCGCCTGCACGGGCTGCCCACGGCGGCCGTCTCCGCCACCCGGTACGCCGCCGAACTGCTGCGCCGAGCGGGCCTCGCGGGGCTGTTCGACGTCCGCCTCGACGCGCTCCACCCGACCGAGAAGGGTCCCGCCGTGTCGGCGGACTGCCTCTTGCGGGAGGCGGCGCGCCGGATGCGGGTCGCTCCGGCGCGGACGGCCGTCATCGAGGAGAACCTCACCGCCGTCCAGGCCGCCCGGCGTGCCGGATTCGGTCTCGTCATCGGGGTCGACCGGGGTGGCCGGTCCCTGCTGCTGCCCGAGTACGGGGCGCACCGGGTGATCACCGATCTGTCCGAGCTCGGGGTCGGGGAGCGCGTCGCCTGACCGGCCGCCGTACGGGCCCCGGTGCGCTCACCTGCGGGGTCGTACGACGGCGACCGAGCACGGCGCGTGCACGAGCACGGCGTGGCTCACCGAGCCCAGCCGGAGCCCCGGAACACCGCCGAGTCCCCGATCCCCCACGACGAGCAGCCCGGCGTCGGCTGCGGCCTCCAGCAGCGCGTGCCGCGGCGTCCGCATGACCAGACTGGTCTCGGTCTCGACGTACGGGTACTTCTCCCGCCACGGGCACACCGTGCGCTCCAGCCGCGCGGCGCCGAGCATCCGGAGTTGCTCCGGGTCGCGCAGCATGCCCATCTCGGCCGAGGCGATGGCCTCCGCCTCCCAGCAGGCGAACACCGCCCGTACGGACCGTCCGCGCAGGGCCGCCTCCTCGTAGGCGAACGCCAGCGCGGCCTCGGCGGCGGGCGACCCGTCAACCCCCACGACGATGGGGCCGCCGGGCTCCGGGTCGTCGCGCATCACCAGCACCGGGCAGTGCCCGTAGGCGGCCAGGTGCAGCGCCGTCGATCCGGCGCCGAGGCCGGCGAACCCGCCCCGCCCGTGCGAGCCGACGACGGCCAGCGCGGCGTTCTCGGACTCGTCGATGAGGACGGCCGAGGCCGGGCCGGTCGCGAAGCGCGGCCGTACCGTCAGGGCCGGACGCAGCTGCCGGGCGACGAACACCCCGTGCTCGAGGGTGTGCCGCCCCATCCGCCGCGCCGTCTCCAGCGCTTCGGGCCCCGACGGCGGGACCGGGTACGGCCAGTGCCAGGCGTGGCACACGGTGAGCGGAAGCCGGCGGACCCGCGCCTCCTCCACCGCCCGGCGCAGCGCGCGCTCGGCTCCCGGGGAACCGTCGAAGCCCACCAGGACGTAACTGCCATCGAAGGTCGCCATGGGATCAGATCCCCCCTGCTTCGGCCTATTCGAAGCCAATCGCACCGCGCCTTCGGCCGACAGAGGCGAAGGCCCGCGGAGGGGAAGGACTCTCGGGCCTTCAGGCCAGGACCAGAGACCCTCCCCATTTCCAGGAGAAGACGCCTAACCTGCGGGTAGAGGTGGCCGTGATGGAGGTGTCCCATGCGTGCACTCACTATCCAGGTGCTCGGCTTCATCCGTTACCTGCGCCCGGACCGCAACCCCCTGCGGCGTCCGCTCGACCGGCTCCACTCCCGCCTCGTGGCGGTGCTGGGAGCGCTCTTCCTGATCACGGGCGTCATCGCCTCCGCGCTCATGATCCACTTCGTCGACGGCGCCGGGCTGCGGGCGGAGCACCGCCAGGCGCGGACCCGGTACCAGGTCGACGCGGTGGTGACCGCCACCGGCGCGGCGGCGTCGCGGAACGGTGTCGAGCAGGAGACCCGGTTGCGCTGGCTCGCCCGAACGGGCCGCTGGCATACCGGCGGCGTCGTCCCCGCCGGGGACGACCACGTCGGCGTCCATCGCCGGGTCTGGATCAACCAGGCGGGCGACCTCACGGCCCGGCCCCGCACGCACGCCCAGACGCTGACCGACACCACGCTGGCCGTGTTCGCCGCCCTGACGTCGCTCATGATCCTGCACGCCGGCGCGTACGCCGCGGTCAACCGCCGTCTGGAGCGCCGGCGGATGGTGCTGTGGGAGAACGCGTGGGCCGCCACCGCTCCCCGCTGGACCGGACGCTCCTAGGGCGACGGGCCGGTCGGGTGGGTCACAGTTCGCCGACCGTCACGTCGGCCGCCGGGCGCCTGACGCTGTCGAACTCGTCGTCCGCCACTCCGAACCGCACCATCATCTGGGGGTAGGTACCGTCGCAGAACCGCGCGCGGATGAACTCCCGCAACTCCGGCACCTCCAGCGCCTGGGTGTGGAACGCGGCCGACACGTCGTCCTCGGTGGCGCGCAGCAGCACCCGCTGGAGGGCTTGGCCCGCCCGCAGCCAGTCGTCCCGGCCGTCCCCCATGGTCGCCAGGACGGCGACGACTCCGGTGGCCTCTCCTGGTTCGCCACCGACCAGGCCCCACCCCTGGCCGCGCGCGAAGTCCCGGCCCGCGAAGTGCGGATCGGTGCGGTCCGTATCCCGCGGGTAGGCCGTCTCGGGCACGCCGTCCAGCGGTTCGCTGCACGGCGCGGGCGCCCAGCGGGCCACCTCGTCGACGTACGCCGGGTCCAGGCACTGGACCTGCTCGGCGACCTCCGACAACGCGGCGAGCGCGATGCGGACGCGAGGGTCGGCGACGATCCGCAGTGAGGCGTGTTCGGCGCACGCGTGGGCCCGCAGGGACTGCAGCAGGCCGACCGGCAGCGCGCCGGCCCGGAAGCCACCGCGATGGGTGCGCCGCCGTTTGATCTGGTCGTACATCCGCCGCTCCTCGTCGGTGGCGGACTGCGGCTCGCCCAGGACCACGTCGGCGATCAAGCCCGGCCGGTCCGGGTCGGACGCCATCCGCACCTCCGGCAGCCGCCCGAGGCGGCGTACGGCGAGCCGCAGCGTGAACAGGGCGGCGCCACAGCTGATCAGCATCTCCCGGCCCGACGGATCCGCGACGCTCAGGCGGCGTTCGGTGTCGGAGTGCAATGTGACCGTCTCACCGTGGGGTTCGAACCACCAGGGCTGGGTGTTGTGCGGCGACGGCGCCCACACCGCGGCGTCGACGAGCAGTTGCGCGACCGTCTCCTGGCGCTCCGGCCCGTTCGCGGCATCCATCGTGTCCCCTCCTGTACTCCACGGTCTGGTCGTCACGGCCGGTCCGCCCGAGCCGGGGCACGACGCGCTCCCGCGCGGCCGGCGAGCAGCCCGGGACCGTCACCGCCCGGCAGGTACGACGGCCAGCGGGCACTTCGCCCGGTGCAGCAGCGCGTGCGAGACCGAGCCGAGCAGCAGCCCTTTGAAACCGCCCCGGCCGCGGGTCCCCACGACCAGCAGCTCCGCTCCCTCGGAGGCGTCGGCGAGTACCCGTGCGGCGCGGCCGTGCACCGCCTCCGGGATCACCTCGACGCCGGGGAACTTGCCCCGCCAGGGCACGAGCGCCTCCTCGATCCGCCGCAGCTCGTCCTCGGCCATGACCTGCGGGTCGTACACCAGCGGTTGGATGTCGCCCGGAGCGGTCGAGGCCGGATGCCACCAGGCGTGCATCACGCGCAGCAGCGCGGTCCGCAGCGCCGCCTCCTCGAACGCCAGGGCGATCGCCGCCTCCCCGGTCGCCGCCGTGTCCACGCCGATCACGACCTCCCCCCGGGCCGGCGGTTGCAGGCTCCGGACCACGACGACGGGCACCGGCGCGTGCGCGACCACCTGCAGCGTCGTCGAGCCCAGCAGGAGGCCCGCCACCGCGCCGACTCCGCGGCCGCCCAGCACGACCATCGCGGCCGCACCCGCCCGCTCCAGGAGGATTCGGGTCGCCGGCCCCGGCACGAGCTCGCCTTCGATCTCGACACCGGGAGCGCGCTCGCGCGCGGCCGCGACCGCCTCGTCGACGACCGTACGGCCCTGGGACAGCAGCCACGTCCGTATCGAGGCGAAGCGCGGGTCGACCGGTGTCTCGTACAGCCATGGGGCGACGGCGTGGAGGATCCGCAGGGGCAGGGCCCGGCGGCCCGCCTCCTCGGCGGCCCACCGCGTGGCGGCCGTGCCGCTGTCGGACCCGTCCGTCCCCGCGAGGATCTCGTTCACCAGGGTCGTCTCCTCTCCGGTGCCCGCGGCGCTGCGCTCGGTCGCCATCCGCCATCCGCCATGAAGCCTCATGTTCAGGACATCCGGCGGGAGCCGGGGACTCCAAGGGCGAAAGGTCCTTGACAGGCTCCCGTTGGTCCCGTGGTCCCGTCGAACGGCGGACGGATCCCGTCCGCCCGGCGGTGGGCAGGCCGCGCGCCGGCGCCTCGCTCGGTCCGGCCGGCCGGCCCACGGTCCCGCGACGCGGCGGAATCCCCGTTTGCCGTCCATTGCGGACCAGAGGCCCGCGCATAAGGATTCCATTGCACCGACTTCCCTTGGCGATTCCTTAGGCTGTGTCCTGATTGATAAGGATGACGCCGGAGTATGCGGCCAACGAAGGCGAAGAAAAGCACCATTCGCGGCGCCCGGTCGGGCACCATCGGCGCGGCCGGATCTCGCCGGCGAGCCGGTGCGCTCATCGCCTCGGAGCCGGGCGGCTCCTCGCTCACCCTCGACCGGCGGCCCGCTCCGGACGTACGGCATGGCCTGCGGATCCGTCTCACACGACCACCCGCCACCCCGGACCCAAAGTAGCTACATTTGCCGCCTAAAGCGCAGATATGTTGCATGGAGGACGAGAGTCAATTATCGCCATATATGGACTTTTGCGGTTGATTCCGACCAGGCGGGGATATGGTGTTGTTTGTGGCGAACGGGCCGAAATGGCCCAATTGCCGGGCGTGATCAACACGACACGCCAACGCGCCGACCCAAGGAGGTTCTTCACATGAGGATTCCGAAGCGGATGGCACTCGGCATCTCCGGCCTGGCCTTTGCGGGAGCGACCGCCCTCACGCTGGGCGCCGCCGCGCCGGCCGGCGCCCAGACGGTGAGCGGCGCCCCTCAGAGCCTCGTGACCTGCGGTGGCGGCTGGGGTGGCTGCTGGAGCGGATGGGACTGCTGGGACGACTGCTGGGACGACTGCTGGTGCTGATCGCGGGCAGCCGTTAGCAGGCCGGCGTCCGGCTAGGGCGCGTCCGGGCGCCGCACAGCGGATTCGTCGGGCGCACCCCGGGACGCGTACGCGACCGGGCGCCACCGGCAAGGGGTCTCGCACCTTTCGGGTGCGGGACCCCTTCACGCGCGCACGGACTCCTAAAACATGAAGCTTACTCACTAGTAAGTTGACGGGCATTACCGGCTTGTTACAGATAAGTAAGAGGCCCGGGTCAACATCCCCCGCTCGGTCCCGGGCCGGAAGGAGCCCCGCCATGAACACCTCCCTGGGCCGGCGCGCGGCCACCGCCGCCACGGTCATCGCCCTCGGCGGCCTCGGCGTCGTCGCGGCACAGGCACCGGCCGGCGCGTCGACCTTCTCGACCTCCTACACCTGCAACTCGATCCTCGGCACCCAGAGCATCAGCGTGAACGGAACCGCCACGGCGTCGCCGAACCCGGCCAAGGTCAACACCTCGGTCCACGCGACGGTGCACGTGGTGACCACCCTGTCCTCCCCCCTGGCGATCAACTCCTGGAGCGCCACCCTGACCGCCGACGTCAGCGGCGCGCAGACCGCGTCCTTCCCGCTCACCGGCTCCGGTGGCGCGCTCCCCGCCAACCAGCCCATCACCGCCGACGTCGCCGGCAACTGGACGCCGACCGCGGTCGGCACCGATCAGTTCCAGGGCGGCAACCTCAGCATCAAGGCGAACGTCGCGATCTTCGGGAACATCACGGCCACGTGCACCCCGAACAGCCCGCGCCCCGTCGCCGAGACGCTCACCGTCACCTCCTGACCCCGCCGTCCGGGTACGGCCTCGCACTCAGCGGTGCGGGGCCGTTCCCATGCCGTCCGTCAGGCGTCCGGCCCGCCCTCCCGGCACGACAGGAGCGGTTCCGTCCCGAGGTCCGGGCCGGCCACGGGATCAGGCATCGCACGGAAGATCAGCAGGCAGGTGTCGTCCTCCCGGACGCTGTCGCTCAGCATGGCCTCGAGCACGCTGTCGGCGACGTGGTCGAGCTCGCCCTCGGCCGACCGGAACGCGGCGGCGAGGCGCTCGATGCCGTGATCCAGGCTCGCGTCGCGGCGCTCGATCAGGCCGTCGGTGTAGAAGATCACGGCGCATCCGGGCGTCAGCCAGGTGCGGTGCTCCTTGATCGCGGCCTTCTCGAACGGCATACCGAGCAGGAAGTCATGGCCGTGCAGGACGGTGACCGAGCCGTCCGGCGCGCGCAGCAGCGGCGGCGGATGGCCGGCGTTCGACCAGCGCAACCGGCCGTCGGGCGACATCTGGGCGAGCACGGCGGTCGCCAGGTCCTCCGGCTGCAGGTGGGACAGCATCCGGTGCATGCAGGTGAGCACCTCGCCGGGGCCTTCGGCCTCCATCGCGTAGGCGCGCAGGGCGGTGCGGAGCTGCCCCATCAGCGCGGCCGCCTGCAGCCCGTGCCCGGTGACGTCGCCGACAGCGATGATCACGTCGCCGTCCGGGCGCTCGAACGCGTCGTACCAGTCGCCGCCGACGTTCAGTCCCGCCTCGGCCGGAAGATAGCGCGCGGTGAACTCCAGCCGCGCGGCCGGCGGCAGATCGGTGAGCATGGCGCGCTGCAGGCGTTCGGCGACGTCGCGCTCGTGCTCGTAGCGCAGCGCGTTGTCGATCGCCGCCGCGGTGAGCCGCGCCAGTTCCCGGAACATCGCGATGTCCTCGGTGCCGAACGACGCCGCCGCGGCCCTCGCTTCCAGGACGCCCAGGGTGACTCCGTGGGAGATCAGCGGGAGCGCCAGGAGCGGCTCCCGTCCCGGTCTGGTGTCGAGGTCCCTGGACGGGTGCGGGTCGTCACGGGCCACGGTGACCCGCTGCACGCGGCCGCTGACATAGGCCTTCTCCACGTACGGCGACGGCGCCGCGGCGGACGACGCGGCCGGGACCGGTTCCAACGGCCCGGACCCGCGCACCAGCCACACGGTCACCGCCGAGGCGTAACGGGGGACGACGAGGGAGTGCAGCCGGGCCAGGACCGTCTCGTGGTCCAGGGACTCCGACAGCGTCGACCCGGCGTGCGCCAGGAACGCCAGCCGGGACCGCGCCGCGTCGGCCGCCGCGCGGGCCGTGCGCTCGGCGCGGAGGGAACGCTGCTGCAGTTCGCTCGCCTTGCGCAGCCGCTCGGCGTTCTCGGCGAGCTCCGCGTGCAGCGCGACGACGCCCTTGTTGGTCTGCTCCAGCTCTTCCTGGGACCACTCGACCATGGTCTGCAGCTCGATGAGGTGATCGAGCAACGCGGTCCCGCCGAGCAACGCGGTCCCGCCGAGCGACCCGGCCCCATCGGGCGACCCGGCCCCATCGGGCGGCGCGGCCCCATCGGGCGGCGCGGTCCCATCAGGCGACCCAGCCCCGTCGAGCGACGCGGCCCCGTCGAGCGAGCCGGCCCCGTCGCGTGCGGCGGGCGTGCCGTCGATCGGCCGCGGAGCCGTCCCGACGGTCGTGGCCAGGGTGACCGTACCCTCCGGCGGCGTCCCGACCTTGATCACGGCCGTCAGCCGGTGGTCCTCGGCGCTCAGCTCGACGGTGCCCTCGGGGTGGTGGTCGCGCAGCGCCCGTGCGACGGCCGTGAGGAAGCGCGCGCGTTCGCCGGCCGCCACCCCGAGCCGGACCGCGGCGGCCGCGGCGGAGGCCAGCGCCGGGCCGGCGTCCGTGACGGGTCCGTCGTAGATCCGCTGCCTCATCGGACGTCCTTGTTCGTCGGGGTCCTGATCACCACCACGGTGGCGTCGTCATTGCCGCGGTGCGCGTCCCGCCAGATCAGCGCGGCGAGGATGGCGGGGTGGTGACGGTCGACCTCCGGGTAGTCCTCCAGCCGCCAGCGGCCGTTGATCCCGTCGGTGTGCATGACGAGCATCGCGGGATCCGTCCAGTCGGCCGTGTCGAGCCGATGGGAGCGGGTGGGGACTCCGGCGCCGAGAATGCCGGGCATGCACAGGAGCGTACGCCCCTCGCGCGGCGGGTAGAGCCGGCCGGTGACGTTTCCCACACACCCATAGGTCAGCCTGCGCCCCCAGCCGTCGACCTGGGCCACCCCGGCCGCCGCTCCCCTGGTGGTCCGCAGGCCGGCGTCGAACTCGCGCAGCAGCCGGGAGACGTCGGTGACGGTGTGCCGCCCGGCGAGGTCGAGGGTCGCCTGCCGGGCCTCGGCCGCGCGGGGGCCGTGCCCCAGGCCGTCGACGACCGCGACGGTCAGCCGGTCGCCCTCCCAGGCGACGCCGTACCCGTCTCCCACCACCGACTCCGCGGGGTGCGGGGTGAGCACGCCGCCGACCTCGATCCCGTCCGCGCTCTCCTCCGCGGCGGCGCCGACGCGGGCCAGCACCACGGTGCCCTGACCGGGCCGGCTGTACAGGTCGAAGCGGGTGGCCACGCGGCGGCAGATCCCCAGTCCGCCGCCGAGGGACGACGTCGTCGTGTAGCCGTCCGCCATCGACGCGGGAACGTCGGCGATGCCCGGTCCGCGATCGACGGCGGCCAACTGGACGACGCCCTGTCCCGACGCGGTCACCAGCAACCGGCCGCCGTACGCGTGTTTGACCAGGTTGGTGGCCAGCTCCGTCGCGAGCAGTTCGCAGCGTGCGGTCGACCGCGCGTCGAGCCCCGCCGTCCGGGCCGCGGCCGTGGTCGCGGCGACCACGCCGTGGACCTGGCTCTCGTCGGACACGGGTAGGTTCCAGCCCGCGCCCACCTGCACGCGGAGGCTCACCTCAGGCTCCCCGGACTCCGCGCGGCCACGCCGTGACCGTCACGGTCGTTCCGCGGCCGGCACCGGTCTCGATCGCGAACTCCTGTACGAGCCGGCGCGCGCCGCCGAGCCCCAGGCCGAGCCCGTGTCCCGTCGTGTACCCGTCGGACAGCGCCGTCTCCACGTCGGCGATGCCCGGCCCCTGGTCGCTGAACCGCAGCCGGACGCCCCGGCCCCCGGGCGCCTCCGGCATCGCGATCTCCATCCGGCCGCCTCCACCGTGCACCAGGGTGTTCCGGGCGAGCTCGCTGGCGGCGGTGACGAGCTTGGTCTGCTCGACCAGGCTGAAACCGGCCGCCACGGCGGCCTCACGGACCGCCTGGCGGACACCGGCGATCTCCATGTCGCTGGTGATGGGCAGGGTCGTCACGGCCACTGTGGTCACGGGCCCACCCCGTCCACCTCCAGGAGGGCGAGGGCGTCCTCCAACGACCTCGCCGTCTGCAGTCCCGGCAGGCCGAGACCCATCTCCACCATGGTGATCGCCACGGACGGCCGCATACCGCACACGACCGTCCGGCCCGCCAGGACGCGTGTCGCCGCGGCGATCTCCGCCAGGACGCGGGCGAGGAACGAATCGATCATGTCCACCTGGGAGATGTCGATGATCACACCGTCGGTGCCCGCCGCGGCCATCTCCGCCAGATCCTGCTGCAACGCGACCGCGAGGGAGTCGGTGAGATCCTGCTGGATGCTCGCCAGCAGGATCTCACCGATCCGGTGCACGGACACGCGCTGCATGCCGGTCGCCGCGTTCACGCCCGGCCGACGCTGGTGCCGACCTGGCCGAGCGACCATTCGAGCGCGTCGGCCAGAGTGGCTCGGGTGGTGATGTCGCCCAGGTCGATGCCGAGCTGGACGATCGTCTGGGCGATCTGGGGCCGGATCCCGCTGATCACGCACCGGGCGCCCATGAGGCGCACGGCGAGCGCGGTCTTCATCAGATGCTGGGCGACCACCGTGTCGACGAGCGGAACCCCCGTGATGTCGAGGATCGCCACGGTGGCGTGCTGGTCGACGATCGCCTCCAGCAGCGTCTCCATGACCACCTGGGTGCGGGCGCTGTCGAGGGTCCCGATCAGCGGGACCGCCACCACCCTGTCCCAGAGCTTCAGGACCGGCGTGGCGACCTCGGACAGCTGCTGGCGCTGCCGGGCCACGATGTCGCCCTCGTCGCTGAGGGAGATCTCCATGCCGACGAGGCGGAGCGTGCCCATCAGGTCGGTGGCGGCGATCAGCGCAGCGCCTTGGTCGGCGTCCGCGAACTCGCGGTCGACCATGGCGATCACCGGCCGCTTGAGCTCGGCGACCTCCGCCGCCACCCGCAGCGGCGACCCCGACCTGGACCGTGCGGCGATCATCTGGGCCAGAACGGTCCGCACCTGGTCGAGCGCCGGCACGGTGACGTCGTCGACCCGTCCATCCCGGGCGACCTCGGTGAGGGCGTCCACGAGGCGGCGGGCGGCGTTAACGGCGGCGTCGCGGCCGGAGACGTACACGGCGCGGAAGAGCGTGAGGTCCGCCCACTGTTGCGCCACCTGCTCTCTCCGCGTCCGCAGGAACTCCGCCACCGCGGCGGCGCCGCGGTCCTCCGCTACCGTCACTTGATCATCTCCTCCGGTTCATCGGTGGTCTTGGATCGGCTACCCGCCGTTCCAGGGGACGCGGACCCTGCCGGGCACCGCGTTGGAAGAAGTCACGGGAGCGGGCCCGAAAGCCTCCGGAAGAGCCGGGACGGATCGGCCGCCCCGGGGGACGAGTCCTTGGTGGCGACCATCGTTGTCATCCGACAATCTTAGGAGACGTCACGGGCGGGTAACGAAACCGCATCCCGCCTGCCAGGTCAACCCGGGTGCGCCCAACGGCCGAACCTGCGCCCCACCACGAGATAGGCGATCATCGCGCCCGCCGTGTTGAGGATGACGTCGTCCACGTCGAAGCTGCGCCCCGTGATCAACAGGCCCTGGACCGCCTCGATCGCCAGCGAGATCAGGGCCACCGTCAAGGTCAGCCGGATGACGCCGCGGAAGCGGTCGAACAGAACGGGCAGCAGGACGCCCAGGGGCATCAGGAGCGCCAGGTTGCCGCCGATCTCGAGGACGGCCTCCTTGATGCTCGGGCGGTCGAGGTAGAACCGCAGGGTGGCCCCCGGGTGCGGGTTGTCGTGCACCTGACCGCTGGCTCCGGGCATCGGGCGCAGCGTCAGCCGGGCGAGCGCGACGGCGAAGACCACCGCCACCGCCAGCGCGAGAAGGATCCACAGCCACCGTATGACTCGCGTGATGAAAGGCCGGGAGACCTGCTCCGTACCGTGCCGCTTCGCGACCGACTGCATTTGCGCCTTCCCTGACTCGGGGCCACTGATGGGGACTGCGCACCGATACCCGCCAGTTCCCCGGATATGCGCCCGACCGGGCACGCGGATGCCACGCGCCGTACGATGGTTCGTTCACCGAACTCGTGGTCGGTCGTCCGGCCCACGGCGAACGGAGGACGGGATGATCCTCGACGAACTGCCCGTGCCGATCGTGCTGGCCCCGCTGGCCGGAGGCCCGTCCACCCCGCGCCTCACCGCGGCGGTCAGCGAGGCCGGCGGGCTGGGATTCCTCGCCGCGGGTTATCTCACGACCGAGGCCCTGCGCACCCGGCTCGACGAGACGCGAACCCGCACCCGGCGGCCCATCGGGGTGAACCTCTTCGTCCCCGGCCGCCCGGCGGCCCCCGAGACCGTCGCGCGGTACGCCGCCGGCCTCGCCGAGGAGGCGGCGCGCGCGGGCGCCGGTCTCGGCGAGCCCAGGTTCGAGGACGACGAGTGGGCGGCCAAGCTCGACCTGCTCGCCGCCGCGCCCGTCCCGGTCGTGTCGTTCACCTTCGGTCGCCCGCCCGCCGGCGTCGTCGAGCGGCTGCGCCGCGCGGGCAGCGAGGTCTGGGTGACCGTGACCCGGGAGGAGGAGGCCGTCCAGGCGGTGGACGCGGGCGCCGACGCACTCGTCGTCCAGGGCGCGGAGGCGGGCGGGCACCGGGCCTCCTTCGTCGACGACCCCGCCGACCGCGGCGAGGGCATCGGGCTGCTGTCCCTGCTGCAGCTCCTGCGGCACGCCGTCGACGTGCCGCTGGTGGCGAGTGGCGGCATCGCCACCGGCGCCGGGATCGCGGCCGCGCTGGCCGCCGGGGCCTCGGCCGCCCAGCTCGGCACCGCGTTCCTGCGCTGCCCGGAGGCGGGCACTACCCCGGTGCACCGGCAGGCCCTGGCCTCGCCGACCCCGACCGCGATGACGCGGGCGTTCACCGGGCGCCTCGCGCGCGGCATCCGCAACGGGTTCCTTGAGCGGCACAGCGACGACGCGCCGGTCGCCTACCCCGAGATCCACCACGTCACCGCGCCGCTGCGGCAGGCCGCGCGCACCGCCGGCGACCCGGACCGGGTGAACCTGTGGGCCGGCCAGGCGCACGCCCTCGCCCGGGAGGTGCCCGCGGGCGAGCTCGTCGGCCTGCTCGCCGCGGAGACCGACGCGGCGCTGCGGGCCGCCGCCCGCCTGCGGCGGCCGTAGCGCGGCTGTGTGCGGGCCCCGGCCCTGCGGGACCGGCCGCCTGGCGGCTCTCACCTCGGTCGTCCACAGGCGGGGGATTCCGGGCGCGGGGAGGGAACGCTTCGCCGTAGGGTTGCGGAATGGCCTTTTCCGAACCGATGAGCGAGGCGTCCGAGGTCCTGCGACGGGTCTTCGGCTACGAGGAGTTCCGGGAGGGCCAGCAGGAGATCATCGAGCACGTCGTCGCCGGCGGGGACGCGCTGGTGCTCATGCCGACCGGCGGCGGCAAGTCGCTGTGCTACCAGATCCCCGCGCTCGTACGGAAGGGCGTCGGCGTCGTCGTCTCGCCGCTCATCGCCCTGATGCAGGACCAGGTCGACGCGCTGCGCGCCCTCGGTGTGCGCGCGTGGTTCCTCAACTCGACCCAGGACCCGGACGAGCGGCGCACGGTCGAGGCGGCGTTCGCGGCGGGCGAGCTGGACCTGCTCTACCTGGCGCCGGAGCGCCTGCGCCTGGAGTCGACGCTGCGGCTGTTCGACCGGGCCGACATCTCGCTGTTCGCGATCGACGAGGCGCACTGCGTCGCGCAGTGGGGGCACGACTTCCGGCCGGACTACCTGGCGCTGTCGGTGCTGCACGAGCGCCGGCCCGACGTGCCCAGGATCGCGCTGACCGCCACCGCCACTCCGGCCACGCACCAGGAGATCACGGCGCGGCTGAGCCTGGCGGACGCCCGCCACTTCGTGGCCAGCTTCGACCGGCCGAACATCCAGTACCGCATCGTGCCGAAGCGGGAGCCGAAGCGGCAGGTGCTGGAGTTCCTGCGCACCGAGCATCCGGGCGACGCCGGCATCGTCTACTGCCTCTCCCGCGCGTCGGTGGAGAAGATCGCCGCCTTCCTCGTGGAGAACGGCGTGACCGCGCTGCCGTACCACGCGGGCCTCGACCCGGCCACCCGCGCGGCGAACCAGGCGCGCTTCCTGCGCGAGGACGGCGTCGTCATGGTCGCCACGATCGCGTTCGGCATGGGCATCGACAAGCCCGACGTGCGCTTCGTCGCCCACCTCGACCTGCCCAAGTCCGTCGAGGGCTACTACCAGGAGACCGGCCGCGCCGGGCGCGACGGCCTGCCGTCCACGGCCTGGATGGCGTACGGCCTGCAGGACGTGGTCCAGCAGCGCAAGCTCATCGACTCCTCAGAGGGGGACGCCGCGCATCGGCGCCGGCTCGCCGCCCACCTCGACGCGATGCTCGCCCTGTGCGAGACCGTGGAGTGCCGCCGCGTCCAACTGCTCGCCTACTTCGGGCAGGAGGGCGGCACCGCGTGCGGCAACTGTGACGCCTGCCTGTCGCCGCCGGAGTCGTGGGACGGCACGGTCGCCGCGCAGAAGGTCCTGTCGACCGTCGTCCGGCTGCTCCGCGAGCGGCGCCAGAAGTTCGGCGCGGGGCACATCGTCGACATCCTGCTCGGCAAGAAGACACCGAAGATCATCCAGAACGACCACGACACCCTGACGGTGTTCGGCGTCGGCACGGACCTGAGCGACGCCGAGTGGCGCGGGGTCGTCCGGCAGCTCCTGGCCCAGGGGCTGCTGGCCGTGGAGGGTGACTACGGCACGCTCGTGCTCACCGACGCCAGCGCGACCGTGCTGCGCGGGGAGCGACAGGTCCCCATGCGCCGCGACCCGGCGCGTACCGCGCCCAAGGCGGCGAAGGCCGCCAAGGCCGGTCGCGCGGCGGCCGCCGAGCTGCCCGAGGAGGCCCTCCCGGTCTTCGAGCGGCTGCGCGCCTGGCGCGGGGCCACCGCCAAGGAGCAGGGGGTGCCCGCGTACGTCATCTTCCACGACGCGACGCTGCGCGAGATCGCCACCCGCGTTCCGGGCTCCCTCGCCGAGCTGTCCTCCGTCAACGGGGTCGGCGAGAGCAAGCTGGCCAAGTACGGCCAGCAGATCCTCGACGCCCTCGCCGCGGCCCAGGACTGAGCGGAGGCGGCCGGCCCCGCCGGCCGCCCACGCGGGGTGCCGCACGGCGGTTCTGGCCGCGCCGCCGCCGAAGCCGAGTCGGCCCACGATGGCGGCACGGAGCCGCGGGATCAATCGAATGCCTCTTCCGCCTGGCCGAGCGGGGGACGACGGGCGGCGCGAGTCGCCGTACGGGCGCTGAACGCCCAGGTGGCGAGCGCGCACAACGCGAGCGCCAGGCCGAGGACGGTGGGGCCGATCCAGCCGGCGGCGTCGAACAGGGCCGTGGTCGCGGCCGCTCCCAGGGCGGAGCCGAGGGAGTAGAAGACCATGTAGGCGCCGATGGTGGTGCTCGTGCGGTCGGGGTAGGCGGCGGTGAGCGTGTGCTGGTTGCTCACGTGCACGGCTTGAACGGCGAAGTCGAGCAGGATCACGCCGAGGATCAGCAGCGGCAGCGACCACGGGAGCTGCCCGATCGCGGCCCAGGAGGCGACCAGGAGTGCGAGCGCGATGCCGGTGACCCGGCGCGCGTGCCCGGCATCGCCCCAGCGTCCGGACCGGGCGGCGCCGAGGGCTCCGGCAAGCCCGGCGACGCCGAAGAGCCCGATCTGCGCTTCGCTGAGGTGCCACGGCGCACCGGCCAGCGGCAGGGCCATGCCGCTCCACAGCGTGCCGAACGAGGCGAACAGGAAGAACGCGATCAGCCCGCGGCTGAGGAACACCGGCTGGGCGAACAGCCCGCCGAAGGACCGGAGGACCTGCCCGTACCGTGCCGTGCCCGGACGGACGTCCGCGGGCAGCAGGGCGAGGGTGAGCAGCGCGAGGACGGCGGCGAGGATCGCCAGGGCCAGGTAGATGCTCCGCCATCCCCACAGGTCGGCGAGGACTCCCGCGATGACGCGCGCGCCGAGGATGCCGATCACCACGCCCGAGGTCACGATGCCGAGGTTGCGCCCGCGCTCGGCGGACGGGGAGATCGATGCCGTGTACGCGACGGTGGTCTGCACCACCACCGCGAACACGCCCGCCGTCGCCAGTCCGGAGAATGCCGCCCAGGCGACCGGCGCTGCCGCGGTGATCGCCGTTCCCGCGGCCACCAGGGCGAGGTGCGCGGCGATCAGGCGCCTGCGGTCGAGCATGTCGCCCAACGGCACCAGCAGCACCAGTCCCGTCAGATAGCCGAGCTGGCCGATGGCCACGAACCAGCCGAGCGAGTCGACCGGAACGCCCAGGTCACGCCCCATCGGGCCCAGCACCGGCTGCCCGGCGTAGACGCTCGCCACCGCGACACCGCACACCACCGCCAGCAGCAGCCTCGTCCTCCCGTTCACGGGCACACCTCCGATTGGTTTCAAATTGCAACTGATCGGAGAGTAGGCGAGAATGGTTTCATTACGCAACTCATTGGAGGGGTGATGGCACGCGACGACACCGACGGACAGAGCCCCGCGTGGACGGACCCGAACTGCCCGGTCGCCCGCACGGTCGATCTGGTCGGCGACCGATGGAGCCTGCTCATCATCCGCGACGCGATGGACGGCGCCCGCTCGTTCACCGACTTCCAGCAGCGCACCGGCATCGCCCGCAACATCCTCACCGACCGGCTCCGCAAGCTCACCGCCCACGGACTGCTCGCCCAGGTCGACGCCCCTTCGGGCAGACGCAGGCTGTACGCGCTCACCGAGGCGGGCAAAGACCTCTTCCCCGTGATCGTCACGCTGCGGCAGTGGGGCGAACGCCACGCCTTCGAGGCGGGCGAGACGCACTCGGTCCTGGTCGACGGCGACGGCGCCCGCGTACCCGACCTCCGGCCCGCGGCAGCGAACGGATCGCCGCTGACGAGCGACACGACCTCGGTGCGACGGAACCCCTGACCCCCGCGCCGGTTTGTGGTGTCCGCGATCGGGCAGGTCAGCGGCACGAATGCCCCAGGTGAGTCATGTCACCACGGATCACGGTCAATGGTTCACCTCATCACGATACTTTTGAACTGACCAGTCAGTTCAAAAGCAGGCGAGACGACCGTGACAGCGAACCCTCAACCCGAAGGCACCGCGACGCCGCAGCCGGTGGACGACCCGCACGGCCTGACCGGGCCGCCGGCGTCAGAGCCCTCCGACGTATCGACGCCGAGGGCAGAGCCGTCCGACGTGCCCGGACCGCCGCCCGGTGAACCCGCGCCGCCCGGTGAACCCGCAGCGCCCGGCGAACCCACGGCGCCCGACGGACGCCGGTCGCCCGCTCCCCTCGTCGCGGCCCGTGGGCTGGCGCTGCGCGGCGCCCGCGGCTGGGCGTACCGCGACGTCGACCTCACACTGCCCGAGCGCGGCCTGGCCGTGGTGTCCGGAGAGGCCGGGAGCGGGCGGACGTCACTGCTGCTCACGCTGGCCGGCCGGATGCGGCCGACGTCCGGAGAGGTGACGGTCGCCGGGCGGTCGGGCCCGGCGGCGATCCAACGCGTGGCCGCGATCGGGGAGACGGAAGGCGTCAACGAGCTCGACGACGCGCTGACCGTCGCGGAGCACGTCTTCGAGCGCCGGCACCTGCGCGCCGGGCTCCTCCCCCGCCGCCGGGCGAAGCGGTCCGACGAGGTCGCCGCCGCGCTCGCCCCGGTCGGCCTGGACGTGGATCCCGACACGCCGACCGGCGACCTCGGTCCCCGCGACCGGCACCTGCTCGGCGCCGCCCTCGCCCTGCTGGACCGGCCCCGGCTCCTCGTCCTCGACGACGTCGACCATGGCATGCGCGGTGACCACCAGCGGGAGATGTGGGCCTGCCTGCGCGCCCTCACGCGGCAGGCCGAGGTGACGATCATCGCGAGCTGCGTCGACGGCGCGTCCGCGGCCGACCTCGCCGACGTGGAGGTCGCGCTGTGAGGCTCCCCGCTCTGTCACTGTCCGGGCTCGAGCTCCGCCGGTTCGCCCGGGCCCGGCTCACCCGCCTCGCGATCGTCGCGCTGGTGATGCTGCCCCTCTTGTACGCCGGGCTGTACCTGTGGTCGTTCTGGGATCCGTACGGCAAGATCTCCCGGCTGCCGGTGGCCCTCGTGGTCGACGACCGGCCGGCCACCGCCGGCGGTGGGACGGTGCACGCCGGGCAGGACCTGGCCGACGAGCTGAAGCGGCGCCAGGTCTTCGACTGGCATCAGGTCGACGACCGTACGGCCGCCGACGGCGTGGCGAACGGCCGGTACTACATGTCACTGACGATCCCCGCCGACTTCAGCGCGAGCCTCGCGTCGCCGCAGGACCAGGAGAACGCGCCGCGGCCGGGCGCCCTCCAGGTCCACCTGAACGACGCCAACAGCTACATCGCGAGCGTCATCGCCAACGCGGCGTTCAACGAGATCAAGACCGCCGCCGCGGCCGGTGCCGTACACGACTACTTCGACCAGATCTTCGTCTCGTTCGGGCAACTGCACGACAAGCTCCAGCAGGCCGCGGACGGCGCGGACAGGCTGGCCCGGGGCATCGACCAGGCCGAGAGCGGCGCCGCCCAGCTCAGGAAGGGCATCGGCACGGCGAAGAACGGCACCGGTGAACTCGTCAGTGGGCTCGCGACCGCCAAGCGCGGCGCCGACCGGCTGGTCGCCGGCCTGGCCGAGCTGAACGCCGGCGCCGCGAAACTGCAGTCGGGCAGCGCCCAGGTGGCCGCCGGAACCCAGCGGCTCACGACCATGTTCGACCAGGTCACGGACAAGCTCCTGCCCGTCCTGAACGGGCATCCCCAGGACATCGAGAACGCCGCCCTGCTCGTCGCCCGTGGCGCCGACGCCGCCGCGACCGCCCTCGACGCCCTCCCGAACCAGACCGCCCAGGCCGTGCGCCAGGCCGCGGCGGCCCGCAAGACGATCTGCGCGCTGGCCGCGACCCATCCGGAGGCGGCATCCGCCTGCTCGGCGGCCACGACGGTGCTGACCACCGCTCGGCAGGTCAACACCCAGGTACGGGCGCACACCGGCGAGCTGCGGCGGGTCGCCGCCCAGGCCCGGCGGCTCGCCGCCGACGCCCGGCGGCTCGCCGCGGACGCGCCGCACCTGGCCGGGAAGGTGCAGCAGGCCCGGCGCGACGTCCACCGTCTCAACAGCGGCGCCCACCAGGTCGCCGCCGGCCTGGTCACCCTGCACCGGGGCATCGGCACCGCCTACAGCGGCGAGGTCGAGCTGTCGCAGGGGCTCGCCCGGCTGCAGTCCGGCGCGGGCCGGCTCGACGCGGGGCTCGGCCGGCTCTACACGGGCGCCCGGCAACTGGAGTCCGGGCTGAGCCAGGCGTCCACGGGCGCGCACCGGCTCGCCAAGGGCCTGCATGAGGGCACCGGGCAGGTCCCCGACTACACCAAGGACCAGCGGAACCAGCGTTCCGGAGTGATGAGCGACCCCGTACGGCTGGCGACGGCCAAGTCGAACCCGGCCCCGGACTACGGCACCGGTTTCACCCCGTTCTTCGTCCCCCTCGCCCTGTGGGTCGGCGCGATGTTCGTCTACATGGTGCTGCGTCCCCTGAATCCCCGGGCGCTCGCGGCGGCCGCGCCCGCCCGGCGGGTGGCGTTCGCGGGGTGGTTGCCGGCGGTGCTGGTCGGCGTCCTGCAGGTCGCCGTCCTGCTGCTCGTGCTGAAGTTCGCCCTGGGGCTGACGGCCGCGCGGTGGGCGGGGTTGATCGCTCTCCTCGTGCTCACCGCCGCCTCGTTCATGGCCGTGGTACAGCTGATCTACGGCAAATTCGGGCCGGTCGGACGGGTGATCGCGCTGGTGCTCCTGATGCTGCAGCTGACCTCGTCGGCGGGGACGTACCCGATCCAGACCAGCCCGGCGTTCTTCCAGGTCCTGCACCCCATCCTGCCGATGGGCTGGGTGGTCACCGCGCTGCGGCATCTGATCAGTGGCGGGCCGCTCACCTCGGTATGGGAATGTTGTGCGGTGCTGCTGGCCTACCTGGCCGGCGGCCTGGCACTGACCATGCTCACCGTGCGACGCGAACGCGTGTGGACGCTGAAGCGCCTGCACCCGGTGCTCAAGCTGTAGGGAGACCATGCCCACCCGACGGGAACGCACGCGGCAACGCCTGTACGAGGCCGCCGTCGAGTTGATCGCGGAGCACGGCTACTCCGCGACGACCGTGGACCAGATCGCCGAACGCGCCGGGGTCGCCAAGGGCACCGTCTACTACAACTTCGCGAGCAAGGCGGCGCTGTTCGGCGAGCTGCTGGAGTACGGCGTGGAGCGGCTCGCGGCCGCGCTGCGCACCGCGGCCGAGGGACGCGTTCCGCTCGACGCGCTCGACGCCGTGGTCGGCGCGGAGCTCGCCTTCATCGGGCAGTACGAGGCGTTCGCCCGGCTCCTGCTGGCCGAGACCTGGCGGGCCGGCGGCGACTGGCAGAACGCCGCCCGGCTCATCCGCGAACGCGCCATCGGGGTGATCGCCGACGTGCTGCGCGCCGCCGTCGCGAACGGGGACCTCCGCGCGGACCTGGACGTCGGCATGGCGGCCTCGGCGGTGTTCGGGATGGTGCTGACCGTGGCCCTGGACTGGCGCACCCTGCAGCCGGCGCGTCCGCTCACCGACGTGCACGCGACACTGGTCGACCTGCTCCGCGGCCGCATCGCCGGCCCGGCGACCTGAGCCGGGCCTGGCCCGCGCCGGCCGACCTTGAGCCGGGCATGACGCGCGGGTGGCGGCCTGAGCCCGGGATGAAGCCCTGTGGCCCGGCCCGAGCCGGGATGGAAGCCTGCGGGCCCGCCGACCTGAGCCCGGCATGACGCAGGCGGGCCGGCCGACGTGACGTCGGCCGACCCGCGTTGCTTCAGATCCGCGGTCAGCGCACCCCTCGTCGGCCGTACATCCCGGCGGCCAGGGCCACGCCGACGGCCGCCAGACCAACCTGGATGACCAGTTCGATCCAGTCGACGCCCTTCGTGTCCGCGACGCCGATGCCGCCCGCGATCGCGGTGCCGATCAGCGCCGCCACGACGCCGATGACGATGGTGAGCCACATCGGGATGTGCTGGCGGCCTGGGACGACCAGGCGGCCGAGCGCACCGATGACCAGACCGATGATGATGGCGGTGATAATGCCGGTGACGTGCATATCCAGGGCTTCCTTTTACACTCGGGGCTCCGGGCGATCGGATGCTTCCCTGGATCCGGCGGGGTATGCACGCTCCCTCCGCGATTCGGCGTCTTCCCAGGTAGGAGCCCATTTCGGCCCCTCATCACCAGGTCGGACGGCCGCCGCGGAGCTCCCCACCGGGCCTACTGGTCGTTCTGTTCGGCGAGGAACCGCTCGAACTCCGCGGCGATCTCCTCGCCGTCCGGCATCCGGGCGGGCGAACCGGCCAGCGGCAGGCTGTTCCGGCCCGCCTCCAGCACCGCGTCGTACTGCGCCTCGAGGCCCCGCACCGCCTCCGCGACGTCCTCCGAGGCGGCGACCTCACTGTCGATCTGCTCGCGCGCCTCTGCCGCCGCCTCATCGAGGTCGGCGGTGGGGAACATCAGGCCGGTGGCGGACGAAACGCCGTTCAGGAGCGCGATCGCGGCCGTCGGGTACGCGGACTGGGCGAGATAGTGCGGCACGTGCGCGGCGAACCCGATGGCGTCGTGGCCCGCCTCCGCCATGCGGTACTCGATCAGCGCGGCGGCGCTCCCCGGGACCTCGGCGCGGTTGATCCACGCCGGGTGCTCCCCCAGCAGGTCGGCACGGTTGCCGTGCGGCGTCAGGCCGGTCTCCCGGGTGTGCGGCACCGCCATGGGGATGCCGTGCAGGCCGACCGCCAGCTGGACGTCGAGCCGCTCACTGAGCGAGATGAACGCGGCGGCGAACCGCTCCCACGCCCGGTCCGGCTCCGGCCCCGTCATCACCAGGAATGGCACCCCGACGGCGTCCTCACACGCGTACACGGCGAGTTCGGGGGCCTCGTAGTCGATCCAACGATCCGTGTCGAAGATCATCGGGGGCCGCCGTGAGCGGTAGTCGATCAGCGAGTCCACGTCGAACGTCGCGACGGGCCGGGCGTCCATCGTCCGCAGGTGCCGGGCGGCCAGCTGTCCGGCACGGCCGGCGTCCATGAAACCGTCAAGGTGGTACACCAGCACCGGCCGGCCCAACTCCGGAATGTCCTCGGCCAGCGTGTAAAGCTCACTCGGATCGGCCACAGAGCCCTCCTCAACGCGTCAATGTCCGTACGAACGTGTCAGACCGCGGGTGAATTCCACCATCGGCCCGGCGACCTCCCGCAGCGGTTCGCAAATCTACGGCGTGCCGCCGAGGCGACGGCGAAAGGCCCTCTTCGCGGGCGGTCAGGCCTAAGGTCGGTGAAGTGAAGTACTTGCTGCTGATATGCGGAGACGAGGCGGCTTACCAGGCGATGCTCGCCGATCCCGACTTCCTGCCCGCGTGCAAGGCCTGGGCCGCCGCCCGGGGTGACGGGCTCGTCACGTCCGGCGGCCTGGAACCGCCGACCGACGCCACGACGGTCCGGGTACGCGACGGGGAGGTCCTGCTCACCGACGGTCCGTTCGTCGAGTCCAAGGAGGTCGTGGCCGGGTTCAGCCTGATCGAGTGCGCGTCGCGGGAGGAGGCGGTCGAGGCCGCGCGGAGTCATCCCGTGGCACGGCACGGCACCGTCGAGGTGCGGGCCCTGCAGGCATGAGCGAGCGGAGCGCGTGAATCGGCGGCACGGTGCCTCAGGTCACTCCTCCGAAGAAGGAGGGCGCGTGAGCGTCGACGCGACCATCGCGGCCCTGTTCCGCGAGGAATGGGGGCAGATCGTCGCGACGCTGATCCGGACCACCGGCGACTGGGATCTGTCCGAGGACTGCGCGCAGGACGCCTTCACGCGGGCGCTCCAGCGCTGGCCGGCGGACGGGATCCCGCCCAGGCCCGGCGCCTGGCTCATGACGACCGCGCGGAACCAGGCGATCGACCGGCTCCGCCGGGCCGCCGTCGGCGCCGCCAAGCTGCGCGAACTCGCCGCCCGCCACGACACCGCGGACGCGCCGTCGGCCGCCGGGGAGTTCGGGGACGACCGGCTGGCGCTCATCTTCACCTGCTGCCACCCGGTCCTGCCGTTCGAGTCCCGGGTCGCGCTGACGCTGCGGACCCTCACGGGGCTGACGACCGCCGAGCTCGCCCGGGCGTTCCTGGTCTCCGAGGACACCATGTCCAAGCGGCTCACGCGGGCGAAGAGCAGGATCCGTAAGGCCGGGGTCCCCTTCCGGGTCCCGCCCGCGGACGAGCGGCCGGACCGGCTGAACTCCGTGCTCGGCGTCCTCTACCTGCTGTTCAACGAGGGGTACGCCGCGACCGGCGGCGAGGAGCCGATCCGACGGGGACTGTCGGACGAGGCGATCCGGCTCGGCCGGCTGCTCGTACGGCTGCTGCCGACCGACCCGGAGGCGGCCGGCCTGCTGGCACTGATGACGCTGCACGACGCCCGGCGCCCGGCCCGGCTCGACGGGCGGGACCTGATTCCGCTCGAGGAGCAGGATCGTTCCCGGTGGCAGCACGAGCGGATCGCCGAGGGGGTGGCCCTGCTCGACGGCGCGCTGCGTCAGGGCGGCGCGGGACCGTACCGGCTGCAGGCCGCGATCGCCGCCTGCCACGCGACCGCGCCGTCCTTCGAGGAGACGTCCTGGATCGAGATCGCGGCCCTCTACGGCCACCTCCAGCGGCTGGTGCCGTCCGCGATGGTACGGCTCAACCGCGCCGTCGCCGTGGGGATGCTCGACCCGGCACGGGGGCTGTCCCTTCTCGACGCGCTCTCCCCCGATCTGGGGAGCCATCACCTGCTGCCGGCCGCGCGGGCCGACCTGCTGCGCCGGCAGGGGCGTGCGGCCGAGGCGGCCACCGCCTACCGGGAGGCCCTCGCCCTGGCCCCGTCCGGGCCCGAACGCCGCCACCTCGCCCGGCGCCTCGCCGAGATCTCTCCGTGAAACCGGTCCGTTCGCCGGAGGCTTGTTCGTAGGTGGGTGAGACGGACCCCTTGGAAAGGCTGGAGACCATGCACATCACCCGTTCCGCCGACGGCACGCCGATCGCCTTCGACCGGCTGGGCTCGGGCGCCCCGGTCGTCCTCGTGAGCGGCGCGTCCTGCGCCCGCGAGGTCCACGCGGAGCTCGCCGGCCTGCTCGCCGGCGACCTCACCGTCCTCAACTACGACCGGCGGGGACGCGGTGACAGCGGCGACACCGCGCCGTACGCGGTTGACCGCGAGATCGAGGACCTCGCCGCCGTGATCGAGGCGGCCGGCGCCGCCGCGGCCGTGTTCGGCAACTCCTCCGGCGCCGTGCTGGCGCTGCGCGCGGCGGCGGCGGGACTGCCGATCACCCGGCTGGTCCTGTGGGAGCCTCCGTTCCAGCTCGACGCCGACGCGCCCGGGCGCGCCCGCGCGTACGTCACCGAGCTGACGGCCTGCCTGGCGGACGGCCGCCGCGGCGACGCCATGGCGCTGTTCATGCGCTCCGTCGGCATCACGCCCGCGGTGATCGACGAGATGCGCCAGGCCCCCGTGTGGGCCGCGATGGAGGCGCTCGCCCCCACGCTCGCCTACGACGCCGCCGTGATGGGCGAGGGCGGGCTCCCGGCGGGCCTCGCGGACGTCAAGGCTCACACCCTGGTCCTCACCGGGTCGCGGAGCGGCCCGTGGGCCGAGACCGCCGCGCGGGCCCTGTCGAACGTCCTGCCCACTCCCGTGCACACGGTCCTCGAAGGCCAGAACCACAACGTCTCCTGGGACGCCCTCGCCCCTCACCTGACGTCCTTCCTCACCTGAACGCGCCGGTCCGTACGGCACCGCGGCCGGGCGGGGCGGCGAGGCTCGGCGATCGACCACCGCCGGCCCGGGCGGCGGTGGTCCGCGCCGTCCGTGCTCCGGTCGCCGAGCCTTCGTCCGTGCCCGCCGCCACCGACAGGATGCCGAGCCGACATCCGAGATCCGACGAAACACAGCGGGCGGGAAGCGAAAGGCCTAGCGTGAGATCTCGTGTCATCCACCCTGCGCCCACTCATCGATGAGTTGGTCACGGTGATGCGGCGCGGTGACGGCGCGGGATTTCATCGAGGGTTCGCCCGCATCTGGTCGGACACCCAGCGTTGCAGCCCGGATGAATTGACCGCGGTCATCGAGGATCTGGCTCCGTGGTTGCCCGGGCTCGGTGGCTTGTACGCCAAGCTGGCCGTGCTGGCGGGAGCTTGTGTCGAGCGTGGTGGCTCCGCGCTGCCGCTACTCGATGTACTGCCCCCACGAGCTGCCGAAGCGATGGAGTGTTACGCGCTGGTGCCCGAGATCTGGGCGCGCGCCGCGCGTGGCCGGGCTCTTCCAGGTCATGACGACCTGTCGGCGACGAAGACGATGGTTCGAGTCTGTCGGCGCGCCGGAATCCCCAAGGACGTCGCGCCACGGGTCGCCATGTCCTGGTTCGACACAGCGGATTGGCTCCAGGCAATGATCACGGTCATGGCCAGGCGCGAGTTCCGTGTGGCCATGAGGGACCGCGACCGGGTGCGAGAAGCCGCCGCAGCGATCGCCGATCGTCTTGAACCGGCGCATTGGGTGTTCGGGCTGTCGGTCGTGTTGGACGATGAGCCGTTGGTCGTACTCAACCCTCGGTCGAAGTCCGGATTCAGGCTCACGATGGGCGGGATCGGCGACAACTTCCAGCTGCACACCCTGCTCGCCGACCGGCTGCGGGATCACCTCACCACCGATTCCCCGGAACCCGCCTGGGTCGCCGCCGCCGGCGACGGGCCACCTGAAGTGCCTCCGACCACACCCATCGTCCGCCGGTTCCGGCTGTTCGACGGGCATGGAGCCTACGTTCTCCCGGAGGGCCGGCCGGCGGACATCGCATCGATCGGCGGCACTCGGATCCTGGTCCTTCACCCGCCCCTCGGCCGGTTCGCCTGGTCCGCGGGCCGCAGCTACGAACACATGACACCGACTCTCATCGTCGACCGTGTCCTCGGACCGGAGGAGGCCGCCGCCTGGATGTCGAGGGTCGTACCGGCCCGCCAGACCGACTTCATGGCGATCAACGAGCCACCGTCCTAGCCTCCTTGCCGAGGCGGCCGATTCAGCGCGGTCCGGCGCCCGGCCCGTCGCCCGGGGCCGGCGGGAGGAGCCGGGCGGCGATGAGGGTCAGCTCGTCGAGGGCCTCATCGACCCGGCCGAGCGGAATCCCCAGCGGCCGGGTCAGGACGTGTTCCCAGGTCAGAATCGACGTGCCGGAGATCCGCCACGCCCGGTGCGGGCCATCGAGCAGGATCGGGGCGAGCTCGCGTGTGGCCCTGGAGGCCCACGTGGGGTCGTCGGTATGGACGTGGAAGCGCTCGTCGACGCGCGGGTCCGCCGTCGCGATCCCAGGTCGCGGCGGCCGCACGGTGGTATGGGGAGCGACCTGCAGCCGAGGGACGCGAACGGGCAGGTCCACCAGCGCGGCGACCCAGTAGGTGGAGAGCTCCCGGCCGCGCCGGCCGAAGCCGTCGTCGAGGATCTCCTGCTCGGCCGTGTACAGGAACACGACGGCGGCTCCTCCGTGGTGGGCGCCGCGCATCACCTGCGAGAGCCGGTGCCGTCGCCGGCCGAGCACGAGGTACGGGCTCGGCTCCGGAGGCTCGGGGTGGAACGGCTCGCCGTGCAGCCGTTCGAGGATGGCCTCGTGTTCTTCCGGGGAGGTCGTGAAGGCCCAGCCGCGCGCCGCCGCGAACTCCCGGATCGCCCGGCGGCCGTCGCGGTACTCGCGCATGAATCCCACGCGCCGCACTGTAACGACAGCGGAGCGCCGGTCCGAGCCCCGCGAGGACAGGATTCATCCCTGCTCCGCGATGAGGGCGAGCAGTCGCATGTTCTCGTGGTCGGGCGTGCCGGGAGTGGTCTGGTAGACGGCCAGCCGCTGGCCGTCCGGGCCGATTCCGAGGCTCTCGTAGCTGAAGGTGATGTCCCCGACGGCGGGATGGTGGAAGACCTTGTGATCGGTGTGCCGGTACCGGACGTCGTGGCGCCGCCACAGGTCGGCGAAGTCGGCGCTTGCCTCGGTCAGCTCCTCGACCAGCGCCGGCAGCGCGGGATCCTCCGGGTCGGCCGCCACCGCGGTGCGCAGTTGCGCGGCGGTGGCCGCCGCGACCGCGGGCCAGCCGTCGAACAGCGAACGGGCCGCCGGGTGCAGGAAGGTATAGCGGGTGGTGTTACGCCGTTCCGGCGGCCAGTCGTCAATGCCGGCCAGCAGCGCCAGCCCTTCCGGGTTGGCGACCAGGATGTCGTTGGTCCGGTTGCGGACGTAGGCCGGGCAGGGCCGCAACGTCTCCAGGAGCTGCCGGATGCCAGGGCGCACGCCCTGGCCGGTCCGTACCCTCGGACCCCGTCCGGCCGCGCGGTCGGCCAGCGCGAACAGGTGACCGGTCTCCTCGTCGTCCAACCGCAGCGCGCGAGCCAGTTGCCGCAGCACGGGGGCGCTCGGGTTGGTCTCCTTGCCCTGCTCGAGGCGGATGTAGTAGTCGACGCTGATCCCGGCCAGCGCCGCGAGTTCCTCCCGGCGCAGCCCCGGATTGCGCCGGCGCCCGGTGCCGGCGGGCAGTCCGAGGTCGGTCGGCTCCACCCGCGCGCGACGAGCCCGCAGGAACTCGCCCAAGGCCGATCCTGTCGGGGAGCTCGTCACGCCGCAGAGTCTGTCACGGCGGACACGTGTACCGGCAGTGTCGTGGCTGACCCTGTCACTACCAGGACTACGGTGCCTCGCCCTGGCGAGATCTTCTCCGGAACGCGGCCGCCCGCGACTCTGGACGCGTCATCGAGCGATGGCCGACACCGATGGAGAGAGACCATGACCACTCCCGCCGATCCGGCGGCTCCCGTCCGCCCCATGACGCCGCCCAGGCGCTGGAAGATGTGGACGCTGACCTGTTTCGCGATCTACCCGATCATCACCGCCCTCGGTTACGCGCTCGCCGGCCTGGCCGCCGGCCTGCCGGTGTGGGCGCACTTCCTGATCATGGTGCCGATCGCGGTCGCACTGCTGATCTTCCTGGTGATGCCCGCACTCACCAGGCTGTTCCGGCCCTGGCTGACCCGATGAGCGCCGTTCCGTTCAGCGGTGACTCCACCGCGCTCGAGGTGATCGCGGGTCACGACCTGACCGGCAAGGAGACCATCGTCACCGGCGGCGCGTCCGGCCTCGGGTACGAGACCGCCCGTGCGCTGGCGTCCGCCGGTGCCCGTGTGGTGATCGCGGTACGTGACGAGGCCAGGGGCGTGCTCGCGGTCAGGGCACTGCGCGAGCAGACCGGCAACGAGCGGATCGTCCATCGCCGCCTGGACCTGGCCTCGCTGACGTCGGTGACCACGTGGGCGCGCAGGCACTCGGCCACCGGTAAGCCGTGCCACGTCCTGGTTCTCAACGCCGGCGTGATGGCCACCCCGCTGCTGCGCACGGCCGAGGGTTTCGAGCTGCAGTTCGGCGTCAACCACCTCGGTCATTTCGCCTTCACCATCGGGCTGTTGCCGTCGCTGCGCGCGGCCGGGACCGCCCGGGTGGTGGTGGTGTCCTCCCGGGCCCACCGGCGCAGCGACGTCCACTTCGACGATCCCAACTACGACCACCGGCCGTACGACCCCTGGCAGAGCTATGGCCAGTCCAAGACCGCGAACGCGCTCTTCGGCGTGGCCCTGACCCATCGCTACGGCGAGTCCGGCATCACCGCCAACGCCGTGATGCCCGGCGCCATCAGGACCGGTCTGCAACGCCACATGTCGCAGCGGGAACTGACCGCCCGGGGGTGGGACACCGCGATGCCGCCCGGATGGAAGACACCCGAACAAGGCGCGGCCACCACCGTCTGGGCCGCCGTCGCACCCGAGCTGGACGGCGTCGCCGGGAGGCTCCTGGACGACTGCGCCGTCGCCGAACCCTGGACGGCCGACGACGACCCGCCCAACGGGACCTACCTGCCGTACGCCCTGGACGCCGCGAACGCCGACCGCCTCTGGGACCTGTCCGAACGCCTCCTCCTCACCGCCGGAACCCCGGACCCGCACCTTTCATGACCGGTTCGCTCTTCAAGGGTGTGGTTGCCCAGCGATGATCGCCTGACGCCATGCCTGCTCGCCGGCGTGCGCACAGGCCACGTCTTCGGTCACCGTGCCGCCGCTGACCCCGACCCCACCGATGACGTGGTCGCCCAGCCAGAGAGGAACTCCGCCACCGAAGATCACGAACCGCCCGGACGCGTGGGCGTGCAGGCCGAACAGCGGTCCTCCGGGGGCGGCCTGCTCGGCGAGTTCGTGCGTCGCGATCCGGTTGGCGACCGCCGTGTAGGCCTTGTCGGGCGCGAGCACCGGGCCGGCGATCTCGGCGCCGTCCATCCTCATGAACGCCACCAGATGGCCGCCCGCGTCCACCACGGCCACCGAGACCAGCGCTCCGGCCCTCTCCGCCTCCACCACTGCCGCCTCGCAGATCCGCAGCGCCGTCGTCAGGGTGATGGATGCCGCCGTGTTCACGATGCGACGGCCTCCGGCGCGTCCGTGTCACCGGTCGCCAGAACGGCCCCGGCCCGGGTGAGACGCTCCGGCCGGGCGCGGCCCAGCCACACCGCGACCAGCGCCGTGGCCACGATGAAGGCCACGATGACATACGGGAAGAGGTTGTACGGCGCCTTGGGGATCGGCCAGACCGAGCCGTAGATCGGGATGAGCATGAGCAGGATGCCGAGCACCGGCAGCACCACGTGCCGTACCACGCTGAAGGTCTTCCGCCGTTCCCGCAGGAAGAACCGCACGCACGCGATGTTGGTCAGCATGTACACCGGCACGATGGCCAGCGTGAGCAGCGCGCCCAGGTAGGCGTAGGCGTTGAACGGGCCGGTCGCGAAACCAACGACGAACGTGACGAACGTCGCGAACACCGCCACCGTCCAGATCGCCCTGCTCGGCGAGCGGTGCTTGGGGTCGACGTGGGCGAGCTGCCGGGGCAACATGCCCTCCCGGCCCATCGCGAAGATGATCCGGACGATGCCGTTGTTCGAATTCATGATCACGGCGAAGATGCTCGAGATCCCGGCCAGCCCGACGAGGAGCTTCATCCACGGCGCGTACGTGGCGGCAAGGGTGTTGAACGGCGCCTGGTCGGCCGCGAGCCTGCCCGCGCTCCCGGTACCGAAGCCGATCATCTCGCTGTAGGTGCAGAAGAGGTAGATCACCCCGACGAACAGCGTCGACAGCGCGATGCCCCACGGAACGTTGCGCCTGGGTTCGCGGACCTCCTCGCCCAGGGTGGTGGCCGCCTCGAAGCCCACGAACGACAGCACGCCGTAGACCATGCCGAGCGCCAGGCCGGACGGGCCCCTCGGCGACGACGCCGGGTTCAGCGGCGCGAGCGACAGCCCGTGCGCGCCCCCCTTCACCAGGACGATGACGCTCAACACCGTGATCACCAAGACCTCGGCGCTGAAGAGGGTCAGCGCCGTTCGCAGCGAGCCGCGGATGCCGCGCAGCGAGAGCACCAGCATCAGCACCGTGAAGGCGAGGGAGACCAGCGCCCAGTGCACGTGGATGCCGTACGACGCCAGCAGGTCATGGGTGAAGACGCCGATCAGCGCCAACTCCGCCGGCACCAGCAGGGCGTACGCCACGAACATCAGCCCGCCGGTGACGAAACCGCTGCGCGCGCCGATCCCTCGGGAGACGTAGGTGTAGAAGGCGCCCGCGCTCGGCAGCTCGCGGGCCATCTGCATGATGCCGCTCGCCGTGATCAGTACGCCGATCATGGAGATCACCATGACCAGCGGGGTGGCGGCGCCGGCGAAGCCCGCGACGAGCTGGGGATTGAAGTAGACGGACACCGCGGGCCCCATCAGGGCGGCGGACATGATGACCGCGCCGAGAAGGCCGACCGCGTTGCGCTGAAGGGTCGTCCGGTCTTCCGGTTCCGGAGACGTTTCACTCACTGGCGACCACCTTAGGAAAAGGCACTGAGCGGCGCCCCCGGCCACCGCCGACGCTGTCGCCAATCCTCTGGCCGCCACGAAAGCGAATGGAACCGTCATCTTGTCACCATGACGATTCCGTTTCTTACGTTATGCCAGGCGGCCTCACGGCTGGTGATCACTGGCGGCCGCCGACTCCCCCCGCCGCGAATCAGAGTCCGCTCGCGTCGGGACGACGCCCCACGGCGCGACGTCGTCCCGACGCGGGTGCCCCGTAGTAGGGGCACGCCGCCCTGCCCGGCCTCCGATCGGCCGCGCGGCCCTCAGCCGATCGGCCGCGCGGCCTCGGGCGGGGTCAGCCGCACGGACCCTGGTCGGCCCACACGTCGGCCTTTCCGGGAGTCTCCCCCTGGGTCCACCACCGGGCCTGCCACGTATGCGACGCGTACGTGACCAGGTTCCCGCCCGTGTAGACCGCCGACGCGCTCCAGGCCGGCGCCGAGCAGGAGCCGGGTGCCGGCGGGGTCGGCGTCGGGATGGGCACCGTCGGCGAGGCGCCGAACTTCGCCGTGTAGCGAGTGAAGTCCCAGGCCGACTGCGCCACGCTGGAGCAGGTTCCCGAGGTACGCCCGTTGTTGTCCGGCGGGCTGCACTGCCGGTCCCTGTTGACCGACCAGAAGGTGTACCGCGACAGCTTGTGCGAGGTGACGTAGTCGAGCACGGCCTGGAAGTCGGACTGGGTGAAGATCTCGCCGCTGTCGGACCGGCCGTTCATCATCGACACGCCCTCGTGCGCGTACGCGGTGGTGGCGTCCCAGCCGAAGGTGCTCATCAGCGTGGTGTGGAAGCCCTCCAGCGCGCTGATCTGCGCCGCGGACCCGCCGAAGCCTCCGTCGAACGGCATGATCGCGTAATTGGCGGGGGTGAACCCCTGGCTCTTCGCCTCGGCCAGGAGCTGCTTGCCGAACCAGCCCGTGCCCTCGCCGCCGGTCGTGCCGGCCGTCGTGATCGAGACGTAGAGGCCAGGATTGTTCTGCTGCAGGATCTTCGCCGCGCCGATCTCGTTGTGGATCGCCGCCGAGTTCTCGTACTCCGGTTCCTCAAGGTCGAGGTCGATCGCCTTGAGCGCGTACTTGCCGATCACCTGCTGGTACGCGGCGGCGGTCGACGACGGATCGCCGCAGGCCTGGCCGAGCTTGGTGCCGTTGTAACCGCCGGCCGACACCGTCACGTCGCCGCCGGCCGCGCGGATACCGGCGATGACCGACGCGGCCTGGGTGTCGGAGGAGACGTCCTGGGTGCCGTCCCAGGTCGGCCGGCAGCCTCCGCCGCTCGGCGCGAGGATGAAGGCGAGCTGGAAGGTCTTCTGCCCTGTCGCACTCATCACCGGGCCCAGGTCCGGCGGGTCGTTGTCGAACGGCATCACGTACGGCGCGGCGCCGTACCAGTTGCCGCCGAGCGCCGCCGGGGTCGTGGCCGCGGTGCCGACTCCGGCGACGGCCGTGGCCGTTTCGAGCGCCGCCGCCACCGCGGCGATCGCGGCGACGAGCCCGCGCCTGCGGCCGGGCATGGTCGTCTTCCATCGCATGTCGCTTCTCCTTCGGGGGTTGACGTACGGCTCTCGGCCGTCGTCCCGGCGGGGACCGGGTGGGAAGCTCATCGATCTTTTAGGAAAGTTTCCATTCGATTCATTCGAACAATACGCGACGCACGCGGATCTGTGGAGACCCCGACCTGTCAACGCCCCGAGAATGATCGCGACCCAACTCCTCGGGAGGACGCATGCCAGAGCGATACCGGTCGATCATCGACGTCCACGTCATCCTCGAACGCGGCGAAGAGATCCTCCTCCTGGAACGCCAGGGCACCGGCTACTGCGACGGCATGCTCCACCTGCCCAGCGGCCACCTCGACGAAGGCGAGCCCGTCACCGAAGGCGCTGTCCGCGAAGCCCGCGAAGAGATCGGCGTCCGGATCGACCCGGCGGACCTCCGGCTGGCCACCGTCGTCCACCACCGCCAACGCCCCGACCTAGCCCGGGTCGGCATGTTCTTCACCACCGTCCGGTGGGAGGGCGAGCCGTACAACGCCGAACCCCACAAATGCGGCAGGCTCCTGTGGTGCGACCCGGCCGTACTGCCGACCAACACCATCGCCTACCCGGCCGCCGGCATCAACGCCTACCTCACCGGCACGCCCCTCACCCTCCACGGCTGGTGATCACTGGCGTCCGCCGCGCCCTATACGCCCCGATCACCAGTCATCACGCGAAACACCATGCCCGACGGCCGACACCAGCGGTCGCCGAACGACCACCCGCAGAGAGGGCACCGCAGAGGGGCCATGGACAGAGGGCCCGTGGGGGGCGAAGCCACCCGCAGGGGGGTGTAGGGGGCGAAGCCCCCACCAAGAAACCAACAGCGACCACCGGCTGGGGGGCGTGGGGGGCAAAGCCCCCCACCCGGGGGGCTCGGGGGGTCGCCCCCCCGAAAGAAATAACGAGGGCCGACGGGGAGGAAGCAATTGCTTCCGACCACACCGGCCCTCGGCCCGAGTGGAGCTATGGGGATTCGAACCCCAGACCTCCTCCATGCCATGGAGGCGCGCTACCAACTGCGCCATAGCCCCGCGCTTTCCGATCGGGGTTTCCCCTTCTCGGTGCTGCGCCAGTCTATAGGAATCCGCGACCAGACCTGTAATCGAATGCCCGGCACGGTCCTGACCTGGTGGAACGCCTGCTGCGACCTCAGGAATCGCCCTCGGCGGCACGGTCGTCGCTGAGCACGGGTTCCGGCAAAGTGCCGGCGTTGTGCTCGGCGAGGCGCCAGCCGCTGCGGCCCTCTTCGAGGACGGACCAGCAGCAGTTGGACAGGCCGCCGAATCGCCCCCAGAGCTCCTCGGGGAAACCGAGCCAGCGGAGCATGCCGAGCCGCAGTGCGGCGCCGTGGGAGGCGACGACGAGCAGGCCGCCCGCCGGGACTCCGGACAGACCCCGCTCGAAGGCGGCCGTGACCCGCTTGGACACCTGCTCGGTGGTCTCGCCGCCGGGCGGCTGCCAGAGAGCGTGCTCGGTGGGGTACTTCGCCCGGATCTCGGCGTTGGTCAGGCCCTCCCAGGCCCCTCCGCCGCGTTCGATGAGGTCGCGGTCGGAGGTGACGGGCAGGCCGGTGACCGCGCTGAGCGCCTGGGCCGTGTCGGCGGCGCGCTGCAGCGGGGAGGAGATGATGGCGGTCGGGCGGAGCGCGGCGAGGAGCCGCGCCGCCCGGTCGGCCTGTTCGCGTCCCGTGTCGTCGAGCGGGATGTCGGTGGATCCCTGGAAGCGGCGTTCGACGTTCCAGGCCGTCTGACCGTGCCGCCACAGCACGATCTTGCGCGCCTCGGTCACTTACCGTCACCGGCCCGTACGCGCTGCTCCGAATGGGCGTTGATGTCCTCGGGCAGCGGCACCGGCGGGCAGTCCTTCCACAGGCGCTCGAGCGCGTAGTAGACGCGGTCCTCCTCGTGCTGGACGTGCACGATGATGTCGGCGTAGTCGAGGAGCACCCAGCGCCCTTCGCGCTCCCCCTCGCGGCGGATGGGCTTGGCGCCGGCGTCCTCGCGCAGCCTCTTCTCGATCTCGTCGACGATGGAGCGCACCTGGCGGTCATTGGCCGCCGAGCACAGGACGAACGCGTCCGTGATGACGAGCTGGTCGCTCACGTCGTAGGCGATGATGTTGTCAGCCAGCTTCTCGGCCGCGGCCTCGGCGGCGATCTGGACCAGCTGGTTGGCCCTCTCGGATGCGGTCACGGTGTGGTCGTTTTCCTCCTCGTGGGGCGTTACCGTCAACCGTCACGATAAAGCCCCCGTTTGTTTATGTACTGCACGATTCCGTCTGGGACGAGGTACCAGACCGGTTCTCCGGCTCGTACCCGCTCACGGCACTCGGTCGAGGAGATCGCCAGTGCGGGCACCTCGACCAGGCTGACACCACCCCTGGGAAGGCCGGGATCGGCGAGGTGGTGGCCGGGACGGGTACACCCTATGAAATGCGCGAGCCTGAACAGCTCATCCGTGTCACGCCACGTCAACATCTGGGCCAGTGCGTCGGCGCCCGTGATGAAGTACAACTCAACGTCCGGCCCGTATATTTCGCGCATCTCCCGCAGGGTGTCGATCGTATAGGTGAGCCCGGGTCGCTCGATGTCGACACGGCTGACCGAGAAGCGCGGGTTCGAGGCGGTCGCGATGACCGTCATCAGATAACGGTCCTCCGCGGCCGAGGTCTTGCGACCCTCCTTCATCCACGGCTGGCCGGTCGGCACGAAAATGACCTCGTCCAGCCGGAACAGATGGGCGACCTCGCTCGCGGCCACCAGGTGACCGTGGTGGATGGGGTCGAACGTGCCACCCATGATCCCGACCCGGCGGCGCTCCGGTGCAGTCGTCACGATTCGCTCGCTGCGCTCAGTCACGCGCCCTCCTTCGTCGGAGGAGAGACCGGAGGCACTGCGCTCCCGATCGCTCGCTGCGCTCGCTCATGCGCCGACCTTAGTGAGCACGGGTGTCGGGCGTTTCACCACGCCCCTCCTTCGCGGGCGGGGATCAGTGCTCCGCGGCGTTCCGGAGGGCGAGCGTCGTCGCCCCGAGCGAGACGACGTCCGAGCTCAGCGGCGTCAGCGCCATGCCGAGGACCGATCCGTCGGCCCACGTGCAGGGGGCGCCGCCTCCCGTCGGCGTCCTGCCGCAGCGCAGGATGCCGCCGAGGGACCCGGCCGGAAAGTCGCTCGTATCGGTGATTCCCATACCCATGAACGTGGCGTCGACCGCTTCCGAGGGCGACCGGGAGCGCAGCTCCGTCGCCGACTCCGGGACATCGTCCGCGGCCATGCCGACGAAGACGAGCGACCTCCGGGAGTCGCCGTCCTTGAGATAGATGGTGACCTTGGCGTCGGCGTACGCGGTGCCGGTCCTGCCCGGCGACGTGTCCTTGGCGAGCCGGCCGGCGAGGCTGCCCGTGGCCCGCTTGTAGTCGCCCTGGTGCGGCGGTCCCCCGTACGGGTAGGGCCGGGGTTTCCCAGCCCCGGCCCGGGAACTCGGGCCCGCCGTCCTGCCCACTGGTCATGGTCTCGCCTTACCGGTCGGTCGATGCGGGCCATCGATATCGACCATTTCTCCGGTTGATTTCCTGCTGCCCGACAGCAATTCGGTCACCGTCCGGAACCATTAATCGAGGCCGGGAAGCGGCGGTTCTCCCGATTCCCAGGTCACCACCCGGACCGCCTTACCGGCCTCGACACGCGGAATCGTGCCGACCGGCAGATCCCGTACGTCGCACGACAGGCCCAGCTCCGCCGAGAGCGCCGATGTCAGTCCCGGCCCGGCGCCCTCGCAGGCCACGACGAGCCGCGGCATCGCGGTGCGGCGGTCGACGACCACCTGGTAGTGCGGGGAGGCGTGCCGCACGACGACGGACTCGATCTGACGCGGGAAGACGTTCACTCCCCGGATCACGAGCATGTCGTCGCGGCGGCCCAGCACCTTGCTCATCCGAACCAGCGTGCGGCCGCACGGGCAGGGCTCGTGGGACAGCGACGCCACGTCGCCGGTGCGGTATCGCAGCAGCGGCATGGCCTCCTTCGGCGTGCTGAACACCAGCTCGCCCGGCGTGCCGTCGGGGACCGGCTCGCCGGAGGCGTCGACCGCCTCCACGAGGAAGTGGTCCTCGTTCACGTGCAGCCCGGAACGCTCGAGGCACTCGGTCGCCACGCCCGGCCCGATGATCTCCGACAGGCCGTAGATGTCCAGGGCGGCGAGGCCGAGCAGCTCCTCGATCGTCGACCGCAGCCCCTCCGACCAGGGCTCGGCTCCGAACAGGCCCGCCTTCAGGCGCAGCTCGATCCCGGCCGCGCGCGCCGCCTCTCCCAGCCGCACCGCGTACGACGGCGTGCAGGTCAGGATGTCGGGGCGCAGGTCGGCGAGCAGCCGGAGCTGGCGTTCGGTCATGCCGCCCGACATCGGCACGACGGTGACGCCGAGGGCGAGCGCGCCCTGATGGATGCCGAGGCCGCCGGTGAACAGCCCGTATCCGTACGCGTTGTGCACCACGCTGCCGGGCCTCGCGCCCGCGCAGGCCAGCGACCGCGCGCACATCTGCGACCAGAGCGCCAGGTCACGCCGGGTGTACGCGACGAGGGTGGGTCGTCCGCCGGTGCCGCTGGACCCGTGGACGGCGGCGACCTCCTCCATCGGCACGGCGAGCATGCCGTACGGATAGGCGTCCCAGAGGTCCTGCTTGGTGGTGAAGGGCAGCCGGCGCAGATCGTCGAGCGTGACGTCGTGGCCGCCGGCGATCCCGGCGTCCCGCAGCCGTCGGCCCTGGAGGCCGTCGGCCGCGATCAGGCGGTCGACCAGGTCGCGGAACCGGCGTTGCCGGACCGCGGTCAGCTCGTCGCGCGACATCGTCTCCGCGGGCCCCGGCCCGTACGCCTCCGCCATGGAGGGAGTAGACCGCCGCCGCACCCCGCCGCGCAAGAGCCCGTCCGCGGGAGGTTTCTCCGGGGTCACGGGTACGGACCTGGCCGGATCGCGCCGAGGGAACTCCGCGCTCTGACGGGCCGTCAGACATAACATGCCGAATATGACGAGTAATACTCCCGACCGTTCTCGCACCCGCTTTCCCGGGATCAGTTCCCGCGCCTATGAGCATCCCGCGGACCGGTCGGCGCTCGTCGCCCTCCGATCGCTCAGCGGCTTCGACACGGTGCTGCGGCGCCTCGCCGGACTGTTCAGCGAGCGCGCGATCCGTCTGATGTTCCTCGGTGGCACCGTGCGCGCGGGCGAGAGGCAGTACCGCCACATCCACGACATCGTGCGGGACAACGCCTACATCCTCGACCTGCCGCAGGTCCCCGAGGTGTACGTCACGCAGGACCCGACGCCGAACGCCATGACGATCGGCGTCGACACCCCGTTCATCGTCCTCAACACCGGCCTGCTCGACCTCCTCGACGACGAGGAGCTGCGGTTCGTCATCGGCCACGAGGTCGGGCACGTCCTGTCCGGGCACGCGGTGTACCGGACGATGGCCATGATCCTGACCAACCTCGGAGCCCGGATCGCGTGGCTGCCGCTCGGGAACATCGCGATCGCGACGATCCTGATGGGGCTCAACGAGTGGCAGCGCAAGTCGGAGCTGTCGGCGGACCGGGCCGGCCTGCTGGCGGGCCAGGACGTCGAGGCCGCCAAGCGGGCGCTGATGAAGCTGGCGGGCGGCGCGCGCCTGTCGGAGATGGACGGCGAGGCGTTCCTGGAGCAGGCGCGGGAGTACGACGCGGCCGGTGACGTGCGCGACGGGCTGCTGAAGTTCCTCAACCTGCTGAACCGCTCGCACCCGTACGCCGTGATCCGGTTCGCCGAGCTGGAGCACTGGGCCCGTGGCGGCGAGTACACCCGGATCCTCGGCGGGGACTACGAGCGCCGCGCGGACGACGGCAGCGCCTCGATCTCCGAAGAGATCAAGAACGCGGCGAAGGCCTACCGGGAGTCCTGGAACCGCAGCTCGGACCCGTTCATCGGCGCCGTCAAGGGAGCCGCCGAGGGCGCCGTCAACGCCGGGGAGCGGCTGTTCGGCCGGTTCGCCCGCGGCGGCGACGACCGGGAGAACTGAGCCCCCGCCCGAACGGGGTCTTCGGCCAGGCCGCACCCGGCCTTCGGCGCGAGCGGCGGCGGGTTTCCGCGTAACCTTGGGTTCACTTCTTGAACACGCGAGAGGGACCCCATGCCGACGCCAGGCTCATCCGCGACGCCGGGATCGCAGTCGTCGCTCCGGGAGGCGAACCAGCGTCGGGTGATCCAGGCCGTGCGCGAGGCCGGAGCGCCGACCCAGGCCGAGATCGCCCGGAGCACGGGCCTGTCACGGGCGACCGTCTCCAACATCGTGCGCGAGCTGGCGGCGGGGGGCGTACTGACCACGACGCCCACGTCGGCGGGCGGCCGCCGGGCCCGCGCGGTGTCGCTGGCGCCCACCGCAGGGCTGGCCGTCGGAGTCGACTTCGGCCACTCGCACCTGCGCGTGGCGATCGGCAACCTGGCCCGCGAGGTCGTCGCCGAGCAGGCGATGCCCTTGGACGTCGGGGCCTCGGCCGCCGACGGGCTCGGGGCGGCCGAGCGCCTGATGGACGGGCTGCTGGCCACCGTCGGCGCGACGAGGGCGGACGTTCTTGGCATCGGGCTCGGCGTGCCCGGGCCGATCGACGCGGCGAGCGGCACGCTCGGGTCGAGCACGATCCTGCCGGGCTGGGCGGGCATCGAGGCGGCCGAGGAGGCCCGGCGCCGTCTCGGCCGCCCGGTCCACGTGGACAACGACGCGAACCTCGGCGCATTGGCCGAGGTCACCTGGGGAGCGGCGCGCGGCCACGCCGACGCCGCGTACATCAAGATCGCCTCCGGGGTGGGGGCGGGCATCGTGATCGGCGGCCGCGTCTACCACGGGCCGGGTGGTACGGCCGGCGAGATCGGCCACATCACGCTGAACGAGAACGGCCCGATGTGCCGGTGCGGCAACCGCGGTTGCCTGGAGACGTACGCCGGCGGCCGCTACCTCGCCGATCTGCTGCGGCCGACTCACGGCGACGGCCTGACGACGGCGCGGATCGTGGAGCTGGCGCTGGCCGGGGACGCCCCGTGCCGGCGCGCGGTCGGTGACGCCGGGCGGTACACCGGGGCGGGCGTGGCGAGCCTGTGCAACCTGCTCAATCCCCGCCTGGTCGTGGTCGGCGGCGACCTGGCGCGGGCGGGCGACCTCCTGATCGGGCCGATGGTGGAGGCCGTCCGGCGCTCGGCCGTCGCCAGCGCCGCGGCGCTCGTGTCGATCGTGCCCGGGGTGCTCGGCGACCGGTCGGAGGTCCTGGGCGCGTTGGCGCTGGTCATGAACGCTTGGGAGATCGTTTAAGTCCTGAACGCTGATGGCAGACTTCGGCCAAATTTGTGTTTAGGTCTTGATTTAAGTCCTGGGTTCGGTCTTTGATCACAGGGCTTCGTTCCTCCTGACCTCCGCCTGGAGCACGCTTCATGAGACTCCGGATCAAGGCCGCCCGCATCGGGACGGCCGTAGCGATCACCGCGTCAGGGCTGGCCCTGACCGCGACGGGCGCCAGCGCCCAGGTCCGCTACCTCGACCCGCACGCCTCCACCTCCTCCCGCGTCGCCGACCTCCTCAAGCGCATGACCACCGAGGAGAAGGTCGGCCAGCTCGCCCAGCCCGCCGTCGTCAACATGCAGGGTGACTGCCAGTGGTCGGGCGGCGCCCTCGTCGAGTCCTGCATGCAGCACGTCCTCGGCGACCTGAAGGTCGGCTCGGTGCTGTCCGGGGGTGGCGAGACCCCGGTCAACAACACCCCCAAGGACTGGGCCGACATGGTGAACGCGGTCCAGAAGTACGCGATCGACCATTCCCGGCTGCACATCCCGATCGTGTACGGCGTGGACGCCGTGCACGGGCACAACAACGTCCTCGGCGCGACCAAGTTCCCGCAGCAGATCGGGGTCGGCGCGACCTGGGACCCGCAGCTCTCCGAGGCGATGGGCGAGTCCACGGCCCGCGCCGTGAAGGCGACCGGGCCGCAGTGGGACTTCGCGCCGGTCCAGGACATCTCGCGCGACACCCGCTGGGGCCGCTACTACGAGACCTACTCCGAGGACCCCTACCTCGCCGGTGAACTCGGCGCCGCCAACGTCAAGGGCCTGGAGAAGTCCGGACAGGTCAGCGCGACGGTGAAGCACTTCGCCGGATACTCCGCGCCGTTCAACGGCCACGACCGGACCGAGTCCCACATCGACCCGCGCTACCTCCAGGACACGTTCCTGCCGTCGTACAAGGCGGCCGTGGACGCGGGAGCGGACACCGTCATGGTGAACTCCGGGTCGATCAACGGCATCCCGGCGCACGCCTCGCACTACCTGCTCACCGACCTGCTGCGCCGCCAGTGGGGGTTCAAGGGCGTGGTGGTCAGCGACTGGAACGACGTCGACGCGCTGCGCACGTCGTACCACCTGACCGACACGTACGCGGGCGCGGTGGCCATCGCGGTCAACGCCGGCGTCGACATGGGCATGCTGCCGCCCGGTGAGGTCGACGGGTTCGTCCAGGGCCTTCTGGAGGACGTGAAGACCGGCAAGGTCAGCAAGCGCCGCCTCGACGAGGCGGTCTCCCGGATCCTGACGCTGAAGTTCAAGCTCGGCCTGTTCGAGCACCCGTACGTCGACGCGTCCAAGGCCAACGCGGCCGTGCTCGGCGCGGACAAGGACCTCGCCGTCAAGGCCGCGACCGAGTCGCAGACCCTGCTGAAGAACGACGGCAACGTGCTGCCGCTCTCCACGGGCATCGGCAAGGTCGTCGTGACCGGCCCGAGCGCCGACTCGATCCCGAACCAGAACGGCGGCTGGACGATCCAGTGGCAGGGCATCCCCGCCGGTGTCAACGACCCGGGTGTCACGATCTACCAGGGCATCAAGAACGTCGTCGGTGACCACGCCAAGCTCGTGCCGAACGCCGACGACGCGGTCGACCAGACCAAGAGCGCCGACGCGGCCATCGTGGTGGTGGGCGACAAGCCCGGCGCCGAGGGCGTCAACGACCAGGAACTGCCCGAGCTGTCCGCCGACCAGCAGAACCTCGTCGACCGGCTGCAGGCCACCGGCAAGCCGGTGATCGTGGTGGTCGTCGCCGACCGGCCGCTGGTGCTCGACAACGCGGCCGACGCCAAGCAGCTGCTCATGTCCTGGCTGCCCGGCAGCGAGGGCGGCACGGCCGTGGCGAACGTCCTGTTCGGCAAGGCCAACCCGAGCGGCCGGCTGCCCGTCTCCTGGCCGAAGACCACCGGCGACGAGCCGATGTTCTACCAGCAGCTGGGCGGCACCAACAGCGGCACGAGCTCCGGCTACGACCCGCTGTTCGCCTTTGGCGCGGGCCTGTCGTACACGACGTACGCGGTGCAGGGCGTCTCGGTCTCCGGCGGCAGCACGGTGAAGGTGTCGGTGAAGGTCGCCAACACCGGCTCCCGCGACGGCGACTTCGTCGTGCCGGTCTTCGCCCAGCTGCCGGTCGGCCAGATCCTGACCCCGCCGAACCGTCTCGCCGCCTTCACCCGGGTGCCGCTCAAGGCGGGCCAGTCGACCACCGTGTCGCTGTCCTTCCCGCGCTCCCGGCTCGCGGTGACGCAGGGCGACATCAACGGCTCCAGCACCCGCGCGGTGCTCCCGGGCCAGTACAAGATCGTCGCCGGCGACAAGTCCGCCGACCTGACCATCAACTGACCGGACCAGCCACGAACCGGCCCTGACCACGAAGAGGCCGCGGGACGACCGTCCCGCGGCCTCCGCATTTCCCAACCGGCGGCGCTCACCCCATGATCGTTCACGACGAACTCGGCCGTGCCGCCCCGCTGGACGTTCCGGAACTTCGTCGTGCCCAGCACGCCTTGCCGCTGACGATCGCACCGGTGCCGAAGGAACGAGCCAGGACCATATTCCCGCCCCTCTCATCCTCGGTATTCGCCTGGACCGTCGGCGGCGACCACGCCGAGAGCGGGTGGCCGCACTCGCCGACCTCCATGTCGCCCCGATGGCCACTGCCCGGCACCGGAACGGGCACGCAGACCTTCGGCACGGTTTTCTGAGACAGGTGATTCACGACACGTTGCGACAGGTCAGTAGTGATGCACCATCAAATTCGACGGCCTGGTCCGTCACCTGTGGCTCGGCAAAGAGCACGAGCCATCACCTCAACTAAGAGGAGGACTGACGTGTCCAAGAAGAAGCACGGAGACGGGAAGAAGCCGACGTGTGGCAACTGTGGGGGGACCCACAGCCCTGGGGTCCCGTGCTCCAAGTAACTGAGGCGGCGACTACCGCGGACAGATGACTTCCAGAGCCGGTCAGCGCGCATGCTGACCGGCTCTGCTCATTTCGTTCAGCGCCGTCTACTCACGCGAGCGACTTCGGTTCTGGCGCACTTTCCATGCCCCCTTGCGACTCGCCATCGGCTGGATCGCGCTCCACGTCGCCGCTCCCGCCACGCCTCCCGGTACCCCCTGCAACCGGCCTCACGGTCACTTCGCCGTCTTGGTGGTCACGGCGCCGTCGTCGTTGACGGAGCGATGACCGGTTCGCCGGTATTGGCGGGGCAACGCCGACGTCAATGTGACCGATCGTTCCGAGGCTCCGGCCACGATCGCCCCGCGGCCTCCGTGTTACACGACCGGCGGCGTTCAGCCGACCGTACGGCTCGCCTCCCGTCGCACGTCGTCGATCACGGTAGAGGTCGAGGTGTTGAGGACGGCGTCGAACGCGTCGATGACCGGGGTGTGCAGGTAGGCGCTCTGGAGCCGGACGCGGTCGGGGCCGGCGCCTCCGGGGGCATCCGGGCGTGCCCGGCGGAGATCGGCGATGCTGAGCCCGAGGCCGGCCTCGGCGAAGGCGGCTTCGACGCTTCCCTGCTCGGGCGGCTCCAGCGCGGTGTCGTCGATGGCGAAACCGAACCTCGCCTTCTCGTCCGGGCGCATCTCGGCCGTGTGCCCGTTGACGCTCGTCAGGGCGAGGGCGAAGTACTCATCGCCCAGAGCGCCGTGCAAGCGCTGCCCCATCGGCAGACCCGTGAGGTGGCCGTCGAACGAGCTGGAAGGCGACCTGGCGGCGCTGAACCACGACAGAGCTCAAGCCCATGAGACGCCGATCAAAACTTCTCCTTTCCCTCACTCCGGCGTGATCCCTGGCCATTGCGGCTGCTACGGCGCAGTGAATGCCAGGGATCAACGGCGGTCGGCTCATTCTGGAGGGAGACGCGCCCAGACGATCTTTCCGCCGCCTTTCGCCTTCGGTATTCGCCTCGATCCCCGGCTCTGGGCGAGCCGGGAGACGATGAAGAGCCCCTTTCCGCTCGTGGAGAGGAGGAATTCGTCGCCTTCGGCGAGGGTTCTGGGTTTGGGCAGCGTCCAGGATGGGTCCCAGACCTCGATGAGCGGGCTGCCAGCGTTCCAGCAGAGCATGAGCTTGAAGAACTCCGCCGCCGGGACGTGGACGTAGGCGTTGGTGATGAATTCCGAGGCGATCAGAGTCGCGTCGTCCACCAGGTCAGGCCGCCTCATCACGAGCATGCGGTGCTCGATGAAGGTGCGGGCGATGTCGGCGGCCTGAGGCACCGGCCGGAGGGTCACGACGGTCTTCCGATCACCGCCGTCCATCACCGTCTCAATCGGGCTTGCCATCGCATCCATGACCCACCCACTCCCATCTGCCATATTTCAGGCCATTTGGTCCATTCCGCATTGTTCTTTGCCTTCCGGACTAGGCGTTGATAAGAATTCTGGACCGGCGTACGGGAGAGGCGTAATCTCTCCCGGAGAAGCTGGAGAGATTCGGGGGCACGATGACTGAGGGGATCAAGCTGGATCCGGACTCTGATCCGTGGGACAAGATTACGATCGACCTGCAGTTCCACGCCAAGAAGTCCAACATGTCCTATAAACATCTTGCGAGACTGCTCGGTCGCAGCTACTCGAATGTCTCCAACATCATGACCGGGCGCCGGAGAATCAAGGAGGAGGATGCGGAGAAGCTAGATGCCCACTGGGAGCTTGGCCAGCATTTCACCTGGCTGCTCAAGCAGGCCAGGAGGCAGGCGAACCAGGACCGCGAGTGGTTCAAGGCGTACCTGAATCATGAGGCGGCAGCGGACACGATCAAGACCTACGAAGCCCTGGCGGTGCCAGGGCTCTTCCAACTCCCCGAGTACGCCGCCGCCCTGATTAGGGCGCTAGGCACCCATGACGCCGAAGAGCAGGTGTCCAGGAGGATGGCCAGGCAGGTCATCCTCAGCAAGCGGTCGGCGCCGACCATCTGGGCGCTGATCTCCCAGAACGCGCTTGACTGGCCCGTTGGCGGACAAGAGCTCATGCGCGACCAGCTCGCACACCTCCTCGACCTGGCGCAGCGCCCCAACGTGGGCATCCGGGTGGTGCCCCGGAGCGCTGGGGCACACGCAGGATTCAGCGGGAGCTTCACCCTCCTCTTCGGAGAGACCGGAGACGTGGCGCACACCGAAGCCTCTGGAAGAGGGCGTCTTGTAGAGTCTCCATCTGAAGTTCGGGAGTATTGGGACAGATACGATCGAATCAGCCAATCAGCGTTGCCGGAATGCGCATCACTTGCAGTGATCGAGAAGCTGATGAAGGAGCTGTGATGCAGAAGCTCATCACGGATGATGGCTGGCAGAAGTCCTCCCGCAGCGGGAACGAGGGTACGAGCAACTGCGTTGAAGTCAGGCTCCAAGACATCTGATCGGTCGGACGAAAGAACCCACGACGCACGAGTCGTGGGTTCCTCGCGGTTCAGGAGGGGCGGCGGCCGAGGGCCAGGGTGAGGGCTGCCAGCAGGCAGAGGGCCGCGGCGACGGTGAAGGCCGTACCGGCCGCGAGGCCGCCCATCACCGCGACGCCCAGCGTGGCGCCGACCTGGCGGACCGCGTTCAGCAGGCCGCTCGCGACGCCGGCCGCGCCCTCCGGCGCCGCCTGCACAACGCCCGTGACCAGGGCGGGCAGGGAGAAGGAGACGCCGAAGCCGATCAGGAGCATGCCGAGCCACGGCACCGGGGTCGCGGCGAGGCAGCCGAGGGTGAGCAGGGTCAGTCCGGCCAGGACCGGCGGGCGCGGCCCGTACCGCGCGACCAGCCGGCCGGTGACCAGCGGGTTGAACGCGGTCGGCAGCGTCAGCGGCAGGAACGCCAGGCCGGTGGCCACCGGTCCCAGGTGACGCTGGAGCGACAGGGTCAGTACGAACAGGCCGCCCGACAGCGCGAAGTTGACCGCCGCGCCGGCGATCAGGCCCCGGCGCACGCCCGGCTCGGCGATCACCGCGCCGGGGACGGCCGGGGACGCGCTGCGCCGCTCCACGACGACCATGACCACGGCGAGGACGGCCGCCGCGATCGCCGAGACGATGCGCCGGTCGACGATGGCGTCGGTGAGCACGGCGAGGAAGGCGCAGGCCATCAGTTGGGCCCACCAGTCGATGTCCCGTCCGGTCGCGGGCACCCGGATGTCGCGGACGAGCAGGAGGCTGAGCAGCGCCACCGGGACGTTCACGAGGAACACCGCCCGCCAGCCGCCGACCGACACCAGCAGCCCGCCCGCGACCGGACCGGCCGCCAGCGCGCAGCCGGTGATGGCCGCCCAGGCGCCGAGGGCACGGCCGCGCTCGGCCGGAACGGGGTACAGCCGGGTGATGATCGCAAGCGAGCTCGGCAGGCACAGCGCACCCGCCGCGCCGAGCACGGCGCGCAGGACGACGAGGACGGACAGGTTCGGCGCCGCCGCGCTGAGCAGGGACACCAGCCCGAAGGCGGCGACGCCGGCGGCGAAGACCCGGTGCGCGCCGAACCGGTCCGACACCGCGCCGGCGGTCGGCAGCAGCGCGGCGAAGGTCACCGTGTAACCGGTGACCGCCCACTGCAGCCCGGCGACCCCGCCGCCGAGCGAGGCGCGCAGATCGGGCAGGGCGACGGTCAGGACGGTGGTGTCCAGCAGCACGAGGAAGTAGCCGAGCGAGAGACCGAACAGCCGGCTCGCCCGGGAGGAGATCGGAAGGGTTTGGGTGGACACGCGCGACTCCAGGAGAATGGGATGCGCCCACAGTCGCGGCACCCACCCGTTCCCCTCCACCGGCGGCGGCGAACGCCCCGTTCGGTAGAACCGAAAGGCCAGGTCAGCGTGGAGTTCCGGCAGTTGCGCACGTTCCTCGCCGTCGCCGCCGAGGGCACGGTCACCGACGCGGCGATCGCCGTGGACCTGGCGCCGTCCTCCGTCTCGGAGCAGGTACGGGCGCTGGAGCGGTCGCTCGGTGTCGCGCTGTTCGATCGGACGCCCGATGGCATGCGTCTCACGGAGGCCGGGCGGCGGATGGTGCCCTGGGCCCGGCGGCTGCTCGACCAGGCCGATCAGGCGCGCCGCGAGGTGACCGGCCGACCGCCGGTCGTACGGCTCGGGGCCCTGGAGACGCTCGCCGCCACGCTGGTCCCCGACATCGTCGAGCGGCTCTCGGCGCGCCGCCCGGACCTCGGTATCGAGGTGGCACCGCTGAACCGCCGGGACGTCCTCGCCGGCGTCGAGGCCGGCTCACTCGACGCCGGGCTGCTCCTGGACAGCGGCCCGGCGGTGGGCGGCCTCGGGTTCGACGCGCCGTCGCGGCTGGCCTTCCTCGACGTGGAGGACGTGCCGCTGGCGTTCGTCACCGCGCCCGGGACCGCCCGGGACCGCCTGCTCGTCACGCCGCCGGGCTGCTCGTTCCGCATCATCGCCGACCGGGTGCTGGGCACCGACCGCGAGCGCACGGAACTGGCCTCGGTCACCGTCATCCACGGCTGGGTGCGCCGGGGCCTCGGCGCGGCCCTGCTGCCGGAGTTCGCCGTCGCCGAGGATCTCCGCTCGGGCGCCCTCGTCGGCCATCCGGTCGTGACGCCGGACATCGCGCTGCGCCTCGTCTGGCGGGCCGACCGCGAGGACGCCGTCCGCGAACTGCTGTACGCCGCCGCCGGCGGCCTCCGCGACGCGTCGGCCCCGGCAGGAGACCTGCGGGCGGCAGCGGCGGCGAACTGATCTCCGTACCGCCGCCGCGCCGCTCGCTCGAGCGCCCGGAAAGGCCCTGTCGACGCCGGTGCGCGGGTCAGCCGGTCGTTCCGGGGGCGGGGCGGCGCGGCTGACCTGCTCCCAGGCCGCCCAGGTGCGCATCCGCCGCTGGGAGATGTCGAAGGAGGGCGAACGCGCGGCCGAGGCCGCGACTGGCTCCGGTGATGAACCAGGTGCGGGAAGAACTCGTCGCGGGGGACGCAAAGGTGCGGATCCTTCTGCTTTCGTTTCGCTCACTCCCGAATACGCCGACAGCATCGTCGAGACGGCACTGAACGGACTGCGCCCACGTCACTGAGTCTTCCAGCCCCGGTCACTGGAGGTGGCCCTTGCCGGTGACGACGTACTCGGTGGAGGTGGTCCGCGAACTCCTGTACGCCGCGGCCGGCGGCGTACGCGACATGGTGACCGGAGCCTGAGGCCTGCACGAGACGAGCACCCGACGGGCGCGGCTGAGCGGTCTCAGACGTTCTCGCGTGGCTCCGCGGGTGCCGATCGTGCCGCCGGCAGTAGCGGTGAGCCCTCCGGGAGGGCGCGGAATGCCCGGATCATGAGCGCGGCGAAGCGCCGCGAGGCCGTGACCTGAGTGGCCATCGACGTCGCACGGACGCCCCTGTTGGCCATGAGCATGAGGATCAGGTCGTCCAGTACGAAGTCGTGGCGTAGATGGCCGGTGTCCTTGGCACGGTGGGCCAGTTCGGCGATCGAGTTCAGCGCGTGTTCACGGCCCGCGGCGAAATCCATCGCGTCGGGGAAGGTCGACATGAAGGCTTCGGTGAAGCCTCGGTTACTGGCGTGCAGCTCACACAGTCTCTCGATCACGAGGCAGAAGCCGCGCCACGGATCCGGATCGGCACGCCCCTCCTCGACGATGGCATGGCACGCGCGCATCTCCTCCGTGAACACTTCGGTGACCAGCATCTGTTTGGTCGGGAAGCGGCGGTACAGGGTGGCAGGGCCGACTCCGGCGCGCCGGGCGATCTCCCGCATCGACACGTTCAGGCCTTCCGCGGCGAACAGCGCACGGGCCGCGTCGAGGACGCGTTCGCGGTTGTCCAGGGCGTCGGACCGCAGGGAGTGAGGCAAAGGGGCGGTCACCGGTCTCACTTTAGCCAACCGGACGGGGGCGTCCACTAGCGTCCGTCGCGTCCGGACGCATCGCGCCCGGAGCGGTACCGATCGAGCCCAGAACATGGAGAAGACATTGAAGGCAGTAGCGATCCAGGCATTCGGTGATCCCGAAGGCCTGGCGGTCATCGATCTCCCTGCCCCGGCTCCCGCCGACGGACAGGTACTGATCGCCGTTGAGGCGATCGGCGTCGGCGGCGTCGATGCCGTGATCCGAAGCGGTGCTCTCGCCGCCTACGGGTTCAAGGAGGGTCATGTCCCCGGCGGCGAGGTGGCGGGCACCGTGACCGCGGTCGGTGACGGCGTCGACGCGTCCTGGATCGGGCGGCGCGTGTGGGCGTTCACCGGTGTGGGCGGCGGCTACGTCGAACAGGCGATCACCCCGGTCGAGGAGATCCTTCCCCTCCCCGCGAGCCTGTCCACCGTCGACGCGGTGACGCTCGGGAGCTCTGGCGTGGTGGCCCATTTCGGCCTTTCCCACGCTCACTTCGCTCCTGGCGAGTCGGTGCTGGTGCGCGGTGCGGCGGGCAGCATCGGGATCATGACGGTCCAGCTCGCGGCTCGTCGTGGTGCCGGCGCGGTGGCGGTCACGACGAGCTCGGCCGAGCGCGGCGATCGCCTGCGCAGGCTCGGCGCGACCCACGTGCTGGATCGCTCCGGCGAGGGAGGCGAGGACGCGCCCGCGGGCTATGACGTCATCATCGACATCGTCGCCGGTGCGGACATGCCTTCCTTCTTCGCCAGGCTCAACCCGAACGGTCGCATGGTGGCCGTCGGCGCGGTCGGCGGCCAACCGCCGGCGGACTTCGGCACGAAGATGATGGCGGACTTCCAGAGGTCGCTGTCGTTCGCCACCTTCAGCGCCGCCACGGTGGCCGAAGCCGAGCGACGTGCCGTGCGAACCGTGCAGTTCGCCGCTGCGAGCCGCGGCGAACTGCACACGGTGGTGCACGAGGTGCTGCCGTTGGAGCAGGCCGTACTGGCGCACCAGAAGATGGACGCCGGCGAGGTGTTCGGCAGGATCGTGCTGACACCGTAGTCCTCGCAGCTCGCCGAAAGCCCCTTCCGCGCCGCTCGGCTGAGCGCCCTTGGCGGTCAGACGCCCTTGAGGTGGCCCTCGCCGGTGACGACGTACTTGGTGGAGGTCAGCTCGGGCAGGCCCATGGGGCCGCGGGCGTGGAGCTTCTGGGTGGAGATGCCGATCTCCGCGCCGAACCCGAACTCCTCGCCGTCGGTGAACCGCGTCGAGGCGTTGACCATGACGGCGGCGGAGTCGACGAGCGCCGTGAAGCGCCGGGCGGCGGACTGGGAGGTCGTCACGATCGCCTCGGTGTGCGCCGAGCCGTACCGCCGGATGTGCGCGACGGCGGCGTCGAGCGAGTCGACGACGGCGGCGGCGAGGTCGAGGGAGAGGTACTCGGTGCCCCAGTCCTCCTCGGTCGCCTCGACGACGGTCGCCCCCTCCCCCGCGTGCGCGCGGACCGCCGCGTCGCCGTGCACGGTGACGCCCTTCTCTCCCAGGGCCCGCAGCGCGCGCGGCAGGAACGCGTCCGCGATGTCGCGGTGCACGAGGACCGTCTCGGCGGCGTTGCACACCGACGGACGCTGCGTCTTGGCGTTGACGAGGATGTCCACGGCCATGTCCAGGTCGGCGGCCGCGTCGACGTACACGTGGCAGTTGCCGGTCCCCGTCTCGATGACCGGGACCGTCGACTCCTCGACCACCGAGTTGATCAGCGAGGCGCCGCCGCGCGGAATCAGCACGTCGACCAGGCCGCGGGCCCGCATCAGGTGCTTGACGGAGTCGCGGTCGCGGCCGGGCACGAGCTGGATCGCGTCGGCCGGCACCCCGCCCGCGACGTCGGCCAGCGCCCCGCGCATGACCTCGACCAGCGCGGTGTTGGAGTCGTACGCGGAGGAGGATCCGCGCAGCAGGACCGCGTTGCCGCTCTTGAGGGTCAGCGCGGCGGCGTCGACCGTGACGTTCGGGCGGCCCTCGTAGATGATGCCGACAACGCCGAGCGGGACCCGGACCTGCCGCAGCTCCAGCCCGTTGGGCAGCGTGTAGCCGCGGACGGACTCCCCCACCGGATCCGGCAGGGACGCGACGTGACGGACCGCGGCGGCGATCGCGGCGACCCGGTCGTCGGTCAGGCTCAGCCGGTCGATCATGTACTCGGAGGTGCCGGCCTCGCGGGCGCGGGCGACGTCGCCGGCGTTCGCCTCGACGATCTCCCCGGAGCGGGCCACGAGGGCGTCCGCGATGGCGTGCAGCGCGGCGTCCTTGACGGCGCGCGGCAGCGGGGCCAGCTCGGCGGCGGCCTGCCTGGCGCGCCGCGCCACCTCGAGAACCTGCTCCTGACTGCCCATCTGTCCTCCTCCTGGCCCGCGCGGTCTCAGTGCCGGGCGCTCGCTGCCTGCTCGCCGACCAGGACGACCAGGCCGTCCCGGTGAATGATCTCGCGTTCGTACTCCGGGCCGAGCTCCCGCGCCAGCCAGCGCGTCGACCTGCCCATCAGGTCCGGGATCTCCGCCGCGTCGTAGTTGACCAGCCCGCGCGCGACGACCCGGCCCTCGTCGTCGCACAGGTCCACGGGGTCGCCCGCGCTGAAGTCGCCCTCCACCCCGGTCACGCCGGCGGGCAGCAGCGACTTGCGGTGCCGGACCACGGCCTCGACCGCTCCCGGGTCCAGGCGCACCCGGCCCTGCCCGGTCGTCGCGTGCGCCAGCCACAGGCGCCGGGTCGACGGCTGGGCGCCGGCCGGGTGGAAGTACGTTCCGACGTTCTCGCCCGCGAGCGCGGGTCCGGCCGAGTCGGCGTTCGTCAGGACGACCGGGACGCCGGCGATGCGGGCCGCCTCCACCTTGGTGACCATGCCGCCGGTGCCGACCCGGCCCGAGCCGCCGAGGCGCACGCCGTCCAGGTCGGCGGGCTCCCGGACGTCCTGAATCCGCCGCGCGCCCGGCTCTCGCGGGTCGCCGGTGTAGAGGGCGTCCACATCGGACAGCAGGATCAGCGCGTCCGCGCGGATGAGGTGCGCGACGAGGGCGGCGAGCCGATCGTTGTCGCCGAACCGGATCTCGTCGGTGGCGACCGTGTCGTTCTCGTTGACGATCGGCACGACGCCGAAGGTGAGGAGCTGTTCGAGGGTGCGCTGGGCGTTGCGGTGATGCGAGCGGCGCATCATGTCGTCGGCGGTCAGCAGCACCTGCCCGACGCCCAGGCCGTAGCGTGCGAAGGACGCGGTGTAGCGGGCCACCAGCAGCCCCTGCCCCACGCTGGCCACCGCCTGCTGCAGCGCCAGGTCGCGGGGCCGGGAGGGCAGGCCGAGCGGGCCGAGCCCGGCGGCGATCGCACCCGAGGAGACGAACACGACCTCGCGGCCCTTCGCCGCGCCCGGCCGGCCGTCGGTGCCGCGCCAGCCGGCCAGCACGTCGACGAGCGCGTCGATCCGGGCGGCGTCGATCGACCCGTCCGGAGTGGTCAGCGAGGACGACCCCGCCTTCACCACGATCCGGCGCGCGCGCACGACCGCCTCACGCACGGCGACCCCCCCGATCCACCATCATCAGCGGCCCTCCAGGCGCAGGTCGGTGCCGCGACGGCCGAGGACGTTCTCGGAACCGGCCAGCACCTCGGGCTCCCAGTCGAAGACGATCGACTCGTCCTCGGAGCCGATGTACACCGTGGCGCCGGGCTCGGCGCCCGCCGCGGCCAGGCGCTCCTCGACGCCGAGCCGGGCGAGCCGGTCGGCGAGGTAGCCGACCGCCTCGTCGTTGCTGAAGTCGGTCTGCCGTAGCCAGCGCACCGGCTTCTCGCCGGTGACGAGGTAGGCGCCGTCGGGCATGGCGCGCACCTCGAAGTCGGCGCCGCCGACGGGCGCGGGCCGGATGACCAGCCGGGTGGGCTCCTCCACCGGCTGCGCGGCGCGGTGGGCGGCCACCATCTCGGCCATCGCGAAGCTCAGCTCGCGCAGGCCCTCGTGGGTGGCGGCGGACACCTCGAAGACCTTCAGCCCGCGCTTCTCGAACTCCGGGCGGACCAGCTCGGCCAGGTCGCGGGCGTCCGGCACGTCGACCTTGTTGAGCACGACCAGACGGAGGCGGTCCGACAGCGGCTCGTCGCCCAGGGCGTCGTACGCCGCGAGCTCCGCCTCGATCACCTCGAAGTCCGACAGCGGGTCGCGGCCCGGCTCGAGGGTCGCGCAGTCGACGACGTGGACGAGCGTGGAGGCCCGCTCGATGTGGCGCAGGAACTGCAGGCCCAGGCCCCGGCCCTGGCTGGCGCCCTCGATCAGGCCCGGCACGTCGGCGACCGTGTAGACGACCTCGCCGGCGCTGACCACGCCGAGGTTCGGGGTGAGGGTGGTGAACGGGTAGTCGGCGATCTTCGGTTTCGCCGCGGAGAGCGCCGCGATCAGCGAGGACTTGCCCGCGCTCGGGAACCCGACCAGCGCGACGTCCGCGACCGTCTTCAGCTCCAGCACGACGTCGAGCTCGTCGCCCGGCTCGCCGAGCAGGGCGAACCCGGGCGCCTTGCGCCGGGCGCTGGCCAGGGCGGCGTTGCCCAGACCGCCGTGGCCGCCCTTGGCGATGACGAACCGGGTGCCGGACCCGACGAGGTCGGCCAGGACCTCACCGTCACGGGTCTTGACGACCGTGCCGTTCGGGACGGGAAGCACGAGGTCCGTGCCGTTCGCGCCGTTCTTGTGCGACCCCTGGCCCTGCTTGCCGCCGGTCGCCTTGCGGCTGGGCCGGTGGTGGTAGTCGAGGAGGCTGGCGGCGTTGGGATCGACCTCCAGGATGACGTCGCCGCCACGTCCGCCGTTGCCGCCGTCCGGTCCGCCGAGCGGCTTGAACTTCTCCCGGTGCACGGAGGCGCAGCCGTGTCCCCCGTTGCCGGCCTGGACGTGCAGGACGACCCGGTCGATGAACTGCGCCCCTGGCGGCCCGGCGTTACCGCGCCGCGCCGGCGCCTGTGGCATCTCGTCCGGCATGTCCTCACCCTTCATCCAGAAAAAAGACGAGGGCGGGCCGATCAACGGCCCGCCCTCGTCTGAAAACCTGTCGCGTCGGCGGACCTACTCCGCCGGCGGAACGATGCTCACGGCGCGACGACCGCGGTAGCGGCCGAACTCCACCGAACCCGCGACCAGCGCGAACAGCGTGTCGTCGCCGCCGCGGCCCACGCCCGGACCCGGGTGGAAGTGGGTGCCACGCTGCCGGACGATGATCTCGCCGGCGTTCACGAGCTGGCCGCCGAAGCGCTTGACGCCGAGCCGCTGGGCGTTGGAGTCACGACCGTTACGGCTGGAGGACGCGCCCTTCTTGTGTGCCATGTCTGCGACCTACTTTCCGGCCTTGATACCGGTGACCTTGACCTGGGTGTACGGCTGACGGTGACCCATCCGCCGCTTGTACCCGGTCTTGTTCCGGTAGTGCATGATGTTGATCTTCGGGCCCTTGGTCGCACCAAGGATCTCGGCGGTGACCTCGTACTTGGCCACCTCGCCGGGCGCGCTGACGACGTTGTCGCCGTCAACGACGAGCACGGCCGGGAGCGTCACCGTCGAGCCGACCTCACCGGCCACCTTGTCGACGGTGAGCACATCGTCGACGGCCACCTTCTCCTGCCTGCCGCCGCAACGGACGATCGCGTACACCGCGGAACCTTTCCTTTGCGTGCCTCGGGCACGACTAATCGAACAAGCTCATTTCGGAAGCTGCTGCCCGCACCCACCGAAACCGGGGGCCTCAGGCGCGCTAACAACGGCGCGGGAAAGCGCCGGACACCTAGAGTACCGGATTCCCCTACCGAAGGTCGAACCGGCGGGCACCCGGCCGTCCGGAGGGGACGGCCGGGAACCGCACGTCACTCCGCGGTGGCCTCGGACCGGGCCCGCGGAGAGCGCCGCGTGCGCCGACGACGGCCGTTGGCCGAGGGCTCGGCGTCGGCGGTCTCCTGCCCGGCCTCCTCGGCCGTCTCGAGGGCCTCGGCGGGCCGTACGTCGTCGGCCGCCCCCTCGCCCGCCACCGGGCCGGACACGGCCTCCGCGGGCGCCTCGGCTCCCGCCGCCGTGACCTCGGGCTCCTCGCCCGCCTTCGTCTCGGCCTCGGCCGCGGCCTTGGCGGCGTCCGCACGGGCGGCGCGACGCTCGGCGCGCGCCAGCTTGTCCTCGACGGCCTTCTCGACCTCGCCCTTGCGCTTCTTGCGGCGACTGGGCGTCGCCGCCTTCTCCGCCTTCGGCTCGACCGGCGAGAGGGTGACGTGGATGCCCCGGCCGTTGCAGCAGTCGCACGGCTCGGAGAACGACTCCAGGAGCCCCCCGCCGACCCGCTTGCGGGTCATCTGGACGAGGCCGAGCGAGGTCACCTCGGCGACCTGGTGCTTGGTACGGTCCCGCGACAGGCACTCGAGCATCCGGCGCAGCACCAGCTCGCGGTTGCTCTCGAGCACCATGTCGATGAAGTCGACGACGATGATCCCGCCGATGTCGCGCAGCCGCAGCTGGTGCACGATCTCCTCGGCGGCCTCGAGGTTGTTGCGGGTGACCGTCTCCTCGAGGTTGCCGCCCTGCCCGGTGAACTTGCCGGTGTTGACGTCGACGACGGTCATCGCCTCGGTCCGGTCGATCACCAGCGAGCCGCCGCTGGGCAGCCAGACCTTGCGGTCGAGCGCCTTGGCCATCTGCTCGTCGATCCGGTACGAGGTGAAGACGTCCTCGTCGTCGGTCCACTTCTGCAGCCGGTCGGCCAGGTGCGGGGCGACGTAGCCGACGTACTCCTGGACCATGTCCCACGCGTCGTCGCCCTGCACGACGAGCCTGGTGAAGTCCTCGTTGAAGATGTCGCGGACCACGCGGATGGTCAGGTCCGGCTCGCCGTACAGCATCGCCGGCGCGGACGCGGTCTTGGACTGGCGCTTGATGTTCTCCCACTGGGCGGACAGGCGGGAGACGTCGCGGGACAGCTCATCCTCGGTGGCGCCCTCCGCGGCGGTGCGCACGATCACACCGGCGTTCTCGGGCATGACCTTCTTGAGGATCTGCTTGAGCCGCGAGCGCTCCTTGTCGGGCAGCTTGCGGCTGATGCCGGTCATCGAGCCGTCCGGGACGTACACCAGGTAGCGGCCGGGCAGCGAGATCTGGCTGGTCAGCCGGGCGCCCTTGTGGCCGACGGGGTCCTTCGTGACCTGCACCAGCACCGACTGGCCGGACTTCAGCGCCGACTCGATGCGGCGCGGCTGGCCCTCCAGGCCCGCGATGTCCCAGTTGACCTCGCCGGCGTACAGGACGGCGTTGCGCCCCTTGCCGACGTCGACGAACGCCGCCTCCATCGACGGCAGGACGTTCTGCACCTTCCCGAGGTAGACGTTGCCGATGTAGGACTGGTGGCTGGACCGGTCGACGTAGTGCTCGACCAGGACCTTGTCCTCCAGCACGCCGATCTGGGTGCGGTCGCCCTCCGAGCGGATCACCATGACGCGCTCGACCGACTCGCGCCGGGCCAGGAACTCCGACTCGGTCACGATCGGCGGGCGACGGCGGCCCTGCTCGCGGCCCTCGCGGCGGCGCTGCTTCTTGGCCTCCAGCCGGGTCGAGCCCTTGACGGCCTGCACCTCGTCCTCGACGACACGCGGCTCACGGACGTGGACGACCGTGTTCGGCGGGTCGTCCGGCGAGATCTCCTCGCCGTCGGCCCCGAGGCTGCGGCGACGCCGACGGCGCCGGCGGCGGGTGGAGCCGCCGTCGGCCTGCTCGTCGTCGGCCGCGTCCTGCTCCGGCTCCTCCTCGGCCTGCCCCTGCTCGGCCTCGTCCTCGGTCCGGTCGGTCTCCTCGGCCTCCTGGCCGTCACGCGCCTTGCCCCGGCCCCGGCCGCCACGACGGCGGCGCCGACGCCCGGAACGGTCCGAACCGTCCTCGTCCTCGCCCTGCTCGTCCTCCGGCTCCTCGGGGGCCGGCGGGGTCTCGACCTTCTCCTTGACGTCTGTCTTGGGCTTGGCCTTCGCCTCGGCCTTCGGCTGCGCCTCGGCGCGGGCCCGCGACCGCGGCGCCGCCTCCTCCTCGGGCAGCTGCGGCGGCTGGAAGACGACCATCGGCGGCTGGAACGCGGCCTCGGGAACGGCCGGCGGCGGCCCGGCGGGCCTGGTCGCCGCCCCGGCCGGCTCCGACGCGGCGGCCGCGAACGGCTCCGGCGCGGACTGCGACTCGGATGCGGGCTCCGGCTCGGGCGCGGTGGAGGTCTTGCGGGTCCGGCGGGTACGCGCGGGCTTGGCCGTGCCGGCGGCGCTCGGGGCCTCCTCGCCCTTCGCGCTCGCGGCGCCCTCGTCCTTGGCGCTGGGGCCGCCCTCGCTCCGCGCGCCGGTCGCCGCGTCGCTCTTCTCCGCCGGCGGCGAAGCGGCGGCCGTGGCCGGCTCCGCGGACACCGCCGACGCGGGCCTGGTCACCGGCCGCGGGCTGGTCTCCTCGTCGAACTCGGGCGGAGGGCCCGCCGGGCGGCTCGCGCGCCGCGGGCGGGTGGTCTTCTTGGGCTGTTCGTTGGTTTCGATGTTGTTGTCCCCGGTGCCGCCGGTGGCGTCACCGTAATCCTTGTCAAGCATGCGGGCTGTCTCCCGTCAGGCTCCCGGGCGCGACCCGCGAAGGGTGCGCCGCACAGGAGCTCTCCGTTTGTCGTTGTCGCCGGCATGGCCCTGGCGGGTCGTGCCGACAAAGTCATCAGGGGTGCGCCCTGCCGTCCCCGAGAATCCATGCGCCGCACGGATCCGTTTACGACTGGGCGCCGACGGCGTCCGGCGCCGTGGCTCGTACGGCGTCCGCGCTCGCGGCGGCGTCATCGCCTGCCGGTGCGGTCTGCCGGTCGGAGGCCAGCGGGTCGGTGAGCTCACCGGTGGAATCGTCGAGTGGTCCCTGCGCCAGCCGCGTCACCATGGGCGGTGACGGCGGCGCGAGGTCGGCCACCTGACGAAGGCCGGTGAGGACGTCGTCCGGTCGAACAGCGGGCGTCGTGTGCCGAACAACCATTCGAAGTATGGCACATTCGACATCCGTGTCCTGGGTGGCGCGCCGGTCGACCTCGCACGCGATTACCGCGGCGCGAGCGTCGAAACGCCGGCGTCCCTTCTTCGTGAGGCGCTCGACCTCGATCTCACCGGCCGCCATGAACGCACGGACGGCCGCGTCGGCGACGTCGGGGGCGACGCCGTCCAGGCGCACGAGCCACCGCGATGCCTCCAGGCGGTCCGCCAGAGCCCCGGCTCCCGCCTCGACGACCTCGACGACGTCGAGTCCGTCGGGCAGAACTGTGTCGAGGGCGGCCCGCACCTGGTCTGGATCGCGATGGGTGGTGAGCCCGATCTCGAGATACTCCGCCTCACTGGCCACCCCGGTTGCCGCCGCACCCGTGTAGGAGATCTTCGGGTGCGGAGAAAATCCGGCGCTGAAGGCCACCGGGATCCCGGCACGCCGTACGGCGCGTTCCACGGCCCGGGAGATGTCACGGTGGCTGGTGAACCGCATCCTGCCGCGCTTGGCGTACCGCACGCGCAGGCGTTGGGTCACGGGGGCCGGCGCCGGGCCCTCCGGCATGGGTGCCAGGGTTTCGGTCCTTCCTACTCGTGCCAATCCAAAAGTCTCTGTCCTCTAAGAGTACGGGGTCACGGGCGCCGCGTATCCAGCCCCAGTGCCCGGAAGACCGAACGAACGGCCGCTCCGGCGGGTTTCAGGACGTTGACGCGCACCCATCTGGCAGTTGTCAGCACGGTGACGCGCCATACCCAGGCGACGACGCGGAGGACCGGCAGCACGAACGTCCGCCAGATCCACCGTACGGGCCGTACGAGGAGGTGGAAGAGCACGATCCCGGCGAGCCGCCAGAAGTACGCGATGGCGCGCCCCAAGGCGGCCAACAGCGGCCAGACGGCGCGCCACAGCGCGGCGAGGCCACGGCCGATCCAGTGCGCCGCGTACGCGAAGGGCACGAGGAGCATCGCCAGACACCAGACCAGGGCCCGTCCGACCGGCCGCAGGAGACAGCGGTACACCAACCGGCCGAGCGGCACCAGGATCGTCTCGGCCACCCAGCGCAGCGGGAGAACGACCAGCACGCGGATCAGCCACGCGACGGGCCGGATCACGACCTGGTACACGAGCCAGCCGATCGGCCGGAGGACGTACCTGCCGACGAGCCGCCCGATCAGGGCGACCAGCTCCCAGAGCAGCCGGATCGGCACCACGATGATCATGATGGGGACGGTGATGCAGCCTGGCGCTTCGTTCACGTCTGTACGACGCACGAGCGTTCGTTCTCGTTTCGTTCTGTCACACGCCGTTCGTTCCGTTACACAGTTTTCGTTCCGTCACACGCCGACGTCGGCCGGTGGCGCGGTCGTACGGCGGACGACGAGCTCGGTCGGCATGAGCACGCAGGGGGCGGGCTCACGGGCGGGCTCGAGGAGCAGCCGCCCCGCCGTGGTGCCCTTCTCGGTGATCGGCTGGCGCACGGTGGTCAGCCCGGCCGGGGCGGCGGCGGGCACGTCGTCGAAGCCGACGACCGACAGCTCCCCGGGAACCTCGATCCCCAAATGCGTCGCGACGTCCAGGACCGCGAACGCCACCTCGTCCGTCGGCGCCAGGATCGCGGTCGGCCGTGGGCTCCGGTCGAGGATCCGGACGGCGGCCTGCCGGGCGAGCTCCCGGTCGTTCGCCGTCCGGTCGAGGACGACGTCCTTCCACTCCAGCCCCGCCCCCACGCAGGCGTCGTGGTAGCCGGCGAGCCGGGCACGCCCCGCCCCGAACCGCAGGTCCCCCGGACGGTCCAGGTCCAGCCAGTCGCGGTCGGTCCGGCCCGGAGCGGGCTGCACGCCCAGCACGGCGACGCGCCGGTGCCCGAGGCCGAGGACGTGCTCGGCGGCGGCGCGCGCGGCGGCCCGGTCCTCGATCCCCACGAACGGCACGCCCTCGACGTACGGATAGTCGACGGTGACGACGGGCAGGCGGCGGCGCAGCACCGTCTCGACGAGCGGGTGTCCCTCGGGGGAGAACAGGCAGAAGCCGTCCACCACGGCGTCCGCGATCACCTCCTCGGCGACGGCCGGGGACGGCCAGCCGATGAGGTGGAGGCCGGTGCCGGACTGCTCGGCCACCGTGGCCAGGCCGCGCAGGAAGCCGACCGCGTAGGAGTCGGCGAAGGCGTACGACAGCTCCTCGGTGAAGATCACCCCGATCACGCCGGCCCGGCCCCGCCGGAGCGTACGGGCCGCCGGGTGCGGGCCGGGATAGCCGAGCTCTCCCGCCACCTCGAGGATCCGCCGGCGCAGCTCCTCGTTGAGCTGGTCGGGCCGGGAGAAGGCGTTGGACACGGTCGTACGTGAGACGCCGACCCGATCGGCGATCGTCTGCAGTGTGACGCGTTGCACGAGACGTCACCTTAGTTCTGAATTGATTAAGAAGAGGACACGACGTACTCTTGAGGAGGTAACTGAATCGATAAAGATGTCTCGGAAGGAGACAGCATGACTCCGCTGCAGGTCGTCACGTTCATCGCGGCGCACGACACGATGCGCGCCGAGGCGCGCTCGGCGCTGCCCGACGCCCCCAAGATCCCCTACGTGCCCGACGAGCCCCGCACGCCGGTCGTCCGCACCGCCCTCGCCGGCCTGCTCCGCCGCACGGCCGACCGCGTCGATCCCCGCCTGGAGCCGTCGGTGGGATGACGGTGACCATCGAGCGCGTTCCGCCGGCCACGGCGGACGCCGACCCCGCGCGATCCGGCGGGCCCCCTCGGGCCCGCCGGATCTTTTTATGGTCGCGGCACGCTTGTCGCCGCCCGGACCCGACGAGCTCCCGCGCCTCCGCGACGACGAGAGTAGGGTGACGCCCGTAAGCGTACGATGTACTCCTACGCGAGGGGATGTCATGGGCTTCACCACCGACGGCGACGTCATCGAGTTCCTGACCGACTACATCACCGACCTGGGCCTGTCCGACCGGGACCCCGGTGAGATCCTCGACCGTTACTTCGTGCCCGAGTTCGAGTACGTCGCCGAGGATTCGGTGCTCGACCGGCAGCGGATGATCGACCACGCGCGCCCGGCGCGCAGGAACGTCGGCGGAGCCGAGACGCCGTCGCTCGAGGTCGACGTCCACGACGCCCTCGTCTCCGGCGACCGGATCGCCGCCCGGTACACCCTGCGGACGACACTGCGCCGGGGAAAGACCTTCGAGGCGGAGATCTTCATGTTCGGCAGGCTGGCACCCGACGGGCGCATCCGCCGGATCGAGCAGACCACCAGACCCCGGGCCGCCGAATCCTGAACGACGCCCGGACGCGCTCGCGGTCTCAGACGACCGTCAGGGGAAGGAGCTTCTTGCCGGTCGGGCCGATCTGGATCTCGGTGTCCATGGTCGGGCAGACGCCGCAGTCGTAGCACGGCGTCCAGCGGCAGTCCTCGACCTCGGTCTCGTCGAGCGCGTCCTGCCAGTCCTGCCACAGCCACTCGCGGTCGAGACCGGCGTCGAGGTGGTCCCAGGGCAGCACCTCGACCTCGTCGCGCTCCCGGACGGTGTACCAGTCGAGGTCGACCGCGTCGTCGGCGAGCGCCTTGTCCGCGCAGGCCGTCCAGCGCTCGTACGAGAAGTGCTCACTCCACCCGTCGAACCGGCCGCCGTCCTCCCAGACCGCCTGGATGATCTTGCCTACGCGGCGGTCACCGCGGGACAGCAGCCCCTCGATGATCGATGGCTGGCCGTCGTGGTAGCGCAGGCCGATGGCGCGGCCGTACTCCTTGTCGCGCCGCAGCGCGTCCTTCAGCGCCCGCAGGCGCCGGTCGACGGTCTCGTGGTCGCACTGGGCCGCCCACTGGAACGGCGTGTGCGGCTTGGGCACGAACCCGCCGATGGAGACGGTGCAGCGGATGTCGCGGCGGCCGGTGGCCTGCCGGCCCGCCTGGATGACGCGCTTGGCCATGTCGGCGATCGCGAGGACGTCCTCGTCCTCCTCGGTGGGCAGCCCGCACATGAAGTAGAGCTTCACCTGCCGCCAGCCGTTCTCGTACGCCGTCGTGACGGTGCGGATCAGGTCGTCCTCGCTGACCATCTTGTTGATGACCTTGCGCATCCGCTCCGACCCGCCCTCCGGGGCGAACGTCAGCCCGGACCGGCGCCCGTTGCGGGAGAACTCGTTGGCGAGGGTGATGTTGAAGGCGTCGACGCGGGTCGACGGCAGCGACAGCGACGTGTTGGTGCCCTCGTACCGGTCGCCGAGGCCCTTGGCGATGTCGGCGATCTCGGAGTGGTCGGCGCTGGACAGGCTCAGCAGGCCGACCTCCTGGAAGCCGGACTCCTTCAGCCCGGTGTCGACCATCGCGCCGATCGTCGTGATGGACCGCTCGCGCACCGGCCGGGTGATCATGCCCGCCTGGCAGAACCGGCAGCCGCGCGTGCAGCCACGGAAGATCTCGACGCTGTACCGCTCGTGCACGGTCTCGGCCAGCGGAACGAGGGGCTTCTTCGGGTACGGCCACTGGTCGAGGTCCATGACCGTGTGCTTGGCGACCCGCCACGGCACGCCGGGACGATTGGGCGCGACGCGCTGGATCCGGCCGTCCGGCAGGTAGCCGACGTCGTAGAACTTCGGGACGTAGACGCCGCCGGACTTCGCGAGCCGCATCAGCAGCTCGTCCCGGCCACCGGGCCGCCCCTCGGCCTTCCACTCGCGGATCACCTCGGTGACCGCCAGAACGATCTCCTCGCCGTCGCCCAGCACGGCGGCGTCGAGGAAGTCGGCGATCGGCTCCGGGTTGAACGCCGCGTGCCCGCCGGCCAGCACGATCGGGTGCTCGTCGGACCGCTCCGTCGCGCGCAGCGGGATCCCGGCCAGGTCCAGGGCGGTGAGCATGTTGGTGTACCCGAGCTCGGTGGAGAAGCTCACTCCCAGCACGTCGAACGCGCCGACCGGCCGGTGCGCGTCCACCGTGAACTGCGGGACGCCGTGCTCGCGCATCAGCGCCTCGAGATCCGGCCACACGCTGTAGGTGCGCTCGGCCAGCACCCCGTCGCGCTCGTTCAGCACCTCGTAAAGAATCTGCACGCCCTGGTTGGGCTGGCCCACCTCGTACGCGTCCGGGTACATCAGCGCCCAGCGCACGTCGCAGGAGTCCCAGTCCTTGACGGAGGAGTTCAGCTCCCCGCCGACGTACTGAATCGGCTTTTGCACCTTAGGGAGCAGCGGCTCCAACCGGGTGAACAGCGACTCGACGGCCATGACGGAAGCCTCCGAAAACGAATATGGGATTCCCCCCACCCTACCGGCGCGAGCCCCTCCGGCAGACCGCTCGCCCGCCGCTCAGTCGTACGGGTTGTGGCGGAGGTGGACGGTCTGGAGGAGGCCGACGCCGACGAAGTTGGCGAAGGAGGCCGAGCCGCCGTACGACACGAAGGGCAGGGGCAGGCCGGTGATCGGCATGATGCCGACGGTCATGCCGATGTTCTCGAACGTCTGGAACGCCAGCCAGCACACGACGCCGGTCGCCACCAGCCCGCCGAACAGGTCGGCGGCCTCACGGGCGATGCGCAGTCCGCGCCACAGCACCACGCCCAGCAGCGCGATGATCAGCGCCGCGCCGACGAACCCGAGCTCCTCCCCCGCGACGGTGAAGATGAAGTCGGTGTGCTGCTCGGGGACGAAGTGGCCGTTGGTCTGCTCGCCGTGGAACAGGCCGTTGCCGAAGACGCCGCCGGAGCCGACGGCGATGCGGGCCTGCTGGGCGTTGTACCCGGCGCCCTGCGGGTCGGCCGACGGGTCGGCGAAGGCGGTGAACCGGTGGACCTGGTAGGGCTTGAGCAGATGCAGCGACCAGACCGTCAGCGCGAGAGACATCGCGGCCCCGACCAGCCCGCCGACCCACCGTTTCGGCGCCCCGGACATCGCCAGCACACCGATGATCACGGTGGCGAACACCAGGGTGGTGCCGAGGTCCGGCTGGAGCATCACCAGCCCGGCGGGCAGCGCGGCCAGCGTCAGAGCGAGCAGGATGTCGCGCCGGCCCGGTCCGATCTCTCCGTCGCGCGGCTCGCCCAGGATCATCGCCAGCAGCACGACCATGCCGACCTTGGCGAACTCCGACGGCTGGATCTGGAACCCGCCGCCGACCACGATCCACGAGTGCGAGCCGTTCACGGTGGCGCCGATCGGCGTGAGGACGACGGCCAGGCCGAGGCAGGCCGCGCCGTAGACGATCGGCGCGTACGCGCGCAGCAGCCGGTAGTCCAGGGCCGTCGTCACCCCGCCGAGGACCAGCCCGATCGCCAGGTTGAGGAGGTGCTTCTTCAGGAAGGCCTCGGAGCCGTCGGCGCGGGTCGCGGAGTACACGAGGAGCGCGCCGATGACGGACAGCGCGAGCACGGCGAGGAGGAGGATCCAGTCGAGTCGCCGCGCGGGCGAGGCCAGCAGCCGGGCGGGGAGGGAGCGCCGCCGGCCGAGCGCCCCGCCGTACTCACTGATCATGTCGCCGCCCGGTCATCGTGGCCTCCGCCGGCGTGTCTCGGTCGCGGGCTGCTTGTCCGCCGAGGTCACGGCGAATCCGGGCGGGGCGTTCACCGTGCCGTCGGGCGCGAGGGTCGGCAGCCGGTCCGGGACGTTGCCGTCGGGCAGCGCCGCGGGCTTCCCGGTGAGGCCGTACATGCCCTCCCAGATCTGGCGGACCGCCGGCGCCGCCGTGGTGGCGCCGGTGCCCGCCTGGGTGACCATGGCGACGACGACGTAGCGCGGCTTGTTCGCCGGGGCGAAGGACGCGAACCACGACGTGTCCTTCTTGCCGTACACCTCGGCGGTGCCGGTCTTGCCGGCGACGGCCAGCCTGTCGAAGGGGAAGCCGCCGAAGGCGCCGGCGGCCGTCCCCTGCTTCGGCACGTCCGCGAGCGCGCTCCTGATGAAGGAGAGCACCTTGGACGGCACGGGCAGATGTCCCGTCTTCACCGGGTCGATGCGGCGGGCCACCGACCCGTCCGGGGCGATGACCGCCTTGCCGACCCGCGGGCTCCACAGCGTGCCGCCGTTGGCGAGCGCGGCGTACGCGCGGGCCAGTTGCAGCGGAGTGACGAGCACGTCGCCCTGGCCGACCGAGAAGTTGGCGGCGTCACCGGCGCGGAAGACGTATCCGTCGACGCAGTTCTCCGAGGAGATCGCCTTGAGGTACGCCGCGCGGGCCGGGTCGGACTTGGCGATCTCCGGGTAGCCGGTCTTGGCCCGTTTGCAGTCCGTCTTCTTGGTGTCGTTCCAGTAGGAGAGCTTCCAGCCGCGGTCCGGGATCCGGCCGGGCGCCTCCCCGGGCAGGTCGATGCCGGTGCGCTTGCCGAAGCCGTACGCCCTGGCCATCTTCTCCATCGGGTCCTTGGGGTTCTTCACCGGATGCATGCCGCCGTCGCGCAGCCATTCCTCGTACGCGAACTTGTAGAAGATCGTGTCGCAGGACATGACCAGGGCCCGGTGCAGGTCGATGTCGCCGCCCGACTCGCCCTCGAAGTTGCTGAACGCCCGGGCCCCGACCATGTACGACGACGGGCAGGGGTAGATGCCGTGCAGGGAGTACCCGTCCTTGACGGCCGCCGGCAGCGAGGAGATCTTGAACGTCGATCCGGGGGCGAACTGACCGTCCGTCGCCCGGGAGATCAGCGGCTCGCCGTGCTGCTTGCTGAGCAGCGCGTCGTACTCGTCCTGGGAGATGCCGCCGGTCCACACGGACGGGTCGTAGGTCGGGAAGCTGGCGAGCGCGATGATCCGCCCGGTGCGGACGTCCATGACCACGCTCGCCGCCGAGTCGGCCGGGGTGCCGCGGTGGCGGGCGTCCTTCATGGCCTGGCCGAGCGCCTTCTCGACGATCCCCTGCACCCTGGCGTCGATGCTGGTGACGAGGGTGCCGCCGCCGACCGGCGGCTGTTCGGAGGCGGTCCCGGTCACGCGGCCGCGGTTGTCGACGAGGAGCCGCCGGTCACCCGGGACGCCGCGCAGGTCGCTGTCGTAGATGGCCTCGAGCCCGTCGCGGCCGATCAGGTCGACCCCGCTGAACCCGGTGACCTTCAGGCCCTTGCGGCTGTTCAGCTCCTCCTGGGTGATCGGCTGGAGGTAACCGAGCGCCTGCGCGGCGGTGGCCCCCTCGGTGCGCGGGTAGTCGCGCACCGGTTCGAGCTGGGCGGTCACGCCGGGGAAGTCCTCCTGGCGCTCCATGATCTGCAGGGCCTTGCGGGAGTCGACGCGGTCGTCGATGGGGATCGGCTGGTACGGCGAGCCCGGCCAGCAGGGCCGCTTGATCCCCGGGCCGCACAGCCGGATCTTCAGGGCGACCTGGTCGTACGGGGTGCCGAGCAGGGCCGCCAGGCGCTGCAGCACCGCCTTGCCGCCGTCGCGCTGGCGCATCAGCGCCGTCCGGTCGACCGAGACGACCAGGGCGGTCCGGTTCCGTACGAGCGGCCGCCCGACGTCGTCGAGGATCTGGCCCCGGACGGCGGGCACCACGATGTCGCGGATTCGGTTGTCGGCGGCGACCTTCTTGTAGTGCGCGCCGTTCATGACCTGCAGGTACCACAGCCGCCCGCCGAGCGACAGCAGCAGCGACATGACGAGCACGTGCAGGACGACGAGCCGCACGTGCGAGCGCGGACCCACGATCCCCTCCTCCGTCTAGCGCGCCCGATAGAACCCGGGAACCGCGTCGAGTCCCCCCGGGTCGTGCTGGCGTTCGGCCCGCCGGGTCAGCCGCAGCACGGCCCAGACCACGAACGGGCTGGCGATCACGTCGTAGAGCACCTGGATCGGCAGTTGGTGGGACACCACCGGCCAGCGCGTGCGGGGGTCGCCGAGCAGCATGCCGACCATCGCGTACAGCACCGACCCGGCGAGCGCGCCGGCGGCCACCGCGACGAACGGCAGCACGGGCGAGCGCTCGAGCTCGTCGGCGGCCAGCCCGCAGACGTAACCGATCAGGCAGTACACGAAGGCGTAGCGTCCGATGGTGTGGTCGGCGGGCGGCACGATGTCGCTGGCCAGCCCGGCGAAGAACCCGGTGACCAGGCCGGTCATCGAGCCGTTGACCAGTGCCAGCGCCACCACGGCCAGGAGCACGAGGTTGGGGCTGACCGAGCCGGGCAGCGGCAGCCGGTTGACGACCGTCACCTGCAGCAGGAGCGCGGCGGTGACGGCGATCGCGGCCAGGACGTTGCGTGACATGGTTCAGTCTCCCGACGCGTGCGGCGTGCGCGGCCTGCGCGGCCTGCGCTGCCTCGGTTCTTCGGTGGACGTCAGCGTGCTGCGCGATCTCGGTGCCTCGGTCGACGTGGCCGACCTGCGCGCTCTGGACGGCCCGGCGGACGCGGACTCCTCCGCGCTCGGCATCGCCTGCGGGGGCGAGGACTCGCGTCGCGGCGCGGCCGAGGCGGCCGGTCCCGGGTTGGACGGGGACGGGGACGGACTGGGCGGCGGCTTGGGCGGGGCCGGGGGCAGGACGGCGTCGCGCGGGTTCTTCTTCGGCGGCGCCACGACCACGCCCACGACGTCGAGGCCGGTGAAGTGCGTGAACGGGCGGACGACGGCGGTCCGGGTCAGCGATCCCGGTGTCCGCTCGATGCGGATGACGGTGCCGATCGGGACCCCCGGGACGTACGGCCGGTTGCCCTGCGAGCCGAACGAGACGATGCGCTGGCCCGGTTTGATCTCCACGGTGGAGTCCAGGAGCTCGAAGGTGAGCGGGGAGCCGCTGCGCCGGCCGGTCCCGCGCACGACGCCGATCTCCCCCGAGCCCTCGAGCCGCCCGCCGACCGAGGAGGCAGCGTCGGTGGCCAGCAGCACCGTCGAGGTGGTCGGTCCGACACGGGTGATCCGTCCGACGAGGCCGTCTCCGGTGATCACCGTCATGTCGGCACGGACGCCGTCGCCGCTGCCGGCGTCGATGGTGACGGTCTCCTCGACGCCCTCTCCGGCCGAGATGACCTGCGCGGCGACGATCCGGTAGCCGCCGAGACCGGCGGTGCCGAGCAACTGGTGGAGCTGCTCCGCACGGTTCTTGTCGATCTGCGTGGCGCGCAGTTGCTGGCGCAGCCGCTGGTTCTCGCGTTCGAGCCGGTTGATGCGCCGGTGGGCGTCCGGGCTGCCGATGATCGTGTCCAGCGCGTGCCCGACCGGCGTGATGACGGCCGCCGACCCGTCCTCGATCGGCCCGAAGATCGCCTCGCCGAAGGAACGCAGCCCGCGCAGCGGTGAGTCTTCGCCCCCGCGGTAGTCGACGGTGATCATGGCCAGGGAGATCAGCAGCAGGATCCCGAGGACGGCGCGCGTTCGCCGGGTGTCGTTCACCGGCCGGTTCCCTAACGTCGTGGTTCGGGCACGAGGACCTGGCGCAGCGCCTCGAAGTCCTCGACACACTTACCGGAGCCGAGGACGACCGAGTCGAGCGGGTTGTCGACCATGTGGATCGGCATGCCGGTCTCTTCCCGGAGCCGTTCGTCGATGTTCTTCAGCAGGGCGCCGCCGCCGGTGAGCGCGATGCCGCGGTCCATGATGTCGCCGGACAGCTCGGGCGGGCACTTGTCGAGTGTGGTCTTCACCGCGTCCACGACCGAGTTGACCGGCTCCTCGATGGCGCGGCGGATCTCCTCGGCGGAGATGACGATCGTCTTCGGCAGGCCGCTGACGAGGTCGCGGCCGCGGATCTCGGCGTGCGGCTCGTCGTCGAACGGGTACGCCGACCCGATCGCCATCTTGATCTCCTCCGCGGTGCGCTCCCCGAGCATCAGGGAGTACTCCTTCTTCGCGTAGGAGATGATCGCCTGGTCGAGCTCGTCGCCGCCCACCCGGATCGACTGGCTCGTCACGATCCCGCCGAGCGAGATGATCGCGACCTCGGTGGTGCCGCCCCCGATGTCGACGACCATGTTGCCCGTCGGCTCGTGCACGGGCAGGCCGGCGCCGATCGCGGCGGCCATGGGCTCCTCGATGATGTACACCCGCCGGGCGCCGGCCTGGTAGCCGGCCTCCTTCACGGCGCGCTGCTCGACGCCCGTGATCCCGCTGGGCACGGCCACGACGATCCGCGGCTTGGCGAAATGTCGGCGTTTATGGACCTTCTGGATGAAGTACCGCAGCATGCGTTCAGTGACGTCGAAGTCGGCGATCACGCCGTCCTTGAGCGGACGGACCGCGACGATGTTGCCCGGGGTACGGCCGATCATCCGCTTGGCCTCGATGCCCACCGCCACGATCTTGCCCGTGTTGGTGTTGATCGCGACGACCGACGGCTCGTTCAGAACGATGCCCCGACCGCGCACATAGACCAAGGTGTTCGCCGTGCCCAGATCGACTGCCATGTCACGGCCCAGGAACGACAGCTTGTTACCCATGAAGAAAGGGAGCCCTTCCGGATTGGCGGGCGTGCGGAACGCATTCTCATGGTAACGCGAGAGATCCCGGTTGACGCAGACCCGATCCCGCGCGTCGTGCTCCGGGTCAGGTCCGTACCGGGTGTCGGGCCTGGGAAAACAAACGCGCGGGCCGTAGGTACCCGGCCCGCGCGGTTATGCGACCAATGTTCAGAAAAGGTCGGGGAAGAACAGCTTGATCTCGCGCTCGGCGGACGCGGGCGAGTCGGAGCCGTGCACGACGTTCTCCTGGATCTCCAACGCGTGGTCCCCACGGATCGTTCCGGGCGCGGCGACGACCGGGTCGGTGGCGCCGGCCAGGGCGCGGAACGCCTCGATCGCGCGCGGCCCCTCGACCACGATCGCGACGAGCGGACCGCCCGTGATGAACTCCACCAGCGAGCCGAAGAACGGCTTCTCCCGGTGCTCCTCGTAGTGCGTCTCGGCGACCTCGCGCTCCAGCGTACGGAGCTCCAGGGCGGCGAGCTTGAGGCCCTTGCGCTCGATGCGCGCGATGACGTCCCCGACGAGGCCGCGGCGCACGCCGTCGGGCTTGACGAGGACAAGAGTGCGTTCGGACACGGGTGATTCTCCTTGGTCTACCGGGTGCGATCTTCAGCGTGGGCCACGGCCCGCCCGTCGCGGCGGGAGGCCACCGGCCGGCCGGGGCCCTGGCCGTATCCGCGCAGGTCGCCACGGCCGGGCTGCCGCATATCGGTGCGATCTTACCCGGCCGGCAGCGCCGCTCCGTCCGAGTCCGCGGGGCCGACCGGGGAGCGTCCCGCGCGGGTCCGGCTCACCCACGCGGTCACGGCCGCGAGGACCACCACGATGACGCCCGCCGCCACGAGCCACAGCCGGTACGCCGCGGTCAGGGCGTACAGCGCCGCCATCGGACCGCCGCCCGCCCGGGTGACGGCGCCGACCTTCGCGATCTGCAGCGGCCCGACGACGAGGTGGCCACCGAGCACCGCCGGGAAGCACAGCGACAGGCCGAACAGGGCCGGGCCCGCCTCGGTGTGGCGCAGCGCGGCCCCGACCGCCAGGCCCGTTCCCGCGCCGAGCGCGCACAGCGCGGTCAGCAGCGTCCACAGGCTCGCCGCCGCCCCCATGGTCAGCAGGAGAAAGATCGCGACGATGCCCAGGCCGTACCCGCACAACACCGCGCCGCGGCCCGCGCCCCGGCCGAGCGAACCCGCCAGGAGGGCGGCGGCCAGCGCCCCCGCCGCGCCCGCCAGGAAGGCCGTCAGCGGCACGGCCCGGCCGCCGACCAGCCCGGCGAGCGGCCCGGTCACCGGCATGGTCAGCAGGCCCGCGGCCAGCATGACGACGGCGTACCCGAGCGGGCTGCCGGTGGTCGCGTCGCGAGAGCCGACCACGGCGAGCCCGAGCAGCCCGGCGATCCCGCAGGCCGCCAGCAGCAACTGCGCCCCCGGCGACCAGTCGTACGTCGTGACCACCGCCAGGAACGCGAACCCGGCCGCGGGAACGACCGGCAGCAGCAGTTGCACACGCTCCGCGCGCGAGGCGGGCGGCGGGACGGCGCGGGCGTCCGAACCCTTCCTCAGCAGCCCGAGCAGGGCGGTGCCGACCAGGGCGATCGCGCTCAGCCACCAGTACGGGCGCAGGATCGCCCGCCACTCCACCCCGTCGGGGTCCGAGCCGGCCGTCGCGGCGAGCGCGAGCGGCGTGGCCAGCAGGAGCGCCGCGACGAGGACGCCGGCCCAGACGGAGGACGCCGTGCGGCGCCGCCGCTGCTCCCGGGCCAGCGCCAGGGTGGCCGGTAAGACGACTCCGCCACCGGCGCCCTCGGCCAGCCGTACGGCGGCGACCTCCGGGACGGACGTCGCGTGCACCGAGAGCGCCTGGGCGCCGAGCAGGACGGCGAGCCCCGCGAACAGCACGAGCCAGGCGGGCACGCGGCGGACCAGCGCGGCCGCGGGCGGGGTCGCGAGAAGGAGGGCGGGCAGCGCCAGGCCGCAGGCACGGACCAGCCCGGCCGCCTGGCCGTCGGACAGGCCGAGGTCGCGGAGCGCCTGCGGCATCACGTACGACGCCGTGTCGGGCAGCGCGACGACCGCCGCGGGGACCGCCGTGGCGACGACGGTCAGCAGCACGGCGAATCCGGCGGCGTCCCGTCTTCCGGGGGACGTGGACATCTTTCCGGGGGGCGTGGACATCCGGAATCTCCTCAGGAGATCATCGGTCCCGCCCGCCAAAGGAGCACTTTACGCCAAATGTCGACTTTTTGGCATTTGTAAAGATTAGCGATACGGGACGATTGGAAAGGCCACCCGCGAGATTAGCGCGGTTGTGCGCCTTCCACCCGGCGACCGACCCAAATCGACGCCGCCCAGAGAGCGCCGAATATGACACCGAGGAAAAACATCACCGGAACTACGAATCCCGTCGCAATGACCAGAATCTGCAGCACACTGCCCGCGACGTAGGCCCAGCGGTACCGCAGCAGCCCGGCGATCAGCAGTCCCGCGAGGGCCAGGGCGCCTCCCACGATCCCGGCTCTCGTCGCGTCCGTGTGCGCGACCGAGATCGCCACGGGGATCGCCAGCAAGGTCACCACCGCCTGCAGCGTGAGCATGACGGCGCACAGTCTCCTCACCGGCCGGCCTCCCTCTTCCCCGCACCCGTACGGCGGGTCACTCGCCCACCCGCAGCAGTACGCGGGCGTCGCCCGCCGTCGTGACCGACCCGGTGATCAGCACACCGGCGCCCGCGAACTCCCCGGACTCGTCGGCCAGCGCGATGGCCTGGTCGATCGCGTCGTCCAGCCGGGACACCAGGCGCACCCGATCCTCGCCGAAGACGTCCTGCGCCAGGTCCGCCAGCTCCTGGGCCGGCATCGACCGGGCGGAGGAGTTGCGGGCGACGATGACCTCCTCCAGCACCGGCTCGAGCTCCTCGAGCAGCCCGGTCACGTCCTTGTCGGCCATCACCGCCAGCACGCCGACCAACCGGGTGAACCCGAACTCCTCCGTCAGAGCCTCGACGGTGGCCGCCATGCCGGCCGGGTTGTGCGCGGCGTCGACCAGCACGGTCGGTCCCGTCCGTACGACCTCCAGCCGTCCCGGCGACGTCGCGTTGACGAACGCCTGGCGCACGAGCTCGGGGTCGAGCTGGTCGCTGTCGGTCTCCGACTCACCGGTCGCGCGGCCCCGCGCGAACGCCTCCACCGCGGCCAGCGCGCACGCCGCGTTGCCCGCCTGGTGCGCGCCGAAGAACGGCAGGAACACCTCGTCGTACACGCCGTGCAGCCCCTGCAGCCGCACGAGCTGCCCGCCCACCGCCATCTCGCGGCCCAGGACGCCGAACTCCAGCCCCTCGCGGGCGACGGTCGCCCCGACCTCGGTGGCGCGCCGCACCAGCACCTGCGCCGCCTCGACCGGCTGCTGGGCGAGCACGGCGATCGCGTCGGGCTTGATGATCCCGGCCTTCTCCGTCGCGATCTCCTCCACCGTGGACCCGAGCCAGCGGGTGTGATCGAGACCGATCGGTGTGATCACCGCCACCGCCCCATCGGCGATGTTGGTCGCGTCCCAGGTGCCGCCCATGCCCACCTCGACGACGGCGACGTCGACCGGCGCGTCGGCGAACGCGGCGAACGCCATCGCGGTCAGCGTCTCGAAGAACGACACCTTCACGTCGTGCTTGGCGTCGGTCAGCTCGATGAACGGCAGGACGTCCGCGTACAGGTCGGCGAACCGCTCCTCGCTCACCGGCGCCCCGTCGATCGCGATCCGCTCGCGCATCGAGTGCAGCTCGGGACTGGTGTACAGGCCGACCCGCAGCCCCCGCTCCCGCAACAGCGTCTCGATCATCCGGGCCGTGCTGGACTTGCCGTTCGTCCCGGTGACGTGGATGACGGGGTACGCCCGCTGCGGCGACCCGAGAACGTCCGCCAGATCACGCATCCGGTCCAACGTGGGATCGATGTCCCATTCGACCCCCCGGGCCCTGATGCCCTTGACGGCCTCCTCATACCTGGTCGCACTCACCCCAGCAGCCTACTAACGCGCCGCCCTTGAGTCAGACCGGCATGATCCCCAGCCCCGTCCGCGCGAGCGCGCCGACAGGCGGCCGCCTTGATCCCGGCATGCGGCGCCCCGCCCCCTGGTCCCGAGCCGGCGTCTTGTCACCGATGGTGTGGCCGGCGACGAGGCGGGCGTAGCGCTCGGTGAAGCCGCTGGAAGCGGGCCCGCTGTCGGGACGATTCACCCGGCAGAGCGGGCTTCCACCGAGCGTTGTGCCCGCCGGCCGGCGCGGTGGCCTCATCGGCCTTCCGAGCCGCCAAATGATCAAGCCTCCGCTCGTCGCTATGGTCGGAGGGTGACCGATGGGAGCGACGCGTTCTTCGCGGAGTGGGACCGGCGCGGCCCCGGTGCCGGACGGAGCGTCGAGCGCGCGGGCCTCCTCGTGCAGGCGCTGGACGCCGGCACCGCCGGGACGCCGGTACTGACCGTGGTCGGCTCGAAGGGCAAGGGCACGGCCGCCACCTACGCTTCCGCCGCCCTCGCCGCGGCCGGGTGCCGCGTCGTCACGGTCACCAGCCCGGCCCTGCGCCGGGAGCGCGAACGCATCCGCGTCGACGGCGCCGCGATCTCCGACGCCGACCTGGCCCGGCTCGGCGAGCGCCTCCGCGACGCGGCCCGGCGCCTGCCCGAACGGCGGAGCGGCGCGGGCTACCTGTCGCCGAGCGGCCTGTTCACGATCGCGGGTGTGCTGCACGCGCGAGCCGTCAGCGCCGACGTCATCGTCCTCGAGGCCGGCATGGGCGGCGTCTCCGACGAGGTAAGCCTGTTCGCCCCGGACGTCGTCGCCATGACCGAGGTCTTCGCCGAGCACGTCGGCGTCCTCGGCGACTCTCCCGCCGAGATCGCGGCGAACAAGGCGGGTGTCACGGCCGCGACCACCTCCGCCGTCGTCTCCCTCCCCCAGAGCCCGCCCGTCACCGAGGCGATCGCCGCGACCGTCGCCGCCCGCACCCACGACCGGGTGAAACCGGAGGTGATCGGCCCGAGCGATCTGCCTCAGGCGATCCTGCCGGCCGCGTACGGGCGGCGGAACGCGGAACTCGGCTGCGCCGCCGCTGAGCGCCTGCTCGACGCGGTGGGACGCCCGCAGCCGTCGCCCGACCGGCTGCGCCGGGTGCTGTCCTCCGTACGGCTCCCCGGCCGCCTGTCCTGGCACCGACTGCCCGGCACGATGATCCTGATCGACTCGGCGATCGACCGGCCGGGCGCGGCCACGGCGCTGGCCGAGGCGTACGCGCGCTGGGGCGACGTCGACCACGTCCTCGTCTGCCTGCCCGACCACAAGGACGTCGCCGGCGTCATCGCCGAGCTGGCCGACCTCCCCGTGACCTACGTACGGCTGCCGGAGTACCGGCACCTGCGATTCACCCACCCGCTGCCGGCCCATTGGACGGTCATGGACGACACGCAGCTGACCCGAGAGCGCCTCGCCTCTCTGGGCGAGCGGATCGTCGGCCTGGGAACGGTCTACTTCACCGCCCGCCTGCTCGACCTCCTGAACGCCGAGACGGAGCACCTCTTCGAGGCCTGACCACAGACTCCTGGCCAACGGTGCGCCCAGAGCACAGCGATCGCCAGGGGGGATCAGACGACAGGAGAGGCGTAACTCCCGACCAGCGGGCGACGAGCCTGATCCCTGGCGATCGCAGCCGATAGAACGCAGCGATCGCCAGGGATCAGGCTGGAATCACTCAGAGCTCGAACCAGTACATGCCGCCACGACCGGTCGGCGTGTAGCCGCTTCGGACGGCGAGTTCCGCGATCAGGAACAGGCCCCGGCTGCCCTCGGAGAACTGGTCGGCCAAGCGTGGGGTTGGAATCGTCGGCCCGCCGTCGTCGGCGATTTCGACACGCAGGCCGCCTGAGCCCTCGGTCAGCCTGACCGAGACGGTTCCGCCATCGCCGGAGGCGGTGTGGACGACGGCGTTGGTCACCGCCTCGCTGGTCAGCAGGACCGCCGTGTCAGCGTGCGGATGCTCCCGCAGGACGCGGGCGACGAACCAGCGCGCCGTGGCGACCTCTTCGGGACGGCCCTGAATGGTGATCGCTCCCCAGCATGCCGGGGGCCATCACGCGGCCGCCTTGGCGATCAGGTGGGCGGCCGCGATGACGGGCTCGGCTCCTGCCCTGCCCGTGCGGCCCCAGAGGAAGTCCCACGCGCCGTCGTCCCGCTGCCCCGCCGCGATGCCGAGCTTGGTTCCATCCCGTCTCGGCAGGTACAGGACCGGCTCTCCATGGCTCGGTACGACGATCAGCGACGTGCGTCTCAGCGCGGCGAGGTGCCAGGCAAGTGCGGTCAGCGGCCGATAACGCGTCGCGTCAGCCGTCATCGCGCATCCCCCGGTCCCTTCGTTCCATCACGTAGAGAGATCGACTAATGACACACTGTTACAGAGCACTCCAATGGATAGCACCACCGTGCAGCCCTGCACAACGGAGACCGTCAAAGGATCATGACCGGAGGAACAATTCATGCCCGCAGGTCACAGCCCGAGCATTCGGGGCCGCCAACTCATCGCCGAATTGAAGCGCCTCCGCGAAGCCGCACAGCTCACTCAGGAGCAGGTGGCCGAACGCCTGGACTGGCATCAGACGAAGGTCTTCCGCATCGAGACCGGGCGCACGACCCCGCACCCGAACGACGTCCGCCTGATGGTCGAGCTGTACGGCGTCACCGAACCCGGCCGACGGGACGGCCTCGTGCAACTCGCCAAGGACGCCCGCAAGCGGGGATGGTGGTACGCCTACCGAGACGTCGTCCCTCACCAGTACGAGATCTACATTGGCCTCGAATCAGAGGCCACGTCCGTACGCAACTTCGACCTCGCGTCCGTGCCAGGGCTGCTGCAAACGGCCGACTATGCCCACGCCCTGATCCAGGGCGGACCTCAAGATCTCGACGATGAGGAGACCTCTCGTCGCGTCGAAGTACGAATGATCCGACAGAAGATCCTGGACAAGGCGGATCGACCCCAACTCTGGGTGGTGATCGACGAGTCCGTCATCCAACGGTCCGTAGGCGGATCCGAGGTCATGCGTGCCCAACTGCACCACCTACTGGACGTCTCCGAACACCCGAAGACCTCGGTCCAAGTGATCCCCTACCGCCGGGGCGCCCATCCCGGGATGGTCGGGTCGTTCAGCATCCTGGGCTTCCACCAGCACACGGACTTGGATGTGGTGAACGTGGAGACGATCGGCGGGAACCTCTACGTCGCCGATCCCATGGAGGTCCTCCCGTACGCCAACTCCTTCGATCACCTCATGGCCGAGGCCGAGAACACCGATCGCAGCCGGATTATGATCGAATCAGCACTTAAGAACCTGACCTGACGGTGGAGGGAGGCGCGAGATGACCCCCGACCTGTCTCGCGCGGAGTGGCGCACGAGCTCTCACACCTACCAGAACGGCAACTGCGTAGAAGTAGCGGATCTTCACTGCGATCCCACGATCGACGCGTAGCAGCGGGCGACGAAGTCTGATCCCTGGCGATCGCAGCCGATAGAACGCAGCGATCGCCAGAGGGTCGTGCCTGCGGGCAGGCCGTCGTCCACAGAACCACCTTCGGGGCTCGTGGACGGCTCGCGAGGCCGCCAACGTAGTGGGCATGCCGAAACGTCGTCCGCCTATGGATCCCGACCTCGTCCTGCTCATCCGGGCGCAGGCCGGGGTGGTGGCGCGGTGGCAGCTCCGCGAGCACGGGACGCCGGATAGCGCGGTGCGCACCCTCATCCAGGCCCGCCGGTGGGCGGTCCGGTATCCAGGGGTGTGCGCGACGGTCAACGGCGACCTCGCGCGGGCGGCCGAGCTGTGGGCGGCGGTCCTGGCGTGCAGCCGCAGGCCGCGTCTCAAACCCGGGGTGCGGCACTCCCCCGATGCCGTCCTCAGCCATGAGACCGCCGCCGAGCTGTACGGTCTGGCCGATCGGCCCTCCGCGGTCATCCATGTGACGGTTCCGGACGGGCGGCGTCGTCCGGTGGCGGCGCCGGGGATTCGCGTGCACTTCTCGGCGCATCTCGCCGACCGGCGGCATCCCGCCCAATCGCCGCCGCGCACGCGCGTCGAGGACACCGTTCTGGACCTCACTCAGACCGCTCCGGACCTCGATACGGCCATCGACTGGCTGAGCCGGGCCTGCGGCAGCCGGCTCACCACGCCAGAGCGGCTGGCGGCGGCGTTACGGGCGCGGAGGAAGGTCCGGCACCGGCGCGAGCTCCAGTACGCCCTGGAGGACGCCGACGACGGCGCGCACAACCTGTTCGAGCTTCGGTACTACCGAGAGGTCGAGCGCGCGCATGGACTGCCCGCGGGCAGCCGACAGATCAGGCGGAGCCTCGGGGAAGGAACGATCTACGACGACGTCGACTACGGCGGGCACGCGACGGTCGTCCACCTGGACGGCCGGATTCACCGGCACGAGACGAGGTTCCGGGACATGAGCCGGGACAACGCGGCCGTCGTCGAGGGTCGTGATCCGCTGCGCTACGGATGGCGCGACGTCACCGAGCGCCCGTGCCACGTCGCCGCCCAGGTCGCCCTCGTCCTGCGCAGGAACGGCTGGGCCGGCTGGCCCCGCCCCTGCCCTCGCCCCGGCTGTCTCCTCCGCCACATCGCAGAGATCGCATGACCCGAGATCGGGATGCCGGCGTGCCCGGCACGTCGCTGATCCCTGGCGTCCGGTGACGCTAGAGCGCTGCGATCGCCAGGGATCTACGTGTGTCCGGGCGCCACCAGGAAAACCGGGTGCTTTCCGGATCTTCGTTGCGGAAAATGGCGGGTCGTGAGTGATGCGATGGTCGAAACGTTCCTGCGGGACGGGCTCGTGAAGATCGAGCAGGCGGTTCCGGAGGGTACGGCGCGGGCGTGTGCGGAGCTGCTCTGGGCGGAGACGGGCTATGCCCCGGATGACCCCGCGACCTGGGCCGAGCCGGTGTACCGGGTCGGGGGCATGGCCGCCGAGCCGTTCGTCGAGGCGGCGAACACCCCCGTCCTGCGCGACGCGTTCGACCGGCTCGTCGGGCCGGGACGCTGGGTGCCGCGCCGGTCGCTGGGGACGTTCCCGCTGCGGTTCCCGCACGAGGACGAGCCGGACGACGCCGGGTGGCACATCGAGTCGAGCTACTCGCTGGACGGGGTCACCTGGAATCACGTGAACGTGCGGTCGAAGGACCGCGCGCTGCTCATGCTGTTCCTGTTCAGCGAGGTCGGGGAGCAGGATGCGCCCACCCGCGTCCGCGTCGGCTCGCACCTGGACGTCCCGCCGATCCTTGAGCCGTACGGCGAGGAGGGCGTGTCCATGTTCGCGGTCGCGGCCGAGGTCGAGGCGGCGTCCGCGCACCGGCCCCTCGCGTACGCGACGGGGCGGCCCGGCGACGTCTACCTGTGCCACCCGTTCCTCGTCCACGCCGCCCAGCCGCATCACGGGAAACGGCCCCGCTTCATGGCGCAGCCGCCGCTGCACCCGGCCGTACCCAATGAGCTGGAGCGCGCCGACGGCGCGTACTCCCCCGTCGAGACCGCCATCCGCGAAGGTCTGCGCCGGCACTGACCCGCGAACGGCCCCGGCCGCTGGGAGGTCGTGCGCCTGAACGCCCCGGATCGGCGCTGCCACCGCGGGTCGTGTTGAGGCGATGCGCGACCGCCTCGACCTCGACGCGCACCTCGGCGGGTACGAGGCCGCCGCCCCCCACCGACGCCGGCCGTCCGCCCGCCCGGCGAGCGCTGCCGGTGCTCACGGGACAGACGAGACCGCCGGTGCTGACGAGGCCGGTGCGGTGGAGGCCGATGCCGACGGGACCGCTGGGGCCTGAAGCGGAGCCGGGACCGGGCGTGATGATCCGTTGCCGAGTCGGATCTGCTGTCCATCGACCACACCTTCGGCCGTCCGCTGCTCGGGCTGACCCCGGACGACACGGTCGCCTGCTCAGGGCGGGCAGCGCGCCGGCGATCGCAGACGGGACGGTGGGTGCCGACGGGACGGTGGGTGCCGACGGGAAGCGCCGCTGAACCGGCTGGTGCCTGCGGACAGCCGTTGAACCGGCCGGTGCCTGCGGGACGGCTGGTGGCTTCGCTCCGCGGCCGTACGGGCCGTCCGTGGTCGGCGTGTTCTGCCGGTCGGCGCAGGTCACTCCTCGACGCGGAGGACGATCAGGGCGGTGTCGTCGTGGGAGGGCTCCGGGGAGAAGCCCCGGACGGCGCGCATGACCTTGGCCGCGACCGCGCCGGCGTTCAGGTCGACGCAGCCCGCGAGGATGCGTTCGAGGCCGCCGTCGTCGCCCAGCAACCGGTCGCCGTTGCGTCGCTCGGTCACGCCGTCGGTGAAGCCGAGCAGGACGTGCCCGGGTTTAAGGATCGTGGTCTTCACCTCGAACGTCGCCTCGGGGAAGACGCCGAGCATCAGGTCGGAGTGGTCCTCGCCCTTGACGATGCCGCTCGGGTTCAGGAACAGCGGCGGCGGGTGGCCGGCCGTGGCGTACGTCACACGGAACCGGCCGTCGCCGAGCGGCTCCAGCTCGCCGTGCAGGAGGGTGAGGAACGGGGCGCGGGTCGCCTCCTCCAGGATCAGCGCGTTGAGGCGTTCGAGCACCTCGGGGATCGAGTGCCCCTCCCGGCCGAGGATCCGCAGGCCCTGCCGGGCGAGCCCGGTGACCGCGGCGGCCTCGGGGCCGGTGCCGCACACGTCGCCGATGGCGAACCGCCAGCGCGTGCCGACGTTGAACACGTCGTAGAAGTCGCCGCCGACCTCGCTGTGCTCGCCGGCCGGGTCGTACACGACCGCGACGTCCAGGTTGGGGATCGTGGGGATGCCGGGTGGCAGGAGGCTGCGCTGGAGGGTGCGGCTCATGGCCGCCTGCTCCTCGTACAGGCGGGCGTTGTCGATGGCGAGGGCGGCCCGGCCCGCGAGGTCCTCGGTGAGTTCGAGCGCGTCGCGGGTGAAGCGCGCGCCCTTCGGGCCGCCGACGACGAGCGTTCCGATGCTGCGGCCCCGCGCCAGCAGCGGGAAGACGTGGGCGACGTCGCCGGTCACCCGGTGCGCGGTCGGGGGCAGGTCGCCGGACGGCGCCGGCGTGAAGCCCTCCCAGGGGCCGGGCTCGGCGGGCGGCGGCGCGGGCGGCAGCAGGTCGAGCAGCGTACGCAGGTCGGCGACCATCGTCTCGTCGGCGTGCCAGGCGTACGCGGGCAGCGCCAGACCCGTGTCGCGGACGGTGAACACCGCGGCCCAGGTGGCCAGGCGGGGGACGATGAGCTGGGCGACCAGCGCCATCGTCATCTGCTGGTCGAGCGTGCCGGCGAGCATGCTGCTCGCCTCGGCGAGGAAGCCCAGCCAGCCCCGGCGGGCGCGTTCGAGCTCCATGAGGCGGGCGCGCTCGAGCGGGGGCGCCTGGCGGTCGGCGATCCGCTGGAGGCGTTCGACGTCCTCCTCGGTGAAGTGCCCGGCGTCGCGCGAGGCGGCGATCAGCAGCCCGATCGCCCGCCCGTCGACGGTGAACGGCGCGGTGACGAGCGAGCGTATCCCGGCGGCCTGGAGCGCCGGCAGGTTGTACGGGCTGCCGCCCAGGTCCGCGTACACGCCCCGGCCGCCGACCGGCGCGCCCTCCAGGCCGATCTCCAGCGCCGCGCCCTCGGGGCGTACGCCGGCCGTCGCCCGCAGGCTCAGCTCGGCGTCGTCGTCGGCGAGCAGGACGTACACGCAGTCGGCGCCCATGGCGTCCTGCGCGGCCTGTGCCGCGCGCTGGGCGAGCTGGTCGACGGTAGGGCGGGCGGCCTGCGGCGCGGTGACGAGCTCCTCGGGGGGCATGGGGTGCGGCGTCTGCTCCGCGGCGCCGGTGCCGGGGACGGTGAACCAGACGTGCTTGCCGCCGGAGCCGTACGTCACGCCCCAGGAGGTCGCGAGCGTCTCGGGGAACAGCAGGCCACGGCCGCTCACCTGATCGCCGGGCACGGGCACGCGCCGGGCCTGGTGCCGGTCGTGGACCTCCACTCTGACCTGGCCGCCGATGAGCTCGCAGACCACCACGACCTCGGTACCGGCGTGGACGATTGCGTTCGTAACGAGTTCGCTGGTGAGTAGCATGGCGTCGTCCACGTCATCGACGCCCCAGCCCCTAAGAGTCTCCCCCACGAAGCGCCGTGCGGCCGCGACAGAAGCGACCTCCGGCGGAAAGGTCGTGTACGTCTTTTGGTTGCTCTCCACGGCCACTTGGATTCGTCTCGGGGATGCAGGACGCTGCCATCGTGGCAGATGCACTGGGTGGACTGTACAGACCCCCGGCCACGACGCGTGGAAGGCTAGGAGGAATCAATGCCTCGGAGCACGTCCCATTCGCCGACCCGCGCCAGGTACGCGGAGACCGATCTACGGTCGATGCTCGACGCGTTGTGCGCGCTGCGCGACGGCGACTTCGACGTGCGGCTCGATCCTTCGCGTGACGGCATACTCGGCGAGATCGCCGGAGCCTTCAACGAGGCTCAGGAGCGCGCTTCTCATCTCACCGGCGAGCTCGTACGGGTTCAACGTGAGGTTCGCCACGAAGGACGGATCGACGAGCGGCTGAGAGCGGGCGGCGAGGGCACCTGGGCAACGGGCAACGCCGCGGCCAACGCGCTGATCGACACGCTCGTGCAGTCCACGACCGCGATGGCGCGCGTCGTCGACGCGGTGGCCGACGGCGATCTGAGCCAGCGCATCGAGCTCGACACGGGCACGCGGCCCTGGCGCGGCGAGCTGCTGCGGATGGGTTCGGGCGTCAACCGCATGGTCGAGCACCTCGACGAGTTCGCCGCGGAGGTGACGCAGCTCGCCCGGGAGGTCGGCGCGGAGGGCCGGCTCGGCGGGCAGGCGACGCCGCGCGAGATGTCCGGCCGCTGGCGGGACGTCACCGGCGCGGTCAACGCGATGGCGAGCCGGCTGACCGGTCAGGTCCGCGACATCGCCCTCGTGACGACGGCGGTCGCGCGGGGCGACCTGACCCGGAAGGTGACGGTCGAGGCGACCGGTGAGTTGCTGGAGCTGAAGGAGACCGTCAACACGATGGTCGACCAGCTCTCCTCGTTCGCCGACGAGGTCACGCGCGTGGCCCGCGAGGTGGGCACGGAGGGCCGGCTGGGCGGCCAGGCCCGCGTCAGCGGCGTCAGCGGCGTCTGGAAGGACCTCACCGACAACGTCAACTCCATGGCGGGGAACCTCACCGCCCAGGTCCGCAACATCGCCCAGGTCGCCACCTCCGTCGCCAACGGTGACCTGTCCAAGAAGATCACGGTCGACGCGCAGGGCGAGATCCTCCAGCTCAAGGACACCCTCAACACGATGGTCGACCAGCTGTCGGCCTTCGCGAACGAGGTGACCCGCGTGGCCCGCGAGGTCGGTACGGAGGGCCGCCTCGGCGGCCAGGCCCGCGTCAGCGGCGTCAGCGGCGTCTGGAAGGACCTCACCGACAACGTCAACTCCATGGCCGGCAACCTGACCAGCCAGGTCCGCAACATCGCCCAGGTCGCCACCTCCGTCGCCGGCGGGGACCTGACCAAGAAGATCACGGTCGACGCGCAGGGCGAGATCCTCCAGCTCAAGGACACCCTCAACACGATGGTCGGCCAGCTGTCCTCGTTCGCCGACGAGGTCACGCGGGTGGCCCGCGAGGTCGGTACGGAGGGCCGCCTCGGCGGGCGCGCCAAGGTCGGCGGCGTGAGCGGCGTCTGGAAGGACCTCACCGACAACGTCAACTCCATGGCGGACAACCTGACCAGCCAGGTCCGCAACATCGCCCAGGTCACCACGGCGGTCGCCAACGGCGACCTGTCCAAGAAGATCGACGTCGACGCCCAGGGCGAGATCCTGGAGCTGAAGACGACGATCAACACGATGGTCGACCAGCTCTCGTCGTTCGCCGGCGAGGTGACCCGGGTGGCGCGCGAGGTCGGCAGCGAGGGGCGGCTCGGCGGGCAGGCCGAGGTCGAGGGCGTCTCGGGCACGTGGAAGCGCCTGACCGAGAGCGTGAACGAGCTGGCGAGCAACCTGACCCGCCAGGTGCGCGCGATCGCGTCCGTGGCGAGCGCGGTCGCCCGCGGCGACCTCACCGGGTCCGTCTCGGTCGAGGCCCGCGGCGAGGTCGCCGAGCTCAAGGACAACGTCAACCTCATGGTGGCGAACCTCCGCGAGACCACCCGCGCCAACCAGCAGCAGGACTGGCTGAAGACCAACCTCGCCCGGATCGCCGGACTGATGCAGGGCCACCGCGACCTGATGGAGGTCGCCCGGCTGATCATGAGCGAGGTCACGCCGCTGTCCTCCGCCCAGTACGGTGCGTTCTACCTCGCCGAGGAGGCCGAAGACGGCGCGCCCGAGCTCGTGCTGAAGACGGGGTACGGCCTCAGCCAGGACAAGATCGAGAAGGTGCGGTTCCGCCTGGGCGACGGCCTCGTCGGCCAGGCCGCCATGGAGCACAAGGCGATCTTCGTGCACGACCTGCCGGCCGGTTACGTCACCGTCGGCACGGGCCTGGGGCAGGCGTCGCCGGTCAACCTGATCGTGCTGCCGATCCTGTTCGAGAGCCGCGTCCTCGGTGCGATCGAGCTGGCCTCGTTCAGCCCGTTCAGCGAGGTGCACCTGGCGTTCTTCGACCAGTTCGTGGAGACGATCGGCGTCACGATCAACACGATCACGGCAAACTCCCGTACGGAGGCGCTGCTGGGCGAGTCCCAGCGGCTCACGGCGGAGCTACAGGACCGTTCCAGCGAGCTGCAGCGCCAGCAGGAGGAGCTGCAGCGCTCCAACGCCGAGCTGGAAGAGAAGGCGGCGCTGCTGGCGAAGCAGAACCGCGCGATCGAGATGCAGAACTTCCAGATCGAGCAGGCCCGCCGCACGCTCGAGGAGCGCGCCGAACAGCTCGCCCAGTCCTCGCGGTACAAGTCCGAGTTCCTGACGAACATGTCGCACGAGCTGCGCACTCCGCTCAACAGCCTGCTCGTGCTCGCCAAGCTCCTGGCCGGCAACCCGGACAAGAACCTGACGCCCAAGCAGGTCGAGCTGATCAAGACGATTCACGAGTCGGGCAGCGACCTGCTGCGCCTCATCAACGACATCCTCGACCTGTCGAAGGTCGAGGCGGGCAAGATGGAGCTGGTCCCGCAGCGGGTGTCGCTCGGCGAGCTCGTCGACTTCGTCGACGCGAACTTCCGGCCGCTGGCCGCCGACAAGGGCCTCAGCTTCGACGTGTACGCCGAGCCCGGCCTGCCCGAGCACCTCTACACCGACGAGCAGCGGATCCAGCAGGTGCTGCGGAACCTGTTGTCGAACGCGGTGAAGTTCACCGCCACCGGCGAGGTGCGGCTGACCATCCGGCGGGCGAACGGGGTGGAGTTCATCGACCCGGTCCTCGCCCGCGCCCCCGAGGTCATCGGGTTCGCCGTCAGCGACACGGGCATCGGCATCGACGAGCACAACCTGCGGGCCATCTTCGAGGCGTTCCAGCAGGCCGACGGCACGACGAGCCGCCGGTACGGCGGGACCGGCCTGGGCCTGTCCATCAGCCGCGACATCGCCCAGCTGCTCGGCGGGGAGATCCACGTCGCCAGCCGCCCGGGTGAGGGCAGTACGTTCACCTTCTACCTGCCGGCCCGCTACCTCGAGAACGCCGCCGACACGGCCGCGCCCGTACGCAAGGAACGGCGGCGGCCGCTGCCGCCCCCGCCCGTCGAGGCGCCGTCGTTCGAGGTCCTCGAGCAGGACGAGGAGTACGAGTCCTCGCCCATCGACGACGAGGTGCTGACCGGCCGCAAGATCCTCATCGTCGACGACGACGTCCGCAACATCTTCGCGTTGACCTGCGTGCTGGAGCAGTACGGCATCGAGGTCCTGTACGCCGAGAACGGCCGGGAGGGCATCGACACGCTCGACCGCAACGAGGACGTCGATCTCGTCCTCATGGACGTGATGATGCCGGAGCTGGACGGCTACGCCACGACGGAGGCCATCCGGCGGATGCCGCAGTTCGCCGACCTGCCGATCATCGCCCTGACGGCCAAGGCCATGAAGGGCGACCGGGAGAAGAGCATCGAGTCCGGTGCGTCGGACTACGTACCCAAGCCTGTCGACGCCGACCACCTTCTTGACATCATGAGGGCGTGGCTCAACCGGCCACGCACGTGATGGAGGGCTGACTGTGGCCGAGAAGGCGAACATTCTTCTGGTCGATGACCGTGAGGAGAACCTCGTAGCACTGGAGGCGATCCTCAGTTCACTGGACCAGAACATGATCCGCGCGCGTTCGGGGGAAGAGGCTCTGCGAGCCTTGCTGACGAACGACTTCGCGGTGATCCTTCTCGATATCGTCATGCCCGGGATGGACGGCTTCGAGATCGCCCGCGCGATCAAACGGCGCCGGAAGACCCGCGAAGTGCCGATCATCTTCCTGACCGCCGCGGACGCCGATCCGGACTACGCCTTCCGGGGATACGCCGCCGGCGCCGTGGACTACATCTCCAAGCCGTTCGACCCCTGGGTGCTGCGCACGAAGGTCTCGGTCTTCGTCGAGCTGTACCGGAAGAACCAGCAGCTCCGTGAGCAGTCGGAGCTGCTGCGCACGCAGTTCGCGGCGGCGCCCTCGGAAGAGTTCACGGCCGAGCTCGGCCGGCGCGTCGCCGCGGTCGAGGAGCAGGTCGGCGCGCTCACCCAGTGGGCGGCGCAGGACGAGGAGGCCGCCAAGGCGGTCGCCGCGCTCGAACAGCGCGTCGAGGAGCTGCGCACGGCGATCGACACCCTCCGTCCCCACCCCTGAGCCGGTCGGAGCCGTCCTGGGCGGGATCTCCCCGTCCGAGACGGCGCATCTTCACGGCGCAGGCGTCCCAGGGGGTCTGGCGGGCCGGTAGCGGGCTCTGATGTGGACCCGTTCCCCCCGGGGACCGAGGATGCTCAGGAACTCCACCGGCCGCGCGTCGGCGTTGCCGAACCGGTGCGGGAGGTGGGTGTCGGACTCGGCGACCTCGCCGGCCGTGAGGACCAGGTCGTGGTCACCGAGGACGAGGCGTATTCCGGACCAGTCTGGAACGCGCCGCCACCGCGGCCACGGACGTCACCGGCCGTGTGGCATCGGCTTGAGCCGACGTGACCGTCACGCCCCCTCCAGCCGGCGCATTCGACCTGGTGTCCGCCCAGTACTTCCCGCTTCGCCACCAGCCGGACCACACGGCGCTGCGCGGCCTGCTGAAGGCCGTGCTTCTTCCGAGCGATCGGGACGGCCCGACCGGCCGCTAAACGCAGGAAAGCCCGCCAGAAACCTGGCGGGCTTTCCTGATCTATGTAAGTGTCCGGCGGCGTCCTACTCTCCCACACCGTCTCCAGTGCAGTACCATCGGCGCTGAAGGGCTTAACTACCGGGTTCGGAATGGGACCGGGTGTTTCCCCTTCGCCATAACCACCGAAACGATCAAATGAGACCGGTCTCGGGGTCAGTGTTCCCGGCCGTGTCCCGGGAACCGCATAGTGAACGCGAACAATAAGAGTGTGTGTCAAGCCACTCGGCCTATTAGTACCGGTCAACTCCACACCTCACGGTGCTTCCATCTCCGGCCTATCAACCCAGTCGTCTAGCTGGG